>NC_009976.1:678920-1357840 GCF_000018585.1 Prochlorococcus marinus str. MIT 9211 | reverse complement strand
ATGACCACGACGATCATGACGATCACTCATCTGCTAAACATGATGACCACGACGATCATGACGATCACTCATCGGCTAAACATGATGATCATGGAGATGAAGCCTTTGAATGGGCTGGTGTCTTTGAACTTTCACGAGGAACATACAAATGGTCTTTTGCAAAAGTCGATGGAGACTATGCGGACCCTGCAATGAAAATGGTCATTCTTAAATCTGGGGATATTGAAGCATCAGAAGAACTTGCTGAAGAATTATTAGAGTCCAAAAATTCAGAAGTTAAACGCAATAATGACAAACTTGTTGCACAGGGAAAAGCCTATCTTCTTACATTTAATGAGAGAAAAGACAGCACAACATTCAATGTAGAAATTAAAAAAGCTGGTAAATATGCATTCTTTACTGAGCATATGCCTTTTGAGTTTGAAGCCAATGAACATTTCTTTAAAGATGTTTCAGGCGATGATATTGAACCGATAGCTCAAGTTCCAGATGAAGGCGGTGATCATCATCACCATGATCATGGTGGACTAGATCCCCATGTTTGGCACGATCCTCATAACATCATCAAAATGGGGAATGTCATTTCTAAAAATCTCAACACGAAAATTTCATTCTTTGATAGAGAAACTAAAAAAGTTTTAAAAGAAAGAACTCAATCTGTTAATTCTCTTTTAGAAGACTTAGATCAATGGACTCAAAAACAAGTAGCGACAATCCCTTCTAATCAAAGGACGATAGTTTCTAAGCATAAAGCTATGGAATACTACGGGGATGCTTTTGGTTTGAAAACTATTAGCTTATTAGATTTTCTTGGTCATTCATCTAGCCTTAGGCCTCAGACCATTTCTAAAGTAATCACAGAGCTAAAAGAATCAAATGTACAAGCTATCTTTGCTGAGCAAAACCCTCCTTCAAAGCTATTGAAAAACTTAAGTAGACAAACTTCTACCCCTATAGCAAAACAACAGATTTTTGTTGATGGTTTAATGCCTACAGGAAATACTATTTCTGTCGCTGTTCATAACACATGTACAATCGTTGATTCTTTGGGTGGTTCCTGCAATAAGAAAGCAGGTAATCAATTAGAAAATAGGTGGGATTCATTAACTAAACGTTAATGTAAACATCTTAACCTTCTGTTGAAGCTCACATTCAACTTTAACTAAAATGTCTAAAGCTAAAGGTTTAGAAACTTACAAAAAATACTGGGAAGGTCAAGCAAGTTTCATGGATCAATCACCATGGAACCAGCAAAAAATATTAAAGTTAACTCTAACAAATGATTTTGAGAAAAATATTCAAGAACTTGGATTTTCTAATCACTCTCTTGCAAGAGAAGGTGGGAAATTAACTTTACGCTTAAAAGTTCCCTACAACTACTCTGAGCTTGATGATTTTGAGGAAAAGGCTATCGAACTATTGGACATCGATAAAAATTACTTAATCGATATGAGCTTGACCAATTCTAATTGTACTAAAGACTTAACCAAAGCAAAATGACCGTCGAACAAAAAGTACCTGTCACCATCCTTACGGGCTTCCTCGGCTCTGGGAAAACCACTCTCCTTAATCGGATTCTGAGTGAAGAACACGGTAAACGAATCGCTGTAATCGAAAATGAATATGGTCAAGTTGGTATTGATCAGGGTCTGGTCATTAATGCTGACGAAGAAGTCTTTGAAATGTCCAATGGTTGCATTTGTTGCACCGTTCGTGGAGACCTGATTCGCGTACTGGGAAACCTCATGAAGAGACGAGATAAATTCGACTATGTGTTGGTTGAGACAACAGGACTTGCTGATCCTGGCCCTGTTGCTCAGACATTTTTTATGGATGATGAAATCCGTAATGAATTTTCTCTTGATGGCATTGTTACTCTCGTTGATGCGGCTCATATTGATCAGCAACTCGGTCGCAGTGATGAAAGCTCTGAGCAGGTTGCATTTGCAGATGTCCTGGTCCTAAATAAAACGGACTTAGTCTCTGATGAATCTCTCGATATTCTTGAATCACGACTACGAGATATGAACCGTATGGCTCGTGTTGTGCGTAGCAAGCAAGCGAAGGTGTCTATTGATACTGTGCTAAACCTGAGTGCTTTTGATCTAGATCAGGTGTTAAAGCGTCGACCCACTTTTCTTGAGCCAGAATATCCATTCGAGTGGACAGGTGTCTTTTCTCTTGAGAAAGGTCGTTATGAACTTAGCCTCGAAGAAGGTCCTGATCCCACTATGTCTCTTGTAGTTCTGGAAGACCAGGGGATTGACGAAGCAGCTCTTAATGCTGGTGCTGAATCTTGCGTAAGACTTTACGCTGACTCTGCGGAACTTCTTCATCCGGGAAGCACAGTCCCACTTGAAAAACATGTCAGTCTTCAGCTTCAGTCTAATGGGCGTAAATCTTTCTTTTTAGAACTTGATAACCCTACTCATATTGGGCTGTTCACCCAGCACACAGCAGAGGAATTTGATATCAAAGTATCCCGGCTTGATACTTTAATTGCTAAAACTGAAAGTGATGGCAAAAATGATGCTTTGGTCCAACCTGAAACTGAGCGGACTTGGGTAGCAGAGCATGAACATGATGATGAAGTTCGCTCAATTGCTATTGAGCGAATAGGTGATGTCGATCCAGAAAAACTCAATAACTGGTTGAGTCGACTCCTGTCAGAAAAAGGTGTAGATATATTTAGGACAAAAGGGTTTATAAGTTATGCGGGTGAATCCAGGCGAATGGTTTTTCAAGGGGTTCATATGCTCTTCACTGCTCAGCCCGATAAAGAATGGGGGAATGAACCTCGCCATAATCAATTAGTGTTTATCGGTCGAAATCTTGATGAAGAAGAAATGTGTCGGGAGTTCGACAAGTGCCTGGTGTAGAAGGATTCCCCCCCCAGGGGATGATTCACGAGGGCTGGAGTGCTGAAGTTGAAGACTATGTCATGGTTTGTGGGTGGATCTTAGGTGGCAAAGCACTCTTAGCAGGTGATGTTGCAGGTGGACTTTATTTATTTGAGGGTAAATCTGGAACCCCCCTTTGGCAGAAAAAAGAGGTCCATAAAGGAGGCCTACTCGCATTGTCTATACACCCAGATGGAGATATTTTTGCAACTTCAGGACAGGATGGACGTGTTCTTATTTGGAATAGCGAGGAAGGTGAGCCAACCAACGTAATAGAGCTTGGAGACGGTTGGGTCGAACACCTGAGATGGTCATTACATGGACGTTTCTTGGCTGTAGCCTTTTCTCGCAGAGTGCATGTATATGGGATTGATGGCCACGAGCATTGGAAATCAGGAGAACACCCAAGCACTGTTAGCTCGATCGCTTGGTCAAAGTCGAATGAATTAGCAACAACATGCTATGGCCAAGTAACTTTTTTTGATGTAGTTCGTGATGAGGTTAATCAAAAGTTTGAATGGAAAGGCTCACTTGTTTCTATGGCTCTTAGCCCTGACGGTGATGTTGTGGCCTGTGGCAGTCAAGATAATTCTGTTCATTTCTGGCGTCGCTCAACTAACGAAGACTCAGAGATGACTGGTTATCCAGGCAAGCCAAGTCAATTATCTTTTGACCAAACCGGTAGACTCCTTGCTACTGGAGGAAGTGATGTCATAACAGTTTGGAGCTTTGAAGGCAAGGGCCCTGAAGGCACTGTCCCTGGACAATTATCTCTTCATGCTGAATCGATTTCTAGTCTTGCTTTTTCAAATCAGGGAATGCTTCTTGCTTCAGGAGCTAGAGATGGTTCAGTTCTTGTTTGGTTTCTCAAGAGTAATGGTGATGGTGACCCACTTGGTGGAGCATTCGCAGGAGAGCTTGTCTCCGCAATTGCCTGGCGACCTGATGACTGTGCTTTGGCAGCAGTAAATTCAAAAGGAGGCATTAACGTTTGGAATTTCAAAATGCGTACTAAATCTTCCCCTAAAGGGTTCTGAAAACATTAAGCTCACGCTTCGTTAGCCAATCAGTTGCGAGACTTTCTCTTTCTTTTGAGTTCAATGCCTCATAAAAGATATATTTGTTTAAATAATCTCCTAGTTTTAATTGTGAGGATCAAGGGCATTTACATGACGAGGTTTTTTAAAATAATTTCTTTAGTTCTTCTTCTTGTTCTGATTCAGTGCAATCCTTCTCCTGTCAATGCGTGTGTCGAAGGTTTGTCATGGGGTATGGATCTTCAAAGTGTAGAAAGACATCTAGGCGTGTCATTAAACCCTGTACAGGAAGAATTAAGTAAGGACCTTTTTGAAGTCAGCGATTTTCAGATGAGCGGGTTACCTGTAAATAGAGTTCGTGTTCGTGTCGAAGATGAGTATGGTTTGAAACAGCTTGCTTATGAAATGGATTATGAAAATATGACTGAGGTATTGGCTGGATTAAGACATCGTTTTGGTCCTCCAGTTGGAACAAGTGTTGATATTGATGGAAGATCTCCTCAGCAACAATGGATTTGGCATACAGGAGAAGATGTTATTACAGCAGTTAAGAATGAAGACAGACCTTTTTTACTTTCTTATCGACCATCACTTTTAGACCCTTCTTTCCTTTGATTGATGAGGGGATATTTAGGAATGGATTATTGTTTTAGTGCCTTATAAACTGTCCCTATAACTTAGGGCTCGTACTTCATGATCCAGTAGTTAATTTCAGTCATAGTATGTAATCTTAGCGATACTCGATGGTTGGAATGGAGTTGGAATGAAACCTCATTCTTCCATCTCTTCTTTGATCTGCTTGTAATAAGCAACTTCTTCTGGATCTTCTGAACCAAGACCATATTCCATAGTTGCTGCGATATAAATTTTGTGTTGTCGATGAGGACTAAGCGTCATCTAACTATTGCTCCAGTATTTCAAGATTGATAAAACAGTGATCGTAATGACTCCGTATGTCCAAATAGTCCCACTGTTATCAGATAGTCTTTCCATCCATGGAGGAAGCCCTTTGTTGTCGATGATCAGGATGTAGATGAATCCAAGAATTAATAGAGGAAGGATCAGCGCTAGGAAGGGATTCATTCGCAATGTCACTGATTACTTCTATTATCTCTTATATGGAAACACCTAAATGGATACCTTCAGAAGAAGAACGTGAAGTAATGGAAGCGGTATGGATGCAAATTAAAGGAGCATGCGAGAAACTAAAAGAAGAAACCAATGCTCAAGACGAGCACATCAGAAAGATGCTTCAAGAAATGGCAGACCGTTATTACTCATGATGGATAAAAAAATAATGACTAGACATACAAAGGATTTTGTAGCAACAACAGCCATGAAATTTTCAGCTAATTCAACTACTACAGTCTTAGACCCAAAGACAACAAAAAAGAAATATCCAGAAGCAAGGATAATAGTTCTAGATGATAATTTTAATACGTTTGAACATGTGGCAAATTGTCTCGTGACAATCATCCCAGGAATGAGTGAAAAAAGATCATGGGTCCTTGCCGTCGAAGTAGATAGGGAAGGTTTAGCGGAAGTATGGAGAGGTCCGCTTGAACAGGCAGAGCTATATCATCAGCAACTGATCAGCAAAGGATTAACAATGGCACCAATTGAAAAAACATAAAATTTATCACCCACATAGAAACTCTCAAATATTTATGAAATATCTTCAAAGCCTTGCCCATGGGCTACGAAATAAAGATGCTTCTAGAAATGAAAGAAAAGTTGGAATGAAGTTGGAATGAAATTATCCGATTCCTTTAAAACCCAGTCATTCACTGATCTTACGTACTTCATTAACCAGTAGTTAGGTTCAGTCATATCAAGGGGCTTGGGTGAATTGCAGTGTGTGAATATTGTGTGAATGGATTTCTGCAATTTCTTCTGATCCATTCCCACCACTCAGATGCACTTGTTCATTAGTGAGTGAAGATCACAACAGGTGTTTATACTCTTTGCGAGTTGTTTTTAGTTGATTAGAAATTAGATAGGAGTCCGAGCTCGTTGGTATTAAAATAAGAGCTGGACTCAAAGGGGGACATCGAAATACGTCCCCCTTTTTTATGTCTAAAAATATTTTTAGGTGGTTCGCTTTTATGTGAATAAAATGATTTACCTTTACCTATCAAGTTATTTTCTAAGATCTAAGCGACTTGTTTAAAGCTTTTGGGCGCAATCTTAAAGTTATCTAATGAGCCTTGGGTCCTATCTTCATAGAAAAAATATTTACATAATATTCAATAATTTTTATAAAATGTGCCTAAATCAGGAAATTATCTTTTAGATTTTGAAGTTAACTTTTAACTAAAGCTGATATTAATTAAGGTTATTTTGCCATATAAAAATAGTTTTATTGATTTATCTGTAGCAATTAAATAGTATTTAAATTTAATATAATGCTCTATTTTGAGCTTTTACAATATGAATAAATCCTTTAAGAGTCAACTTTTCAGGACTAATTCTCTTCCCTGGCTCTCAAAAGTGGAAACACAATCTACACACTCCGTAATATTATCTGTTATAGTTCTTAACAGGTCGAGTTAATCGGCTCACCTTCTTTCAAGCTTTATTTAATCAAATGAAAAAAGTATCACAAAAAACGCCCGTTGAGCCTGAAAAGCTTATTGCAGAGCGTATCAATGGCTGGGCTGCAATGATGGGTTTTTGGGCCGCTATTGGTGCATACCTAACAACAGGTCAAATTATTCCTGGCCTTGTATAGAAATGGAATTCAATCCTTTCAAGCCTTTACAGCAATTTGCTCAGGCTACTTACAAAAAGATCTTTGCAAATTAGTTTTGGAGAGGTCTTAAATGGGAGTAGGTAAATTATTCCTTGCATCTATTTCATCGGGAGTTATCACTTTAGATGAACTGCAATGGATTGCTAGAAACCAACTAAGGTTCTCTAGATGCGAACAAGCGGCAGCTTTAAAGCTAGGTTATTTATTGGACTCTGGCCAGCTAAGCCTAGGCTGTCGGCTTTGATTTATGTACTAATTCTGAATCATTAATTCACTATCACTTTTTATACCATGACACCTGACGCAGAAAAATTTAATGGCTGGGCTGCAATGCTTGGCTTCGTTGCAGCCTTTGGCGCTTATGCCACTACAGGCCAAATGATTCCTGGAATTTTTTAAGAAATTACAGCTGCAACTCCTTTACTTACTACTAAGAAAAGCTTGGTAGTCACTAACATTCCAAGCAAAACATGTTTACTTATTAATCTCCAATGCAATTAGAAGAAAATTCCACCAACTATACAGAAGATGATTAAAGGCTAATTTAAGATCGGCAATGGTTGGGTTTATGGCACTTCTTTATAGCTATAGATTAATAAGAAAAATACTTCCAGTAGTTTTCTAATAACAAATAACTACTGGACTTTAGCCTAAAGAAACAATGATAGATTGACTATGATTAGTTTCTTTGTACTGATCATGAATTGTCAATTCTTTTAGTTTTGTCAAAAAGCATTTTGAAAGAGCTTAATGGACTCGAAGCTTAATTAACTAAGAATCTATTTTTTAATCTTTTACAAACTTTGCATATGACTCAAACAATTCTTAATTCTAGAAAGACACCATTTCACTATCTAATTGAATTTGGCTTCTTTTCTGTGATTGTTTTCACTGTTGTATTCCAGAGAATTTTATGAATTTTTCTTCATTCCTTTTTATTATCTCATGGACTGGATTGTTTTATATCGGGAACTTACTTTGGAGAGGTTTATCTAGTGATGTCAGTTCTCTTTAGTGATCAGACTCTTCAAAATTTGCTACAATTTATTCCTTGCTATTCATCAAATGTCTTTAAACATTGGAGATAAACTACCTGATTTTTCCCTATTTGACCAAGAAGGAAAAATTAGAACTAGTAAGCAATGTAAAGGTAAAAAGCTTGTTTTATTCTTCTACCCTAAAGATGATACGCCTGGATGTACGGCTGAAGCATGTGGTTTTAGGGATAAGTATGATTTATTTAAATTATTTGGAGCTGTTGTTTGGGGAGTTAGCAATGATAATCAGTTAAGTCATCAGAAATTTGCTGAGAAGAATAAACTTCCTTTCCCTCTATTGTGCGATGAAAATAATTCATTGAGAACGCTGTTCGGGGTACCTAAAGTCCTTGGGTTGTTGGATGGACGAGTAACTTATTTGGTTGACTCCACAGGGGTGATTCGTCATATCTTTAATGACCTGTTAAACAGCACCAAACACGTCACGACTGCTTTAGAAATACTAGAAGAAATTAAGTGAATATTAAAAATAAGAAGTTATTCTCTCGAGACTGCTTGAAGATGCAAATGTTTGCTTGTGTAGGGATTGCTTATGTAGTCTAAATTTGGCTCATATTTCATGATCCGGTAGTTATCTATTGGTGATGAAGGTGTTCCCATTCGAGAATCGTGTGGACTGAGTAAAGTCTCAATCTGATCTTTATAAGTCTCTATACATAGCTAGCTATAAATTTTCAGAGCATTGGAAACTTGTTTTTGTTTAGATAGAATCAATAATTCCGTGATGTTGAGCTATGGATGTTGAAAAGAACAAAGCATTTACTTTGATTGAGATGGCAGTGGTAATTGCTGTTCTTTCCATATTAAGCACTTTATGGGGACCTAATTTACTTCGATTGGTTCGTAGGGGAAATTCAGTTAGTGCAGGACAGGCTATGCGCCAGATAAGAAATGAATGTGAAAGCGATTATGTTTTTGGATCGCCCGGTACTTTTACACCTAGAAGAATCCCTCAATATTCATTGACCGGTAATTGTGACTCTGCGAGTGCAATCCCTAAAGATGAAAAAAATAACCCTACATATAGTTATACCTCAGCAACTGGACTAATAACTTGTAGCTATAAGAACGCAGAATCAACTTCATTCCCAAGCTGTAAGAAACTAGCCTTAGGAAGAAACGATGCTTCTTCTAATGACTTGGCTGCACTTTCTAGCTCAGTAATTGGTGCGCAAACAATAGACGAAGATCACAATGAAGGAAATTCTGCTGATCTTCCGAGTTTTTATTTCCTTAATGACGGCATGGGCATGGTTTCTGAAGGGGCTGCAAGGTGCGGCTACTTCAAACATAGTATCGCAACTGAATGGCAGCCTTTGAGTAGAAGAAGACCCGTACAACTTTGGACAAGCCCTGAGCGCCAATCCACCAGCAATCATGGTTAACTCGCCCTCTATTGGACATGTTTGGTCTGACAGAGGTCCCTGCAAAGCAGTAAGGATTCCCGCAAGCTTCTTTGAAGGAGGCGTTCTTCCTCGCCCATTTGAAATCAAAGCTTCAAGAGGAATTCTCCCAAGGGAAGAACTTTTGAATGACCCAGGATATAGAGTTGATCAGCTCGAGGGCTTGGCACCCAGAAGGTTATTTGATGCAGAGGGTTACCCAATAGCAATTATTGGAACAGATGTCGACCTGGAGTGGTTAAAGCAAAGGTACCCAGATGTTGACACATCGATTACTACCTTCGGAATAGATGATCCACGGTGACAAGTAGGCTGTTTTTGTTTAGCCGAAAACCTGCAGGGAAATACCTTAATCAGCCATATTCTCCAGCAACCTCAACCAACCCTTCATTACTCTTTTTGTGAAATTGAGCTATGACTCAATCTTCAACTTACAGATATGATCCTCAATTAAATGGATTTGGTTAAACCTTGTGGATCCAACTATATATGAAGCAAACCCTTAGAAGAATGGGAAGAAATGGGAGTGCTCTAGGGGATTTCAGGGTTCGAAGAGCCACAAAAGTTTTCTCTATAGCATTCTTTCTCAGTTGGCTCGTTTGTGCTTTTGTCAGTAGCTCCGTAAAGATTGTTTGTTTTACAGGCAATTTGTTTTCTGATATGAGAACCTTCAATTCATATGAGATTTACCCATGACTGTATTTGATGCTTCAACCCCTTTTATCCTTATTGCGCGTATAAAAGTTAAGCCAGGAAAAGTTCAGGAATATTTAGAACTTGCTGCTAAAACTGACGCTGCAGTAGAGGCTTCTGAACCAGGTATGTTGCATCATACCTTTGATCAAGACCCGGAGAATCCTCTTTGCTTTACATGGTCAGAAGTCTACAAAAATGATAATGCTTTTCTTGCACATTTAGCTAATGCACCAGTTGCAGAGTATTTGCAAGGTCATGCGCAGTTAGGAGATGGATTCACTGTTGAGGTTTACGGAACAGTTGGAGATCAATGCAAAACTGCTCTGGATGCAACAGGCCTTCCTGTGAAAATTTTCGAGACTAAGTGTGGATATAGCAGGGTATAAAAATTTGCGAATAGGTTGGAAGAAGGTTTGAATGGATTTATCCTTATCGCTTAGAACCTAGACATTCAATAGTTTTATCTGCTCTAGTTGATTATCAGAGACAATATAAATAGTCTTCATTGAAGAAAAGAATGAATTGAAGAAAACTTTGTCAAAGAAGGGTGCTCATGATCTTCTGTGTGGTATCACTATTAGTTTGCCTTTAATTTTAGAAAAGATTAATTATATAAACTGAAGAAATGTTTATGGTAGATGACACCTTATTAGGTTAATAATACTTTTACCAGTATGAACCAGTAAGTCTAAATGCTTACGAAGAAATACTAATTTGAATTCAGATACATGTGCTATAATAAAAGTAATCGAACAGGAGGATTATGAAACTAAGAACTCCTTTTACTGTCTTTCCAAATCCATTGAGAGATCTCGACCATATGCACGATTTCTCTTATAAGTTACCAGTGGAAAAAAACACTGGTTTTTGGGAAAAGGAATGCACACTTAACCCCAGTAAATCTACTTGCAAAGTCTACGAAGTGTAGACAGAATTCTTTGCCGTTATTTGGGAGATTTGCATTCAGAAGCTAAGCATGTGAATTCTGGAGAAAAACTTAGAACTGATGCACCTGTTGATCATGCAGGAAAAGGCGAAAGTTTTGCCCCTACTGATTTATTAGCTACTGCTGTTGGCACTTGTTTCCTTACAGTGATGGGGATCACTGCAAAAGAAAGAGGTTGGGAATTAGATGAAATAAAACTTGAAATTGATAAGAAAATGACAACTCATGGTCCACGCAAGATTAAATCTTTATTACTTCAAATTGAGATGCCAAATAATTTGGAACCTGATCAATTAAAGGTTCTACAAAAAGTAACGAAGGACTGCCCTGTTTTGAGAAATTTAAACAACTCAATACGAATAAATGTTCAGTGGAATCAATTAAAAAGTAAAAAAAAGACTTCTTTAAACTTTATTCCTACAAATGTGTTTAGGGAAACACCTCAGGTCACTTTCTTTGATGCAGGAGTCAAGAACTCTAATGGATCTGATGTGGTTATTCATCATGGAAGTGCAATTTCTCCTCCTAATGACGATGAAATTGAGCAGTACTATGTGCATCATCACCAAGTTGACCACAACTTCGTCCTAGAGGGAAAGCGTACTTTTACCTTGCTTAATCCCGAATGGGAAGAGCCGCATCATGTAATTTACCTAAATCACAAAATGGGCGCTCTCGAGATACCTATTGGCACTTACCATCGCTCTGTTTCTGACTCAGAGGGCAGCATTGTCTTGAATCAGGCCGTGAGAGATAGCGATTTCGATCCAACTAAGGAGTTTAAACCTGTTAGTTTGAGAGATAGCGCTGATTTGGAGAAAGCAAAAGCCGCCGATCCTGTTTTTTGGATTTGGGACGATGGAAAAATTAGAAGATTGAAGGCTGGTGGCATTGCAAATGGCAAGAAAAAGATCACGGCTTAATTGCAATTTGTTTTTCAAGTTCTGCTGACTCACTTTTGTATAAATTTGCGTCTTTCGGGCCCCTAGGACTGTAAGAGAAGTTGTACAACTTTATGGCTGATCTCTCGGCTAACACAGTTTTTACTATTAGTACAATCTCTTAACTCGAGAAAAGAATGTTTCAATTGCATTAATCCGTTATTGATATTCCCATGTTCCTTTTTTGTCTATCTTGTTTCATCTTTTTTTGAGCTCCTTAGTTATTACTGAAGTATTTAAGGATAGATAGAAGCGTGATTGCAATAACTCCATAAGTCCAAAAAATACCACTATTATTAGCAAGCCTTTCCATCCATAAAGGAAGACCTTTGTTCAGGATGATTAGAAGGTAGACGACTCCTAAAAGTAGTAGAGGGATAATTAGGGCTAGAAATATTTGCATAAGCTGTCTAGATAGGAAAATGCTGAGCTTTTTCTTGGGCACATTATTGCCTTTACTTATAGCCTTAATAGGCTAATTGGATTTGAAATATAAGTTGAATTATAGTAGTCGTCTCAATTAAGCAACTGGACTATATCTTTACGTAAGACTTTTAGTAACCACGGCACTTAGGAAAGTCTCGTTTAATTCTTCTAAGGAGTCATTGGACCATTCCATTAGAGCAGTCCTCATTGCGCAAGATCCATTCCTATAGGCCGTTGTCATTTCTAACCCTGTTAAATGATGATGGCCTAATAGAATTTGGAAGATTAGTTCGGGAAAGCTATGAGGAAGTCTTTGGAGAATCGCAGCAAGTTGTTTTAATCCCTCCTCTTTAGAAAGTCCCTTCTTCCCTAGGTGTAACTCAAACAAGCTCTTGGCAACTTCACCATATTTCTTTGCTCCCTGATCAGTAAAAATTGCATCAAGCTCTATTTCTGAATCAGGTGAATTTTTGCTTAGATTAAGATGTCCTTCTATTTTTGCGAGCCTGGCTTCAAGAACATCAATCGTCGATGTTGAACTTATGCTTGATAGTTTTGAAGTGACAAATTGGGTTAAAGTCATTCCATTTTTAATTGCTTCAGCCTTAAGTTGTAAAAGTAGTGCTGGATCAATATTGATATTCAGCTGAGTTCTTTTTTGTGTCATTCTTGTGTTGTCCCCCTACTCTGCTCAGGTATTACATTTTTTACTTTAGCGCGTATCTCTAGAGATTCGACTTCACTAGACCCCCTAGATTCTCTAGATTATGTTCCATAGTTAATGTAGGTAAAGGTCGACTAGTGATTGCTTGCCAATGGTTAAGAGACAAAAGTCAGAGAAAGTTTGAGCAAATCTAGACGATTGGCTGAAAATGCAATTCAGAGCTAATAGTGAAGTCTTTATTGGCTAGTTAGGTTTTTATGCCATAAGCCTCAGTGAAAAGTGATTATTTGAACAGAGCTTAGATAGCCCCTCAATCTCGAGGTTTTGTTTGATTGATTAGTTACCCCACGATAGTTTTTGAGTTTCTTATGTACTTCCCAGACAGATAAAATCTCTTGAGAGAGTACAACTAGATCAAGAGTCTTCATAATTTAGTCAGCAAACATTCCGTTTACTGATATCTCTCTTCTTGTATCTGGCGATGGATATTGACGGTAATACAAGACCATTCCACCGGTCAGAGTTATTGCAATCAGTATCCAAGCAATCAACCCTTTCTTTTTACCAAGAGTCTTTGGTTGTATTGCAAGTGGTTTGGCTTGCATCTCAGGGAAACAGCTAGTTATTTGGATTAGATCCCAGACCTCATCTCGGTCATATGAAGACAAACTTTCCTCTGGGACACCACTACCCTCTTGCAACCCTTGGGCTTTCATTTTTGCTCTTATTAATGCTTTCCTCTCAAGACTAGTCATCGCCTTGAAGCGCTCTTTCATCTCGTCATTGCTTTCATGAATTGCCATATTGTTTTTCTAGCCTAAAACTTTCAATAGATCTCAAGTTCAACTGAAAAAGGAAATGCTTAAGGGGAAAGATGTTCTAGGTAAATTTAATGGAGCAACTAATTGTAAGGACTTTTATGTCTAACTTGGTTTGAGCCAAATTCTTACTTTTGCCCCACCCAATTCTTTAGATGAAGAGAATTCAATCTCGCCGCCATTATCATCTATTACTCTCCTAACAATCATTAAACCAAGTCCCATTCCACCTGTTTTAGATTTAATTCTTTCCCTTCCATCAGGCATGGATGAAGGGGCAAACCCCGATCCAGTATCTTCTATCTCGCACACAACATAACCCAACATTAATCCAGCATTTATTCGAATAACTCCATGCTCTCCTGCAGCTTTACTAGCATTAGAAAGTAAATTCCTTATAGCTGCCTGTAACTGGACTTGCCCAGAACTAACTTCAGGTAATTCTTGTTTGATTAAGACAGAAAGATCTTGATCAAGTCGATCAAAATCTGATCGAAGTTGAGCAGATGCCATTGCGATCGCATCTGCTAAATTAGCCGCATTAGTATCGCGGATTCCAGCCAATGTTAGGTCTTGAATTGATCTAGTATTAACTACTACAGCATTTAATTCTTGAAGACTTTTTTCTGCTTCATTCGTTATATTTTTATTAAAGGGAAAGTCTTTATTTTCAATATTTGAGTTTTTTTTATGCCATTTAACAATATTTTCAAGCCTTAATCTTAATCGAATTAATGGCTGTCCAATTTCATGGATCACTGCTCCTGCTGCATCTCCCGTTAATCGAGAGCGGCTCAAAAGTTTTTCTTGCTCTAGATATTTGCCAGAGATTTGTAAAATCAATCCCAAAACACCAAGAGCAACAACAATCCAAGCAAAGGTAGATAAAAGTCTTAAGCCTTGAATGGGCTCTAACATTTGAGGTGTGATATCAATGCGCTCTAATAGCATTCTTTCTAAGAATGACCCCGTAATCAGCAATGCAATCATTGCTAAAAGTGGACTAAGCAGATAAGTTCGTCGCTCTAGCCATATGGGTCTTTTGAATGGCAATAGCAAAAAAAGCAAAGGTAATAACAGCAAGGAGCCAAGAGAGTCTCCAAGCCACCAGAAGAATGAGCCATTAACGTAATTTGAATCAAGGAGTGAAAAATTATTTATGTTCAAATTGCCTGAATTAGCAATTCGATAGGACAAAAATGTTGCTGCTGCTGGCCAATTCCCTAAAGGCCCAATAATTAAGAGAAAGGTTATTAGTCTAGGAATTCGCGTTAAAGGGTCATTTAAAAGATTCTTACGGATTAGCATCCATCGAACAAACCCTGCTTGGGCTGCAGCTGCAATAGCCACCGGGAGCATAAATGGTTGAAAAGAAAAACCTGCATTGGGATCAAAAGCTGTTCCAAGAAAATTGCCAATTGCTATACCAGGCAGAGCTATCCAACCATGAGATATCAATAATGCATTAGCCAATCCAGATGCTGGCCATAAGGTTATAGCTGTCGATTGCCAAGCAAAAGCTTCTTTAGCTAATAATGCAAGTAAAAAATATCCTGATATTGCAGCTAAATTAATAGAAATTAAATCAACAAATTTTTTCAATTTATAATTGATCAGCATTTTATGAAACCTTAGGTAGGTTCCTTGAAAGAGTTACCAAGGCAGAACCTTTAATTCCTAACTTTCGTGTAATTTGCCGCCTATGTGTCTGAGCAGTAGAGAAACTAATATTCAATTGCTTTGAAATTTGGGCAGTATCTAGTCCTTCACCAATAAGGTGAAGAAATTCTAATTGTCTTGGAGTAAGACTACTTAAGTTAGGGAAAGTACTATCAAATTCTCTACATATCTCCCAAACTGCTTGCCTTAATGGGGCCAAACCATCAGCCTTATTAATCAAGGCATGCATGTTCTTCAAAAGAGATGCAGGTAATGCATATTGATCAGCTTGAGCTGTAAGTATTAAAACCTTAGCTTTTTGCTTACTTTGAACGAACTCTTCTGCTAATTCAACACCTGAACCATCTGGAAGGTGAAGATCAAGCAAAAGCCAATCGGGTATTTTCTGAGAAATTAAATACCTAGCCCTCTCAACAGAAGATGCCTTCCTTACTCTTCTCTCAGGAACATTGATCTGATTAGAAACCTCTTGAGTTAAAAAATCCAAAAGGATTAGATCATCTTCGACAATTAATACGTCCACAAACGTTGTGGAAGACTAAATAAATCATAGACAGCAAACAAGGTATTCGCAGGAGCCTTAAGAAAATATAAATATACTTCTTTTCAAGGCTTGGGAGTGGTATTTTTTGTTTACTGAGTCTACCCATTAATGGGTAGAGCTTCTAGATTCTGTTTGATTTAGTCGATAGTGAATGCTGGTGATGGGGATCACAGTTTTCCAAAGTCTTTGTTTCTTATGGCTTTTTTCCAATATCTAACGGAAATTCAAGGAGATTGTTTGTTCAGCAGCTTCACTCAGGGGCTTGAGAATGCTGGTTTACATGTTTTACAAGACTTAAGTAGCCCTGCTCAAATCTTTGCAGAGTGCCAAAATATCGATATTAATTATAAATCAAAAGTAAACGTATTAATTTCCTGGAGTGATAAACTTAAAAGAGAATGTTCTGTTGAAATTAGAAGTGATGAACCTTATTTAAGAAGAGATACTCGTTGTGAAAAGGTCCATACTCAATTGCGTAAGTTTATTCCACCTAAAGACTCTTCATCCCTTCCGATAAATGGTCAGGATTAATAATGTAAAACAAATTATCTGTTGCAATGGAAGATGAAATTTATCCTTAGCTTCTTTGGATGTCTATGATTAATGTTCATAATCCATTGACTTACAATAATAATTATCTATCTAGTCAGCATTTAGAAGTTGTAGGAAGTCAAAACAACGCTCAAGACATACACATTAGACAGATTCTTCAAGGAATGATAGATCGTTATTATTTATGAAACGCCTACCTTTTTAATTATTTCTAGATTTAGCAGATTTCATAGTTTTTGGCGAGAGCTCAACCATGACTTTTACAAACTTCTTTGGTGTATAGCATTGCCTTATAGGGACAAAAGCCCTTAAATATTCGCCTGGATTCTTGTAATCACTAATTTTTTCATCTGATCTACAACCTTCACTCGTACAAGTAGACCCCATAAATCTTAGGATTTCTATTGTTGCATCAGCTTTTGCTTTGCTTAATGCATTAATAACATCTTCTGTTAGGTCTGAATTAACTGATACTTGGGAGACATGTTGAACTTTGACACCACCTTCGACCATAGTAACTTTCGTCCCAAAAGCTTGATTGCTAGAAGAGCGACATGGATTTAACTCTAAGGCAAGTGTACTGTGCGAAGAACTCATAAATAAAATTGAAATCCCTATGAGAGAGGTGTAGTACGATTGAATAGGCATTGCATTTAAAATGTAATAGCAAATGATTGCTATCTGTTGAGAGTTTGAAGAAGTTTTGAGGAGCGTTTATCTTACAAACCACCTTCTTAACAATGGCTCATTTTTATGGTCAGGTGGTTCCATTGGTGTGATGCCATAGGCTCTTAGTGAAAAGAAGATAATTGGATGGATTAACACCTCGCTCTCTTACTCTTTTAATTAAATCCAATTTTTGCCTTAATAACTAGAGGTGTTGAATGACCTTTAAAATACTGGCTTAAAGGAAGAGCTGAAAAGAATGTAGAAATTGGATCAAGGAAACTTGTCATCCGTATTTGCTCAAAAAGTTAAAAAGATACAGCTTTATTGCTTCATGCATGAGATCCTTTAAAGATATGGCTTTTAAAACATTGTCTTCAGATTCTCAGTCAATAGAAGCTCTTATAAAAGGTTTTGCAAATAGATCTGAAAATAAGTCTTTTTTGATTTCTAATGTCACAGAAAATTTCTTGGCTATTCGACCGAGTGGAAACCCCATTACTGCAGAAGATCTAGTTGGAATGTATAACAACGCAGACTTAGTTGTTGAAGTTTCTGAGTTAGTCAAGATTCATCGACTTGAGGCTAATGCAGATTGGGGATTTGCCGCTTTTACCTTAAAAGAACAATTTAGTTATAAAGGTGAAAACAATAATGATTTATCAAGTTATTCAATGATTTTTCAAAAAAGAGATGGAGCTTGGAAGATTTCTTGGATGCAAAGATCATCAGGGACTACAGATCTTTCAACTTGGAACTAATCTGTTGACTGCTCATCAATTAATTACATCATCTCATGGCAATCGAAACCACTGTTGTAACCTTCAAACTTAATGGACCTTTTGCTGAGTGGGCAGCTATTTTTGATAGTGATGAAGCCAACAAAAGGCATGCACAGTATGGTATAAAGCCACTATATAGAGGAGTTGATAAATCAGACCCTCAGAAAGTGATTGTTATTCATCAGCATCAGGAAGGGGATTTAGATAAGTTCCTTGCAGCTAATGGTGATTGGATAGCCACTCATGATGTTGATATGACCAGTTTTGATCAGTCAGTTTGGACGGCAGATTAGTTGCTTAGTTAGTAGGTTATCTTCCTTTGAAGCCAAAGACTTACAGCGATAAGGGATGGTTGGAATAAAGCTTTTTCTCTGCTAACTCTTTTGATCCCTAAAGTTTAGTTATTTAATATGTAGTATTTTGATCTCAGTGTTTGAGTATTAGAGCAAACTATGAAGTTTTAGAATTGAAGAGAAGGTAAGTCATTTCTAGCAGACCATATTCTGCTATTAGTCCATCTATCCACGATTTTCTGTAAAGCACCTTTGTCTATAGAACAGTATTTCAGAAAAATCTCGGTAGTTTCTTTAGATGGAGCTTGGCAATCAAACTTGTTAACTAATTGAATCGCTTCATCTCTTTCTAGAACCCCTTCTCTTAATTCATGGGCGGCATCCGAGGTCGCTCTTCCAATACCAAATTTTAGCAACGCAAAGTAATAATGAAATGGATCTATTGAATCATCAAGGCTTGCATAGCGGGAAAAAGTACATTCAGATCTATCAGGGTTAGAGACGAAACCTGCATTTTGACTTGCGTAATAGTAATGGTCGTGGGGCATCCAATTATGGTAATAGCTAAAAAATACTCTACGAACATTAATTTGCTGCTTAGGTGGTTGATAAATAAACAACTCGGAATCGGAATAACCATATTTTTGCCATTCCTCAACTGCCATACCAGATTGCCAAAACTCAACTGATTCATCATTCTGAAAACCAGTCAATTGTTCTGTATTGTCATCTCCTCCATACTCAACTTCTCCATTCTCTCCATCAACTATTAAAGGGATATCATAGGCTTTGGCTATTCTTAATGGAACATTGCATTGACCATATACAAAAGGTTGAAAAGGATCACCCATAATAATTGTTGAACTTCTACATAGTCGCCTATGAACCAATCCATTCGCTGTTACTAAAACATTGTCTAAGCCATGATGTATATGGTTCTGAAAGTTTTCAAACCCTATCTCTGTATATAAAGAAGGTGACCATGTAACTGTAAGAGGATGCATATCGTATTCATCTCTTAATCTATAGGCAACATAGGAGCTATCTTTACCTCCACTAGAAGGAACTAATACGTCATATGAACCATCTGATGAGCGATACTTGTCACACAGCTCTCGAAATTCATCTGCTAATGAATTCCAGTCAAATGAGGAATGCTTTCTCGCCCAGTATTTGCATGGATTACATATACCATCTTCATTAATAGTGATCCTTGGGCGTTGGTTTGTAATTACACATTTATGACACAATTTTATTTCTTTTGGCAATTTATACTTTGAATCAATATCTACTTTTTCTTCTAGAAGTTGCTTCTCAATATCTGTTAAGGGTGGAAGTTTGGGAAGATTGCTAATATTTAAGAGTGACTTTCTCATGGCCTTATGATTTAAACATATTATAACACATGCCTAAACTGCTAAGGAAGCAGCAATGCCTTAACAAATTAGCAATTATAATGATTGAAAAATGTGTATATTTATTTTCTAATCTTCATAATATTAGTTATTTTATCTAATAAATTAAAATCATGCGGTTTCAACTGGAAAAGATTTATTAGCTTTTCTGATGCTAGAGCAAAGTTTTCAAGACTATTGGTATTATTTTTAAGCTGTTGAAGTAAATTACTTATTTGAGAAGGCGTAAGACAAAGCTGATCTAAAGTGAACGATATATCATCATTTTTTATTTGAGAAAATGAAAAATTACATTCCTGGTAATTGAAAGAACCATCAACTAAGAAAATAATAGGGATATTAAATGCAGCTGATGCTTTAAGCGCTGCACCTTGAAACCCAATTGAAATTATTATGTCGGAGCAGGCATTTAGGCTTAGGTCACCGTGCATTGTATTAAGTACATTTAAATCAAATTCTCTTATTAATGTATCTAGGGTGCTGCTATGCCGTTTCGTATTACTAATAATTAGGGAAGTGCTTGAATAGCTATCAATTATATTTAATAATTGCATAGCATGCTCTTCAATGCAAAACGTATCTTCTCCATAAATATTGTCAAAAATAGAAATTACAAGAGGGTTTGATAAAGAAGACTTTATAGATTTAACATGCTGAATACTTTTCTTTTGTTTGTTTAGTGAATGAATTACTTGAGGACAGGTTGTCGATATATTTACTGGAATTAAGCCTCCTTTTTCTCTTTTTGCAGCTCTTCTATAACGCTCTGAAGGAATAAGACCAGAAGACAAAATGTAATCAGGATATTGAGTGCAGTCACTATGCCATTTTAGAATGGATGATTGTTTCCATGGATAGCCGAAGGAGTAATCACAGAAAATAGAAACTACGGCTTCTTTCCTGAATGCTAAGAAAAGAAGTTTTTCTAAATGCCTACAGTGGTATGAAACGAAGATACCTTTTACTCTATATTTCTTGATTGTTCGTCGTACACTAAGAATATATAGCTCTGAAATTAACGAGACAAAGAAATCTGATAATAAAATAGGATGTTTATTTCTGGTTAAAACACTTGCAAGCATTACATCAAAAGCTCTTTTAAAACTCGTTTTAATATTTCCAAAATTATTAGCTCCATATTTAGAAATATTCTTATGACTATAATAAAAAGTATTATATTCATTGCTTATTTGGGTAGGCAGGTATTGATATGCTTCATAGTTACTATTCCTTGGATGAGTAATCAAGGCTATATGGTTGGGAGTTGGTAGACTCGAAAAAATCTTAGGGAAAGATATAATATCTCTCAGACGCCCAAGGCATTTAATCCAATATATATTCTGTCGGTAGTAACACATTCTTTTGTCCCTAGGAAAATTAATAGCAAATTGTTGAAAAGTTATTTTTATATTCTTCTCCCTTAATGCTTTCCTTTTGATAAGTTCATCAACTATTTTGTTGCCAGTTGACTGACAAAACAATTCACTACTCTTTATTTCATTATTATCTTTACTTGAAGAGAAATCGATAATGCTGCAAAGAAGTCTAGCATTAAACTCTACATTCTCCTTGTATGGAATTGTGTAATATTCTTTCCATGTATATATAATTGAACTGTATTTCTTTTTATACCTAATCGCTACTTCTACAAAATATGAAGCAAAAGCTCTATACATAATTCTATCAATAAACTTAGTAGTTCCTTGAGGTAAGATTTTATCGGAGAATGTTATATAGGAAAGCCCTTTATGCTTGATTAATTTCTTTGGAGTTAATTGCGACCTTAGTAAGTCTATACAGTAATTGAATGAAAAACATGTATGTACCCTTTTACTATACTTTTTTATGTTCATTAGTTGCTAGAAAGTTTAGTAATTAGATTTATGAATGACTTATAGTATTAATATAGAGTGAATATTCATAATTCCTTGTGTTCCATAGAATCTGAAAGCATTTATTGCTTCATTAAGTATATATATTCCTGAGTTTAACATGGTTGAATTATCTGTAGTTCGTTCTGCTACATACATATCTTCGCTCATCCCTATAAATGTATAGTCATTATTTTGATCAATTCCCCTAATAAAACCTGGGAATTTAGCAATAATAGAGTCATTACCTTGAATAAATTTTCCAGTCATTGAATCTAGAATGCGAATAGAAGTATTGTTTATAAAGGGCGAATGAGGTTTGCTTAGATTGGAAATCAATTCTGAAGTAATTTTCATTTCAGTTGCTGATTCCAATGATTTAGTATCAGTGCAGGATAAACCTCCGTCTAAGAGACCCATTTTCCACATTCCCATTTTTGAAAAGTATGAATAGTAAAGTATGCCATTGTGAAAAGCTAAATCATTAAGGTGGTGTCCACCAGCTTTACTAAGACCGTCTACACTTAATACCTTTACTTCATTAACTTTATTAAAGCTATCCAGAGAATATATTTCTATTAAATCTTTTCCTGCGTTTGCTATATAAACTCTATTACTTTCTTCATCTATACATATACCACATGAATTAGGATAAGGTAATTTGTATTCATTTTGAATACTTAGTTCATTTGATAGATGAATTACTTTTTTGTCTACATAGTCTACAGTTAAATATCCTTTTGAATATTTAGCAATTTGTCTGTAAGAACCTTTGGAAATTCTAGAGAAAGTTCCTTCAGGTGTCTTTAACTTATATAAACCTCCTCCTTTTCTGCTGGACCTGGCTCGTTTAAGGTCATTGTAGTCAGAGCAGGTAAATAGAACTTCAGAACTATAGTCTCTAAGGGAAGTAAGATCTGTATAGCTAGAGAAATCTGGAGATATCACATAATGGGAGTTCTCATGGAAATTATTATCTTCAAGAAATTGAACAATACCCTCATAGTCTCCTGCCGTTATAATAATAAAAGCATCTTTCGGAATTTGAAGATCTGCAAAAGGTGCAACTCTTACACCAAGATATATAGTATTAATGTATGCACTGTCTCTATCAATAATAGCAACTGGTTTTTTCTCTAATTTAGAGATAGCTTTATGAACCCAATCTTCGGATCGACCATAAAGATATATTGGTCTTGATCCAATTACACTATTAATCTTATTCCAATTCATAACCCTAGTTCATTCTTGATTCATAATACAACGATTTAATATAAATGTTTTAATGTTTTAACAATGGAACATTTTACTAGAATTATCATTGACTTCTTACCAACCTTAAAACTTCATCTGCCAAAAGATTAAGTCCAGCTCTTCCACTACGTTCGGGGTGAAACTGAAAACCACTTATGCAATTTTTGTTTACGGCAGCTATAAAGTCATTTCCAGCATAATTACATTCATAAGTTATATACTCTTTTGGTACATCTATAGCAGCATAGCTATGAACGAAGTATTGATTGAATGACTTTTCACAGCTATTTTCAGCCTCATTATGTTTATAAATCTTATTCCATCCAACATGAGGTAATACATTTATAGTATCTGGTTTCAGACTAACTGATAGCATTTCAACCTCACCTTCAATTAAGCCAAGACCTTTAGTATGTTTGAATTCATTACCACTTTCAAATAACATTTGCATACCCAAGCAAATACCAATTAGTGGATGATCTTTCTCTGCTCTATCTTTTAAGAAATCAATAAGATCTAGTTCTTTTAGCATCTCCATACCTTTTGGGAATGAGCCAACCCCTGGAAGTGCTAGTAAATCTGTTTTAGTTAATTTTTCAACGGAAGAAGTCAAACAAGTGCTAAGACCTATTTCGGTGAATGCATTTATCAGACTTTGTTGATTACCCATACCATAATCGATAATTCCTACATTGATATCACTAAGCTTTTCTTTTAATTCTTCTCTTTTAATTGAAGCAGGAATCCTAATATTAAAATCAGAAGACAATAAACGACTTTTTATTTCTTTTACCTCTATTTTCCTATGGTGTAATGAAGCAGCTAAACTTACACCGGTAATAATTGTTTTTCTAAAAGAATCTTCTATCTCTTCAACAGTTGATATTCCTCCTCCAACTATTAAAGGTACTTCTGCAACATCGGCAGCAGCATTAATAAGTTTCTTATCTGGCCCTTTGCAAGTTCCATCTTGGTCAACTGATGTAAGTAATATTTCACCAGCACCTAGCTCTTGTACTTTTTGTATCCAATCAATTACAGAGACATCACTTCTTTCTCTTCCAGCTTCTGTCATACATTCCCATTCTTGGGAAGAAGGCTTTGCTCTTGCTTGTATAGAAACCACAATACACTGAGAGCCAAACTCCTTGGCTAATTGATTAATCAGTTTTGGGTTTTGAATGCATGCAGTATTTACTGCGATCTTATCTGCACCAGCGGCTAATAGTCTGGCTGCATCTTCTATATTACGAACACCTCCTCCTGCAGTAATTGGAATAAAAATACTTTTAGCCGTACTTTTTAGAATTTCTGTCAGGCTGTTTCTACCATATAAGCTTGCAACTGAATCTATATACAAAATCTCGTCTACACCTGAATTGAAATAATTAATAGCTGCTTCACGAGAATCCCCCATTACTCTCAAGCCTTCGAATCTGATGCCTTTAATTAACCTTGTTCCTTTAACATCAAGTCTAGCGATCACTCTTTTGCATAATGACATAATAAATAATTACCCCCTCTTCTCATTCCCTTCCCAATGTTGAGCTACCTTGCTCCCAATTTTCTGCTCTTCTGTGAATATTGTCTTCCTCATTTGCCAACCTTTTTGATCGTCCCATAACCAAAGATGAGGTGATCTAAAATTATCACATAATAAATTATAATATTCCTTATTAAATAATGGTTGTTCGAACATCTTTGCTGAACTTGGAAAATCTTTTGTTGGAAGACTTAAGTAGTTGAAAATCTCTTCAGACCATCTTTCAGGAAATTCGCCATCATACTTTTTGACTAGAGCTATTCCTTCTTCCCTCATTAAATCTCCCGACCTTACTTCTTGAGATGCGTCATAACTAGCTCTACCTATACCAAATTTAATCCAAGTTGTATGGTAATGAAAATCATCAATCTTATCATCTATAGAATTATAAGTACTGTAAGTTCCAACAGTTCTTTCTGGTGAACTTTGGAATCCACCATGCTCAATTGCATAATAATAGGCATTTTGTGGGTGCCATTTCTCATAGTAACCTAAATAGTGAACTTCTATATTCTTATTTTTAATCTTGTCTGGGTTAATAGGCATATAAGGCTTCCAATCAATTTCTTCTAGTCCTAACTCACGTAGCTCACTAAGTGATGCACCACCAATAAAAATATCATTCTCATCTGAAGCACTAAAATAATCCCAACTACGTTGAGCGGATTCCATATCAACCTTTGGATTGCCATATTCAGCTTCATTCTCACCATAGAAAATTAAAGGTATGTCATATAAGTCAGCAATTTTTGGAGCTAAATTTTTCTGCCCAAGAATAAAAGGTTGGAAAGGGTGCAATAAATTTTCTACTGCTAGTCGTGTTATTAATCTATGAACAAGTCCATTAGGAGTAAATAAAATATTATCAAAACCTGCATGAATCCAGGCATTATGATTCTCCCAACCCCAATTAGTATATATATGTGGTGCCCATGTACATGTTAATGGATGCATTCCATATTTATATTTTAAAAGATGTGCTTGGATGAAACTATCCTTACCACCACTGCCTGGCACTAAGCA
The DNA here is from genome assembly GCF_000018585.1 of Prochlorococcus marinus str. MIT 9211. Classification (NCBI taxonomy): domain Bacteria; kingdom Bacillati; phylum Cyanobacteriota; class Cyanophyceae; order Synechococcales; family Prochlorococcaceae; genus Prochlorococcus; species Prochlorococcus marinus. The sequence continues at coordinate 1,332,576 of NC_009976.1, read as the reverse complement.
GTCATAAGTACCATCATTTCTCCTGTATTTATCACAAAGTTGTCTCAATTCTTGTTCTCTTGATTCCCAATCTATAGATGATTTTTTTTCCTTGACTCTGCAAGCATCGCATATACCCATTTCATCTAGATTAATTACTTGTTTTGAATCTTTCCCATCATTTTTAAATTCAATTGTGCTCGAAGGCCTTTGATTGCTTATTACACATGAACGGCAAAACTTAACTTCTTGAGGCAATCCATACAGGGTTTCAAGAGACTCTTTACGTTTAAATTTTTCTTTTTCTACTGGACGAGGATAAGAATAAAATACCATGAATATTAGTTTTAATTAAGTATTCAGAGTGGTACTCTGCTGCTGAAGTGAAGTTTAGATCCTTCAAGAGGATTGTTAGGGTTAGTCATTTCTATCTCTATTTCTTCCATGTTAGAAAAAAGCAGCGCTGGCGTAAAGAACTATATTAATCTGTTTTTTTTTAATGACATCTTTCAGTATTGCTAGCACAAGAAGGATGGCTTAGATACAAAAAGTATATACAAAAAGTTGGTTTTTTGGTTGGAGTAGTTCCTGGCCTTCTTGAGTAAAGCCTTAATCTCAGGACTCTTTGTTAGATGAACTCTGGCTTGTTTAGATACAAAGGTGAGCTTTTATATTCACACGACTCCTAATTGCATTGCTCCTTTTACCCTTTTTACTATTGCATCATCAATATCGTTATCTGTTTGAAGGGCTAACCATTCCAGAGCTGAAACGATCCAAGCTTTCATTTGTTTCTTGAAAAGCTTTTTCAGGATCAGGAACAACATTGGCTTGAATAATAAAAAAAAGAATCCTGTAATCATGGTCATGCTTTAATCTCATTAAAGTAAAGCTAGCTGTTCTCAGAAGCTCTGTAGTAGATATTCTGGAATGGAGGGAGTAGCTCTGCAGGCTTGCTAAGTGAATTCAAAATGTATGACTTCTAAAGGAGGCTTTGATCCTTTGACAAATTACACAGAGGAACAACTATCAGAGTTCGTCAAGGCGAATGATGCTTTGGAGAAGGAAGAGGCCAAAATAATAAACGACGAGATAGTGGAAGAAGCAAAAAAAATATCTGAGAAGAAACCTATGAGGCGACTAAGGAAATCGCCACTTGAAATTCTTAACCGATCCTTATTCATTTTATTCTTAGGTAGTTTCCTCTTCTCATTTGTTTCTGTTTATGCCATAAGTCGTTGGTGGTTCTTTTGGTACCTTATTAGTGCATTCTCTTGCATCATGTACATCCCCAACAGAAGAGCTCTGAAGGAATTGCTAGATGCTTGGCCGAATATTCATGATCTATTAAACAGTTCAATGAAGAAATGAAATGCTTACTTCTAGTGATTACAAGTTCGAAAACTTTTTATTAGAAGGTCTTTTGGCCTAGAGCTATTGATCCCCCCGAACGGAATCTTTCATTAGTTAGTAGTTGGAGCATTGTGATGCATCGTTTTCAACGACCTTCCTCGATAGGAATCAATGAGTTAGAAGAAACTATCGATTCTCTAATTGTATTAGTGCACTCTCGAATTACAAAAAAGGAGGTGTTTATACTCTTGGTATATTTTTCTTGGCTGGCTAGAAAAGAAACAGGAGTCCAAGCTCGTTGGTGTACAAATAAGAGCTGGACTCAAAGGGGGACATCAAAATACGTTCCCCTTTTTTATGCCGAGCCATTTCATTACACCACCCACTTTTTTTCAGCGAACAAGGCTGGCACACTTATTAACTGCTGTTATTGCAGTTATCTCTGTAAGAAAATGCTTGGACTTTATTGTTGATGCATCATTTAATTTTTCTAGTACTTGATACTTATCAAAACCAAATGGAGGCTGGATATCAAGAACAATCAATGCTGACTAATTTATTTACTCAAAATAAATTCTGGGGATGGACTGGTTTGACCGCAATCGCAATTGCTATAGGAATAATTCTTTGGAGTTTTTATCCAAAAGATGAAACTAAGTAAAGGGATTTTATGTCCTTTTTAATATGGTTAAAGATTGGTTAAGAATCCTTCAACCATTTGAATAATGCTTTGTCAGGATTCGTGATCTCATCAATAGATGTATAGAATGAATTTTGCCAGTCCTCGGGTGGCAAACCAGAAAAAAGCATCAAATTTAATGGGTAATCTTCTGAGTCTGTGCATTTTCTAAAGTCATCACGGAATAGAAAAGTTGGTTTGCCTAAAGCAATTGCTGCACCGAGTTCAACCATTACACCTTCATCAGGAGGGGTCCCATTAACGATGGCAAAAATGGCATCTGATTCTTTGACATCTTGAAGATCCGCCATGGCTACTTTGTATGCCCAGCCAGGTTGAGTAAAATCAATTTGATTATTTCGTGCAAAGGGTTCCCAGACCTCAGCACCTAATTTTTTGAGATTAGATACAAACTCTGGGAGAAGCTTTGTTCTCCATTGATTGGAAAATCCATAAGGAGAAGCCAAGTAGATTGTTTTTTTTGTCATAAAGCTAAGCCTCTCGATATTTTATAAGCCTTCATATCTGCCTCAGCCTGGTCCTTGTTTTCCCATGGGAAAACAAGCCATTCATCTGCATGAGAGAGCTCTACAGCATTCCACCATGTCGGCTGGACCTTACTGTGCCAAACAAAAGTAGTTGTATTGGGTATTGTTAGCGCTCGATTAAGAGTTTTCCCTGTTTCATATACATCATCAACAACAAGGCAACCAGGTTGCATTTCTTTTAATAAGGGAATATTCATTGAATGGCTGAGTGCAACTGCTAGACAAAGTCCACCTCTAGGGAAGCCATATACTCCAGAGAACTGATTGTCCATACAAGAATTGCTAATGCTCTTAATACAAGAATTAAATTCTGACCATTGTAATATCCTCATAACAATATGCTTTTAATAAGTTCTTTGAAAAAAGATCGTTTGAATAAAGTTTGGATAATTTTTCGATCTCATTTATTTAATCCTATTGACTATCTAAGCATAGATTTTAATGGTAAGGGAGTAATTACTTCTTTAATTCTTTTCTAAAAATAACCTCTAACTTGTAGCCATATTAAATAAGTTCTGTCCAGATTAGAGGCTTATCGACCGTCTAAAAATCTTATGGAATTTTGAGGTATGCATTTTTCATTATTTAATTCTTTCGTTTCCTTTTACAAGCACGAAGCTGTTCAAGATTAGTGGAAGTGGAAATACATGTTCTCATTTTATCTAGACGTTCAAGTTTCGTTTTTTTTATTGCTGAAAAATCAATCTTTTCAGAACTCCCGCTAGGTTCGTGAGCTAAAGTCTGAAGAGATATTCCCATAAGAAAGATAATGAGTGAAATACTTCGCATAGTGTCTGCTTAAATTCAAGTTCATAATAATGATGATTATGATTTCTACAACCTCTCGCTTTCAAAGTTTGAAAAGTAATTGTTGATTTTACCTTACCCTCCTAGACAAACTAAGAGCCAATTCTAATGAATACTGCTTTCGTATTCTCGAAGTATTTAAAGCTAGATAAAACCGTTATTGCAATGAAAACATATACCCAAAAAGAAATACTATTATTTGCCAATTTTGTGATCCTTAAACGAAGACGATAATTTTTGATGATTAGAAGCTATACGACTCATAAAATTAGTAGAGAAATAATTAGTTCTAGGAGTCAAGTAAAATCTTCAATATTTGAATTTGGGCTTGTTCTTTCTGCATGTCGCAATGTTTTTTCTAGAGCCTCCTTCCATTGTCCAGGCATGAATTGATGGGCAGAGCCATGGCCAGGTAATAACCAGCTGATTTTTAGATCTAGAAGTCTTTTTACTGATTTCAATTGCTCGCTCCAATCCCACCAGCAATAGTCTTTTGATGCAACTATCGCTTCCCTTTCCTTATTCCACCAAAGGTGATCTCCACTAAAAAGAATTTGCTGTTGATCGCCAAGTACAGCGACCATAGAACCTTTTGTATGGCCAGGCGTTGGAATTAGCGTGAGGTGTTCTCCCAGGGGAAGAGCGTCTAGTCCTTTGACTTGCTTTTCTGCTTCAGGTGCTGCGTCTGCATCATCTTGGTGAATCCACCTTGCACAGTTAAAAGCTTTGGCCCAATTAGCGTGGTCTGCTACATCATCTCGATGAGTTAGAACTATGGTATTAATGCCGCCCATCTTTTTAATTTTTTTAGCAAGTGGAGCACTCCAGCGCGGAGAGTCGATAAGTACGTTGCCTTTTTTACCAAGAATAAGCCAGCTACTAGCACCAAAGCTACGCTTGGAACTCCAGCCACAGTAATAGACATCTCCAGCAGAATGCTTAGTAACCATTATCGGGAACGCATCAGCAGATAAGTTTGCTGTCAACTCTTTTGGAGCGCAGATTGCTGCTACAGGACAGTCGATTAGAGCTAAATAAGCTTGAGCAATTTCTTGTTGTCCTTTTGGCTGAGTGTGAACACAAGAGCTGCTACCAGTCTGTGCAAAGTGTTCCGGATCTAACTGCCAGCAACTCCCACAATCAATACAACTTGAATTAACAAAAAATGGACCAGGTGAATTACTTTTTAGTCGATTTTTGATCTTAGTCATAGCAATTTACTGACGTTTAACCTTTCATTTCACCTGGTATACCTTGGAACGTCCATTGCACTTTCTGACTCCCCATGAAATGGGAGCCTGAGACTTGGCGACTTCTTGAGCAACACAGACATTTTGATTAGTTGCCCATTGGGCTACTGGACGCAAGTAAAGAGCAATAAAGGCAAGAGATAAACAACATAAAAGCAGGGCAACACCGTTAAAAATTTTAGTCCAGTCTAAGGTTTTTATATCTGGAGTGTTAGCCATCTAATTCATGCGCTTTCTTATGACTCACACTATTTTCTCTAAACCACTTTTGCAACGTCTCTAAGTTGTCTTTGAACAAATACTTCAGTTATTTCTCGCGAAGGGAATTTACTTGAAGTGTTTCTTTGGAGAGATTTCTAACCAGATGACATTGATCATCCACCATTTAACCGAGAGACTTGGATATATCTCTCATTTGTTTTAAATGCCTTCTTTAATGACTTTGTCGATATACCTACTTGCTGGTGCAACTTTGGGTTCGTTAATGCTTCTAAGTGGGATCCCTGCCGCACCACTTTTAGGAGCTATGTTAGGTGCTGGCTTGTTAAGCATTAGTGGTCAGCTTGATGTCGCAGCTTGGCCTTTAGGTACTAAAACGGTACTTGGAATAGGGATAGGAACAGTTATTGGTACTGGAATTAATAAAGGGACAATAGAAGAATTGCTAGTGCTTTGGAAACCAGCACTAGTTATAACTTTCAGCTTGATGATAACGGGAATTCTTGTTGGATTATTTATTCATCGATTCTTTGGAGTATCAACAATCGTAGCTCTATTAGGAGCAGCGCCTGGAGGGACTATCGGAATGAGTCTTGTAGGAGAGGAGTTTGGGGTTGGTGCAGCAGTTGCAGCCTTGCATGCTGTCAGATTAATGACAGTTCTTTTTTTGATACCTGCAGTAGTGAATTTTTTCTCTCCATTGGGGAGTGTTGACATTCCCAAATAATATCTGTCGTTTAAAACACATTTAAAAATGTGCGGTTCATTAGATCTCTAATGAGAACTCATTAGTTCATCTCTTCTCTTTATTTCATTTAATTTGAAGTGGCAGAGAATAGATACTTACTTGAGAGAGGAGATTGCATCTATGTATGGATTCTTCCTTTGAGGATTTAAAAGACTTACTGAATCTGCTAGAAAGTTAATTAGGAATTGGACACGAAATGAGACGTTTTTTTGCAGGGATCACGAGCATGTCAATGCTTTTAGTGGGTTGTGCTACAACAAATGAAAACGACGTATCTAGACTTGGTTTAATAAAAGAACGAAACGAACTCATATGTGGCATTAGTGGAAAGATACCAGGTTTCAGCTTCCTTGAAAGTGATGGCAATTATCAAGGGATAGATATTGATATATGCAAAGCATTTGCTGCTGCTTTTACAGGTGATTCAGATAACGTTCAATACAGGCCATTAACTGCTGCAGAAAGATTTACAGCTGTTAGAACAGGAGAAATTGACCTTTTGTCACGTAATACCACTCTTACTCTAAGCAGAGATTCTTTGGGGGGAACGGACTAACTTTTGCACCAGTTGTATTTCATGATGGTCAAGGGTTAATGGTAAAAAAGAATAGCTCTATATCTAGTATTGATGACCTTGTTAATCAACCAATATGCGTAGGCTCTGGAACGACTACTGAGCAAAATATAAACGACGCTTTTGAGGCAAGATCTATTCCATATACTCCTATAAAATATCAAGACCTAAATCAAGTAGTCGCTGGGTATTTACAAGGAAGATGTGCCGCTATGACTTCAGATCGTTCTCAATTGGCAGCAGCCAGATCTGGTTTTAGCAATCCTAAAGAGCATATTATTCTTAAAGATATTTTAAGTAAGGAACCTCTCGCACCTGCTTCATTAGGAGCAGACCAGAAACTTGGAGATGCAATGAGGTGGGTCATTTACTCTCTTATATCAGCTGAAGAAAAGGGGATTACTAAAGTCAACATTAATGAGAAATTAAAAACCGCAAAGGCTAACCCTCAATTGAAACCACTAAGAAGATTTCTTGGTGTTGAGGGTGATCTTGGGGAGAAAATAGGGTTAGATAATAGTTTTGTTGTGAATGTAATTAGAGCAACTGGGAATTATGGAGAAATTTATAACAGACACTTAGGCCCTAATAGTAATGTTCCTATACCTCGTGGGTTAAATGAGCTTTATATAAAAGGAGGTGTTCAAATATCACCTCCTTTTAATTAATCTTTGGAAAGAAGAAAAGCTATCGTTTTGCAAGGGGCTATATGTGCCGGAATTTTTCTAATATTAGCGATTTTAATCAATAACCTTTCAGTAAATCTTTTGAGAGCAGGCCTTGGTATTAACTTTGGTTGGTTGCTTCGTCCGGCTGGGTTCGCATTAGCTGAGCACTCCTTGAAATACTCACCATCTGATAGCTATTTATGGGCGATATTTATGGGCTGGTTAAATAGTTTAAAAGTTATCTTTGCTTCTTTGCTAATAGCTACTATTATAGGATTTCTAGTAGGTATTGCAAGGACAGGTAATAACATTTTAATTGGCTTACTTTCGTCAGCTTATGTAAGCTTAATTCGACAAATACCTCTTTTGTTGCAGCTTATGTTTTGGTATTTTGTAGGTTTCTTAAGTATTAGCAATTCATTTTATCCTATTAATAATATCGTGGAAATATCTAACCAAGGCCTTATCTTTTTAGGCTTTAATTTCTCGGCTGAGTTCTCAGCTTTGTTATTGGGACTAAGTGTTTTTACTGGTGCTTATATATCTGAAGTCGTTAGAGGAGGTATTCAGTCTGTTGCTAAGGGGCAATGGGAGGCTTTCAGAAGCCTTGGCTTGTCTGAGACTGCAGGCTTGTATAAAGTTATAATGCCTCAAGCACTACCTGCAATATTGCCAGGGTTGACAAGTCAATATTTAAATCTTGCAAAAAATAGTACTTTAGCAATAGCTGTTGGCTATGCTGATATTTATGCAATAAGTGATACAGTTATAACTCAAACTGGTAGAGCTGTTGAGGGATTTATTTTACTTTTAACAGGGTTCTTATTTTTAAACCTTATTATAAGTAATCTAATGGAGATAATTAATACTTTAATTCTCAAATTTATAAAGCGCTAACTAACAATATATATGAATCACCTATCTGAAAAAATTAATTATGTTAGGAGGGTTGGATTCTCTAATGTATTCGATGGCCTGATAACTCTTTCCTTTATTTTTTGTATTGGCTTTCTCTTGAAAAACTTACTCCAATGGTTATTTTTTCGAGCGAACTGGACAGTAGTCACGCATAACCTTTCGTTATATACCTTTGGGATTTTCCCCCCTGATCAAAGGTGGCGACCAACCCTTTGGTTGTTTAGCTTATTGGCACTTACAACGGTTACACTTTTAAGACCAGGCTTGCCTTGGGTTCGTAAACTTATACCTATAGCTTGGATAAGTGCAGTTCCAGTAGGGATCTATCTTCTTTCTGGTGGTCTTGGGCTATTGCCTATTTCTAGTAGATATTGGGGTGGTTTGACTCTTACACTTTTTTTGATGGCATCTAGTGCATTAATAGCTTTTCCTTTGGGAATGATTTTTGCAATTGGAAGACAAAGTGAACACTTTTTAATTAAATATTTAAGTGCAATATATATAGATACTTTACGAGCTATCCCTTTAATCGCGATTTTATTTTTTGGTCAGCTTTTAATACCTTTATTTCTCCCTTTTGGATTAGAAATAAATAGAGTCCTTAGGGCTGTAATAGCTTTTGCTTTATTCGTTTCGGCTTATGTGGCAGAGGATATACGCGGAGGCTTGCAGGCGATCCCTACTAGTCAAATAGAGGCGGCAAAAGCCCTTGGATTAACTGATTTTCAAATTAAGCAATTCATTGTTCTTCCTCAGGCTATAACTATCGCAATACCTGCTCTTGCAAATCAAGCTATAGGACTTCTTCAGAACACTTCTTTAATGGCAATATTGGGATTAGTGGAATTACTTGGTATTAGTAGAAGTATACTTGCTAACCCTGAGTTCATCGGCCGTTATGTAGAGGTCTATGTATGGCTTGCTTTAATCTATTGGCTTGTATGCACCGTTATAGCTATTCTCTCTAGACATATTGAACAGAGAATGAAGATTGGAAAATCTCACTCTTAAACAAATGACTAATCATGTAATTAAAGCTTCAAATTTAGTGAAAGTTTATCCAAAAGGATTACGAGCGCTTGATGATATTTCCATGGCAGTTTACAAAAAAGAAGTTCTTGTAATTATGGGCCCCTCCGGTTCTGGGAAAAGTACACTTATACGGACATTTAATGGATTAGAAGCTTTTAATTCTGGAAAACTTGAAGTTGTAGGGATCCCCTTGGATTCAGCTTACAATGAACGTAATGTACGTGAAATAAGAAAACGTGTAGGGATGGTTTTTCAGCAATTTAATTTATTCCCTCACCTTTCGATCTTAGAAAATATAACTCTTGCACCTATTCAAGTACAGAAGTGTAAGCGAATAGAAGCTGAAGAAGATGCTATTCACTTGCTTGAACAAATGGGAATAGCTCAGCAGGCGATGAAATACCCAAGTCAACTTAGTGGTGGAGAGCAACAAAGAGTAGCAATAGCAAGATCCTTAGCACTTAAACCCGACTTGCTTTTGTTTGATGAGCCTACTAGTGCTTTAGACCCAGAAAGAGTTCATGAAGTGTTAGATGTGATGCGAACTCTTGCTGGGAATGGAATGACTATGGTTGTGGTAACACATGAGATTAGCTTTGCTAAGGAAGTTGCAGATAGAGTTTTGTTTATGGATTCTGGGAAAGTAATTGAGACATCTACTCCAGATACCTTTTTCTCAAATGCAAGACATCAAAGAAGCAGAAAATTCTTAAATCAAATTGAGAAATGATATGAAATATTGATTGAATTTGGAACCGATATTCTTAATCGATCCCTGTTATTTAAAGTCGACTCCCCTAGCTAGGCGAGCATGGATGATTAGCTAAAAAAACAAAGTTATAGACTAAACTTAGCTTGCCAGTGTCAACTAAATACCCAAGGTGTAGCGCAGTAACTTGCTTATATCTTCAAAAAGTTAGTTGATTCCTGTGGATCCATACCAATTACTTTGGAGGGATAATTGCAGATGAAATAAATGTAAGTAATAACTTACATCTATTCCCATTTAATATTGATCCAAAAACTAATTTGTAGAGATTTTTTTGTAAGCAGCCTGAACAAATTGCTGCAAAGGCTTAAAAGGGTTAAATTCCATTGTCAAAAAACTCCAGGAATAATTTGGCCTGTAGTGACATATGCGCCAAAGGCTGCAACAAAACCAAGCATTGCTGCCCAGCCATTAAGTTTTTCTGCTTGAGGAGTCATTACAAATAAAAAAGGTGGTTGTAATTGAGATGTAGCTGCTTAGCAATAAGCAGGATGATTTGACCAGCGAGAAGGCATGTGCCGAAAATAAACATGAACCCAATCATGGCCACTTTCCAAAGCAATGCTTAAGAGCGAAGCGCTGGATTAATCCGTTCGACGAACAGATGTAACAAAATATAACACCAAATATTAAGGACTGTGAAGTGGTTGGTTCAGTTGCCTGGCTGGTTAGTCAATACGATTATTTGCTGAGCCTCTAATTTCGTTTTTGCAATTCCTTATTGGTTTAAAACTGGTTAGCATCGTGACCTGTTGATTACCTAACCATTGATGCTCCAATAATGCATAAAAGTCTGTTCAATGCGATCGTTGCCTTATATATGATTGGTTAAATAACCATCTGCAGTGATTGGAGTTGGATTCCTATCAATAAAGAAGACCCTGAACTTCCTTACTAGGACTAGTGGGGCAATATTTGGCAAATATTATTAGTAGTAGACAAGGTCAATCCCCTACTCTTTCTGATGAGAGTTGTAGTTAATTGCTAGAAAATTATTTGTGATTCTACAGGGAATGGTAGATAAGCTCTAGCGTTGAGTTGGCCCAACTCAACAACCACTGATAAACCTGTTATGTCTTTGCCTGCCTCTTTCAGCATTTCTGAAACGCACATTGCTGTCCCACCAGTAGCTAATAAATCATCAACAATTACAAATGACTGGTAATTTTCTATTGCTTTTTTTTGGATTGAAAGTGAGTTCTGGCCATATTCCAGTTCATAGGAATGCGTTATAAGTTCCCCAGGTAACTTGCCAGGTTTCCTGGCAACAATCATTGGTTTAGATAATTTCATTGATATTGCAGTTCCAAAAATAAAACCTCTTGCATCAATGGAGACAATTGCATCTGATGATTCAAATATTTGACCTGTAGACATGCCCTGAATTAGCCCCTCTAATTCATTTGGATGTTGTAGAAGTGGTAAAACATCTTTGAAGACAATTCCTTTCTTAGGAAAGTCTTTATGTTGACTGATTAGTTGGCTAAGATAATTTGACATCATTGTTTTATTTTGATCATTAATTGTCCACTTCAATATCTTGACTACATCTCAATTATAATTGCTGCAAACTAGGCTTTTATGCTCATATCTCAAGAAATAAGATCAACTATCGAGAATGTGGAGAATTCTTCCTTGAATATCTGTATCAGTATAGATAGATAGAGTCCCCACAAGAGAAGTAGGCATAAAATATACCAAATTAACTGCAGCTACTACTTGTTCAAGCAGCATCAAGTGCTATTCCCTAGCATTCGTCAAAATGATCCATATGGCTTAATCAATTTTTCGAGCTCAGAAATTTCGATTCGGTGACTGGCTTTGGTTTTTGATTCACTACTCAGGGACTGAAGATTTCTATAAAACCCCAGTTTCACTAAGGATATTTTCCAAAGTAGCGTTGTTACTACTTTATTTAATAAGTAACTGCCTTGGTTTGTGGGTTCTGGGGGGGGGAAGCCCTTTGCGTATTGGCACATTAATTAGTATAGTTTGCACCCTGGGCAAAATCTTATGCTATTAGGCCTTATAATCAATAAGCCATTCTGATTTTGTTTTTCAACTACCGGAGATCTGAATTTTTTTGATCTAAAAGTTATTTATGACTTCTACACAACCAAATCAAAATATTAATGAGGGGCATGAAGATCAAATTTCTTGCAAATTAGTTTCAGAAATAATTCGCTCTCGTATTAAGTCTGACAAAGTTAGATTTCATGCTAATGATAATATCGCAGATTATATCTATCCAGGCGAGTTGGAAACCTTAGAGAAGGAGGTTGCATCTAGAGTAAGAGAATTACTTAAGACACTTTTAATTGATGTAGATAATGACCATAACACTCAAGAAACTGCAGAAAGGGTTTCTAGGATGTATATCAATGAGGTCTTTAAAGGCAGATATCATAAACAACCAAAAGTTACTAGTTTTCCTAATGATAAAAACCTAGATGAAATATATACAGTTGGGCCTATAACAGTCCGCTCAGCTTGCTCTCACCATTTGGTACCAATTTTGGGTGATTGCTGGATAGGAATTAAGCCTGGAGAGAAAGTAATTGGCCTTTCAAAGTTTGCAAGAGTTGCAGATTGGGTTTTTTCGAGGCCTCATATTCAGGAAGAAGCAGTAATGATCCTTGCTGATGAAATTGAAAATTTATGTGAGCCAAAAGGTTTGGGAATTATTGTGAAGGCTCAGCATTACTGTATGAAATGGAGAGGAGTTAAGGAGCCAGACACTAGCATGATTAATTCAGTGGTTAGGGGGGATTTTCGACATGATCCAATCCTTAAACAAGAATTCTTTGAACTAGTTAGGCAACAATCAACTGTTGGCAAGAATTATTAAGTACATTCTCTTTAATGAGGTTGTGTTCAATTCTTTAATAGTTTGACGGCATTAACCTCTGTTTAGCATTCATTGGATTTTTTGATTTTAGAAATATCCAGATCAGAGGTTTCTAGTCCATAAAGATCAGATATTTTTGTTATAGCCAGAGCTTCTGCGCTTAGCCAAGATTCTGCTAAAACTTTCTAGGTTCTTTGACTAAATTCAATACCCAAGGCTTCATTTTTAGCTTTGTTCTCGTCTATTTCAAAAACTTTTTTTAAGCCCTCTGCACTTAAATGACTTTTGATTCTTAGGAAAACAACTTCCAACATGGAATAATAGAACTTTTCTATTACATTTTTGTATGCCCATTCAGCATCTTTTTGAGCTTTTTTGACATATTCAGCCGTGAAAACTTTGCCCATTTGTTATTTCTATTTGGTTGAATCTCTAAATTTTATAGCTCTCAGCCTCAAGTCTTAGAATAAATATTCTGAACATTTTTTGACCTAGTTGGCATTGTTCCCTTTAGTTATATCCGCAATACTTCTCAAAGTATTAGGAACTTCACCCAACAGTTCATGCTATTTCTTTTGCCCCTATAGGCTTCTCAAAAAGAAAGCTTTTTGCTAGGAATGCAAGCATTAATTGCTAACAGTTTTCAACTTTGGTTCATATACCGCTCCATTACATACTCCTACTGCAAGAGATTCTTTGGCTTTGTTGCTCCACTTGGTTAGATCTGGCTTTTCATTAATCCATCCAATAGTGCTATCAAGGCAAAGGTTCCAAGATGCAGCCTGCCTAGATACAGGGATTAATTCGATCGCGATACAAGAAACTCCTAAGGCAATAACTCCTAAGAAAGCTTTCTGCATTGAATCACTCATGATGTTGGTAAATAGACAATAATTGGCTCTACGAATTTAAGCCCATTGAAGACATAAAATCTATGAAAGAGCTTTTTCAAAAATCATCCATCAAGTACTTTGGGATTAAAAATTTTAGGAGCGTATATTTTTCGGTTCATCCCCACTTTTTTTAATAGGTTTGAAGGATTGATTGTTCAGTAGTTAATTACCCCCCCTTATCCAGTGACCTAAGAAAAAATCTTATTGGAAGGTGGAATTGTATTGATCAAGGTGAGATTCATTTCGCTTTGATTATCTTTTATATATTTCTAATGCTCAACAATTTTAAAACTGTACTGACATGAGTCGCAGTCGACTAGCTGTATGGGGTATAAATATCACTTCTTTGGATTTAGTAATGCAATCACAAAGTGGCTTTTCCGAGATTGGGCCTCAAGAACGTATAAAACAGTTTGCACTCAATAACTGGGAAAGGCTGACTGGTCGCCAAAAGACTTATGCCAAAAAGGTTTGGGGAGTTCTTACTTATAAATGGCGCTGGCAGATCGCCATGAACATACCATATCTTGCAATTTTCCTTTTGGATCGAACCATCCCCGCAGTCCATCAATTTGACATGGCTTTATTGGAAGTTATTAACTCTAAACTTCCAATCCCAGCTTTTATATCGTCATGGATGGGGTTTTAGAAAGATTCTTTTGATTGATTTTTCTAAAAAGTGGTTTTGGGATCCTTGTATAGGGATCCTTAATTGGTTGCTGATCTCTATTACTTGATACTAAAGACCTAAAAATTTCTATCTGTTCAGAAATTAGCTTGTTTGTATTTGGAAGATTGTCTTAATGCTTGCAAAAGCAATCTCTTTTTTAGCTAGGTTTTAATCAGTTTCATTACGGAGGTGATCCATTGTCGTATCTACCGAACGGTTTGGAGTCAATGGGAAAATTATTTGATGACTCAATGTCTTCTGCCTTAAAAGGTTTCATAATTAATAGGTTTATTTAGGAACCCTTTTTAGACCGATTAATTAGGAGCTCGCTATTGATTAGCGGGCTTTTTTCTTGACTTGGCTGCTTTATTTCAATACAAAGCAGCTTTTTAGTTAACCCCCATTGCAAAAGCGAACTGCAGCGGATGTACTTTTGCCACTGCCCTTAAACTCTTTAACGCATTCATTGAAAACTTTTGACTCTTGCTTTATTGCGCAAAAGCTTAAGGCTATTGCAGATAGGGATAATGCGGAGATAACACCAGTTCCCAACTGGATAAATCCATAAGCGAGCATTGCGCCTTTCTTGCTTCCACAATGCTTCTTTTCGGCTTTGTTCTCTTCTGTCATAGAACTCGTTGGTTAATAATCGAAATACTATCGAATAGTCTTAATTGCCGTAAGAATGAGGATGCAGCAAAAACCGTAAACCAATTTCATTAGAATTTTTCATCTTAACTTAATCAAATGATCTGGTCAGTCGACTCAATCCCTAATCAAGAAGGTCGCATAGTACTCGTGACTGGAGCTAATAGTGGGCTTGGCTTTGACACTGCAAGATTTTTGCTTAACAAAGGTGCAGGAGTAATTCTTGGCTGTCGTACCATGCAAAAAGCTGAACTAGCTCGGCAGAAGCTTCTTGAGCAAACTCCTTCTGCCAATATTGAATTATTAGAAATAGACCTTGGGGATTTAAATCAAGTAGATAGAGCTGCAGATCAAATCGCTATTAAATATAAAAAATTGGATCTTTTGATTAACAATGCCGGTGTTATGGCTCCACCATTTACCTTGAGCAAACAAGGCTTGGAACTTCAATTTGCTGTAAATCATCTGAGTCATATGGCATTGACTCTTAAATTGTTGCCATTAATGTCCAAACAAGATGGTGCAAGAGTCGTTACCGTATCGTCTGGAGCTCAATATATGGGCAAAATTAATTGGAATGATCTTCAGGGAAATAATCATTATGATCGATGGGCTTCTTATTCTCAAAGTAAATTGGCGAATGTAATGTTCGCTTTAGAACTTCATAAGAGATTAAAGAAATCAAATTGCAATGTTGCCTCGCTTTCTTCGCATCCAGGCTTAGCTCGAACAAACTTGCAGATAGCATCAGTAGCCGCTAATGGATCTTGGCAAGAGGGCTTCGCTTACAAATTAATGGGCCCTATGTTCCAGAGTTCAGCCATGGGGTCTCTTCCTCAACTTCTTGCTGCAACTGATCCGAACGCAAAAAGTGGTGAACAATATGGACCTCGGTTTAATTTCAGAGGTTATCCAAAATTATGTCGTGTAGCACCATTAGCTTTAAATATGGAACTCAGAGAAAAGTTATGGGAATTGAGTTTAAAATTGATAAGAAATTTTATTCAGATAAACTCATTCAAGGAAATTCTCTGAGAGTAATAAGCTTTAATTCCAATTGATAGATCGAATAAACCATTTATTTTTTCTGGCGTTTTGCTATTTCTGAACAGAAGCCTTGATGGTTAATTCAATTAGGAGTTTGATAATAAACATTGCCAGTGCAACCATATCAATGGAAATAAAGTTGACTCTCGACTTCTCTGAAAACTATTTAAGATGGATATAAATTTCAATACCCTAGTGAAAAAAATTCTTACATTGGCATTTGCGGTTTCAATGAGTACTTCCCCTTTACTCGCTTGGGGTTGGGGCGGTGATGGTGATTGCCCTTATTCCAAACATAAAACTCAAACGAGTCAAGAGAAGACCGAACAAGTTGAAGATTCAGAAAAGTAAGTTTTGCTAGGTATTGTTTCTGCCTTAGGAGCAGCTGGTTCTTGGACATACGCGTGTTATTTGTGGAGACAGCAGGCTAAATATTTTTCGGCTGCACAAATAAACATCACGAAAAATATAATTGCTTTCGTTATTTTCACCCCAGTGATATTAACTTTCGACTTTCAATCTAGTTTTAAAGAAATATTGATTCTTTTATTAAGTGGAATCATTGGAATTTCTCTTGGAGATACTTTTTATATAATTTCTTTAAAAGAACTAGGGACACGTCGGACACTTACTGTTGAAGCTATCTCGCCAATTCTTGCGACGCTTTTAGGCTCAATTCTTTTGAAAGAGATGCTTGCTATGAAAGTATGGCTGGGTGTGCTTCTAGTAAGTATGTCTTTGATAGGAGTGGCTCTTCAAAATACAGAAAGTATTCAAGATAGAAAAGCTAATATTGATAAAAAGAAAGGCTTTACTTACGCTTTCCTTTCTATATTATGTGCTGTGATTGCAGCTACATTGTCAAGATTTGTGCTTACTACTTCTGATCTGAATCCATTTCAAACGACGGAAATCAGATTACTTGGGAGCATTATCGGAATGCTTCCTTTCTTAAGTAATAACTTTATTGAGCCTATTAAAACATTGCCTTTACATAGACAGCTCAATATTTTATATGCAACATTTATAGGCACAAATATAGGAATTGTGTTACAGCAAAATGTTTTCAGATTACTCCCTATTGGACTAAGTTGGACCCTTTTAAGCACTTCCCCAGTTATTGCACTTTTCTTTTCAAGTTACGAAGGAGAGAAGATTAATTTGCAAACGTTGCTATTAACGCTAACAACAGTATTGGGAATTGGTATAGTATTTATTTGATTATTATGTTTTAACCTGTAGTCTATTTTCTGGAATCTATACAAGCTTCCAGTTGTCTTTTTAATTCTTCATGTTGAATATCTTTGCCTATAAGAACAATCTTATTTTCTCTTTTGACTACCCTTTCTGTATCATCAAGAGTGAATCTTTTCCCTGACAAATGAAATATATGAGTTATTTCACTTTCTGTAAACCAAAGTAAACCTTTGGCTCGATAGACAGTAGAGGGCAATTGATTATCTAAGAAATTCTGAAAACTTCTTAGAGAAAATGGATGATACGTTTGAAATGAGAATGAAGTATAACCTTCTATAGAATTCTCACCATGCTCATGCTCATGCTCATGCTCATGCTCATGCTCATGCTCATGCTCATGCTCATGCTCATGTTTAGTCAGATTGTTAGCTATAAGATCTGACTGGAATAACCCTACGCTTAGGAATAAAGCTAAAGGCACATTCGCATTAATACTTCTGAGAAGTCTTGGATCTGTTTTGATTGTAGATAACTTTGACTCGATATCGGCCAATCTTTCCTCTGAAACTAGGTCACATTTATTGATCAATAGAATATCCCCATATATAATCTGAGAACGAGCAATCTGGCTATCTAAAATATCATCATTAAAATTATCTGCATCAATTAATGTAATAATAGAGTCAAGTCTTAGCTTGTCCCTGACATCATTAATTGTCATTGCTACTGGCAAAGGATCCGCTAGTCCAGTAGTCTCAACTACTATGTATTCAACATCTTTATTAGTATCTAATATTTTATTGATAGCTTCTAATAGTTCGCCGTTAATTGTGCAGCAAATGCATCCATTTGTAAGCTCAATAATGTCTTCACCAGTTTTCACAATTAAGTCATTGTCTATCCCTATTTCGCCAAACTCATTTACCAAAACTGCTGTTTTTAGTTTTTCTTGACTAGTTAAAATATGATTGAGAAGAGTTGTTTTACCTGCTCCAAGGAACCCTGTCAAAATTGTGACAGGAATGCCTTGCAAATTATTCTCTACATTAGATTCGTTAGACATTCAAAAACTTAACCTTCATATCAAAGATAATATATTTGGAATATTTTATGGATTTTCTTTTGGCCAGCTTTATATTCATCAATAAGAGTGAAAGAGAATCTCTTTTTGGCTCATGATCAACTCAAGAGTAAACAAGTTACCCGAGAAAGTTAATACTCCTACATTTTCTCCATATGCATTAGTCAGGGCGAAAATAGGTTTCGCCTATAGGTGCTTTATGAGAACAGAGATGGATGTCTTGGTTCTTGAGAACCAAATTCTCTTCAAAATTGAACAACCCAGAGTTGAAAAGGACGAATCCTGGATGCAGGAGTTTGAACTCGATTGACCATGAAAGAAAAGATTTCTACAAAACAACTCCGCGAATTCGGTTTCCTAATTGGATTCGGATTCCCAGCTCTAATTGGTTGGATGCTGCCCGCTTTTGTGGGGCATGAATTCAGAGCATGGACACTTTGGGTAGGCGTGCCAGGGATAATTCTGGGACTGACTGCACCTCGTCTACTTTATTATCCATATAAAGGTTGGATGGTATTTGGGCATGGACTTGGATGGGTTAACAGTCACATTATCCTTGGATTGGTTTTCATTGTTGTTCTTCAACCCATTGCTTATGTAATGCGACTTTGTGGACATGATCCACTAAGACGTCGACGAAAAGGTGAAGAGACTTACAGAGAAAATAGAAAAGGCCACCACACCGACCTCACCCGCATCTTTTGATGCATGGAAGCATTTCTTGATCTTGTTAAGGACATCTGGGACTTTTTGAAAGTCCGAAAAAAGTATTGGTTGGCACCATTGATCATTACTATCGTCCTGATGGGGACACTTATTGTGATTACTCAGGGATCAGTAGTTGCACCATTTATCTATTCAATCTTCTAGAGCAATGAAACCTTCTTCCAAAGCGATTAATTTTGCATTGGCAACAACTTCATTGCTCATACCGATAGCACTCACAGAGGGGTCTCTCCGTATCGCCGAAAGGATTTCATATATGTCTCAAACTCACATAAAAAGGAGTACCATCAAATCTACAGCGATGAGCGAGATAAGCCTTATGTTTTTCATCATCACAAAAATATTTCAGTAACTTTACGAGGAAATGACAACTATAACTTCACATTCGATACGGATAAAAATGGGTTTAGAGGTTTCAATAAAGAAACAACATCAAATGCAAGTATTATTTTAATTGGCGATTCAATCGTAGAGGGTTCTTCTGTTGAAACAGCAGAAACATTTGGAGCAGTTCTAGAAAAGAAGACTGGTATTACAACTTACAATTTAGGAGTTGGCTCTTACAACACAAAACATGCGTATGAGCTTTTGAAGTCAAAATACGACTCAGACCTCAACGCTAAGCTCATCATATTAGGCTATTGCCTGAACGACACAGCTCAGAATATTTATCTCAGATACTTCGACCCAAATCTGTCAAATTGGAATATATACAACTATCTTGATGAAACAGCTGACAAAAACACTGGCCTTAAGGCAATCAGGACAAATGAAGTCCCGATTTCCGAAAAGGTTAAAAGAATTTTGCGGAAGACCAAGATTTATCATCTTCTAGTAGAAGCAAAAAATCGATTAATCAAAAAAACTGAGAACAATGGTATGTACCTTCTAAAGGACGTCAAGCCAGTTGACTTGCACTATACAAAAAAACATCTGCTGGACATCAAGAATTTTTCTGAATCAATAGGGGCAAAGTTGGTAGTCATAATTTTCCCTTCTCAGGCGCAATTAGAATCGGATTTAACTATTGATGAATTGCAGCAATCTGCGATCATTAAGATCTTGAACACTCTGGAAATTAGACATATCGAAATCTATGAAGCATTCAAGAGAGAATACAATGAAAATCCAGAGATTCGATGGTTTCACGACGTAATTCATCCATACAAAGCTGGTCATGAGTTCATAGGCAATTATCTTTCCAACAATCTTGATTTAAGTCGTTTCAATTCATCAAGTCAGTAGTTGTCTAAGCAGGATAATGCGCATGACATGAGCTATAGGACTCATGTCATGTAACCGTGAAGCAAATGCACCCTTTAAACATTCCACAGACCTCTTCATCAGCATCAATGACAAATCCTCTCTTGTCCTAGTTAGTTCCATGGCTGTAGTTGCAGTAATTCTTGTGATTGCTTTGATTGCAGTATCAACTTTATTGGCATTAAACCAGTCGCCATCATTATGGGTTGCGATGGTTCGATCTTCATTGTTTGGTGTGTCAACATCACTCCTAGGACTCTTATTGGCGATCTTTTACTTGTCTCCAAGCTCGCTTATAGCTGCTATTTAATAGACCTGCAGCTCCTTTTAGAAGCTCCATATTTAAAGAGTTACCTTTCTAAAATCTTTTTTTTGTACGAAAAATAAAATAGTGATGTTAGGCAGCTTTCCTTTTATGATGGCTCATTCGGTAAGTAGATAAATAAATAGAATCACTAAGGTAGCTGGTCCTTTGAGGATTATAGGTGAGTAATTCTCTATATATATATGGAGTGAGCTCTATCATTTTTTCATTATCAACAATTTTTAGGCTAGAAGTTGACATGCAAAACCTTGCAACTTGTATTTGTTATATCTAAAAACATAGGTCTCGCCATAAGTAAGAATTACGATTGACTTTCAGAATCATTTAAGTTTCCTAGCGGGGATCCCATGGCATGACTTGATTTGGGGATCTTCGATAACTTTTCAAAGATTTTACTTCCAGACGTCTTTAAGACCTCCATGGATGAACCCGTTGCATGACTTGACTTAGGCATTTTTGGAATTTTTTCAAAGATTTTATTACCTGAAACTTTCAGGGCTTCAAGAGTCTTTTCCCTAGCATTACTTGAGTTGGGTAGCTTAGATAATTTGTTGAAGAATTGACTGCCAGAAGTTTTTAAGGTTTCTAGAGATGAACCCATCGCATTTCCAGATTTCGGCAGCATCTGCATTCTGTAAATCTTTTCAAAAACCTTTTCACCCGATACCTTCAAGATTCCTAACGATGAACTTGTGGCATTGTTTAGAGTTGTTTTGCTTTTTTCAGCAACTTTTTTCTCTTCAGCAGCTTTTTTCTCTTCAGCAGCTTTTTTCTCTTCAGCAGCTTTTTTCTCTTCAGCAGCTTTTTTCTCTTCAGCAGCTTTTTTCTCTTCAGCAGCTTTTTTTTCTCTTAATGGGCTTTGCTCTTCAAGAACTTCAATGGAGTTGATATCTTGAGAAGGTTCTTGAATAGATTGAACTTTTTTTTGCTCCCAAGCTTTCTTAGCTTCTTGAGTCTTTAATTGTCTTTCAAGAACTTTTTTATCCCATTCGCCTCTCTCCATATCCTTTGCTATCGGGTCTTTACTTTTAGAGTCTTTTCCAGAAAAGAAACCAACTTTTGAATCCTTCAATTTGAAAAACGCCGTCAATTTTTTTGCGAGAGCGGTTGCCTTTTGAAAAGAATCGTTCTTTTGATAATTACTTGTTTTCATTACCATAAATCTTTTAAAACAAGGTTAATAGATTGTCTGGATATTGCCAGTCTTCGCAATGTAATAAGAGATAGGAGACTTAGTTGACCCATCAAAGCTAGACACTCAAGGCTTTTGAAAAGAAGATTTTATTACTCTAGTTGTCCTTAGAGGGATGAGACCTAGATAACTTTCATTGGAAATTTTATTCGCCTTCAACTTCTAGGAATGACTTTATGATTTGTGAATCTAGTTGATGAGAGGTTTCTACATCCCTACAAGCTTCGTTTATTGCTGATGATGGTTTTTTATTGGACAGCTGAATTTAATTTGATCCAATCGAAAATGAGATAAATAGCTAAAAGCACCCCTAAGTACAAAGGCAGTCTGGGAAACTTGATTAATAGACCTGGTGCTTTTGGTCTTAAATCCTTATTGGGATTTTTAGGTGCCAATCCTTGGTCTTGTCTTCTTTTTGCTTCTCCCATAGGCCTGACTTTTTAGTTTGAGCTTTATCTATTAAATACTGCACCTTATAACTAAGCGATGCAGTTTATTTGATTAGCCTTGAGAAGAAAAAGTACCAAATCAAAATAATCGTATTCAACATAAACGTGATTGATAAGGCAATAATCTTGAAAGTATTCCCCAGTTCTTCTCTTCTGGATTTACTTTTACTCTTTATATAAATCTATCCACTCTAGTCAGCGGAACCTGTCTTAGGAAACGGGTCTTGTCCACTTTTTAGTGGTTTTCTTCTTTGGCCTGAGAATAAAGAATATGAAAAGAGGTGCTATACCAACTAAAGGGACAGCAAGATTCATGAGATAGTTATGCTCCATGGGAAGACAGTATCTAATTAATTTCTAGCAAGGGCTGATTGATTAAGCAGCCAATTTCTTTCTCAGCGCAAGATTTTGAAGTTAAAGTTGCTTTTGGAACTCGATTCTCCTATACCTTTACCCTAACTGAGCTATAAGGAAAAGCATTCCTTTTGAGAGTAGCCAACCAATAATTAAACAAATGGCAATAGTTTTGAGTAAGGACATGGTATCCATCCAACCTTTCTGCATAATCTCGCAGAATTTCTGCAATTATGTGTGAAGGTGTGTTCTCCTGATACTTTTTGGATAAGTAAAAGAATTTTTGCATGAACTCTTTTCGTGGACTTTCTATCATTACGAAATTTTGCTAAAGCTTTCGTATAATTACCATCAAAGCGATTTAAACCTTTCTTTCATTGCTCCACAAATAGGACATTTCCAATCCAAAGGTAAGTCTTCAAATTTAGTTCCTGCCGGAATTCCGTGTATGGGATCTCCATTCTCTCCTTTGTAGATATAGATGCAATCCCGACATTGGTAGTTCATAGATTCCGACTGTTTTAAGCCCAGTTTTGATGAAAATACTATTGTATTAACTATTATTTTTTCTTTATCAGGATATCAAACTAGTAATATTCCATTGATGCCTTGAAGCTAGGCCACTGATTATTCTCAGTCTTGCCAGTTTGATTCAGTCAGCATATCCATCGTCATCCTGCGAGTGAATTCGTTGGGGTGAATTACCTGTTTGCTCATACCATGGATGAACATAAGCTTCTTTGTCTGAGTAAACTTCGCTCTTTAATTCGTTTAGTAAATTCTCAAGATCCTGAATGATCCTTTTTAGATTTCTTTTCTCCATTTATTTGATTTAATAGAATTATAATATTCTAAGACTGTTGTATATAAAATTTTTGCTAAATGCTTATAAATATAAATTTGACTTAATCAATAGCCAAATAGCCATTTTTGATTAATTCATCAAATACCTTTGACCCTCTTGCTTGAGTTCCTAAAGAAGGAGGCTTGATTTTATCTAAGACAGCAGCTAGGCAGGTAATCCAGAGACTACCTCTGCAAACACTACAAGCCTTAGATATATGATCTGGAGCCACTTCAAGACAACCTTGAGATGAGGATACTTTTATGCTTTCCAATTGAGAATAGAGCTCTATATCTAAAAGATCTATCTCTTGCAAAGTGAAATTTGTTCCTGAGGAATAATATTCTAGTAAGAGTTGATAATTCATTTTTGCTGCTAATAGAAGTCTCCTCTTATTAGATTTGATCTAATACATTGAATAGCTCAGTAGAATATTTCCTTTGCGCTTTAAAACTCCTTAGAATATTTTCTACTCAGTAAAAAAGCTGAGAATAATTCTCAGCTTTCAACCCTTTAGGTAGGAATCTTCTGCCTAATTACTTTAGTTGATGAAATTAAATTAATTGTCTTCTTGCTGGGCGTAATAGAAAAATTGCGAAGCGCCAAAAAAGGCTCCTAATCCAGCAAGCGCTGCCCCAAGATTAAATCCTGATGATGGCTTGATTAGGCCTATGTCAGATGGGTGAGGTAGCTGTGTCGCGAAATCAAGGAAGTGAGTTGGATCAATCATTGAATTGGATAGGAATTTTGTTTTATAGATAACCCAGGTGGGCTCCTTTGCCAAACCCGCGTTGAGTGACTTTACATCAGCTTTTCGGATGGGAAAAGAACTAGATACATTGACAAACAAATAAAAACCTTTAAGTATTCCGTCCAAATAGAAGAAACTACATGTAATGTTCGTTTGATTAGCGCATTTTTTCGCTCAAAAAAATTATGCAGACCTACGGTAATCCAGATGTCACTTATGACTATTGGGCTGGTAATGCTTCTGTTACCAACCGATCTGGTCGATTTATTGCCTCGCATGCAGCGCATACAGGCATGATCGCTTTTGGGGCTGGTTCAAACACACTTTTTGAACTATCACGTTTTGACCCCTCTTTACCTATGGGTGACCAAGGGCTTATCTTCCTTCCCCACTTGGCATCTATAGGTATTGGTTTTGACGAAGCAGGAGTTTGGACTGGTGCAGGAGTATTAACTATTGCAATTGTTCATCTCATCCTCTCCATGGTTTATGGAGCTGGTGGCTTAATGCATGCCATTTATTTCCCAGATGACATGCAGAAAAGCAGTGTGGCTCAAGCAAGAAAGTTCAAACTAGAATGGGATAACCCAGATAATCAAACTTTTATTCTTGGTCACCACTTAATTCTATTTGGGATTGCTTGTGCTTGGTTTGTTGAATGGGCAAGGATTCATGGAATATATGACCCTGCAATTGGCGCAGTAAGACAAGTCAATTACAATCTTGACTTATCAATGATTTGGGAAAGACAGGTTAATTTCTTAACCATCGACAGCCTTGAAGATGTTATGGGAGGTCATGCCTTCTTAGCATTTGTTGAGATTATTGGTGGTTGTTTTCATGCAATAGCTGGTTCAACAAAATGGGAAGACAAGCGCCTTGGTTCTTACGACAAACTCAAGGGTGCAGGTTTACTTTCTGCTGAAGGCATTCTTTCTTTCAGTCTTGCTGGTATAGGTTGGATGGCTATTGTTGCTTCTTTCTGGGTTTCACAAAACACGACTGTTTTTCCTGTTGAGTTCTATGGAGAACCTTTGAACCGTGCATTTGTAGTAGCGCCAGCTTTTGTTGATTCTATTGATTACAGCAATGGAATAGCTCCATTGGGTCATTCTGGACGTTGTTGGACTGCAAACTTCCATTACATTGCAGGATTCTTTGCATTGCAAGGACACCTTTGGCATGCACTTCGTGCAATGGGCTTCAATTTCAAGGATATTGGAGCAAAACTAAGGTCTGCACCATCAACTTAGAAACTACTATTTAGCAATAGTGTGACCCCGTCTTAGGACGGGGTTTTTTTTTGCGAGTTCCCTAAAGCGCAGCTTTGTAGGCTTAGAGAGAATGTTTGATTTGCCTTTCTAAAATTTGAAGTATTAATTAATTATTTAAAACCTAATTAGTAAAGTTACTAATTATTATTATCCATCATTACTTAAGTTCAATTAAAGTCTAGTCAACTGCAATGCCACCTTGTCTACTTACTTAATAACAGGCTCTAACCGAGGACTTGGATTAGAGTACTGTCGGCAGTTGAAAAAAAGAGGAGATAATGTTATTGCAACATGCAGGACTTCATCTGCAGATTTAGATGATCTTGGTGTAAGAGTTGAATCTGGAGTTGATATAACTTCAGGTGCATCAGTTCTAACGCTTAAGAAAAAATTAGAAGGTATTAATATAGACATATTAATTCAAAATGCTGGGATAGCAGAGTTTAATTCTTTGTCAAATCTTGACCCACAAAGTGTTACCCGCCAATTTGAAGTTAATGCATTGAGCCCTTTATGTTTTACTCATGCATTTCTTGAAAATATGAGTAAAGGTTCAAAAGTTGTCTTTATGACAAGTCGAATGGGATCTATAGATGACAATACTTCAGGGGGCTCTTATGGATACAGGATGTCCAAAGTTGCGCTTTGTATGGCTGGCAAATCTTTATCTATTGACTTAAAGCCAAATGGCATAGCTGTTGCTCTCTTGCACCCTGGATTGGTAAGTACTCGAATGACAGGTTTTACTCCCAATGGGGTGTCACCTCAGGAATCTGTAATTGGCCTTCTTTCAAGGATTGATTCATTGACACTTGATAATTCAGGAACTTTTTGGCATTCAAATGGGGAAGAACTCCCTTGGTAAGCATTACTTAAGAATTAGTAAATCAGTAATTTATTAATCCTAGTGCCTTGACTTGCTAATTTTTAGTAAGGGACTTAATTTAATCTTTCTTTTTGACACTTATATTTTCACCATTTGGTTGTGTGAAAATTTTCTCTATTACTTGACCTCCCGAAACTATTAATGTTTTCAAAGAAGATTCATTGTTATTGTTTTCTTCTTCTATAGAGTCTTTTAGATCAGCATTTGTTTTAATATCTTGGCTATTTTCTTCTTCTATAGAGTCTTTTAGACCAGCATTTGTTTCAATGCCTTGGCTATTTTCTTCTTCTTCTATAGAGCCTTTTAGATCAGGGTTTGTTTCAATGCCTTGGCTATTTTCTTCTTCTTCTATAGAGCCTTTTAGATCAGGGTTTGCTTTAAGATCTTCTTTCCCATTCGTCTTTATAGGCTTTTCTAGGTCATCAATACTCTTGATATCTTGAGTGACTTCATTCTCTTTTTTTAATGTTAGGGATTGAGCAGCTTTTTTCTCTTCCCACTTTCTTTTTGCTTCTTTAGCCTTAAGCTCAACTGCAATTACTTTCTCTTCCCAGTTATCAATTGGTTTATTTGACTCAGATATGTTTATCAGGCCGTTTCTATCTTTAGAGGTTTGTTTGTATAAAAAGTTCATTAAGACATCTTTTGAAATCTTAATAAAATCAACGACATTTTGATATATAGACTTTTCAATTTGAGTTGGCAACTCTTCATTTTCCTGTGAAGGATTGTCTTTCAATTTGCTAATAAGATCATCACTGCTTAGTTTTAATCTTTCAGCTATTCTCTTTGTCATCCCTATTATTAAGACTCTTTCTGGCAATAAATCGAGCTGGGCACTCTCTATTGCAACAAGCTTTTCTTTATTAATTCTTAAATCTTCAGAAAGAGCTTCAATGGAAATATTCTGTTGTTGCCTCGCTTCATGAATTAATGCTCCAACTATCTTCAGTTGATTTAAGTTGATCGCACTGTAGTCTTTTGTACCCTTTAGATATGGAATAGTCTTCAAAATCATGGTAATAAACTTATCTAATAATACTTAGCAAGACCTTGTTGTCATTGTAATATTTGTAATACTTATCTCAATTTCTATGAGATCTACTCTTCTGTAATCCTTGGATCTGGTTTTAGATTTGGAAGACAGGACTAAAAAGTACTTTTCCTAACCGGCAGAGACCTTGATGTAAAAGGCGAAAAGATAGGCATTTGAAATTCATATTTCCTTGTTATAGGAGTAAATGCTAGGTAATAATCACCTGGTAAGAAAAACCGAGGTTGAAATACTCGAGCGTAAAGACGGATTTACAACAGTCCAGGTTTTGATTACATATCTAATAGGACCCTGGGTAAATCACCCTAATAAATAAGTCCAAGTAGTTAGGAGGGGCTTGGTATTTAGGTCTTAATTATAAAAAAAATAAAGGATAACCCAAATGATTAATCATTATTCCAGCGATGGCAATTGTGAACTAAAAAATTCTCATTTGCAGAAAGATGGATATCGAAAGAGGCGACAACTTGAGGTTAAAAGAAGACTTTCAATTTTGCAACATAAAAAAATTCAATTAGAGAGAGAGCTTAGAACCATCAACTCTATGCTTTTCTCTTTAAATAAGCAAATAGAAAGTTTTTATAACTATAAAAAAGTATCGATAAAATCTTGAAGGTTCGTTAGTGCTACTCTTGATATGCTGACCCTTGTTATTTAAGGGGGGGATTATATCTTAATCTATCCTGATAAGTTGATTGACTATTTAATAAATATCTAATTAATTTGTATCTACTTGTTAATTGGGTTCGCGTATACTGATCCAATTTGACATTGTTTAGTAAATTAGCGTTTTCAAGCCTGGTGGCTTAAAGTCGCTCTCTTTCTCAATTGATTGATCCTTCATATAGTTGCTAAAGGTTGAAACTTGATGAATTTAAAGCTATCAATGCAGTTGATTTACCTTTAAAAGAGAAGGCCTTTTAGAAACGATAAGAGTGCTTGAATAAATCAATACATACAATATGGACTTACAAGTGGCAGCAAGCAAACAAGGAGTTGATAAACAAGCCGCTGCCGCCAAGAAGGCAGCTGCAGAAAGGCAAGCCGCTGCCGCCAAGAAGGCAGCTGCAGAAAGGCAAGCCGCTGCCGCCAAGAAAGCCGCTGCAGATAAGAAAGCAGCTGCAGAAAGGCAAGCCGCTGCCGCCAAGAAGGCAGCTGCAGATAAGAAAGCCGCTGCAGAAAGGCAAGCCGCTGCCGCCAAGAAGGCAGCTGCAGAAAGGCAAGCCGCTGCCGCCAAGAAGGCAGCTGCAGATAAGAAAGCCGCTGCAGAAAGGCAAGCCGCTGCAGATAAGAAAGCCGCTGCCGCCAAGAAAGCTGCTGCAGATAAGAAAGCAGCTGCAGAAAGGCAAGCCGCTGCCGCCAAGAAAGCCGCTGCCGCCAAGAAGGCAGCTGCAGAAAGGCAAGCCGCTGCCGCCAAGAAGGCAGCTGCAGAAAGGCAAGCCGCTGCCGCCAAGAAAGCCGCTGCAGATAAGAAAGCAGCTGCAGAAAGGCAAGCCGCTGCCGCCAAGAAAGCCGCTGCAGATAAGAAAGCAGCTGCAGAAAGGCAAGCCGCTGCCGCCAAGAAAGCTGCTGCAGATAAGAAAGCAGCTGCAGAAAGGCAAGCCGCTGCCGCCAAGAAAGCAGCTGCAGAAAGGCAAGCCGCTGCCGCCAAGAAGGCAGCTGCAGATAAGAAAGCCGCTGCAGAAAGGCAAGCCGCTGCAGATAAGAAAGCCGCTGCCGCCAAGAAGGCAGCTGCAGATAAGAAAGCCGCTGCAGAAAGGCAAGCCGCTGCCGCCAAGAAAGCCGCTGCAGATAAGAAGGCAGCTGCAGATAAGAAAGCCGCTGCAGAAAGGCAAGCCGCTGCCGCCAAGAAAGCCGCTGCAGATAAGAAAGCAGCTGCAGATAAGAAGGCAGCTGCAGATAAGAAAGCCGCTGCCGCCAAGAAAGCCGCTGCAGATAAGAAAGCGGCTTCAAATGCTCAACAAAAGCCAATACAGAAATTAAAAACGGTTTCTGAAAAGAAGAGAGAAGAAAAGAATGAGCTTTTGAAGATTTCTGTTTATTTAGATACAGGCAAGGTGATTGGCCTTGTATCGATAGGGGTTTTTGCTTCAGCAATTTTGATGACTGCTTTTGCTTTTATTGCAAGGTGATTGAAATAGGAGCATTTCAAACTCTCTTTTTTTATGGCGAGTTGTTGCCAGTCAAATAGCAAGTGCTTTTGGGTGCTTGAATGGTGTTTGATTTTGAATGGATCAATCAGTGCTACGAGAAAGACTTAAAGAAATTATCGAGTTTGCTAGGTCTGAGTCCCCTTACCGCTCAGCAAATAAAGGTTGGGTAACTGATGATGTTTATTTAGAGTGGGGCTCTAATAAACAAAACTCTCCCACTAACTTCGATCAGTTATTAAAAGTATCCTTTTATTGGCAGCCAATTATTCAACTTGCATCACTTCTTTTAGTTATTATTTTTGTCGCATCAATTTTTGCATTTACACCACGTGCTTTCTCTCATGGCAAATTCTCATCGATTAGTAATTTTGTTGAGTTGATTCCTAAACCTGTACCAGTTGAAGAAAATATTGATTCTTTAGTATCCAGTGCAACTACTCTTAAAGATGAGTCAGTTAAGATTGATTCACCCATAATAGAAAATAGCACTATTCTTACTAATCAAAACTCTTTAAATGATTCTAAATCAACTCGCAGTACAATTACTGCAACTGACTTATTTCAGCCAAAACATTAGATTAATATATGAATTTGCTTGATTTGTTTTAAGCTATATTTAAGTTCTCTTAGCTCAAGATAAATTGATAAACATATTTTCTTTTGTACTTAGCTTTTTCCTTTCGATTACACCATCAACAACCTTTTATTGTGATGGTGAGATGCTTACTGCGACTATTAGAAATAATTTAAATGGGGATTTTGCTCTAACAAGTGATCTGGAATCAATTGACGAGGGAGCCTTTGTAGTTCTTGAGTGGAAAAAAATCAATCTTATGCTTCCTATTTCATTTCAAGCAGGAGAGATTAGTTTTACTGATAAAAAATGGTTGTGGAGTTATCAAGATAAAGAACATGGATTATTCAAAGACACACCTAGATTTTCGCAGCGTTTACCCTCTGGAGAGATTGTAGAGCATGATTGCAAGCTCAATGACCCTATTGAACTAGAAAAGGAAAATATTGCTATGGGCTAATCAAAAAGGCGTATTGAGATTGGCTCTTCATTAAGCTTTAGAAATCAACTTATTTGGAACCCCTTTCAAAAAAAGTGCAACTCTTCTAGACCAAATCAAAATAGGGAACAAAAAAAATGTCCTTTTAGGCGATGAAAAAACAGCTCTAATAATTTCTAGCATTGTATCTGAAGGATTCTTAAGTTGAGAACAAATCCAACTAATGGCACTTGCTCCATGGAGAATTTCATCGTCCTTAATCAGAATTGCACCTTTATCTAAGTCATAGCCTTTTGCATATAAATTATTCATTTTGGTGAGATAGTCCCTTCCATTTAGAAATGAAATATTGGGCAAGTTACTTTTTAGTTCAAGCAATTCTGCAAAATGATTACAGAATGGACACTCCCCGTCGTAAATGAAAACAAGCTTATGTTCCATTCTGCAAGATTAATTATTTAAATTTTAGGCTCTTCTAATAAATTTTGCGTTTATTTTTTATTTCATTAAGCTTTTATTTATGGATTCAATTTGTAAGGCCTATCATTATTTATAGTGATCAAAAGAAGATTTCGTGGATTTCCAAGACAAGTTAATGATTGGCGCACTAGTTTTTCTAGGGATTTCTGGTGCTTATTACATTTGGCTTTGGTTTAGTGGCTTTATTCGTGAGAGTAGGGCTAGCGACCCAGTTAAACAGCCATGGGAATAAATCATATAAAAACTTTTCACGGTGAACTTAACTGTAAATTCAAGATTAGTTATTCCATCTAGGGAGCTCCAATGGCGATTCTCACGCTCATCAGGCCCAGGTGGGCAAAATGTAAATAAGACTGATAGCAAAGTAGAACTTATTTTTCATATCGAACAATCAAATGTTCTTAGTAAATTTCAAAAATATATACTGCGAGAACTATTAAAAAAACATATTGTTAAGGACTGTATTCGTGTAGTTGCTAAAGATAGTAGAAATCAATACCAGAATAGAAGATTAGCACTATTTCGATTGGCAAATTTGCTTAGATCTACTTTGAAGCCGCCTAAAAAATTAAGGAAACAAACTAAACCATCACTTGCTTCCAAGAAACGAAGGCTTGATTTAAAAAAACAGAGGAGTAATAAAAAAAAGAATCGTCAAGTGAAACCCTCATTAGAAGATTAATACAGCAAAATGATGTTATATACCAATCAATTAAAGCAAAGAGTCTATTTAACTAATACTGTCACTTTAACCTAGGTCATCAGCATAAACTCAATCAAGACTTATTTTTATATAAGCCCTAAAGCGGATGACCAGATTTGAACTGGCGACATTCAGCTTGGGAAGCTGACGTTCTACCACTGAACTACACCCGCATTTGACGAAAATTTCTTGGAAAGGTTTAAAGACCTTAAGGGATATGTATTGCATATACATTAGCTAAGATCTTCAACTATTTAACTATCTCCTTTCGCGATCGATTGCTAAGTCTTCTAAAGGCAAAGTCCAGTATTACCAAAAAGTTTGCAAACCTTATTCTTTCTTGCCTTTAAGAATTAATAAAAGAGGTAAGCCGATCGTAAAAATAATTCCAAAACTAATGATAAGTAGACCTAGCGTCGATGCTGGATCTACACCTTGAGATCGATCGGCTATCGAGATTAACTGAACAATCATATATTTCTTTCTTTCATTAAATGGAGGGAATGGATCTTTCTATCAGGACCGATGACTGCTCGCAAGGCAGTATCGACTTCTTCTTATTGTAGATATTTAAAAATTTCAGCGCTCATCAGAAAGGTCTTTCCTCTGAAAGTGGAGAGCACCTTTAGATTTCGATTCTCGGCCCTATAAGTAGCGTTTTTTCTTGGACTTGATCATTGCAACACTATAAGTAGTGTGTATCTTCAGATGACAAATCGCTTGACAGTGATTAGTGTTGAATTAATGGCCGGGTGATGGGGATTGTTCGGTCATCAGATGGGGGCTTTAAGCCCCTTCTTATTTCGAACTTTTGCCATGAATCTTGGATTGCTTTTTCTAGAATCTCTTAAAACAGGGATTATTACTAATGAAGAAATGGCTTGGGTGGCGAGTCATCAAGGTGATTTTTCCAGAATAGAAGAAGCAACCGCAATTAAATTAGGAAGGCTTTTGGATAGAGGATTGATTCGACTTGGTTGTCGTCTGTAGCGAATAAAAAGTCGTTAAATTTTTAACTGAGCTATGAAAAGCTTAAAAAAAATAAACCTTATGTCTTTTGGAGGCAACTAAATGATTTTTTGGTCTAAATAATCTATTGCTGGTTTTAAAAGCTCTGTATATTTCTTCCAGCCATAAAGAGATTTATTATTAATAGGATACCTTACTTGCACATTGCTTGCTGTACTAACTGCTCTATTACTTTTGTCAGGTGATAAATATAATTCTTCCCATTCCCATCCCAACCAATTTATTAGAGACCTGATTTGATCTTTTGGTGAAATAACCAATTGATCATAATCTAGGCTATAAATCTTTTCTGGGTATAATTTCTTATAATAATTCATTAGATAAATATGATTTGAAAGAACTTTTGAGCAATCTAATATTGATGAAGAGTAATAATTTCCTTTTGCAAAATTTGCTCTATACATAGAAAGAATATTATCAAGAGGATTCCTATAACAATGAATAATCTTAGCTGCTGGGAATTGACTAGCTATAAAACCAGAATACATATAGTTATACAAATTCTTATCTGTTGTTATGCATTCCTTTTCTGCAAAAGAAGACCTTTTTTCATAATAGATTTCAAAAAGACTCTTCCCCTTGGATTGCTTGTCTTGCATATTCCATTCAGAAAAGGCTTGTTCAAAAATAACTGTTTCTCCTAAGTCAACAACTTTTTCTTTCATACTTAGAATAGACTCTAATAATGTAGAACCAGAGCGAGGCATTCCTACAATGAAAATGCAATTCGAAACTGGACTTGTTACTGGTATGTCTTCTTGATAGTCTTTATATTTATCGAGAATTTCAATAGACTTTTTAATTTGCTTATTTGCATTAGATGGATATAATTGGAGCTTTATCTTATTGGCTTCTTTGAGATATTCAGAGCTTTCTAAAAAAAGATTTTTCTTATGAAGAATATTAGATCTTGCAAAACATAAATCTATCTTAAAAGATAAATTATCTAAATTATCTAAATTTATTTTAAAAAGTTTATCTTCTAACTCTCTCTCATTTGAATAATCGGTTAATGTTGATAATGAGTAATACGCTGGTGCGAGCAAGCCGTCTATCTGTATTGCTTTAATTAAAGTTTTTTCTGCTTCTTTTAGCTTTCCAAGGTCTTTTAATAAAATTCCAAGATTAAGATGTGCGTTTGCCAAGTTTGATTGCAATGATATTGCTTTTCTAGTGGCATCTTCAGCTTCTTTTAAATTGCCTTTTTCTTTTAGCAATACACCAAGGTTGAGATGTGCGTTTGCCAAGTTTGATTGCAATGATATTGCTTTTCTAGTGGCATCTTCAGCTTCTTTTAAATTGCCTTTTTCTTTTAGCAATACACCAAGGTTGAGATGTGAACTTGCCAAATTAGGGTCCAATATAATTGCCTTTCTTGTACAAAGTATTGCTTGATCTAGATCTCCTTGATCTTGTAAAATTCCACCTAGGATTAAATATGCATCACATAAATTAGGTTTCAATGAGATCGCTTTTCTAGCATATAACTCTGCTTCTTTTAATTCACCTTTCTCTTTTAGGATTAATGCTAAATTAGAATAAGCATCAGCGTATTCTGGGAATAAGGTGACTGCTTTTTTTAAGTAAAAACATGCTTTGTCAAGATTATTTCTTTGTTTATATATAGCACCGATATTTGAGTAGACTCTAGGATCTTTAAAACCTGCATTGATTAATTTCATATAGCAAGCCTCTGCGTCAACAAAATTACCGGAAGAAAGATGCCTTATTGCTCCAGTCATTAATTGATTAATCTGGACTTCTGATAGCTGATTGTGGAATTTCTTTTTATTTGAAATTTTTTTTTCTCCAAAGCCATTCATAGTTAGATATTAATGTTTAAAATTTTCTATAAATCGATTTAGTTCATTAGCATATTAATGCCTTTTGCTATTTCTTTATTTATTTAGCATTATATTTAAAGAATAGTGAAAGGCTTTAAGGCTAATTTACTGATTATGGTTACCAGATTTTTATGAGGCGAATAATTGATCAGAAGGTTTTATTTCGAGATTTGGCTAAGCCATGGTTAGGCCCATTACTCTCATTGATGGCTTTGTTCCTGCTTGGAGCATGTGGCTATCGCATCACAGAAGGATGGGATTGGGGTGATTGCCTGTGGATGGTTCTTATTACAATTAGCACAATTGGCTTTGGTGAAGTTGAACCGCTTAGTGCAGCAGGGCGAGTAGTTACAATATTAATCATTGGAGGAGGCTTGGTTGTTGTTCAGTTAACGCTGCAAAGATTTATTCGGCTTTTTGAGTCGGGTTATTTTCGTAGAATGAGTGAGCTTAGATTTCGTCGAAGATTAAGGAGTATGGAAGATCATGTAATCCTTTGTGGATTTGGTCGAATTGGAAAAGAAATTGCTGAAGAACTTCAATATGAAGGGGTCCAAGTATTGATTGTCGAAGCGAATGAATCTAGTCAAAAAGCGGCAGAGGCAAAAGGATTTAATGTTTTATTGGCTGATGCGACATTAGATGAGACATTGATATTGGCTGGAATCCAAAAATGTAGAAGTTTAGTCGTAACCCTGCCAAGTGATGCTGCAAATCTTTATGTGGTTTTAAGTGCACGAGGATTGAATTCTCAATGTCGACTAATAGCAAGAGCAGAAAGTGAAGAAGCTGCAAATAAATTGAAGTTGGCAGGGGCAAGTGTAGTTGTTAGCCCCTATGTAGCTGCTGGCAGAACAATGGCAGCAACTGCATTACGTCCTATTGCAGTTGATTTTTTGGATCTCTTGGCGGGATCACAATGTGAGATAGAGGAGTTTTTGCTCAGTAGTGATCTAAATAAGTTTAAACATTTAAACAACCCTACTTTGGCTGGGCTTGAACTAGGTAGTAAAAGCGGAGCAATGGTCTTGGCTATTCGTGACGGAACAAGTTTGAATACTAATCCAAGCGGGGATGTTGAAATAGGGCCTGGACAATTACTTATAGCTTTAGGAAGTAAAAATCAACTCTTAGCTTTAAGAAGATTGTTAGAAGATGTTTTGTCTAATGTTGGCAGAGTTAAATATTAGTTAGACCCTATTATCAATCTTAAAAAGTATTAAATAAATTGATTATTTAATTTACTAATAGGACATTTCTCAAGGATTATTGTTTTCTTTGAAGAAATCTAAAGGGAAAGGGCCAAAAGTATCAGCATCTTTCTGCTCATCCAAGTGTTGACAACTCATCAGAATACCCTCACCTAGACCATGTTCAATACGTATATGAATATCACCAGTATTTTGATTTGCTTTAAGAAAAACAGGTCCAGCATCATTAGGCTTTGTAGCTAAGTTCATCTTCGACCAACTAAAAAATGACTCTATTTCTCGAATAACCTTGATAGCAACTTCACTAGATGGAGCCATAATGCCAGTCGTTAACCAATCAGCGTTGTCAATATAACCAGCGAGCTCTTTTAGCAATCTTTTTGATTGATTTATGCTCAACCTTGGTGCTGAACGGAAATTATTTAGATCTTTCAAGGAGTCAATTTCGGAATCAATCATTATTAAATCAATCAAATGCTTAGCGAGAATATGAGCCTTTTAACTCTTCTGATGGCTTGATATTCTTTTTGGTTGCAAAAAGTTTAAAAAGCTTTGGCGAGATTAATTTTATAAAGTTTAATTTGTCGCACATCATCAAATCAGGGCACGGTGTGCGATACTTCTTAAACTTTTCTTTATTTTCTGTGTCCAAGGGCTACTGGATCAAGCAAGCAACAATTGCAAGCACTGACTTGTTCATTGAATATCTGCAAACAGTTATACCTTGGCTGCTTTCGGTTGGAGGCGTAATTATTGCAAAAGATATAAATCAAAATTCTGATTTGAACCAATGGGATGGTGGTCAGTTGGGGGTGATTGTGGAATTTGAATCTAAAGCGGCTGCCCAAAAAGCCTTTGATTCAGATGTTTTTCAGGAATATATTAAGTCAAATGGATTGGCTGCTAACTTAACGCTTTCAATAGTTGGTTAGATAATTATTTATTTTCATTGCTCATGGACTTATTTGGACCAGACATTATAGATAAAGCTATTGAGGCAGGGATTGATCTTGATGGCACCCAAATACCAGAAGAAATGCTTAAACTCTATAAAAGAGTCATGGATAAAGAAAAAAAAAGAAAAAGGAGTGGCGTTCAAAAATCAATGAGAAATAGGATTGTTAGAACTGGAGCAAAGCATTTCAGTGCAAAGGATCTTAATGAATTTCTTTTGAAGGCAGGCTGGGAAGGTTTAAAAGAAAAGGAGATCAGATTTTTCTTTGATTGATCAGTTCTTACAAGATTTAAATATTCTTGAACTCCATCTGTTTAGTACCCATAATCAAATTTTAGGAATACACCTGATTTATGCAAACTAGAGAGAAGTGGCGCTCTGGCTTAGGTTTTGTGCTTGCGGCTGCAGGCAGTGCAGTTGGTTTAGGCAATCTTTGGGGATTTGCTTATAGGTCTTCTCAGGGTGGGGGGCTTGCATTCCTATTGCTTTATATCTTGGTTGTTCTAGTGGTATGTCTACCAGTATTGGTTGGCGAGATGGTTCTTGGGCGAAGTACCGCAAGTAGTCCTTTCCTTGCGCCAGTCCAAGCTGCTGGTGAGAGTTGGAAGCCATTGGGGTGGCTTTTTGCTATTTCATCCTGTGGAATACTTTCCTTTTACGCTGTGATTATGGGCTGGACAGCTGATACCTTTTTCCATTCTTTGTTTATAGGACTTCCAGTAGATATGGTTGAGGCTAGTGATTTCTTTGGAAGAATTAGCAGTGGAAACAGTGTCTTTGTAGGGCAAATAATAAGCTTGGTTCTTACTGGATCAGTAGTAGCAGCTGGAGTGAGAGGCGGGATTGAACGCTTGACTCGTTGGGCTATGCCACTACTTTTTGTATTACTTTTGATTCTTGCTATTTGGGCAACCACACTTTCAGGTTCTTGGGAAGGTTACACTTCATTTCTATTCAAATGGGATCCCTCTCAATTATTAGATAAGACAACTATTAGGAATGCCTTTACTCAAGCTTTCTTTTCTTTAAGCCTTGGAATAGGAATAATGGTGGCATATTCCTCTTACCTTGACAAAAACAATAAATTACCCAAAGAAGCTTTAGGTGTAGCTTCTTTTGATACTGGGGTAGGCCTGCTTGCAGGGATGATTACTTTCCCCATAGTTATGAGCTTTGGGCTTAAAGATGTGATAAGTGAGTCAACAGTCGGCGCATTATTTATCGCTTTACCAACGGGCTTCGCAAATCTTGGCTTGATCGGTCGACTATTAGCTGCTGTTTTCTTTGGGCTAGCCTTTCTCGCAGCCATAACTTCATCTATATCTCTCCTGGAAGTTCCTGTATCTTCAATGATTGATAGACTTGGTTGGACTAGAAGGAAGGCAGTTTGGATATCAACATTTTTTGTCTTTTTACTAGGAGTACCTTCGGCAATTTCATTAAATTTTTTAGGCAATATGGATGCAGTATTTAATGTCTTCTTGATTTTAGGAGGCTTCTTGATATCTATATTGATGGGATGGTTTATACCATCCAAATATGATCAAGACTTAGCCAGCTCTAATTCAGATCAAGGCGTGCGCAGGTACCTTAAATTTATGATTCGATGGGTATCTCCGCCTGTTATTGCTTTTGGACTGATTGTAAGTGTTATAGATTTAGTTCAAGGTTGGTTCGCCTAAGCTACTAAATATTTAAAACAGGAATCGATGATAGATAATACTTGGTATATATTGATGGATATTTTAGGATTATAGAAAGTGATCATTTATCGAATGCTTGAATTCTAATGAATAACTTTGCTTTGATTAAAAGGACTTCCCCCTTGCATGATTATTGGCAATCAGAGCAGAATGATCTAGATGAAAGACAAAGGCTATTAAAAATTAATCATGAAAGCAAGGCAAAATATCTTTTTGAAAAAGAGCCTTATAAGTGGGAAAATTTATATCAGAGCATTATTAGAGAGGTTTTAAAAGGTGATGAAGGCTCTATAAATGGATTGAAGGTATTGCTCGATACTGTATCGTCAACTGAGAGGGAAAAAATATTTAAATCTTATCGAGATGTAAATCTTTTTGATGAAGATGTAATAGAGAATCTTTTGAATAAAAGAAAAAAAACAAAATAAAACGAAGAGGAATTTCTTGAGATTTATTAGAATATTATTTTCAATATTCTTCAATCCATATCGGATCGATATAAAAAGAAAATGTAATCATATATATGAAAAAACTGGTTATTTAAGTAATAGGCTCCTAATGCTATTTGACTGAAAGAAAAAGGTTAATAGAGCATACTTTCTATTTGCTTTACTCCTTCTTATAGCTTTAAAAGGATTTCTTATGAGAAGAGTTGATGGGAATAGTAACTACTTTTGTATCTACAGACTGATCAAGGATTCTTTTTGTGGGAGGTGCTTTTGTAAGCCAAAAAGCTTTTGGAGAATTATTTATTGTTGCCCAAGGGATTCTTCTTATATAACTTCTACGAGCATGTAGGCGCTGATTGGAGTAATCAAAAAAGTGTTCAAGTTCTTTGCTTTGAAACAATGTTCCAGAAAAATTTGCATAGAAGGTCTATGAATAAAAACACTAAAAGAATGAATTCAGACTTTGTTGGGCTAATTTTGAAAACTTAGCTTTTAAAGCCCCTTTAAAGCTTTTACCTAATGATCAAGGTTAGGACTCCGAAAACAAGGGCAGCTCCAACGAAGCCCAGTCCTACTAGGCCTGCCACGATTCCTGTATTGAGATAAACCGACACTGTCGCTAATTCTTTCCCTTTTTGCTCGGCCATGGGTTGATGAATGTGTTGATATAGATAATAAAACCATTCTTTGGCATTTAGCGACAAAAGAATTCCATTCATTAAATAATATTTGTTTTTAACTTGAGCAATTTTCGCTTTAAAGCGGCTTTCAATGGATTTTTACTTTTTCTTGGCTTAAGCTGACCGCCTTAAAATCATTGACCTGATTGGCTTTTCATTGACCGGCATTAGTTCAGTGCCATATCCCCCTTAAGAGTAAACAAAAGCATCATCCTTAGATCATTTCGCAGAGAAATGACTTGCTCTTGATGCAAAACAGTTTGCCCGGACTCATGCATTTTCTTTTCAATGAATAAAATTAATTAGAAACTAAATCTATTTTAAAGATAATAGACTCGTAAAGGCACTATTAGCGTGTCAGAAGCATTAACCCAAAGAGCTCAAGAACTTAGATTACTTGGATGGACCGAAGATGGTGCAAGGCACTATTCAGAATTATTAGATCAAGCTCAAATTCAGAGGGTCTTTTCACAGGTTGATATTGTCTTTGCTGTGTTAGCGTCATCAATTATAGTTCTTTGCTTTTTTCTCTATGCAACAAGGACTATCGAATTCAAAAAAGTTTCACAAGAGAAACTTCAAAATGTATCTGATGAAAGCAAAGCTTTAACAGCACCTTCTAAAAAAGAAGAAACTGCACAAAAAACACTTCCAGAAATAGCTCTTATTGAATCGACGGCAAGTTTAATTGAGGCAACCGCCTCTGTTCTTGAAAAAACTATTCCACCTATTGTTCTCAAAGAAACACCTAAAAAGCCTTTTATAACCTACTTCTCTAGCCTATTTAAAGATACTTCAATAGATACAAATAGATTGGCAGAGCATATATTATTGGCTACTGTACTTACTTCTGAGTCATTCATTAAGGCTATTAGACTACTTACGCCCTCAGTTAATAAAAAGGATCAAAAATCAATTAATTTAATTAAAGAGGCTCAAGTCAGGAAAGCTTTGTCTAATAAAAGTGATCAAGAGCTACGTGATTTATTAAAAGGAGTTGAGCTTGTTTCTACTTGTAGTAGTAAACAATTAACTGAGTTAATTTTATCGAATCCAAAAGCTTTTAAGAAGGCTTCACTTCAAGAAAGGAAAGCTACATTAATGGAGATGAAAAACACTGAATTAAGAGAGTTATTGGCAGGAGTTGGCAAAATCTCAAGATTGAATAAATCCCAACTAGTAGATAAGGTCTTATCTATTGAATATGGATTTGAATCTTAGCTCATTAAACATGGCTAACAAAGTTTAATTGTTCTTATTCATTGAAATTAAAGCCATGAGGCTTGAAAAAAATTAAGTGTTCGGTAAATTTTGACTATAAAATAAATTGAGGAACATGGTCGTCTCAACTTGCTTAAGAGGGAATCAGAAAGCGTTAACAGTAAATAGGTATAGTAAGATCAGGCGCAGAATTTCATTTTCATATCGGCAGTTAAATGGGAGACTTCTTGAGAGAATAAAAGAACTTGATTCTATTAGAAGTACCTCACTAAAAAAGAGTACTAAAAGTCTTCTTGATAGCTTTAAACCTTCTTTCAGAATACAAAATAGGATTGATATAATAAGGGCATTGATTAAAGCTTACTTTCCCTTCTTAGATAGTTCTTGCAATCAAATAATTGAGGAAAAAATTGACTGGACAAGAGGTAGATTTACAGGGAGTATAGTTTCTATAATTGTTTGTAATGGTTTAATTGTTGAAAAGATCTTTGTGACTTCAAAAGGATCAGTGATTTCAGTTAAACGATCTGAGCTTGGAATATTAGAAAGGGCATAATTTTTTTAGAGTATGTGCTGTTAGGGCTTTTGGGGCACCTCTGCTTTAGGCCGATTTTATTAAAACCTCTAGATAATTAACTTTTGGCAGATCCATTCCCCTGCAACTTTTGGTTTTATTAGCTATAACAAAATCGATTTTGCCTTAAGACAGATGTTCTTAAAAGATGAAAAGAAAGCTTTAACTCGCCTTGCATTGCTTTCTGTGGGCTGGGGTATAGGTCTTGATCGCTTTTATGAAGGGAAAACGCGTGATGGTTTTTTGGCCCTATTAGGTTGGGCGATTATCTTTGGCAGTCTCATATTCTTTATGCCCTGTCATGGCTATGAATATGCTGAAAATGGTAAAAGCTTGGCTTCGGAGAGCATTAGCCCATTAATAATTCTTCCTCTGAGCTTTGGAATTTATGGGATAGTTCTTGTTTTGAGAAAAGTCTTTAGGCTTTTGCGGCAATTCGAGCTAGTAGAAGAAGGATAAATCCACTTAAATTCTCCAATAAAGTCAAACATTTTTGCTGGCATTATTTCGGATTTGAATTGATTGCACTTCAAATGCCAAATTGCCTGTAATCTCTATACGTTTTAAAAAGCCTTTTTAACTCATGCAAACCTATGGGAATCCAAACCCCACTTACGGGTGGTGGGTTGGTAATTCTGTAGTAACCAACAAGTCAAGTCGATTTATAGGCTCGCATGTTGCGCATACAGGATTGATTGCATTTACCGCTGGCGCAAACACACTTTGGGAACTTGCCCGTTACAACCCTGATATCCCTATGGGACATCAAGGAATGGTAAGCATCCCTCATTTGGCATCTATTGGCATTGGTTTTGACCAAGCTGGAGTATGGACCGGGCAAGATGTTGCTTTCATTGGCATCTTTCACCTGATTTGTTCATTTGTATATGCCCTGGCTGGACTATTGCACTCAATAGTTTTCAGTGAAGACACTCAAAACTCATCAGGCCTTTTTGCTGAAGGTCGTCCCGAGCATCGTCAAGCGGCTAGATACAAGCTTGAATGGGATAACCCAGATAACCAAACCTTTATTCTTGGACACCATTTGATTTTCTTTGGTGTTGCATGTATTTGGTTTGTTGAATGGGCAAGAATTCATGGTATTTACGATCCTGCTATTGGTGCA
Organism: Prochlorococcus marinus str. MIT 9211; assembly: GCF_000018585.1. Lineage (NCBI taxonomy): Bacteria > Bacillati > Cyanobacteriota > Cyanophyceae > Synechococcales > Prochlorococcaceae > Prochlorococcus > Prochlorococcus marinus. The sequence goes on along the minus strand of NC_009976.1, from coordinate 1,290,389 downwards.
GTTCGCCAGGTTGAGTACAACTTGAACTTGAATGCTATTTGGAACCATCAATTTGACTTCTTGACTATAGATAGCCTTGAAGATGTAATGGGAGGCCATGCATTCTTGGCTTTTGCTGAGATTCTTGGTGGAGCTCACCACATTGCAACCAAGATGGGTTCTGGAGCTCTTGGAGAATATACTGAATTCAAAGGTAAGAATGTTTTGTCAGCTGAGGCCGTTCTTTCTTGGTCTTTAGCTGGTATTGGCTGGATGGCAATTATTGCTGCATTCTGGTGCGCTACTAACACAACTGTTTACCCTGAAGCTTGGTATGGCGAACCTCTTGCTATCAAATTTGGAATTTCTCCTTATTGGATAGACACAGGAAACATGGATGGTGTTGTTACCGGTCACACATCTCGTGCATGGCTGACTAATGTTCATTATTATCTTGGATTCTTCTTTATCCAAGGTCATTTATGGCATGCAATTCGTGCATTGGGCTTTGACTTCAAGCGAGTTACAAATGCTATCGGTAACTTAGACAATCAAAAAATTACTCTTAATGGTTGAATTCTCTAGATGAGAAACTATTTTTAGTGGTTTAACTTGTTTTGTTTAAAAAAGCCCCGTCAAATTTGACGGGGCTTTTTTTTTTATTCATCTTGAAAGGTTTATTCTTTTAAAGCAGTGGCAAGATGATATTCCTTCTTTAGGAATGAACTTTGCTCTTTTGAATCTACGTTGAGCAAGTACTAAGAGTTTGCTTCCTATGACTAAAGAATTGACAGGTTTCAAATTTATAGAACTTTTAAAGCCAAATAAAATCTTCCCGTTTTTATTTATTTTCATTGGGCTTCTTGGCGCTTTTAACCATGTTTTGTGGCGAGATGAGATGCAAGGGTGGTTAGTTGCCTGGCGCAGTGACACTTGGGTCGAGTTATGGCAGAACAATGCTCCTTCGGGACACCCTGTCCTTTGGTCAGCATTGATTTACCTCGTTAAAGGCTTCACTGGCAACCCATTAAGTATGCAATTACTTCATTGGGGTCTAGGCAGTACTGCAATATTATGCTTTTGGCGTTGGAATCCTTTGCCAGCATGGCAAAAGGCATTATTTAGCTTTGGATATTTTCCTTTCTGGGAATATTTTCTCATATGTCGACATTATGTTTTGGCTGAACTCTTGACATTTGTTTTTTGCAGTAGTTACCCACTTCGCCGTAGAACTTACATACCTGCTGCAATTTGTATTGGTCTATTAACTAACACTCATGCATTTGCTTGGTCATTAGCATTCGCTATTGGGTTGGCTTTACTATTCGAGTGGTGTATTAGCCCTCTTCAAAGGTCTACCTATAAGTTAAATAAACTATGGCATTTTGACTTATTCTTCAGCTTCTTGTTGATTTTAATCTTAGCTGGCTTCGCAGCATTTAGTTTGTTTCAAGTTAGCGATTCAGTTGATCAAATTCCATCTTTATTTGACCTTAGACATTTTCTAAGAGTATTTGGGAGGATTTTCGGAGGATATTTATTAATAATACCTAATTATAATAATTGGTTGGATTTGTTTGTATGTGGAATCATCACTTCTGGAATGCTATCTATAACAATTGCATTTTTAAGAAGGTCTCCTGTCGCTCTAACTTTTTTTCTTGGGGGTATAGTTTCTTTATTCTTATTTAACTACTTTATTTATTTAGGAGTAGGTTCTCGACATTATGGATATTATTATTTAATGTTTATTAGTTCAATATGGCTGGCTATCCATCCGTCTAATAAAGATAATTCTAACGTCCAAAATTATTCACCTAGATCTAATCCTTTTCTCCTTAAGCTTAATTCGTTTTTCCCTATCTTGCTAACCTTTTCTCTTGCAGTTCATTTTGGGGCGGGAGTTCATAGAACTATGTATGATTTTTATCGTCCTTATTCAGCGGGAAAAGCAACAGCAGCTTATATAAAGGAAAAGGGATGGACTGATGCTGAAATCTTTGGGAGTAGAGATGTAGAAGTCTCAACTGTTGCAGGTTATCTAGATAAAGATTTTTACTATCCAGAAATTCAAGGTTATGGAAGTTATGCCCAGTGGAAAAAACGTAAATCTCTTAATCGAGAGGAAACCCTTGAACAATTGCAAAGCTACTTTGAGGGAAAGCCTTCTTTGAATAAGGCTCTCTTGGTTTTGAGTAGAGGGTCTTCAATAAAAGGATTAGAGCCTGGCCAAGCAATTATTAATGGCAATATAAGGATATTGGCTGACCAGAAATTTGAGAAGTCTTGGACAGACCCTGAAAGATTTTACCTTTATTGGGCTGAAAGGTTACAATGAAGAATTTTTATATTTAACTATTATCCCTATAAATACATGATTAAAAAGAGCTTAAGTAGCAGAATTGAGAATATTTATAGTCCTATATGCTCATATATGAAAAAACTTTATGCGGAGAAATATTTTTCAATATTGGTCATTATATGTATTTGTGGATTTGTTGGATTTGTTTGCCTTTTCAATGAAAGCACACAAAGTTTTTTTGCTCACGATGAAGGTCTTTATGCAAGAAGAGCAAAGTTGATATTGGATACAGGAGATTGGTTTGCACCTTTTTCTAAAGCTCACCATAAGACAATTGGTAGTTATTGGTTAATAGCATTAAGCATGAAGCTTTTTGGCTTAGGTGAATACTCAGCAAGAATACCAAGTGCTTTGTTTTCGGTTCTTAGTTCAATAGTTGTTTATAAGATAGGCTTAGAAATATCAAATAAAAGATCAGCATTTATATCGGCTTTAATACTTCCATCTATGCCGCTTTGGTTTCAATATAGTCATTACGCCAGCCCTGACATGGCGTTTGTTTTTTTAAATTTATTTGCTATTTATATGATTCTAAGAGCAAGTAGTGAAAATAACAGACAATCTAACCATCAATTCTTTTATTGGTTTTTAACAGGCATTTCCTTCTCTCTTGCTTTCCTGATAAGAAGTTTTTTAGCTCTACTACCGATTTTTGCTTTACTGCCTTTTATATGCCTATCTTTAAGACAGCAGGGTAGAAAAAAAGTTTATTTCTTATTGGGGGGGATGATAATAGGCTTTATACCCGTCATAGTCAGCATTTTCTATGCATACAATGCATATGGATCTGAGGCTTTTCTGGAGTTATTTGACTTTGCTAGAAGAAAGTCTATGGGAGGGAATTTGTTTAAGGGATTATTCTATTACCCTATTATTCTCATTATTCTTTCTTATCCATCAGGATTGATCAGTATATTTGGCTTTATCAGGGTAAATCAATACAAGAACTTAAAGCTCAGATACCTCTTGTCTATTTTCCCGTTGGTCATATTATTTGCCTTAATGGTTGCATCGACGGCTTTAAGTCATTATGCCTTGATGCTAATACCTTGGATTGCTATAGCATCAGGAATTGCAATTGATTCATTGATTTCATCAGAGCTTCTTAAATCATATCAATTTAAGAAGCTTTGCGCGTACATATTTTTATTAATAGGATTATCTCTGATGGTAATTCTTTTATTTAAAATTACAGGACTTGTATCAATAGATGTGCTTGATAAGCCAATAATAATAAGCTCTTTCTTTGTTGTATCATTAGTTAATATATCTGCTGGATTAGTTGGAATTAGGGGATTAAATAATCATAGAAACTTTTCAATTTCAATTGGTTTGATGGTAATTACACAAACTATTCTTTTAACTATACTTTATGGAATTGGAATCTTGGGTAATCCTAATCAAGAGATAAAAACGTTTGTTCGAGAGCCATTCGTAAATGAAATACTACGTTCAAATACTGTTTATCTTATAGGTGTGAATAGAAATACTAAAGTTAGAACTTTAATGGAATTTTATCTGCCTAATTATCAGGATTATCAAAAGTCACTTGATCAAGTCAAGGGAAACTCCTATTTTATGGTTAGCAAGGATGCTCTTTTGGAACTCTTAAAATTTAAAAAATATAGTATTAATAAAATAGCGAAGTACAAGGAATTCTTTTTTATAAGAGTTAATTAACTATTTCTTTTTGGTGACATAATTCTGAAGAATTAGCTTGAAGGATATGTCGAGCTTTTTATTTACTTTTGCAATATATTAGCATCCATTTACCTTCTGAACCTTTCTCTTGGCATTTTTCTTTTTCAATCAGATATTTACTTTTTCTCTGGTTAGAAGTTAGCAACCATTGATCAGATTGCCTACTACTTTTATTTACTATTCTTTGCTCTGCATACCAATTTAAGCTTGGTCTCTCGTTACTTCCTTCCATTACTACTTCTCCTGGATTGGCTTTTCTAATCATTTCACCTACAGGCTTGGCATTCCAAGTTTCATTTAGCTCCCATATCCAGTTTGGGGACCCCATTAGAATAAATAGACCTACTAAGTTACCTAAAGCTAAAGAGGATATTGCCAGTTGCCTTATTTTCATTTTCTTGTGATTTAGTAAATAACCTCCCACTAGCCAGCCTGAACCAACTGGAATCGAAATAAGTAAATATGACTCAAAACCTTTAATTAGCCCAGCAAAGCTTAGAAGAGAAAAAGAAAGCACTAAAGACCCTAGTAATAAGAACGAATATGGTATTAGTCGCAGTAAAAGGTTTCGGTGAAAAATACTTTTACTTTTCTTGATCAATTCAGAAACTGCTGGCCCACAAAGTAAAGCAAATGGTAACCACAGCGGATGGGAATACCAAGGTAATTGAGTCTTTAAAGGCAAAATAGAGATTATAAGAATTAAGGATGTACCTATAACCCACTTGCCCCACTTGCTTTTACGCTCATGCCACGCCAGGTAAGTTGCAAAGGGTAATAGAACCAGCCAAGGCCAGCCTCCTTCAATTAATTCAATTAAGGGAACCAAAAAGCCAAGATCACTCCCTTGCCCGGAATCGAAAATAACTCTTGACGCACCATCACCTAGCCAAAGATTTAATGCCTCATTTCCACGATTAATGGCATGCCATATATGCCATAAACTTCCTGGAACCAGTCCTATGCAGAACCATTTGCCCCATGACCATTCCCATAGGACCCTTTCCATTAGCATTGGCAACACAGCTGCACAAATAATTGGAATTAATAAAGGAGCTTTTAGTAAGAGCATGAAGCTGGCAATTAGGCCAGACATTAAAAACCTAATATTGTCTCTTGGAGAATTATCGATAGACACCAGTAATAGCCAAAACAAGGCGATAGCCGTCAATTGTGTCCCATCAAGCATTGCTAGTCGCCCATGTCTAATTATTGGCAGCAATGTCAGGAGAATAGTGCTGGTTGCAAGAGTTGTTATTGGTTCCTTTGGTCGCAACTTCCATTGAATTAGACCACCCAATGGAATAACTAATGTGGATAAAGATGCAGGTGCAAGTCTTATTAGGAATTCTGATGGAAGTTGATTTGATGAGAAAAAATTATTCAAATTAATCAACTTGGCTATTGCCCAATGAAGGCCAGGAGGTTTGTTTAAATAAGGGTTTGACCAAATTGTTGGGAGTAGTTGGTCAGCACCATTGCTTTGACTTAATTCATATGCAACTCTAGCCACTGTGGCTTCATCAAAATCTCTTAATGGAACACCTCCTAGTCCATATAAAGAAAGGCAAAAAGCAATAAACCATAAAACTAATAACCCGATCAAAGGTGCATCTGTAATGAGAGTGATTCTTTTCATTATTAGATATTTGTCATTTCGATTTGTATATTCCTAGCTAATGCATAAGAAATTTGGAGCTGTTAAAATACCTACGATTCATTGGGCGAAGAGTTCATTGCTGAGCTTTATAGTAATCATAGTTTAGAAATCCATTTATATCTTGTTATTGGTTTGATAGAACATCAAATAAATATATCTATTAGCTTTCTTATTAAGTCAGTGGAGACAATACAATTGAAGATTTTGTCAATTCTAGTGCAGCGCATCATTGCAGGATGATTCTGTATGAACAAAAAAGATTTCATAAGTCCCAAAAAGAACAAGTTTGTGCCAAACTTAAACAAGTTCTAAAAAGGTTCTACTGTTGGCTTCTTTTGCGGCAAACTTTAACCCATTTGCTCCTCTTAAAAAGAAGAAGATTCGAACACCCTGGGGTAACCTCACTCCAAAGGTTGATTTATTCCCAATACTCTACCTGATTATCATTTACGGATTAGTTTATATTTTACCTTATGGCAGATATATAGTGGGTATGAGTTGGTTTGATTGGTTTAGGAAGGAAGATGGTCCATTGGAATATGCACAATTTCTCTTTTATTTATTTGGATCTATATGTGCATTAATAGCATTCTTTAAAAAAAGGAAAAAGAGTACAACTTTAAATCTTACCTTATGGATTCTTATTGCCATTCTTTGTTTCTTTGTCGCTGGAGAGGAGATTAGTTGGGGTGAACGAATTACAGGTATTGGATCTCAGGCATTACGAGATATAAATAGTCAGGGTGAGTCGAATATTCATAATATGGAGTTTTTTCATCATATTCTTTTAGACCCTTCATTTGAGATATCTTGCGTCTTATTTGGATGGTTAGGCTGGAAACTATGGCCCAAGTTAGATTCCCTTCCTGCAAAAAGATTTAGTTTATACTTTCTAAGTGTAGCTCTATTTTACTTTTACTTTGATATATCTTATTCTTCAACTATTAAGCAGATACGTAATGATCAGGAAATCTTCGAACTATTAATGTCACTTGGCCTTCTTCTGCATTGTTGGACCAACGCATTTCCACTAAAAACGCCCAAAAAGTCCGATAAGAAACCAAAGAAGAAAATATTAATTAACTAAAAAATCACTTATCTATTAAATTTCTTTGGCTTCTGCTAGCCCCTATTGCTTTGATTACAGGAAGTAAGCTAGATGGGGTTTTAAGAACTTTACTTGCTTTATTCAAACTTCTTATTGCAATCAGACTATAATCAAAAAAGCTGATATAACAATTTTAACTTTTGCTCAAAATGTCTTTGGTTTTTGCATCTTTTAATGTAAACAGTGCCTTGGTTGCTTATATACACTATTTAAGCATCATCCTATGCTTTGGAGCTTTAATATACGAAAGGCTTAGTTTAAAAATAGATCCTAATAGAATTGAAGCTATTTCAATGGTTATAGCCGATGTTGTTTACGGATTAGCAGGCTTATCCCTTTTGATTAGCGGGATTCTAAGAGTTAAGTACTTTGGGGAGCCACCAGAGTTTTATACTCACAACCCTATTTTTTGGTGCAAAGTTGGAATATATGTGTTTGTAGGCCTTTTATCTCTTTATCCAACAATTACATATATTCTTTGGGCTATCCCATTAAGTAAAAATAAATTACCTGTGGTAGGGGAAAATTTAGTTTCAAGGTTGCGACTTTTAATTAATATAGAAATCACCGGCTTTTGCTTAATACCTCTATTCGCAACTTTAATGGCGCGTGGAATAGGACTCTAATCTTTTAGTAAGCAATTCTCATTGTCCAGTATATTGAGCTCAATAAACCTCATCTATAGAAATTTATATTAAGCTCTTGCTACTTTCCTTAATTGCTATATTTTGACTATATAAATGCAATTCTAGCTTGTACATACATCAACTAAGTCTTACTAATCAAATTATACGCAGTGCCTTAAAGAGATTTGACTCTAAAACTGTGACCTCGTCAGTTCTTCTTCTAGTTAATGGAGATGAAGATAAGGCAGATCAATTGGCAGAATGGTTTAGGAAAGTAGCAGAAAGTTGTAAAAGAGGCGAACATATGACATCTGATATTGCGATGATGCGGATGTGGCAGATTGGCAATGCAGATATAAAAGGCATTGATGAAGATGGCGAACCAATATTTGTTTTGACTTACTCTGGATCAGAGATTGTTAAAGAAGTCCCTAAAGATAAGGTTTTTCATGCTTTGCTTCTCGATAAAGAAGCCAAATCAGCTTAATGGCACTCACTTTTCTTACTGATTACCAGAGAACGAAACAAGACGAGACGGATGATGAATTATTTTATGCAGAGCCTCGCTTTGTTAATCATTTAGACCAGGGCTTTCGATCTAGGCTTACGCAGCTTTATAGGGACAGGATAACTTCAGGTTCTGTTGTGCTTGATTTAATGAGTAGTTGGGTAAGTCATTTGCCAAACGATTTAAAATATAAGCAAGTGATAGGTCATGGACTGAATAAATTAGAATTAGAGGCCAATAAACAATTAGATAGGTTTTGGGTTCAAAATTTTAATAGGAGCCAAAAACTACCTTTAGAAGATGATTCTGTAGATGCAGCTTTATTGGTAGCAGCCTGGCAGTATCTACAGTATCCAGAAAAAATTGCATCAGAAATTAGAAGAGTTGTCAAACCGAAAGGTCAATTGATAGTCTCATTTTCTAATAGGGCATTTTGGACAAAATCTCCCAGAATTTGGTTGGAAGGCTCAGATAGTGATCGTCTAAACTATGTTAGGGATGTGTTGCGTATGCAAGGTTGGTTAGACATAGAATATGTTATTGAAAATACCTTCTCAAAAGCTTTTTTTTCTTTACTGCCTCTGAAAGGAGATCCTTTTTTTTCAGTAATAGCTGTTAAGGAATCTTTCTGAATCTATTGAAAACTAAAATAATAGAAATTACATCACCTTACTTGCATAAATTCGATTTATTTGTTTTATTTTAATTGATGGGATCTTTAAATGAACCAAACATTAGAAGCTTTTGATGATTTTTTAGATGACTGCTTATTAGCTAATGATCCGATTTGTACATTCGAACTTGATCTTTTGGCAGCAGGTATTCTGAAAGAGGGAGAGGAATCTTATAAAAGCCTTTACACAGCATGAAAAGAATTAAACCTGAGGAAGTACTTCCTGTAAATGAATCCTTTTTAGGGGGGGCAGCAATCTCTAGGTCTGATTTGGCTATGATTGAATCCCAAGAAATACAATGGTCATTTATTGCTCATCAAGATGATTACTTAGAAGACAGGAACTGAACAGATAATTATATAAGCTTAACTATTCATAGATCTTTTCTAATTAGAAGTATTATTTATAATTTTCTCTTTTGATTTAAGGTTGTTTCTACTATCAAAGACAAACTTCAGTATTAAGATTGCCAAACCTAGTATGAAGGTGATTATATTGAATAAAATAACGGGCATCGAATGAATTTCCCAGCCATATATCTCCCATAAAACAATTCCTATAATAAATAGAATAAACATAAGGTAGGAAATATCATTTGCTGACTTTGATATCCATACTTTTAACAGTTGAGGCACGAAAGCAGCTGTTGTCAATGAGCCTGCTACTAACCCTAAAATATCAATAGGACTTAATGAGGACATGGAGCTTAAATAGATTTTGTGGGTTGATCCCATTCACCACAATATATCGCGAAAATGTACTTGTCTTTAGTTGATAGTCTAACTATGATTCTAAATACTTTGAAGATCTAATGATTTCATTGGTAAAAGACTTTTTGTAATTATCAGGGCTGTTTACAGGTTTACAAACTAGCTACTAGCCTTTGTTTTAAAAGGTTGTGAACTGAAAACAAATAAGGCCTTGAGTCTCCTTATAGTAATTATTACTTAGGTACTTTATATCTTTTAACTAATTGTCCTTGATTTGGTTGGTTTGTGCTAAATATATATTCCTTAGTTGAGTTTCTTCATGGCTAGTAAGAGAGAAAGCATTTCTATTGTTGAGGATTCAGACGCAATTGATTCATATTTTGAATGCATTACAGCTTGTGCAGTTGGTGATGACGGAGGCGAGTGCATTACTAAGTGCATAGAGGTTCATCTGAAGTCACAAACCGACTAAGGCGACTTACCTAACAAAGCTATTTACCTCTCTCAGGGATAAAAACCTTATTTGCATAGGGCATATTTCACTAAGTTTTTCATTTTTTTGAGGGTTAGTCTTTCTTTTTGCCTTTGAAGTAGTTGCCAATAAGCGCAGAAAATGCTCCAAAGGCCCATGAGCCAAACAATATTCCTGCAACAACTAATGCAATTGAAAGTGCAGAGGCACCGGCGTCATTGGGGCCATAATGAAGAGCAGGGTCAAAAGGATCCATTTCGATTTTGTTTTCAGGAAGATTTAAGAATTAAATGCCCAGTAATAAATTCTTGCCATCAGTAACATCATAAGCCTCTTCCGAAGGCTCTTATCCTTATATTGCAGAGACTTGCTGATTTTGTTGGACTATTTTTTTTCTTTGGCGGAGGTATCTTTTGCGTTGACCACTTCCTTCTACTTCTACGTACCAACCACAGGCTAAGCGATGGTCCATTTCTTCAAAGTTGACTTCATCAGACAACGTTTGGCTAAACTTCTTCTTTGGATTATCCATAATGCTTTATTACTCACAAATAAAGCTTTTGTCAAATTTTCCTTTGTTTGGGTGGAAATCTAATTTAAATAAATGATTCGCTTGATTTTATGTGCTTTAAAAAAAATCTTCTGCTTGCAATCATCACCTTTGTATTCATATTGCAGGCAAACCCTTCATTTGCATTAAGTAAGGTAGAAACTATTCCAGAATGTATTCAAACTGGCAATTGCTTTTCAACGAATATCAAGACGAAAGATGTTGAAGCAAGCTTTAATAAACTATTAAGCAATATGTCTTTATTGCCAAGATCTAAACTTTTAGAAAGCACTAAAGAATATTACCATTGGACTGTTAAAAGCTTTGTTTTCAGATTTACTGACGATATTGAAGCTTTTCTATTGTCTTCAGAAAACATCATTCAACTCAAATCGGCTTCTAGAATAGGGATTTATGATTTTGGGATTAATAAGCAACGGGTTAAGAAGCTTTCTCAAGATTTATTTAATTAAAGCTATGCATATGCTACATAGTTAGTTTATTGATTTTCTTTAGATGCTTTTAATGCTTGCATTGCCATATTAAGGTGAGCTTCAAGAGCGCCTAAAGCCATTATTGACTTAGTACTTCGTTTATCTTTTAAATATTCTTCCTTTCTTGAAAGTTCCGAAAGCAACTCTTTACTAATTAGGCTCCATTCTTCAAGTTTTTCATGAAAGAATTCTCGCTCATGAGAAAACTCACTAGAGCCCTCTTCTAAGGAAATGGTAAGTTCCTTTTTGGCATTAACCATGAGCTTATTAAGGCTTTTATGACTTATAGAGCTGGGAATTGGAAAATCTTCTCTCATGACAGGCAATCTGATTACTTTTTAACATATAGCCTTTGATTTTTTTTTGCCAGTAATTTTTAGTCGAGATGACCGACCAAACATTCTGGCATTGCCTTGTAATTATTTATTGTTTGCAGAAGATAAGATTATTACTTTGCCTTAACCAAAGCACTTTTTTGTAGCTTGCTAGGAATTAAGGATTAGCCATTGATTGATTATCTTTTTAAATTCATTACCTCGCTCTTCGTAGTCTTTATATTGGTCGAAGCTTGCGCATGCTGGTGATAATAAAATACTTTTTGCTTTTTCCTCAAAGGCAAGATTGAAAACTGTTTCAATCGCATCATTAAGTGATGGGAAACAATTGACAGGACCTGAAAATTTTGAGTCTCGGATAAGGTCGAAAAGAGTATTAGCGCTAGCGCCAAAGAGAACAACTGCGCAAGCTTTTTTATTTAACGCTTGCAACCAGTCATTGGGGTTGCCTTTTTTGCTTTGACCTCCTGCGATAACTATTGTAGGAGATGGGACTGCTTCAAGACCTATTTTAGCGGCTTCATAATTAGTGGCTTTGCTGTCATTAAAAATCTCTATACCTTTTATATTTGCAATCTTCTCTAATCGATGAGGTACGCCTTTAAAAGATGCAATTGCTTGTTCAATATCTCTTGGCGATAAACCTATTTCTCTTGCTGCAGCTGTTACTAATAAAAGATTTTGTAGATTGTGCCTTCCAGGTATGTTTAGCAAAGTAGTATCTAATATCTCTTCACCTTTTTCATATAGCTTTCCTTTCGAGGTTATCCAGAAGTCGGCTTGATTATTATTTATTGCAGCTCCATTAGTGCTAACCCAAATCCCCTCCATTAGTTTCGATCGAGCGTTCTTCAGGAAATGATCATCTAGGTTATAAATACGAATAGAAGAGTTTTCTAGAAGTCTTTTTTTTATATCGGAATAGTTTTCAAGTGATCCATGTCTTTCTAGATGATCGGGGGTAAGAGTTGTCCAAATTCCTATTTTGGGTGAGATATTAGGACTTGTTTCTAGTTGATAGCTGCTTAATTCCATTACTAACCAGTTGGGTTCCGTTCTTGAGGACCTTATAGAATCCAACGCTATTTGGGATGCTGGTATTCCAACATTCCCTCCCATCGCTGTATTGATTTGATTGCTATTCAAAACATGATGGAGCATATGAGTAACAGTTGTTTTGCCATTTGTCCCAGTAACACCTATCCAAGGAATATGTTTTAAAGCTTTCCATGCCAAGGAAATCTCACTTTCAATTTCAATGCCTTTGTTTCTTAATGCATTTAGGGTGCAATGGTCCCATGCGATTGCAGGGCTAGTCACTACTGATTTTAAATTCGAGAGCCATGGTTCAAAACTCTTTAACTCAAGTGATACGCCAAGCTTTACATCAATACCTTGATTATTTAGTTCTTTAGATAATGCCTCCAAGGAAGGCCCATTGGATTGTTCAAACACAACAACATTTGCTCCTTGCTCGTTGAGAAGCTTTGCTGCTCCTAAGCCTGAACGGCCTAGTCCAACCACAATAACTTTGGGATTTGAAGGATTAATTTGACTTACAAAACATGGGCGATACTGGAATCGAACCAGTGACTCCTACCGTGTCAAGGTAGTGCTCTACCTCTGAGCTAATCGCCCAACTAGTTTCCATCTAAAGATGGCTCTAAGAGAAATAAGCTAGCAGCAAGTCTTTCCGAATTCTTATTCGCGTTGTAATACAACTCGCCAGCGCGCTCGTTTAGTAGGTTCAATATTTTGAATTAATAAGCTGCCTTTCCCCTCAAGATGAATTCTGTCACCTGATTTAACGTCTTTAAATGGTTGGTTTGCTCTCGTCCAGTTAAGTCGAATGCGACCGGCTTTGATTTCAGTAACTATCTTGGCTCTAGAGAGCCCAAACCCTGCTGAAGAGATTGAATCTAGACGAGTAGATGCTTCGATAGTTGTTATTTTTTTCGGCATCCGCTTGCTCGGAAGTCTTAATTGATTGATATCGAGTAATTCATATTTGATGCTTACTTCTCTTATTAACCCATTTTGTTTGTTGAGCAGTAAACCAGCCTCTCTAGTACAGATCAATTGAGCACCTCTATCCCCAACTATCCAAATATCCCCTAAATCACTTGGCGAGATGCCTTTTTCTTCTAGGGCTTCTTTAAAGTCTTGGATTCTGGTTTTGTCAAATAGAAAATTCCCTTCTATTTGCATTCCGGAAAGAGTTGGCTTTGGAAAGATCTTCTTTTCACCTTCATGAGTCCTTCTGAAAAGAATTCTTTTTCTTTCAGCTCCTAAGTAGCCACCGTCAGCATGACAATTGATTTCATGAATTGGATCGAAGATTTTTAGAATCTCTTCTATTAGTTGGGCTTCAACAAAGGGAGACCATAATTCTTGCCAAGTTTTATGAGCTTTTTCCCCTAGAGAGATAAGCCTTTCTAGGGTTTCGGCATTTTTAGAACGTTTGATTAAGTCCCTGGAAATTAATTTCAAAGCTCATTCACGCTAACTACTTCAATTGGTTGGATTCCTTGAATTAATTCCCATGGCAGCTGGATCTCCGAAGGTGTTTGTAGAACTACAAGCCAATATCCTTGTTCATGTCGTTTTCGAAGTGCTTTGACATCTTCTTGATAAGTATTCACGCTAGCTGCTGCAAAAAAACTTCCTATCCAGCCAGATAGCATCCCTAGAAAACCTCCAAAAATTGTTTCTCCTATTGGTCCAAATCCAAAGTCTGAAAATGTTTTCAGATTAGTCATTCCAGCAAAGGTTATACCTGCGATTAAGCCGAAAGGCATTAACCATAGGCTCATACTGCGCTGACGTTCTTTGCGAGTAATTTTTGGGTTTAGTAGTTTGACATCATTAATAGAAATACTTTTCAGAAGTCTCAAGCTCTCGTCAGATGAGTCAGTTTTAATACTTGAGAGATCCTCTGATAATTGCTTATCAGTGCTTTGAAGAGGCTCTATTAGCTCAAACTTTGTTATTTGAGTTTTAGATGCTCTTAGCTGCTTTGCCAGTTCAAAAGCTTCTTGAGCTTTTTTTAGAACAAGTATTGAAATGGTCATTTAATCTTCATTAATTGTGTAAATTCTGACCCTGAATTGCAGAAAGCTCATCAGGTACATTTTGCTTATTAAAGTTCATATAGGCATATTCTCGCCTTAAATGACGAAAGTTTTGGTTTCTGATCCCATAGATCAGGCAGGCATCGAGATCCTTAGTCAGGTAGCTCAAGTTGATCAACGTATAGATCTTTCAAATGAACAATTGAAGGAGGTTATCAGTGAATATGAAGCACTGATGATTCGATCTGGCACACAAGTCACCTCTGAGGTTATAGAAGCTAGTGATCGATTACGCATTATTGGTAGAGCTGGTGTTGGAGTGGACAATGTTGATGTCCCTGCGGCAACTAAGCGAGGGGTTTTAGTAGTAAATTCTCCTGGTGGAAATACGATTGCTGCTGCAGAGCATGCACTTGCCTTGCTTCTAGCTCTTTCCCGAAATATTCCTCAAGCTCACTCGAGTACTTTTGGCGGCCTATGGGAAAGAAAGAAATATGTTGGTAATGAACTTTATAAAAAAATCTTAGGAGTAGTTGGGCTTGGAAAGATCGGCTCTCATGTCGCAAAAGTAGCTAATGCAATGGGGATGGAGGTTATTGCTTTTGATCCTTTTGTATCTGCTGATCGAGCCCAGCAAATGCAAGTCAGGCTTAGTTCAATTGACAACCTTTTCGAAGAAGCCGACTACATAACACTTCATCTGCCAAGAACACCGGAAACCGAAAACTTAGTTAATGCTCAATTGCTCTCAACTATGAAGAGCACTGCAAGATTGGTGAATTGCGCAAGAGGCGGAATTATTGATGAAGCAGCTTTGGCAGATGCATTGAATTCTGAAGTCATAGCGGGTGCTGCATTGGATGTATATGCAGAAGAACCACTGAAAAAAGATTCCCCTTTGCTTTCTGTTAATAAAGGCCTAATTCTCACACCTCATTTGGGTGCTTCTACTGCTGAGGCTCAAGAGAATGTTGCTATAGATGTTGCGGAGCAGATTCGTGATGTTTTATTAGGTTTGCCTGCTCGCAGCGCTGTAAATATTCCTGGATTAAGTGCTGAAATCATGGATAGCCTAAAGCCTCATTTACAGCTTGCCGAAACGCTTGGATTATTAGCCAGCCAGATCTCTGGAGGGCATATACAGAAATTAGAAGTTCGTTTGCAGGGAGAATTTGCTCAACATCCTTCTCAACCTTTAGTAGTAGCCACTTTAAAGGGACTTCTTTCTACAGCCTTAGGTGACAGGATCAATTATGTAAATGCTTCTTTAGAAGCTAAAGGTAGGGGAATCAATGTCTTAGAAGTGAAAGATGAGAGTTGTCCTGATTTCTCTGGGGGATCACTTCAGTTAACTACGGTCGCAGATGACGGGAGTCATAGCTTGGCTGGAACAGTCTTCGCTGATGGTGATTTACGTATAACTTGTATAGATGAATTCCCTGTCAATGTAGCTCCAAGTAGGCATATGCTTTTTACGAGGCATCGGGATATGCCTGGCATAATTGGAAAGATTGGATCTTTGCTTGGTGTTCATAATGTGAATATTGCGTCAATGCAAGTTGGAAGACGCATAGTTAGGGGAGAAGCAGTAATGGTGCTGAGTATTGATGATCCAATTCCATCAGAACTTTTGAAGTCTATTCTTCAAATCCAAGGTATTAATGAGGCACATCCAGTAACTTTATAGGATTTTAAAATTGATTGATTTTCGAAATATTTTTTGGTGGCGATTAAAATTACCTGTTCCTCATGAACTTGAGGAGTCGATGATATGGAAGCTTCAGCATCTTTCGATCAAGTCATATGCGATAGAAATCGATCCGAAAAATAATTCTCGATCTTTTTTTTATATTTGGCTGATATCTTCTGAGTGGCCTAAGTATCAACGTGAGCAGTTAATCAATTGCTTTAAGCCTCTTGCAAGAACCTTTGATAAAACCCTAGAACAAGTAACTTGGGAGAAAGTTGATGATGAGGATTGGAGTTCTAGTTGGAAAAAATATTGGGGGCCAGCTCCTGTTGGGAAAAGACTTTTAATTTTGCCTGCATGGATGGATTTACCTGCGTCTTATTCAGAAAGAATTGTTGTGAAACTAGACCCAGGCGCAGCATTTGGAACAGGGGATCATCCGACCACAAAGCTATGCTTGGAGGCAATTGAAAGACAGCGACCTAAAGATCTGAGAATTGTTGATATAGGCTGTGGAAGTGGGGTTTTAGGCTTGGCTGCGCTCAGATTAGGTGCTAAGGAAGTTATAGGAGTAGATATTGACCCCTTGGCGATTGGATCGGCCCAGCGCAATGCCTTCTTAAATGATTTCGATGAAAATAGTTTTAGAACTTTCCATGGATCAATTGATACTGTTCATAACGAGTTACAAGGAGCAAAGGCTGATTTACTCCTTTGCAATATTCTTGCTCCAGTTATTAAGACCTTAGGAGAAGATTTTGATCGGGTAATTTCTCCTCAAGGAAATGCGCTCATTAGCGGGTTGTTGGTTGAGCAAATGCAGGATATAACTAAGTTCCTTGTTGACCTTGGTTGGAACTTTATTGCTTCTTATCAACAAGATAATTGGGCTTTAATTCAGCTTTCCAAGTCATCTCGTCACTAGAATCATTGATAAGCTAAACTTATTAATTATTGATTTTTGATTGGCTTGCATGCTTTTTCTTACAATTTTGAGTTTCTTTTGACCCAAGACAGTGTAAAAAGGATCCGTCTTGAGGTAAAAATTTTTACCTCCAATTTCCCAAGTCCCCCTTTGATATCCCATGGCTTCTTATAAAGTCACCCTTGTTAATGCTAACGAAGGTTTGAATTCGACCATTGAGGTGCCTGATGATCAGTACATTCTCGATGCTGCCGAAGAACAGGGAATAGACCTCCCTTACTCTTGTAGAGCAGGAGCTTGTTCTACCTGTGCAGGCAAAATCACAGCTGGCAGTGTGGATCAGTCTGACCAAAGTTTCTTAGATGATGACCAACTTGAAGCTGGTTTCGTTTTAACTTGTGTCGCTTATCCAACTTCTGACGTAACTATTACAACTCATGCAGAAGAAGAGCTTTATTAAATAGTTTTCTGTCTGTCTGTCTCAGTCGAAGATTTAATAGTTGCGTTTCAAGCATTAATCAGCCACCCTCTGAGGGTGGCTTTTTGTTGGGGGCAAATCCCCCTGAGATTATTTAGTGAGTTTTCAACCAATTTCTGAAAAGAGAATAGAGACCCTCTTGGAGCATGGGAGTGTGCATCCAAGTGCTGGAGGTCATTTTAGTTTTCGAGTTGTAGGACCTTGTTGCAGATTATTTGATAGGGAAGAGCTCCCTTGGCCTTGCTCACGTATAGCTTGGAAGAGCAAGGAGCCAAGTTGGAGGAGGATTGGCTCAAGGTTGGTCCCAGATATAGCCGCTAGACGATGTCCATCTTATTCAGTCGAAATTTTGCAACCCGGTGCTAGATCTATTCCAACAACTCTTACTTTTTTTTCTGATCGGTTTACTCCAGTTATGCAGGAATGGTGGTACAGCAGGCATTTCCGCTCCAAGGATGAGTCAAACGTCTGCCCTTACTAGGTTTAAATAACATTTGATTTTCACTTCCTTGGTCTTATTAAAATACAAGTATTGAAAAGGGTTGTTGATTAATTTTGACTTTTCACTTCAAATATCCATTTATTAACGATTTACTGAGATACTCTTTTCACAAAGGCTTAATTTACGAATGAACTTCGATTATCACGCTGTTGCTTCAATTTTGCATGCAGCTATTCCATTGGCAGCTGGTGCGGCTGGTGTTGCTTATTACATTATTCGTTCTAAAGGTGTTGGCTTTGGCGGTGCTCACCTGGTAGTAGGACTGCCAATGTTTGTTGTTGGTGCAGCAGCAGCAGCTTTTTACTATGTAACTGCTCCATGAATCTTTAGTGCTAAATAAGCCAACAGATTCAAATAGCTAATAAAAAAGGGCCTATAAGGCCCTTTTTTATTAGCTATTTGGAATAAATAATCTAATCTTTAGCCAATCCCAGGGTTGAATTTGTTTTCTCCTTTGGAGGCTGGTACATAAGATTGATTTAGCTGGCTGCACTGAAGGCTTTCAGCTGTTTTTCCAGTTGCTCTTTCGCATAAGGATTTAACTTGAGGTAGATCCAGTACAGCGTTTGTGAAGTCAGTTCCTTCTATAACTGCACCATTAAAAACGCTTTTTAAGAGCTCTGCACCACTCAGGTTGGCGCCCGAAAGATCTGCATTATCAAAGCGAGTGGCATATGCAATAACGTTTTGCAGGTTTGCTCCTCTTAGGTCAGCATTTTTAAGGCTTGATACGCTGAAATATGAGCCACTTAGATTTGCATCGCCTAAGTCCCTTCCTGAAAGGTCATATTTGACATATTCAGTGTTCTGAAGGTTTTGGCCATGGAGGCTAGTGTCAAGCGAATCTACTGAAGATGGATCACTTGGATATAGCGCACCTACGGATATTGGACTGATAGTCAAACCAAATATTACTGGTATCAAGACCAGTAATCTTGATAGAGAACGTTTCAAGAAAGAAAATAGAGAGGTCATTGAATACACCAAAGACTTACGGATACAACCGCACGCAGCCATTCTTTCATGATGTGGGATGAGATCGGCTAGGTATCACGAACTGTTTCAGGCTTTTCTATATCAATTTGCATAAAATCCTTTGCTAGAAGGGTATTGGGAAAAATTTCTTTTGCTTCTTTAAGCAAGTCATTAGGAGAAAAGGCATTCCCAGGAGCATATCTGGGACTCAGATGAGTAAGAACAAGCTTACCTACACCCGCTTCTTTAGCGGTTTGGGCTGCCATTCTTGAGGTTGAATGCTTCCTTTGAAAGGCCATATCTGTATCTTTGTCTGCAAAAGTTGATTCATGTATGAGCAAATCTGCTCCTTTGGCAAGTTGAATTGCTGCTTTGGAGAAAATCGTATCTGTGCAGTAAACAATGCTTTTCCCAGCTTTTTGAGGTCCACAAAAATCTTTTCCATTAATAATTCGGCCATCTTCAAGTCTTACCTGTTGTCCAAGTTTTAACTTTGCAAATACTGGTCCTGGAGGGATGTTAAAAGCCTTTGCTTTCTCAAGATTAAATCTTCCTGGCCTTGGCTTTTGGTCAACTCTATAGGCAAAAGCTGGGATTCTATGGATTAATGGTTTGCAGCGAACAATAAAATCCTTGTCTTCAAAAACGATTTGGTTATCTTCAGCAACTTTTTCTACTGAATGAATTTGGAATGGATAGGAGATTCGACTGGAGCTACTTTTCAGCACACCATTTAAGTAATTGCTCAATGGATTGGGTCCATATAGATCTATTCCAGAACTATTGCCAGCGAGTCCTAAGCTTGCAAGTAATCCTGGTAAGCCATAAATATGGTCTCCATGCATATGGGTAATGAATATTCTTCTAAGCTGAGAAGTCCTAAGATCACTGCGTAGAAATTGATGTTGAGTGCCTTCCCCACAGTCAAATAACCACAGCTCAGACCTTTGAGGTAGTCGTAAAGCTAAAGCCGATACATTGCGACTTCTTGTTGGAACGCCTGAACTTGTTCCTAGGAATGTAATTTGCAACTTTCTAAGGTGGTCAATCAAGGTTCTGACATTTCCGAGTCTGACCTTTTTTGGTAGAACTGTCTCCTAGAAAAAATTAGATTCGTATTCTTATTGGTATTGGACTGTCCTTTTGCTAAAGGCTTTATTTCAACTACTACCTGTTTTTGCCATAGTCTTGGTCTATCCAATTACGGATATTAAGGCTCAGCAAGAACCATTTATTCGTGTATTGCTTCTTGATGCAAGTAATCTTTCAATTAGATCTGATGGCTCAACGCCAATTCTTGTTAAAGGACTCGATGCCATAAGTCGAGAAAAGAGTTTGGATTCATTGAAACTTATAGTTGAAAACGGTTTCATCAAGTCAATTGTTAATGGTGATTTTAAAAACGTAGATAGACTCCCTTTGAAAAGCGCTTTGAGGATTAGGAGCCGCGATCCACGAGGGATATGGCTTGGCAAAAGAAGATATGCTGGGGAGCTTAGAGTTACTGGGATAGGGGATAAATTAAGGGTTATAAATCATTTGCGTGTTGAAAAATATTTGCAAAGTGTTGTTGGCGGGGAAATGCCTAAATCTTGGCCTATGGAAGCTTTAAAGGCTCAAGCTGTTGCTGCAAGGACTTATGCATTAAATCAATTGAAAAAAAAAGGAAACTACGATATTGGATCTACAGAACAATCTCAGGTTTATCTTGGGATTGAATCTGAAACAGCCAATATTCGAAAAGCAGTTAAATCAACTAGGCCTTTAGTCTTGGTTCATAACGGGAAATTAATAGATGCTGTCTTTCATAGCAGTTCAGGAGGTAAAACTGAGGACAGTGGTTCAGTCTGGAAAAGACAAAAACCTTATTTAGTTAGTGTTATTGATTTTGACCAACATGCACCTTCTTTTAAATGGACTAAAACAATTCCTAAAAGAGAACTTCAATCTATCTTTTCAGAGATTGGAGGTTTAAACGCTCTTCGTTTAACTAGATCCACGAAAAGCGATAGGGTTTTAGAAGCTTTGGCATATGGACCTAAAGGAAAGGCTGTATTTTCTGGGAAAGAATTAAGAAAAAGATTAGGCTTGAAGAGTACTTTAATTCAATTTGAGATGATTATTCCTAAGAGAAATAATAACAACAAACAAGAGATGATAAATGAATATATGCAATCAACTAAAAGCAGTAAAACCACAACTATAAAATCACCATTTGGGCTGCCCCCATTGCCTAAGATAGGGATACAAACTCCACCTAATTTACCTGTTATTCCTAGAGATTATGCATTACTTGTTAAAGGGTTTGGAGCAGGGCATGGGGTGGGTATGAGTCAATGGGGTGCTAATGGAATGGCTAAAAAAGGTAAGAATTTTAAGAAAATTCTTCGCCATTATTATAAAGGAGTAAGAATTATACCTTTTTTATATAGATATAATTGAGTTTAACCTTATTGGCTTTTTAGAGTGGATTTAAGACTACTTTTGGCTGAATTATTGAATCATCGACCCATTCAGCAATCCCTGCTATAGAATAGTCATTATTGATAACCAATAAAAAATTTTTATATGAATTTAATTCACCTTTCTCAATAATTTTAGATACCTCAATACGGCTATTTGAAGTAATTATTTTACGACCGTTTCTCCAGTAAAAATCTTCTTCACACTTTAGTCGGAATTTAGATAAGTGATTTAATGAGAGAATAGGATCAACAACTTTTGAAAGCAACTTTTCCTTATTATAATTAAGATCTGGTAATGGTATTACTTCGTCTTCATTGAAACCTAAAGCTTCTAATCTCCTTAGTTTAAATAACATACCTCCACATCCTATATTTTCTCCTAGGTCTCTTGCTAAAGAGCGGATATATGTGCCTGAAGAACAATGAATATATAAATCTAATCTTCCAGTACTCTGATTCCAAGAATTAACCTTTAGCTGGTAAATGGTTATTTCTTTTCTAGGCAGATCAAATATTTCTCCTTTTCGTGCTTTTTTATAAGCTCTCTCTCCATTTATATGAACACTTGAGAATAAAGGGGGCTCTTGAAAAATACGTCCTCTAAATAAATCTAGAAATTTATCTAGATCGGCTTCACTTAATTGTGGCCAGGGACTACTTTTGATTGTTTCTCCCTCTAGGTCATCGGTATTAGTTCTTTCTCCGAGTTGGATTGTGCCTTGATACTTTTTCGATGTATGTAAATAAGGCAAAAGCCTTGTCGCCTTACCAATTGCTATAGGCAATACCCCAGTTACTAATGGATCGAGTGTTCCCCCATGCCCAACTCGTTTTATTCTCAAAATTTTTCGAAGCCTACTAACACAGTCATGAGAAGTAACCCCTGCTGGTTTGTCTATGACTAAGAAGCCAAACTTGGCATCCATTAACTTGGGTTCAGAAGTGATCTTTTAAAATTAATGGTGTACACAATTAAGCATAAACATATAGTTTGAGAGTGATAGTGAATTAAATGAATCCTAGGCATGAATAGGTTCAATATCCATTTGGAGGAATTCCTAAGCAATGGTTTTCAGCTTAAATCCCATTTGGCTGAATATTTGGGGAAAACAGATGAGGAATTAGAAAAAGATTTATCATCGGGAATAAAAGAAATGGCTTCCTTACACCCAGGAAGCTTAAAGAATGATGATCTAATTGGTTTCTATGAATCTAAGGTTGGTACTGCACACCTTTTTGAGTTGGCTGCGTGGCATTTAGCGAGTTCAGATTATATAGCTGACACCTTGAGACTCCAGAGTATGTTTGCTAATGGCCAGGTATTAGATTTTGGTGGAGGTATAGGTACTCATTCTATTGCTGCAGCTGCTTTGCCATCAGTTGAGCATGTATTCTTTGTGGACCTTAACCCAGATAATAGGAACTTTGTTCAGTACCGAGCCAAGCAACTTGGATTGAGTGAAAGATTATCTGTTCATAGAGATCTAGAAGGCACAGGTGAAATCCAATTTGACACCGTTATATGTCTTGATGTGTTAGAACATCTTGCAGATCCTTCGAGTCAGCTTTTATCTTTTTTAGATAGACTATCTGCTGATTCAATAGCGTTGTTGAATTGGTACTTTTTCAAAGGCCATCAGGGCGAATATCCATTTCATATAGATGATGAAGCAATAGTGAATAAATTCTTTTTGACATTGCAGACAAATTTTATTGAAGTATTTCATCCATTTTTGATTACTACTCGTGCTTATAAGCCGATAAGCCTTAATTAACTCGTTAAAGCAACGCTTATTCTTTTGCGATTCTTAAGCCCTCTTCGAATAGTTTCGAAAGTGACAATTCCATCAGTTAAGGCAAAAAGGGTATCATCCTTGCCTTTGCCAACATTGATACCTGGCAAGACTGAAGTACCTCTTTGACGTATGAGTATTGAACCAGCGGTTACAGGTTCACCTCCATAAGCCTTGACTCCAAGGCGTTTAGAGTTGGAATCTCTACCATTTCTTGTAGAGCCAGTACCTTTTTTATGTGCCATTGATAGCTAGGTGGTTGCAGTACCTTTTGTTTTTGGTGTCTTTACTTTACTTGGTTCTTTGGCTTTATTGACTGTTTTTGAACCTTTAGCTTCTTTTTTTGTTTGAACTTTAGGAGCAGCAACCTTTCCCTTAGTAGCTGAGACTTTGTTTGCAGCTGTCTTTATTGATTGGACCATTACTCTTGTGAGTTCTTGCCGATGTCCATTCTTTCTGCGGGTTTTTTTCTTAGGGCGCATCTTATAAACAATTATTTTGGGTCCTCTTCTATGGGCTATTACTTTGACTTCAACCTTTGCGCCATCTATGTATGGCTTCCCTAGGGTTATACCTTTTTCATCATTTAATAAAAGGACTTTATCTAGAGTAATTATTTCATCAATATCAGCGTTGATTCGATCTAATTCATAGTAGCGGTTTGCTTCTAGCCAGAACTGCGAACCTGAAGTCTCAACTATCGCATAATTGCTTGAGGAAGATGAGGTGGTGGATTTATCAGTGGTTTTTTTACTAGAAGTCATTAATCTGAAGACGTGAGTAGGCTCGGTTTTTGGTCCATTGTGAAACTAATCTCACTTTATGGTGATGCCGATTAGGCCAGCTGCACAATCTAAAAACAGATTTTTATTTTCACTGCTCAGGGTGTATTTAGTCAAGATATCCTCAGCATATTTTTAAGGAATAGTTTATTCAGGAACTTTAAAAATGAGTCCAAGGAAAACCTACATACTTAAGCTTTATGTGGCCGGCAATACACCAAATTCAATGCGAGCATTGAAAACACTCCATGAAATCTTAGAAAATGAATTTAAGGGGGTATATGCCTTGAAGGTGATTGATATTTTGAAAAGCCCTCAACTAGCAGAAGAGGATAAAATATTAGCGACTCCAACCTTGACCAAAATTCTCCCCCCCCCTGTCCGGCGTATTATTGGAGATCTATCAGACAGAGAAAGAGTACTTATTGGGCTTGATTTGCTTTATGAAGAATTGTCTGGGAATGAATTTTTATCATCTATTGCCAGTCCCAATTCAGATGAGGATAATTAAAGAATAGATCTTTAATTATTACTGTTGATTTTCTCCCTA
Organism: Prochlorococcus marinus str. MIT 9211; assembly: GCF_000018585.1. Lineage (NCBI taxonomy): Bacteria > Bacillati > Cyanobacteriota > Cyanophyceae > Synechococcales > Prochlorococcaceae > Prochlorococcus > Prochlorococcus marinus. The sequence goes on along the minus strand of NC_009976.1, from coordinate 1,265,979 downwards.
ATGAAAGACTAGGCCTTAGCTTTTATTTAAATACTTGTTTTCATGCAATTTGCTAACAATTTATCTTCCCTCAAAATGAATTTACAGAAGCTGCCAACAGGTATTGAAGGCTTTGACGATGTATGTCAAGGAGGCTTGCCTATAGGCAGAAGTACTTTAGTTAGCGGAACTTCCGGAACTGGGAAAACAGTTTTATCTTTGCAATATTTACATCATGGCATTTGTAATTTTGATGAACCTGGTATTTTTGTTACCTTTGAGGAATCTCCATTAGATATCATTAGGAATGCAGCAAGCTTTGGTTGGAATCTTCAAGATTTAATTGATCAGAATAAACTGTTTATTCTGGATGCATCTCCTGATCCTGATGGTCAAGATGTTGCAGGTAACTTTGACTTATCTGGCCTAATAGAAAGGATTACTTATGCAATAAAAAAATATAAAGCAAAGAGGGTTGCTATTGATTCAATGACAGCAGTTTTCCAGCAATACGATGCAATTTATGTGGTTAGACGTGAGATTTTTAGATTAATAGCAAGACTTAAAGAAATAGGTGTGACAACAATTATGACAACTGAACGAGTTGATGAATATGGACCTATTGCTAGGTATGGAGTTGAAGAATTTGTATCAGACAATGTAGTGATTTTAAGGAACGTTTTAGATTCTGAAAGAAGGCGAAGAACTGTTGAAATACTTAAACTAAGAGGGACTACACATATGAAAGGTGAATTCCCTTTCACTATGAGTAGTCAAGGTATTAGTGTATTCCCCTTGGGTGCTATGAGGTTAACTCAACGCTCTTCTAATGTGCGGATTAGTTCGGGTGTCCCTGATTTAGATGAAATGTGCGGAGGAGGTTATTTTCAAGACTCAATTATTCTTGCTACTGGAGCAACTGGGACTGGTAAGACAATGCTGGTTTCTAAATTTATTGAAGATGCATATAACAATAAACAAAGAGCAATTCTTTTTGCTTATGAAGAATCACGAGCACAACTTCTTAGAAACGCAACAAGTTGGGGTATTGACTTTGAAGAGATGGAAAGAGATGGATTGTTGAAAATTATTTGTGCATATCCTGAATCAACTGGTCTTGAAGATCATCTACAGATAATTAAAACTCAAATCAGTCAATTTAAACCCTCTAGAATGGCTATAGACTCTCTTTCTGCATTGGCTCGTGGCGTAAGTTTGAATGCATTTAGGCAGTTTGTAATAGGAGTTACTGGATATGCAAAGCAGGAAGAGATTGCCGGCTTTTTTACAAATACTGCAGAGGAATTTATGGGGAGTCATTCTATAACTGACTCACATATATCAACAATTACTGATACAATTTTACTTCTTCAATATGTAGAGATTAGAGGGGAGATGGCTAGGGCTGTAAATGTATTTAAGATGCGTGGTTCTTGGCATGATAAAAGGATTAGAGAGTTTAACATAACTAGTGATGGACCTGAGATAAAGGACTCTTTTAGTAACTTTGAGCAAATCTTTAGCGGAGCCCCTCATCGGATAAATAGTGATGAATCAATCCCAGGTGTTTTTAAAACTATTGAAGTAAAAGATAAACAATAAATTCATATCTTAATTTAATTCTTCCTCCAGGCTTTTTTCCCATTCACGAGCTTTCTTTTCTGATTCAATTAATAGTTCATCCTCATCACTTTCGGAAAGCGGAAGATCAAACCAAAAAGTTGTTCCTATTTCGGGCTCACTTGCCATTCGGATTTGGCTGCCATGCTTTCCTAGGATGCCTTTAACTATCGATAACCCAAGACCAGTCCCAGCTTCAGTATGGACAGAATTTTCTACTCGATAGAATCTCTCAAAGATTTTCAGTTGATCTTCTCTCGATATACCGCAGCCTGTATCCGATATTTCAACACGAACTCTTGGGAGGGGTGAAATCACATCACAGCAGGGGGCATCATTAGATTTATTCTTAAAAGAAGTTATACATATGTCTGGCCATGTATAGGCTCTGATCATTAACTTTCCGCTACGTCTACTAAATTTCAGTGCGTTACCTACCAAGTTGTCTAATACTTGTAAAAGCATATCCCAGTTTCCAAGGATTGAAGGTAAATTTTCTTCAATTTCATGACAGAGATCTACTTTCTTGTCTTCGGCGTTTAATTTATAATTTCGAAGAGTTTGTTCTATCCCAGGATCGATATTTAGCTTTTCAAATTTAACCTTTGGGCTTGTTTCAAGTTTTGATAGATCTAGTACATCATTTACTAATCGAGTTAATCTGTCTGTTTCCGAATTCGCAATACCAAGGAACTCTATCTTTTCTTCTTCGGTAAGTTTATCATTGAGATCATGTAGCGTCTCAACGTAGCTCTTGATATTAAATAATGGTGTTCTTAATTCATGAGATACATTGCTAATAAAACGACTTTGAGCAGCATTAAGTTCTACCTCTCTGGTTAAATCCTGGATGGTTACTGCAACACCTTTTAGATTTGAACCAGTAGAGTCTCGAACTGATTGCATTACAATTCTTAGAGTCCTTGAAGGTTCATCGATGTTACATCTAAGGTCATAGTTTTCTAAAACATTATTTCTAATAGAAACTAGAGTTGGTTGTAAATCATTAGCAATTATTTCTGGTAATTCATCAATTAGTTCCTGCCCTTCAAGATTACGCCCTTCCCAACGAAAAAATCTTCTTGCAGTAGCATTAACCAATACTATCCTACCCTCTTGGTCTAGTAATATTGCACCATCTGCCATAGTTGCAATAAGAGATTGCTGTTTAACTTGGGCTGATTTTAACTCTTCAATATTTGCAGCATCATAGTCTTCAAGTTGTGAAGCCATAGCATTAAATCCATTCAAGAGTTCGCCTAGTTCTCCTCTCATAGGAAGATCAATTCGAGATTTAAAATTTCCTTGCGCTATTTCCTTAACACCAACAAGAAGTTCTCTTACTGGACGTGTAATTGTTAGTGCATTAAATACTGAGCCAATGATGACAAGTATCCATATTGATATAAATACAGCAATAGTGATTTCTCTAGTAAGCGAAGCACTCTCAAGTGCAGTCTTATTAGGTGTTACTCCTAATGCAAGGTTGCCTACATATTTACCTTTAAAAAGAAGTGCAACAAATACATCAGTAACTTGACCTTGAGGGGTTAGGTGCTGTCTAACTAAAGGGAACTGCGGCGTTTTCTTAAGTTCATTTGGTAGCTTAAGCTTTCTTGTTAGTTGAAGGTCATTGTTAGTATTGTCTGGGGTAGCACTAATGGGTATGCCTAATTGAACAGTACCCTCTGGATCAGTGAAAAATATATATCTAATATTTCTACTTGATCTCCAGAATTTTTCGGCAACATTAAATAACTCTCTATCTTGCCCTTTTGCTACTAATTCCGTTACATTTCCCGAAAGTAGAAGACCTAAATCTCTTGCATATCTAGTGTCATTCATACCAGCATCACGCTGGATACTACTTAATGCAAAAAATGTGATGCCTGTCATTAATAGACTGACAACTAAAGTTGCAATTGCTAGTAACTTAGAGCGTAAACTGAATTCCCCCCACCAACTACTTACCTCCCCCCAAAAACCATTCACGGCATTTTGCTGATTCACTTGATTTTTTTCGATAATGGTTTGAGATTCTGTACTTTCCATTAAAGAGAATTTTCGGGAAGAAAAGAACTTTTTCTTATTTGATGGCCAATATCATTTCGGTAATGCATTCCTTTGAATTTAATTTTACTCAACTCTTTATATGCGAGGTTAAATGCCTCGTCAAAGTTATTCCCTTGAGCAACAACTGATAGTACTCTTCCACCTGAAGTTAATAATTCTCCAGATTCAATTTTTTTAGTACCAGCCTGAAAGATCTGAAATAATGGGTTTGATATAACCTCAATATTTATGATGTCACCTTTCTTAGGAGCTTCTGGGTACCCAGCGGAGGATGCAACTATACAAACGCTACAAAGATCATTGACAGTTAGCTTAGGAGCTTTTCTGAGACAGCCCATTGCACAAGCTTGAAGAATATGAGCAAATTCTGGTCCCATTAATGGCATCAAAGCCTGGCATTCTGGGTCCCCAAATCGACAATTGAATTCAATAACTTTTGGTCCTTGAGTAGTAATCATTAGACCTACATATATAACTCCTCGATAATCGATATTATTACTTTTAAGAGCTTTTAAAGTTGGATCAAGAATTTTTTCTTGTACTTCCTCTAATTGTTGTTTGCTAAGAATATTTGCGGGTGCATAAGAACCCATGCCTCCTGTATTTGGACCTTGATCTTTATCAAGTAGGCGTTTGTGGTCTTGTGCTGTTGGTAAGACTAAAAGCTCTTCTCCATCACATAGTGCAAAAACAGAGACTTCTGGACCTTCAAGGCATTCTTCGAGTAAGACAGTTTCTCCTGCAGTACCAAACTTACCCTCGAAGATATTATTTATTGCATTTAAAGCTTCTTCCTTGGATTTACATACCGTCACCCCTTTCCCTGAAGCAAGCCCATCGGCCTTGATAACTAAGGATTGCTCAAAATTTTTGAGTAATCCTATTGCTTGTTCTTTTGAGTTTGCAGACCAATAAAGCGCAGTTGGAATGCCAGCTTCAATCATTAATTTCTTGGCCCAATCTTTACTGGCTTCTATTTGGGCCCCATCAGCACCAGGGCCAAATACCAACAATCCTGCTTTTCGAAGTTTGTCAGCCAAACCTGAAGCAAGAGGGGCTTCTGGTCCTATCACTACTAATTGAATCTCTCTAGACTGGCAAAAACTAATTAATGCTTCAACATTTGAGGTATCAATACTGAGGCAATGGCAGCGATGATGATCCTCTGTACCCCCATTGCCTGGAGCAACAAATACTTCGCAGATTCCTTCACATTTGCTTAGCGCCCATGCCAATGAATTTTCGCGCCCACCATTACCAACTACAAGGACTCTTTGGAATGAAGGCAGAGAATCATTGCTTGTGTTTGTAGCTTTCATCGATTAGAAAATGATCTGTTTACAGGTATGGCTGTGGATGAATTGAATAAATGGAATAGGACTTTATGCTTCTATTGATTCTGATGCATCTTCTAGGGCAATGTGGGCTTAACAGCTTTCGTTAATTATTTCTTCTTAGTCTTTAGAAATTTTTGGCATTGCTTTATTAGAACTTCGTTTTTAAGGCCCCTTTCTGCGAGTCTCCACCAAACCTAATTTATTTTTAATGAAAAAACAGCCAGGTTCATTTTTATTTGATGGCAAGGCCAAAACAATTTTCACAACGGATAAACCTTATGAGTTACTGGTTCACTTTAAAAATGATGCCACAGCTTTTAATGCCCTTAAGCATGCTGAATTAGAGGGTAAAGGCAAATTAAATTGTCAAATATCTGCTTCCCTTTTTCAGCTACTTGAAAAAGAAGGTGTGCCGACACATTTTCTTGGGGTTCAAGACGAAACTTGGATGCTGGTTCAAAAAGTTGATGTGATCCCATTGGAAATCGTTGTTAGAAATATTGCGTGCGGCTCTTTGTGTAAAGAGACACCATTGGAAAGAGGGGAAAAATTGTCCTCACCATTACTGGATTTTTATTACAAGGATGACCAGTTGGGAGATCCTCTCTTAACAGATGCAAGATTGAATTTATTGGGCTTGACAACCTCTGGACAAAGATTGGAAATTCAAAGTATTGCTTTCAAAGTTAATAATATTCTGAAGAATTTTTTTCAAAAGATAGATCTTTTGTTGGTAGATTTCAAATTGGAAATGGGACTTAATAACGCAGGTGAATTATTGGTAGCAGATGAGATTAGCCCTGATAGCTGCAGGCTTTGGGATCAACGAAGTGATGACCCTGAACAAAGAATTTTAGATAAAGATAGGTTTCGCCAGGACCTTGGTGGGGTTGTGGAAGCCTACGGGGAGATTCTTAAACGTATACAAGGGAATCCTTAAAAGATACTTTCACAGATAATGTCTGCACTGTATAAAGCTCTTAGATCTGGTCTAAGAATCCATGACCCGAAAACCTACAGTCAAGTCGATTCAAGTTTTAAGGCGAGGTGCATGTCTTTTGGCATTGGCTTTGCCTCTCGTAGGAGGTTCTGCTAGTTCAGATTCATCCAATGAAAAAGATAATTTAAAGAAATCATTTTCTGATTTGCATTCTTTTGAGATAGCCGAGTCCAAAGAAGGTGATGCAACTAGCGATTCGGATGACTCAGAACCTTTGGTTCAAATTTCTGAAGTAGTAATTAAGGGGCTTGAAGGACATCCATCTCAGAAAAGATTGGAATATGCTGCTTACGATGCAATGAGTATTAGACCTGGCAGTAAAGTTACCAGATCAGAAGTAAAGAATGATCTTAATTCAATCTATTCAACTGGTTGGTTTTCAGGTGTAGCAATAGACCCAATTAATACTCCTTTGGGAGTACAACTTTTGGTTAGAGTTGAGCCAAACCCCTCACTAACAAAAATCGAGATTAATCCAGAAGGGACAAAACTTACTCAAGAAGTAATTGATAATATTTTTAATTTTGATTATGGAAAAACATTGAATTTAAATGTACTCCAATTAAGGATGAAAAGTTTAAAAGATTGGTATAATAAAAAAGGTTATTCATTGGCAAGAATTTTAGGCCCAAATAGAGTAACTGCTGATGGAACTGTGCAATTAAAAGTTATAGAGGGTACCGTACAATCAGTAAAGATTGAGTTTCTTGACCAGGAAGGTAATACAGTAAGAGAGAATGGGAAGCCTGTTAAAGGTAAAACAAGAAATTGGGTTATTGAAAGGGAGCTTTTGACTAAGCCTGGTTCAGTATTTAATAGAGAGGTCTTAGAATCTGATATAAAAAGATTGTATGGAACATCTCTATTTAGTGATCTAAAAGTAACACTTAATCCAGTGGCTGGAGACCCAGGGAAAGTAATTATTGTCTTAGGGATCACTGAACAGAGAACAGGTTCTTTAACTGGTGGCCTTGGATATAGTGGTGCTCAAGGTGCATTTGGTTCTATAGGACTTCAAGAGTCAAATTTATTGGGTAGATCTTGGACTGCAGATTGGAACTTTACTTATGGAGAGTATGGAGCTCTGGTAAAACTTTCATTGACTGATCCTTGGATAAAGGGAGATAAATTTAGAACTACATTCAGAACATCAGTTTTCATTAGTAGGGAAGTCCCTCAAGAATTTAGGAGTGATGATAGTGGCAAATTTGAAGGAGTAAAAGATTATTACCAAGCACCAGGTTCAGCTGGATCTGCAACTGTTTATGATATTGGTACTGCTCATGGAGGCGGTGTTGGGGGACCTTTTAGTTCTATTGCCACTGCAAAAGCAAGTGATTCCACTATAAGTTGGTTTGATTATGCTGGAGATTCAATTATTCTTCAGAAGACTGGAGGAGGTTTTTCTTTTTCTAGACCATTAAATGGAGGCGACCCTTTTAAAAAAGCTGAATGGAATGTTTTGGCAGGAATGAATTTCCAAAAAGTAGAGCCAATAGACTATGCTTCTAATAAAAGACCTTATGGGGTAGTAGATAATAAATACACTTCCTCTAATACATCAACTAATGATGATGTTATTTGTGTAGCTTTTAATTGTGCGACAGAAAATACACTCGTTAGTGTAAGAACTGCAGTGAATAGAAATAAATTAAATGACTCAAGGAATCCTACTTCTGGAAATTTATTTAGTCTATCTACAGAGCAATTTGTTTCAGTTGGAGAGAACTCACCAACATTTAACCGATTAAAAACTAGTTATTCTTATTTCATTCCGATTGATTGGGTTAAATTACATAAGGGCTGTAGGCCTAAGGCTGGAGAAAAGTATGAATGCCCTCAAACTCTTGGCTTTCAAGTTAAAGCTGGTTCGATAGTTGGAGATTTGCCCCCATATGAGGCATTTTGTTTGGGAGGATCTAAGTCTGTACGTGGTTGGGCTGCATGTGATTTGGCAGTAAGTCGGAGTTTTGGAGAGGCCTCTGCTGAGTATCGATTCCCTATTTGGCGAATGGTTTCAGGGAGTTTCTTTGTGGATGCAGGTACTGATTTTTCAACTCAAGAAAATGTTCCCGGTAAGCCAGGAAAACTTCTTGAAAAAGAAGGTTCTGGATTTTCCCCTGGAGCTGGATTATCTTTTAATACCCCTGTAGGCCCATTAAGATTTGAAGCTGCGAGTAAAGATTTTGGTGATGATTGGAGATATAACCTTGGTTTTGGTTGGAAATTCTAGTGGAGTGGCTTCCTGAAAATTATCAAGGTGCATGGACACTTGGGCGGTCTGTCTCTCGGGAAGGTATTTGCTTGCATAGCGGAGAGCATTCCACGGTAACGCTTTCTCCATCTGTTGCTCCTGGTATTAATTTTGTTTGGGCGGGAGAAGAAGGTCTCACTGAATTAATTAATCCCAACAAAGTAGTCAGTACTCAACTGTGCACAACACTACGACTTGGCAATAAAACCCTTTCAACAGTTGAACACTTATTCGGAGCTTTAATTGGCTGTGGAGTTACTCATGTCCAAATAAAGGTATCTGGTGAAGAAATACCTTTACTAGATGGTTCTGCAATTGGTTGGGTGGAAGCCATTAAAGAAGCAGGTCTAGAGTCAGTAAAAAGTGAGCAAAGAAAAATTCTTGAGTTGAAGAAACCTTTGATAATTCATAAGGGTAGAAGTGTGATAACAGCTACTCCTGCTGACAGCTTTAGCTTAATAGGAATTATTGACTTTCCTTATCCAGCAATTGGTCAACAAAGTTTTTCAATAGATCTAACTCCAAGAAAATTTGTTGATCAAATAGCACCTGCACGAACCTTTGGATTTAAAGATCAAATCGATCAATTGAGAGAACAAGGATTAATTAAAGGAGGCAGTCTTGAGAATTCTTTGGTATGTGATGATAACTTTTGGGTAAACCCGCCATTGAGATTTCAGAATGAACCGGTCAGGCATAAGTTACTTGACTTGATTGGTGACTTGGCTTTAGTCGGCTTGCCAAAAGCGCAGGTTTTGGTTTACAGAGGATCTCATGCCCTTCACGTTGAATTGGCGGCTGCTTTTTTAAAAGATTCTTTCTCGAAACAACCTTCTTTTGACTAACTCTCCTTCTAATGATGTTTTTTTAACCAGTGAGGCAATCATGGGTCTCCTTCCCCATAGGTATCCATTTGCTCTGGTTGATCGAGTTATTGATTATCAACCCGGTAAAAGCGCAGTTGCGATAAAGAATGTCACAGTTAACGAACCGCAATTTCAAGGACATTTCCCTGGAAGGCCATTAATGCCAGGTGTTTTGATTGTTGAGGCGATGGCTCAAGTAGGAGGATTAATTGTTACTCAGATGCCAGATTTACCAAAAGGGCTTTTTGTTTTTGCGGGTATAGATGGAGTTCGTTTTCGAAGGCCAGTGGTGCCTGGAGATCAACTGACTATTGGTTGTGAATTAATCAGTATTAAAAGACAACGTTTTGGCAAAGTTAAGGGAGAAGCCAAAGTAGATGGACAGTTGGTTTGCTCTGGTGAATTGATGTTTTCTCTAGTTGATTGAGTCAATGATTGAGTCAAGTAAAACCCAAAATTTGACTATTCAAAGACCAGTTGAGGTGCATCCTTTAGCTGCAGTGGATTCAAAAGCAGAGCTTGCTAATGGAGTGATAATTGGTGCTGGTGCAGTTGTTGGCCCCGATGTTCAGATTGGTGAGAATACGCTTGTTGGACCAAATGTTGTCTTAGATGGACGATTAAAAATAGGATCATTTAACAAGATCTTCCCTGGGGCTTGCATAGGCTTGGAACCCCAAGATCTAAAATATAAGGGTGCTTCTACAGAAGTTGTTATTGGTAATAGAAATACCATTCGAGAATGTGTAACTGTTAATAGAGCTACTAACGAAGGTGAAAAGACCAAAATTGGTGATGAGAGCCTCTTAATGGCTTATACCCATATTGCGCATGGATGCGAGATAGGTAATCAAGTTATTATCTCGAATAGTGTTCAGGTCGCTGGTGAAGTCGTAATTGAGGATCAAGCAGTAATAGGAGGTTGTTTAGGAATCCATCAGTTTGTTCATATTGGATGCCTTGCAATGGTTGGAGGGATGACAAGGGTAGATAGGGATGTCCCCCCATATTGTTTGGTTGAGGGTCACCCTGGAAGGTTGAGGGGGTTAAACCGAGTAGGAATTAGGAGAAGAGGTTTGGAGACTCAAAATCCTGCAGAGTTTAAACAGTTGATTGAAGTATGGAATTTGATATTTAGATCAGGGCACGTTTATGCAACTGGATTGGAATTGGTTAAAGAAAAAGAACTTTTTCCTGCTGCTAATAAGTTGTGCAATTTTCTTGAAGCTTCCATAAAAAAAGGACGTCGTGGACCTATGCCTTTCTTAAACCCAACGAATTAACTATGCGGTTGCTTATTAGCACCGGTGAAGTGTCTGGGGATTTACAAGGAAGCTTTCTTGTAAAAGCTTTAAAGAAAGAGGCTGCTTCCAGATCAATGCCATTAGAGCTCATAGCTCTTGGAGGACCAAGGATGAAATCAGCTGGTGCAGAATTGTTAGTTAATACAGCATCGATTGGGGCAATTGGTTTTTGGGAAGCATTGCCATTTGTTATGCCTACCTTACGTGCACAAGCGATTGTTAATGAATTGTTGGTTGAACAACCACCAGATGGATTGGTCCTTATTGATTACATGGGACCAAATATTCGTCTTGGGAATAAAGTTAAGAAGGTTCTACCTGATGTTCCTATTACTTATTACATTGCTCCCCAAGAATGGGCGTGGAGATTAGGTGATGGAGGAACTACTGATTTAATAAGCTTCACAGATAAAATCTTGGCGATTTTCAAAGAAGAAGCAGAGTTTTATTCGAGCAGAGGAGGAAATGTCACTTGGGTAGGTCATCCAATGCTTGATAATTTAAAAAAGCTTCCTGACCGTGATGAAGCATGTCAAAAATTAGGAATAGAGCCTTCACAAAAAATCTTGTTGCTTTTACCCGCTTCAAGATCTCAAGAACTTAAATATGTTTTGCCAATCTTGCTTAAAGCAGCTTATTTATTACAACAATATGATCCTTCTATTTATGTGATTGCTCCGTCAGGTATGGAAAGCTTCGAAAAATCTATAGAGGATTCTCTACATAATTTTGGGGTTAATGGGAAAGTAATTCCAGCCAACAAAGCTGATGATTTAAAGTCTTGCCTTTTTGCGGCTGCTGACATAGCTTTAGCTAAATCTGGAACAATTAATATGGAATTAGCATTGCATAATGTCCCGCAAATTGTTGGTTATAGAGTTAGTAAAATCACTGCATTTATTGCTAAAAACTTACTTAAGTTTAATGTTGATCACATATCTCCAGTAAATTTACTTTTAAAAGAGAGATTGGTTCCTGAACTTGTGCAAGATATGTTTAACCCAAAGGCTATATTTGAATTAGCTGTTCCTCTGTTAGAAGATCAACAGTCTCGCATAGATATGATTAGAGGTTATAAAAGATTAAGGGAGAGTTTAGGTTCTCCTGATGTAACACAGAGAGCTGCTAAAGAGATATTAGATTTATTGACTTGATGAAACTTCCTCTATTTAAAAAGATTATTCCTCTTCTAGCAATTGCCTTCTCTTTGCTATTTAGTTCACCATATGCCGCTGTAGCATCGTTGGAAAAAGCTGTCTTAGCAGGAGGTTGCTTTTGGTGTTTAGAGCATGATTTGGAAGAATTGCCAGGAATCCTTTCTGTAGAAAGTGGATATACAGGAGGAAATCTTCAAAACCCAACTTATAAAAATCACAAAGGCCATCAAGAGGCAGTAATTGTTGAATTTGACACTAAAAAAATTGCTTTTGACAAACTCTTAAGAAGTTATTGGCGCAACATTGACCCCTTTGATTCAAGAGGCCAATTTTGCGATAGAGGTGACTCTTATAGGCCTGTAATTTTTGCTAGAGATGATTCTCAACTTAAGGAATCTATCGAAAGTTTATCTTTTGCCTCTAAAGAACTTTCTGCATCAATTGATGATATTAAAGTTGAGATTAAGAATGCAAATAAATTTTGGCAAGCAGAAGATTATCATCAGAATTTTGCAGAAAATAATAATCTCAAGTATCAATTTTATCGGTATAGCTGTGGCCGAGACAAACGGCTAAATGAAGTTTGGGGATCAACTAGTCGTAAAGATTTACCATGGAGCATAAATAATTGAATATTATAAAAACCTTAAGAATCAAGCCTAGTGTTTTAATTCTTTAGTAAAGATTTTTAGAGAAGAACACTTTCTTAGCTGTTTTAAGAAGGTACTCTTAGCCAGAAGATTTCATAATGAAAATTTTATGTATCTATTAATCCTAAAAGATGGTCATGATACTAGGTATATAGGCCCATACTCCACAACTTCTCAGGCATCTGAGGACTTGCAAAGGGTATTATCTTCTTGTTCCAATAGAGCCAGTTGGCAGATACATGCTCTTGAAGTTGTAAAGCGAAAATCTTTTGCTACAAACTCAACTACTTTCAATCAAGAGCATTGTCTTTATAAAGCTTCCTGACTTTGAATTGATTTAATAATTCTCTATTACTTTTAGGGATTGATTGATCTGCTAGCCCAATTAACTAAAGTTCTTACTCCAAACCCAGTCGCTCCTGCAGGGTTTATGCCTCTGTCTTTATCGGTCCAGCAAGTACCCGCAATATCGATATGTGCCCAAGCAATATCTTCTTTAATAAACTCTTTTAGGAAAAGAGCTGCTGTTATAGATCCACCTGCTCTTGGCCCAGTATTTTTTATATCTGCGAGCATAGATTTAAGACCTTCTTTGTATGAATCTTGCAAAGGCATTTCCCAAAGCCCCTCTCCACATGCTTCTGCTGATTCTTTGAGCTCTTTAGAAAGATGTTTGCTATTAGTCCACAAACCAGCCAATTCCTCTCCGAGGGCAATGACACATGCTCCAGTAAGCGTTGCTAAGTCAACGATTGCATCTGGCTTCAACTCGCATGCATAAGTAAGTGCATCAGCAAGAGTAAGACGTCCTTCGGCATCGGTATTATTGATTTCAATTGTTGTTCCATTTGAGGCTTTAACAATATCTCCTGGATGAACTGCAGAACCATTGATCATGTTTTCACATGTCGCGACTAAAAAATGAATCTCTACACCAGAAGGAGCTAGTTCACCTATTGCTCTAGCTGCGCCAATTACTGCTGCGCTACCACCCATGTCATATTTCATCATTTCTATTTGAGAAGCACCAACTTTTAGGTTGTAGCCGCCAGAGTCAAAAGTCAGGCCTTTCCCTACCATTGCTATACGACGCTTTATTTCCCCTTTGGCTCTATAAGTGAGGTGAATAAATTTAGGACTTAGATCTGATCCTTGCGATACGGCTAAGAAGGCTCCCATATTTTTAGCTTGGCATTCTTCCTGTCCCAGTATTTTTGCTTCAAGACCAAATTGATTAGCTATTTCTTTTGCTTGATTAGCTAATGCTGAAGGGGTCAGACTATTCGGGGGAGCTCCTACAAGTTCTCTAGCAAGCTTGACGCCTGAGCAAATAGGGACTATTTCGCTCAAGTATTTTTGCGAAGATTCAGGCAGTCCTAAAAGTTCCAGTTTGTTAGGTAATTTTTTTTGTTTGGGATCTTTTTGGAATCGATTGTCCTTGAAGAATGAAAGGATAACAGCTTCACCTACAGCTTTAGCTGCTATATCAGAATCAAAAATATCCCAAGGAAGCAATATTCCTAAAGTACCCTCTTGGCCAATAACTTTTCGACAACTTATGGCTGTGGCTTTTCTCAAATCATCTAGTACAAGTTTTTCTGCTGAACCAAGACCTATGAGAACAATTTCACGAGGTTCTTTACCTATTAATTGGAAGCTTTGAAGATCTCCTTGTTTCCCAACAAATTCCTTATCTTGGAGAGCCTTCGCGAGCGATGCTGGAGTGCAAATCTCTTTTAAAGCATTTAGTTGACTTTCCAGTGCTCCTTCTAGGAGACCAAATACCAGTATCGAACCCCTCCATCCCTCTAGACCTTTTTGAATAATCGAGATTTGCATTTGCCTGTGAATAGATTATTAGATGTTAACCAGTAATTGTTATGAATTAATTCCAGAAGTGAAAGGTGTGTTCCAGTGATCTCTTGTCTCTTTATTGAATGGTGGAATCCAGGTTTGTATTAGTTCTTGCTCTAACTGACGTCTAGATCTGGTTTCTTTAGGCACATCAGTCCAAAAGCGAATGCTCAATTGGGTCCCCAGGCTCACTTTTTGAAAGGCTTGTACATATGCATCTATATACTTTTTACAGTCGTGGTCGCCTTTCCACCTTTTCTCTGCAGAAACTGTTTCACCTATATAAAGAAGTAAGTTTGAATTAATACTTTTAGGCCGGTCCATCACTAAATAAATAGCAGGACCACGATGCATACTTTCTGGCCAGCGCCAGAAATTGATAGGTAAGGGAGTTAGTCTTAATGGATCAAGAAGAGCATTGGTAGACTCTAAATTTGAATTAAACAGATTCCCTTGCAGTTGATTTGGAGCAACTCCTTGAAATAGTTTCGATTGGTAATTGTGAACTGCTTGTTGCCAGTCTTGCAGAGTTTTTTTATTCAAAAAAAAATCTTTAGATGAATGCTTAGATTTATATAAAAAATCAGGCTCTTGAAATAACTCTCCTTGTTTTTTTAATTGCTTCATTGCCGAGCTTGCGAAGAAAGGGATGCTTTGTTCTTTTTGATTTGCTTAGTTCGACTGGGTATAAGGTGATTTCCTAATCCTGAAAATAATTTATAGGATTTAGTTGGTGAAAAGTTCTCAACGGCAATCCCTACCTGTCTCAATTCAAAACATAGTTCAAAATTGAAGGATTACAATCCAAACGATTTTTTTAGACTTTATTGTGACTTTGTCTTGGATGATTGAAGCTTATTCTTGCTGCTTCATCAATTCTTCACAAAATCAGGCAATAGCAATGGAAGTAAATCGAGAACTATGAATTTTTTTGAATCCGAGATCGTTCAGGAGGAAGCTAAGCAGCTCTTTGCTGATTATCAGAATCTGATGAAGTTGGGATCCGATTATGGGAAGTTTGATCGAGAGGGTAAAAAAATGTTTATTGGGAATATGGAGGAGCTAATGGATAGATATAAGGTTTTTATGAAACGATTTGAACTGTCGGAGGATTTCCAAGCAAAAGTGACTGTTGAGCAATTAAGAACTCAACTTGGCCAGTTTGGCATTACTCCAGAACAAATGTTTGATCAAATGAATATGACTTTGGAAAAAATGAAAGCTCAACTTGACCAGCCATCCTCCTAAGAGATGTTTATTCATCTACTATTTGCCTAAATAAAGAAGAATTTCTCATGTCGGAGGAAACAGTTACATTGCCAAGCTGGTTAAGTAGAGGAATCGCTGATTTATTTCCTCTTGCCAGTACCAATGACTCAGATCAAAGCTTGGCAAGACGTTTGATTGAGTCTGAGCAGAATCAAAGCCCTCTAAGAATTAAGCTAGGAATAGATCCCACAGGTTCAGAGATTCATCTTGGGCACAGTATTTTATTTCGAAAACTAAGATCTTTTCAAGATGCAGGTCATATAGCAGTTCTGATTATTGGAGATTTCACTGCTCGTATTGGCGATCCTACGGGTAAAAGCAAAACAAGAAATCAGTTGACATCTGAAGAAGTCGAGAAAAATGCCATTACTTATCTAGAACAACTGGGATATGGCAAATCAAGTGAGACATCTTTACTGGATTTTGAAACCCCTGGACGCATAGAAATACGTCGTAATAGTGAATGGCTCTCAGACTTTGACATGTCAAAGATTATTGATCTTCTAAGTCATGCAACTGTTGGTCAAATGTTGGCAAAGGAAGATTTCGCGAATCGGTATAACTCAGGAACACCAATCTCTTTGCATGAGCTTCTCTACCCTCTTTTGCAAGGCTATGACTCTGTAGCAGTAAAGGCTGATGTTGAATTGGGTGGGACAGACCAAAAATTTAATGTAGCAATGGGACGTGATATCCAACGCCTTTTTGACCAGCGCCCTCAGTTTGGATTGTTATTGCCAATTTTGGTTGGTTTAGATGGTGTTCAAAAAATGAGTAAGACACTTGCTAATACTGTTGCCCTTAAGGATGATGCTCTTTCAATGTATTCCAAATTAGAAAAAATCCCTGATGACCTTGTGAATAGCTACCTTACATTGCTTACCAATCTAGAGCAAACCGACATGCCTTCTAACCTTCGAGAAAAACAAAAGTTAATGGCATTGAATGTCACTGCAAATTTTCATGGAATGCCTGCTGCAATAGCTGCTCAAGAAGATGCGTCTAAGCTTGTTGCTGGTTTGCAAGATTCATTAAGTGATGTCCCTGAAGTCTCAATCAAAAAGGTCAATTTACCAGTTAAGGCTTTTTATTTATTAAGTGCTATTGGTTTATGTAAAAGTAGTAGTGAGGCTAGGCGGCAAATTTTAGGTGGAGCTGTTCGCTTAGATGGCAAGAAAATCCTTGATCCAAACTTGGAGTTTGATAATGATTCAGAGCTCGTTGGGAAGGTGGTGCAATTAGGGAAAAGGACTTTTAGACGCCTTTCTATATAAACCGACCTCGTTGAATTTTATGACTTTAGTTAACCCATCAGAAAAATTAATTCTCGCTTTAGACGGCATGGATGTTTTAGAAGCTTTGTCTTTCATTGATAAAGTTCCTGACTTGATTTGGGTTAAGGTTGGCTTGGAATTATTTGCAACAAGTGGCCTGGAAATCTTTACCGAACTTCGGGCCAGGGGAAAAAAAGTTTTTCTTGATCTGAAGTTCCATGATATTCCTAATACTATGGCTGGGGCATGTTATCGAGCAGCAAGGAATGGTGCAGAGTTAATTACAGTGCATGCTTGCGCAGGTAGCAAAGCTCTTTTAGTAGCCAATGAAGCTGCTAAGAAAGGAGCCGCTTCGGTGGGCTTACCATCTCCAACATTGTTGGGAGTTACTGTTTTAACAAGTTGGACGTCCTATGAATTTGGTGATGAGCTAGACATTCATCACTCTTTAGAGAAAAGGGTAGAGCACTTGGCTCAATTGGCCTTCAAAGCTGGCCTAGGAGGCTGTATCTGTTCACCTTGCGAGGTAAAAAGATTAAGAGAAATTTTCCCTGAATCGTTCGAACTAATAACCCCTGGTATTCGCTTCTTAGATAGTGGATTAGATGATCAAGCAAGAGTTATGCAACCAAGAGACGCATTCACTTCTGGTGCTTCACGATTGGTTTTAGGAAGAATAATTACTCGATCTACTAATCCTGCTGAGGCCTTTACAAGGGTTTGTAGAGACATACAAACAGATTAATTTATTTTTCCAATTCTTGGTTCGTCACCATTAAGTAGTCGTTTTAGGTTAGCTCTGTGCCTCCATAGCACCATTATCATTGCAGCAAAGCTTGCAATTATGTATGCGTTCAGGAAACTTGCTTCTTGCAAACTTAAAAACATAAGTATAGGTAGACTTATGGCAGCAGAAATACTTGATAAAGAGACGATTTTACTTGAACTGAGCACTGCCATGAAAATGCCCAAAGAAGCAAGACCAACTTGCCAAGATATCCCTAAGAATACTCCTAGACCTGTGGCTACTGCTTTCCCCCCTTTCCAGTTAAGCCATATTGGCCATATGTGCCCGGATAATGCTGCAATCCCGCAAATAACGTGAAAGGATGGACTTAGGAATAGACTCTTTGCAATTAATATTGAGCCAATACCTTTACTTACGTCAATAAGAAAGACTATTAATGCAGCTTTCTTTCCTACATGCCTTAGGACATTTGTTGCACCAGTAGACCCTGAACCAACTTTTCTAAGATCGATCCCTTTTAGCCATTTGCCAGCAATGAAACCACTCGGGAATGATCCAAGTGAGTAGCTAACACCTATGCACAAAAATGCAAGAAAAATCTTTGTTAATTCCATTAGATAATTTCTTCGTCAAGGTAAATTTCCTGGGGACTCGCCGCGAAGGCAAGCCAAATTGGGAATTGAAGTATCGGTATTTCAACGCCCTTTTCTGCAGCATCAATAATAATAACTGGGACCTCATCGCGCTCTTCAAGCCTATCAGCTTTTTCTATCAGTCCATCAGCACGCTCAAAAAGAACTATCCCACTATTTGGTCCAAAATCTTCTCTACTTAAGCCTAAAGCATCTTGGAGCCCACGTCGCCATTCCCCTAGTCGTTCAGGTTGACTTGCCAACACAAGGACTTGGAATTGGTCTCCATATAGCTCGCCGAGAATAGCAATTAGACCAGAAGCGACTAAAACATTTTTAGATCTATTGCCTCTACTGGGTTGGGCGCCTCTGCCACCCATGTTAAAGAACCAGTCTTCCAAAAGCTCTATATCTTTAGGCTCAAGACTCCTTCGTAATTTCCAGGGATCAGCATAAAAGTCAGGCTCTTTTCTAAATTGTTCAAGGCAGGTACGTATTAACTCTTCGTCTGGTTTGAAAGTTTCTGCTATTGCTGTAGAAGTTTCTACTGGTTGATTGGATATTGCTTCTTGGCTTTTATCAAGGGGCGAGGGCGAAAGCATTACTGGTTGGCTGATTAGTTCAAGTTGCTCAGCTGATTGAGCTAAGTCTTGAAGTGCCCCTGTTAAATAGTCTTGAAAACCTTTAACTCTTCTAGCAATCGCATCTGACTGCCCTGAAAAAGAAGTTTTGAATTCTTTTTCAATCTGGGACTTTCTTTCTGACAAATCGGCGAGTTCGCCTTCTAATGCAATTCTCTTTTCTGTGAGATCTTGGAGAGCTACTTCTAGAATTTGTGCGAGGTTCGCTTCTGATGGAGGTTTTTGGGGATCTTTTGGAGTTGGAGCTTTGAATTCATTTGTCGATTCGTATTTACTCTCCTCTAAGGGAACTCGAAAACTTGGATCATCAATAGACGCTTTCTCCCCATCCTTGCTTTCTGTTGAAGATTGAGTGTTTTCTGGGAGCTCGGCTTCAGTCATTAAATATTTCTCTTGTTAGGTGGATTTTATGATGGAACTTTTTGGTTGTTTTCATTAAGTATTTGAAGCTTCCCAACATGAATCTTAAGTTGCTCTTCAAGCATTTTTGTGTTGAAAAGGATTGGTAATAAATGAGGACTGGCTTCTTCGCGAAAGTAAAGAAGTCCAGGTAACTTAGGCAGTAAAATACGCCATGCGATCCATTTTTTAAAGGGGAAACGTCGTAATTCTCTCCCTAATTGTAAAACGATTAGTTCTTTCGACGTAAATTTCAATCTAAGAGTGAATGATTGGAGTAGTAGGAAAAGACCAAATCCACTTATAACTAAAGTAGGCCAGGGCCTAATTGGTAGTAGTAATAAAGGGAATCCCATTGACATTATGAAGAGAGGTAATCGATACATTGGAGTCAGAATTACACCGTCTTCGTCTTGAATATTGGGTTGAAGTGAAGATTTTGAAAACATTAGCCGAAAAGTACTTTGGTTAAAAGGACATCCATTAATGAGACACTTAATAATGTCATAACTACAGCTCCAGTAGTACTTGTTCCAACTTCTTTAGCGCCACCTCTAGTAGTAAGCCCCCATCCACAGGCAATAACAGCAATTTGAAAGCCAAATACTACTGCTTTAATAAGCATGAAAGGGATATCACTGATAACTAACCATTCATTCACTGAATTCCAAAATACATTTATTGGAATGCTGTAAAAGTACGTACTACTGATTTGGCCACTCCATAAAGCCACTGTAAAAAATAGCAGGCATTGCAAAGGAGCCATTATGACCATTGCAATCACTCTAGGGACAACCAGGTAATCAATTGGATCAGTTTGGAGCATTGTGATTGCATCGATCTGCTCAGTAACCTTCATCGTTCCAAGTTGAGCGGCATATGCTGTTGCCACTTTTCCTGTTAAAAGAGTTGCCGTAAGTAAAGGAGCAATTTCTCTTGCTAATCCAATGGCTAGGAGACCACCAACTTCTGAACCGACTCCTTGTCTACTTAGTTCAGCTGCGACCTGAATATTAAAAACCGTGCCTGCTGAAATCCCTGTGATTAAAACGATAATGAAACTTGCTGGACCAGCTTCCATTAATTGATCAATTAAGTCTGACTTGTTTATATTCCCTTTTGTCGAAGAAGTTATTGCTTGACCTCCTATAAGCATGCTTGATCCCAGTCTTTTTAGCCAGCGAGGTGATTTCATTAATTAGCAGTTTGAAGTGGAGAGGGGGTGTCATTCCAACCTTTCATTATGTATATCCCGCTGCCTACAAGTAATGATGGGATTAAACCCATACATATACGTATTGTTGTTATAGCGCTATCAGGTTGGTCAATACAGCTTGTTATTTTTAAGCATTCATTTGAAGAAATATAGCCTGCGAGAGAAAGAAGCAATCCTAATAGTTGAACACTTAGGCCAATTCCAAGTTTTTGAATTAAGACCATCCAGGCTGTATAAATTCCTGCAGGTTTTTCTGGATCAGCGTCAATTGCATCTGGTAGAAGCGACCATGGAATTAGGTATGCAGTTGATGCGCCAAAACCAACCAGCGTAATTGTTAACAATAAAAGAAGCATTTTTGAGCTCTCTAAACTAGTTATGTTTAAAAGGTTCCCTAATGAGAAATCGGAAGATAGTGGCGGCAGCAGCATGGCTATTAGGCAAGCCGTTATCCAGATTGAGCCTCCTTTATATAATGCTTTCAATCTGGAGTATCTATTGGAGTAGAAACTCCAGAATTGAAGGCCTAATAGAGCACTTATTTGAAAAGGAATGGGGATCCATTTTGAAAACCCTGTTGGTACCTTCATAACTTGCTCAAGATAAATGAGGGAAACTGTTTGCATTAATTGAAGACCGCACCAAAGAAGTAGATAAAGCCCAATGATTTGTATAAAACGCTTGTTCTTAAGAATTCTTTTTAGTTGAAGTTTAAATGGCTCAGACTTTTCTATTGGCTTTCTTGCTTTTTTCGCGAAAGGTGCAAGCCCCCAGCATGAGATTAAAGTCGTAATGGTAGCCAAAGAGCCAGTTATTCGACCCATCATTAAATAGCCATCATTTCCATTGGCCAAAAGCCTTGCAGCAATAATCAAACCACTTAAACCAGCAAGAATTGATCCAGTAAATCTTGCTGCATTTAAACGAGTCCTAATAGATGTTTTGGGAGTGAGTTCTGTTGATAATGCTGCGAATGGAAGGTTTACGCTTGTATAGGCGGTCATCAGAAGAACTGTAATGGCTATGTAATACGCTGTTTTTTCAGTTGTATTTCCTGGTGGCACCCACCAAATAGCAGCAAGACTTATACCTAATGGAGTGGCTGCTCCAATCATCCATGGAAGGCGAGGTCCCCATCGGGATTTTGTGTGATCACTTAACCAACCAATTAATGGATCATTGATTGCATCCCAAACTTTTATAACCATTAATAAAGAACCAGCTATGAACGCAGGCAGTCCGGCGGCCCCTGTAAAGAAAGGGAAAAGATAAAAGCCAAGCTGAGTAGCAGCCAATCCTGTGCCAGAATCCCCTAGTCCATAGGAAATCATTAGCCTTCTGCGCCCCCTTTCAATTGGCGATCTGGATTTTGTCAAGCTATTTGGAAGGGCAGGCACAAGGTAATAATGTAAGAAGTGCTAAATCAAGACTCAGATAATATGTGATCTGGAGACTTGATTCTTAGCGCGGGCGTAGTTTAGTGGTAAAACCTCAGCCTTCCAAGCTGATGATGCGGGTTCGATTCCCGCCGCCCGCTTTAGAAAGTACACTTCAAATTCTTAGCTTTTTTGTATATTCTTTAGCAACCAATACCACGAGGCTTTTGCTTTCTATCTCAATCTCAAGTTGATTAGAAAGTCTAAATAGGCCGTACTCTTTTTGGGTGAGTAAAGTTGTATCTAATATTTTTACCCATGGTGATAATGGCTTAGGCAATTCGAACTTCATAGATTGATTGAATGCATTGAATCCCATCCATATAATGGCTCCTTCTTTTGCTTTGTTAATGCTAAAACCTATTGTATTAGACCAACTTCCCCAGTCTGGGGCATTAATTTTAACTCCATGCCATTGAACCCATAACTTCTCTTGACTTTGCAGAGAAGGTGAGTCTGAATTTATGTTGATTAAGGGAGCAAAGAAATCTGACAGTTCTTTCCTTATATAAATACACATTGAGACAAAACTCCTCAGCTCATTATCACAATTATCAGTCCTCCAAATCATCCAACCTAGAGGGTTGTCCTGACACCAAGCATTATTATTTCCTCCTTGACTTCTTCCAACCTCATCCCCCATAAGAATCATTGGAATACCAGGGGATAAAAGAAGAGTAGCAATAAGATTTCTTTGATTCTTACTTCTAATAAGATTTACTTTTTTATTTGTAGTTGGACCTTCTATCCCATTATTACAGCTATTGTTATGATTTTCTCCATCACGATTACTCTCACCATTAGAAAGATTATGCTTTAAATTAAAACTAACTAAATCTTTAAGTGTAAAGCCATCATGGGAAGTAATAAAATTGATAGATTTCTGTGCACTTTTAAAATTATCTTTATATAATTCAGGACTTCCAGTTAGGCGATCTTTTAAGGGCCAAGTACTATTTTTATCTCCGTTCCAGAATCTTCGAATATCATCCCTGAAATGACCATTCCAAGTGCAGCATCTTTTAGCGGGAAAATCAGAAAGTCTATAAAGCCCTCCACAATCCCATGGCTCACTTATTAACTTTAAATCACTTAATGCAGGATCACTTTCTATCTCTTCAAAAAGAGGAGGAGAATCAAGCGGCTTAAGATCTTTTCCCCTACTTAAAGATATCCCTAAATCAAAACGAAAACCATCTACACCTAGCTCATTTGCCCAACAGCGCATTGATTCAAGTATTAATTGCCTTACAAGAGGATTATTTGCTGCAATAGTGTTTCCGCAACCCGTGACATCTAAATACTTACCTTCTTTATTTTGATGATAATAAGTTGACTCTGCAAATCCCTTCCAGCTAATTATTGGACCCTTTTCATTACCTTCTGTTGTGTGATTGTATACAACGTCTAGAATTACTTCTAAATCATTTTTATGACAAACTTTTATGAAATTACGAAATTGGTCTCTTGCATTTATTGGATTGTTACTTGCAATAAAACTGTGATGTGGTGTGAACCAATTGATTGGGCTATAACCCCAATAATTATTCAGGCCATATGGAGAATCCGTTGTATCGAATGCAAAAACTGGTAAAAGTTCAAGAGTTGTTACTCCTAGTTGCTTTAGGTAGGGTATCTTTTCAATCAAGCCAAGAAAAGTACCTTTAATCTTATCCTTGACGTCAGATTCAGAGCTTTTAGTGAATCCTCCAACATGTAACTCATAAATAATTGTTTTATCCCATGAATGTTTTGGACGAGGATAGGATTGGAAGTCAAATTGATCTCTTTCAGTTACTATACTTTTGAGACATTTATCTATGTTTGTGGATAGACCTGTTGCAGACTCTCTTTGAAATATATTCCATCCTGCGATACCTCTAGAGCATGGGTCTAATAATATCTTTCTAGAAAAGATATCTTGCTTACAAGTACTTCTATTTCCAATTACTCTATAGCAGTAGAAGCATCCAGTATTTATACCTTCAACTTCAATATGCCAATAGTCTCCTGATCTATGGTTCTTATCAAGGGTTAGTATTTTCTTCGGCTGTAAGTCATCTTCATTTTTAAAAATAAGTAACTCTATATAGCTTGCTTCAGGTGAAGCTACAGAGAAATTTACTCCTCGACTAGTTATGCTACTGCCAAGTGGCCATGGAGAACCTTTATGAATTTTGCCCACTGGCCTTTTCTTCTCTATCAGTAAGCATTAAGTACAAACTAGTTGTTTAGATTTTTTTGGCAACATTCTTTTTTTAACTTTATTCCCTAGTTCAACTAACACAGTATGCAAGTGAGTGAAAAAATTTGGGTTTTCCATTCTAAAAACGCTAGTGAAGGAGTTACTTCATGGTGGTTGAACTGCGATCCTGAGCCTGTTTTGATCGATTGTCCTGATATAACAACAAGTTTGCTTGACCAATTGACTGAATTGGCAAATGGACGAAAACCAAGAATTCTTTTGACGAATAAATACTCTCACGGGAAGGTTAGACAATTACAACAAACACTTGGTTGGTCTGTTTTGCTACAAGAGCAGGAAGCTTATCTTCTTCCTGGTCTTGAGTCTTTGGAAAGCTTCTCAGAGGAGTTTCAAACACCTTCCGGCTTGAAATTGCTTTGGACTCCTGGTCCGACTCCAGGAAGCTGTGTTGTATACGCACCTCCTCCTTCCAACGTGCTTTTCTGTGGTCGTTTGTTAATACCAGCATCATCTTCTGAATTGATAGCTTCTCGGACAAAAAAGACTTTTCACTGGTCGATTCAGCAGAGGAGCTTGGTTAAGCTTCGGCACTGGCTTCCTCGAGAATCCAATCCCTTACTTGCATCAGGGACGGGCTTCGGCTTGTTAGCAAAGCAAAAGTTGCTTCGCTGGGATGCTTGGAAATAGCACAAAATGACCTGAATTTAAAAACTGTTTTTTGTATAAAGCTTTGCCTTACTAACTTTTTGAGTTGCTTCTAAGGCGTTACGTCCATACCATTAGCGAGTTCGAGTATTTGAAGGACTGATTCCTTTTTAGGTCTCTTCCGCCTTTACTCTCTGCAAAAACTAATTTTCCCAATGAACAAAGCAGATCTGGTCAACCTTGTTGCAGCTCGTACCGAGCTGACAAAAACAGACGTTGCACTTGTTATCGATGCCGCCATAGACACCATCATCGATTCAGTGGTGGAGGGTAAAAAAGTCTCCATTCTTGGATTTGGTTCTTTCGAACCTCGTGATCGCTCTGCCAGACAAGGCCTTAATCCAAAAACTGGTGAGAAAATTAAGATTCCTGCTAAGCGAGTACCTGCTTTTACAGCTGGCAAATTATTTAAGGATCGCGTTCAAGCAGGCTGATTATTGCTTTGTAGAAGAGCTTTTACTTGTTTGACAGTTAGGTTACCTAGCTCTTTAAAAGGGCCTATTTTACTAACTCTTCTTACTAGTAAATGGCTACTTGTAAGTCACTAAATGAAGGCTTGTTCGAGGCCTTTAATGTTGGAAAGTCCCTAAGGGGGAAGGGGTATTGCGGACGCTTTGCTCCTTCTCCCACAGGCCCACTTCATTTGGGCAATCTTCGTACCGCTTTGGTCTCTTGGTTGAAAGCGCGTATGAGCCAGGGGAAATGGCTTCTTCGAATAGATGATCTAGATACTCCTAGGAATCGTCCTGGCGCCATAGAGAGTATTCAAAATGATCTTCTTTGGCTTGGTTTGTCCTGGGATGATCAGGTTGTTTTTCAAAGTCAAAGAATAGATTTGTATGTTTCAGCCCTTTCTTTCTTTAAAAGCCAGGGTAAAATTTTTGCTTGTCAATGCACTAGGAAAACTTTAGACAAAGATAATAATACCTTTGGAGAATTTATTACTTATTCTGGAAAATGCAAGAACTTAGGATTAGATTTGGAACCTAAAAAAGATCAATTAACTTCTTGGCGCCTGAAAGTAAATAAAAAATTTTCTCGAACTGCTGGTGATCTCATTGTAAGAAGATCAGATGGATTTATTGCATATCATTTGGCAACTGTTGTTGATGAGTTAACGCTTGGGATTAATGAAGTTATTAGAGGCAATGACCTTAACCCAGCAATGTATGTACAATTGGCAATTTTTGATGCCTTTAACCAGTCCCCAATTTCTTATGGGCATGTTCCTCTAATGCTAAACTCCGATGGCACTAAGCTCTCTAAAAGACATGGTGGAGTTTGCGTGGACTCCTTGAAGAAGCAAGGTATGAACTCATCAAAAGTCATTGGATGCCTAGCATCTGATCTAAAATTAGTTCCATCTAATACAGAACTATCATCTCTTGAACTTTTAGATTACCTAAGAAGTAAGAAGACAAATCTTGATAATTTGCTTCAGGAAAGATTCACCTCAGAAAACTAAATTTAGGTTTAAAATGAAGAATATTAATCTTTACAAATTCACCTTGTTAAGACTTAGACAAATGGAAAGTAATCAGTTACTTATATTTATAATTTTGATATTAGGCTTTGAAAGTTTCTTTTCCAGTGTTAAGTCAGAACATTTTTATGACGTTAACCTTTTGACCAATAATTGTATTAAATCTAGGCTTTTAAGAGATTGTAGACTGGCCTTAACTAAATCAGAAGCATTCCAATTGTATGCAGTTTCAAAAGGAAGGTATGACTGTCAAACACGTTTAATAGGTTTACAATCAGATTTAACAATGATGATATTAAATCCATCTACAAAGAAACAATCAGCATTGGTTATGCTGGAGGATCTAAAGAATTCCTGCAACAATTTTTAAAGCCTTGTGAAGAACAAAAGTTCAATATTTTCATTAATAAGACAGGCTTTAATCTTTAATTTTTCCTATTCGGTGTAAAGTAAAGAATGTTTTCTACCTACTGCTAGCAGATTATTTTTATTTTGACTAATGGCTGAATCAAAAAAAGTTTCTGAAGGAGAGGCTAAATCCCAAAAGCCAGATTCTTTAGACCGTAACGTAAAATCTAAGAAATCAGCAAAAGCTTCTTCTAATTCTACGGTTGAGGCAAATGCAAGTAAGGAAGATGTCCTTTTAAGAATTCCTGGAGTTTTAGAATATAAAGTTCCTAGTAAAAAAACCAGGATTATCCTAGGAGCTCTTGTACTAGCATTAAATATGCTGCTGCTTGTTGCAGTTGGCCTTTATTTCTATGTCCCAGGATTTAAAGACTTTATATATAATATTGGTCGCTAGAATAGTTATTAAAGAATATACAAATAACCTGGTAGCAGAATATATTTCACCCTTTCAATGAATACCTTGTAAATTATTTTATATAGTCAGTATTTAAACTTAAAAAAAGTTCTTTTTGACCTGTCAGCAGAACCTCATTAGATTTTACTTTTAAAGCATAAAAAAAGAGACCCTGCCGAAGGCAGGGTCTCTTTGAGATTCAACAAGGAAGTCTTTCCTAGTTTCGACTCCTTAGTGAATCTCAACTCCTCACGTTTTCATTATTGCCAATGTTTCTATATTTGCAACCATCCTTACTGCAACTAGGGCAACTGTCACAGTGACAGTTGGGGGAGGTGACTGACCAAAGTTAAAAATGAAGAATGCTAAAGATTTCTGCATTAGCAAGTCTTTTCAGGGTTTAATGTCACAACTGATACCAAAGGAGCCGTTCATGAGTAATCCAAGGCAGTCAGGCTTTAACAATGGCAAGGCACCTCTTCAGAGGAAAACAACTTTAAAATGGAGTGTTGATGGAGAGCTTTCAGCTGTTGATATGACAAGAATTCTTGAAAGGCTTGAAAATACTGAATTAATAG
Organism: Prochlorococcus marinus str. MIT 9211; assembly: GCF_000018585.1. Classification (NCBI taxonomy): domain Bacteria; kingdom Bacillati; phylum Cyanobacteriota; class Cyanophyceae; order Synechococcales; family Prochlorococcaceae; genus Prochlorococcus; species Prochlorococcus marinus. Next base: position 1,238,493 of record NC_009976.1, on the reverse strand, counting down.
AGTGTGATTTGACCTGCAATTTAGAAGATTAATCTGTAGTTGCTCTTGGCTAGCATTTCTTTATAAGGCTAACTTTTGCTTTTGCAGTTAAAAATTTATAAGATTATAAGAGTTTCTTATTAATTAGGCTATTTAGATGAAAGTAGTTTTTATTGTAGCTTCTACTATCTTAGCTATCTTAATAACAATTCTTTTAGTAAAAAATTCTTTGAATAAGTACGGATCTGCTTTTGAGGCTGATCAACAATGTCATGCTGACATGCAGAATAATTATGTAGAAGACTCTACCTTTGGTTGTGATCATGACCTGGAGACTAGGCAGTGGATCCTTTTCAATAAAGGCGTTGAAGCAGCCCCAGCAATCGTTTTGGAAAGATATAGATATTAATAATGCATATAACCCCTGAGCTACTTTGTATAATTAAGTGGTGCTTACTTGGTAAGTCTATCTCTAACTTTAGGAAATATTACTATTGCCATAATAATGCATATTATGGCAGTCAAGGAAAAAGTGGTTAATTGTCCTATAGAACCAGCGTTATAAATACTTTTCTGAAGTAGTGGGTAGTCAATTAAGGATCCAAATGTCCCCCAAATTATTACCCAAGTTGATACATAGGCAATACCAATCCAATCCTTTCTGCTCATAATTAACTATAGAGAAGTCTTTTGGTTACATCTTAAAGGAATTTTAGACGGTTTTGATAATCAGCCGATACCAAAAATACTGTGAGTTGTTGCTTGGCCTCCAAATACTATTTCAGTGATTACAAGCATTAAGAACCCAAACATTGCAGCTCTTCCATTGACTAGCTCTGCATTTTGATTGAACCCGAAAACTTTTTCTACAGCTTCTCCGCTATTGTCTATCCATTTTGCCTCTGTGAGACTCGCTTTGCTGACTTGTTCTAAAGATGAAAGCTTGTTCTTCGTAAAGTTGTTTTCTGAGTCGGAAGGAGAATCTGGCATTACTTAAAAGTTCCCATATTTAAAAATTCTATTTGCTTTTCCTTTTTCTTCGACCCTTTTTTTTGAGTTTCTTGACCATTCGCGTTGATTTCTCCAATAAGTATCTACTTTCTACGATATTTAACCTAAACCCAATTATTGAGATGAAAACAACTATAAAAAAAATAATAATGTAATTATTCATAGTTATTGGATGCTGATAGTATCAGCCTAATATGTGAAAATAAGTTTTTCCTATTTTATTAAATTAAATTCTTATTACTCTCGAAGATTAGAAGAACCTATTTATAGGATTGAGTTGATGGGGCAGAATTTTCTTCATAGATTTAATATCTTTTTGGCTTAGTCTGGGCAATATTCGCTTGCATAGTTTTTAAATGTGTTTTAATTTTTGCAGATTTGATAACTGGTGTAGAATTTCAGAAGGATCTTTTCTTGATAGCCACAAAAAAGTAAGCAGATGCCTTCATTGATAGATGTCTCTTGGTTAATCCCAATTTCACCTTTGGTATGCGCAACTTTAATTGGGGTCTTGCTCCTCAGTTTTAACAGGACAATGAACAGGCTTACAAAGCCTGTTAGCTTTTTCATAATTAATAGCATAATCTTGTCAACCTTGATAAGTTTTCTCTTGATATTGAATCATCAATCAGGAACACCAATTAATTGGCATCTCAAGCTTCTTTCATATGAGATTAAATTAAATCTAAGATTTGACTATATATCTGAAATAAGTTCGCTTGCCACAGGCTTATTCTTGATACTTACCTTGACATTGTCTTATTTCCGTTTACCAAGAGCAAAAGGCTATGTAAGGTATGTTACTTTATTATGCTTTGCCTCTGGGTTGCTATTTTTATTAATACTTGGCACTGACTTAACTCAATCAACTTTCCATGATTTTTTTGCTTAGTAGATTTTATAATGACCATTTATTTGTATAAGATTTAATCACTGCTCATTGTAAGAGGCTTGGAATTTGGTTAACAAAGTCCCTACTGATTTTCCAGAGAGAGTAGCTCTTGTGCATGAGTGGTTTTCTTCTCGATCAACTGGGGGTGCAGAGCAGGTAGTTCATGCAATTGATAATTTGATTTTATCTTTAGGTTCTAAACCCCAACTTTTTTCTTTGGTTGAGAGCGAAAGTGCTCGTCCAGATAGTTGGTTGTTTGGCAGATCAATTGAAACTAGTTTTATTCAGAATCTTCCATTTGGTTCCTCTCATGTTCAAAGATTTTTGCCATTGCTACCTTATGCAATCGAGCAAATTGACCTTAGCGATTACCCTCTGGTAGTCAGCAGCAACCATCTTGTAGCAAAGGGAATACTTACCTCGCCTGATCAACTCCATATTAGTTATATACATACTCCAGTTAGATATGCATGGGATCAGATGAATGTCTATTTAAAGAGGTCTTCTTTAAGGAAAGTTGGTTTAGAGCCTTTAATACGTTGGCAATTACATCAGTTAAGGCAATGGGATCAGCTTAGTGCAGCAAGAGTTGATTGTATTTTGGCAAATTCAAGCTTTACTGCTAGAAGAATTTTTAAATATTGGGGCCGCAGGGCTCAGATTGTCCATCCGCCAGTTGAAGTTGATCGGTTCTCATTTTGTGAGCGTAGAGATGAATATTATTTATGCCTTTGTAGGCTTGTTCCCAATAAGAAAGTAGATGTTGTAGTAGAAGCTTTTAATTTATTGAAGTTGCCTTTGATTATTGTAGGAGAAGGGCCTGAGAGGAATTATTTAGAAAAGATTGCAGGCCCAAATATAGAGTTCCTAGGCTTTCAGAGTAGAAGAAATGTTGAGAGACTTATGGAACGATGCAGGGCTTACGTCTACGCAGGTGTTGAAGACTTTGGGATTGCTCCTGTAGAAGCTATGGCAGCAGGAGCACCCGTAATTGCTTTGGCGAAGGGTGGGCTATTGGATACTATTACCTGTGCGAGGAAAGATATCAATACCTCTACAGGTGTTCTTTTCTCAAACCAAACTATGGAATCTTTGTTCGAAGCAGTTTCTTGGTTTGAAGAAAAGAGAATCTATGAGAAGTTGAGCCCTGAATTAATCAATCAGCGGGCTCAAGAATTTCGACCTGAGGTTTTCTCTAGGAATTTCCAATCTGCTCTCAAAACAGCATGGGAAGGTCATTTGAAATCTTCTTTGTGCGGTTCCTTTAACTGACCTTAGAATTACGGCAAGAAAATAGATCTTTAATACAATATTTATCATAGAAGTTGCTTTTTTATAATTACTAAAAAGATGTTCTATTTTTGATCCATGGCATTAGATCAACAATTTTCCCAAGATGATCAGATCATAAGAAAGAACTATTATTACAGGTCTATAAAAAGATTTGCAGATATTATTTTTTCTCTATCAATTTTGCTAGTAGGGTTTCCATTCTTTCTTTTGTTTGCTTTATTGGTCAAGCTAAGTTCTGTTGGCCCTGTTTTCTATGTTCAGGAAAGAGTTGGTCGAAACTTTTCTAGATTTGGTTGTATAAAGTTTCGTACAATGCATCCTGAAGCAGAAGATATATTAAATAATTTACTTGAAGAGAACTCACTTTTAAAGGAAGAGTTTCAAAAGGATTTTAAATTAAGAAATGATCCTAGAATAACATCAATTGGCAAATTTCTTAGGAGAACTAGCCTTGACGAATTACCACAATTTTTTAATGTTCTAAGAGGTGAAATGAGTGTTGTGGGACCAAGGCCAATTGTTCCAGAAGAGGTAGAGCGCTACGGAGAATTTATGGAGGAAGTTAACTCAGTAAGACCAGGAATAACAGGCTTGTGGCAAATCAGTGGAAGAAATAACCTAAGTTATAAAAGACGCATTAGCTTAGACCTTGTATATGTAAGACAAAAGAATATTTGGATGGACTTTAGAATAATTATGCGTACATTTTTTGTATTATTATTTCCTATTGATAGAGGTGCATACTAGTTGAATGTTATTGAAATAGTCATTATTGAGATTAGCCAAAGCATTTCCAGATAAAATCCAATCTTTAGGATATTGTAAATACCTTCTTTGTTTGCTTCTGGTGAATATTTAGAAAGTATTGGTTTATATATTAGCTTCCCTTTATATAAGTTTGCTCCACCCATCTTTATTCCCGCACAGTAAGCAAAGATTGCTTCTGATAAACCGGAATTAGGAGATAAATCTTTTGAACCATCTTCAAAAGCACCTTTCACAAGATTAGGTAATTCATTTAATGGACGACTTACCAAAGGCAGTGAAAGCAATACTAATCTGCAAGGAATAAAAGTCAAAATGTCATCTAATCGAGCACTTGCTGTGCCAAGCCATCTTAAATTACCTTCACGATAACCCAGCATGGAATCCATTGTGCTAGCAGATTTAAATGCAAAAGCACATGCTAATGGACCTGGCAAATTAGGAGAGATGTTCCAAAGTAAAATACCAGTTGCCATCCAAAATAGAGGAGCAAAAACTCCATCAACAGCATTTTCGCTAGCAGTTTCTGCAGTCGCTCTTAGTATTTCTTGCTTTTCTAATTGATCAACATCTCGACCAACAATATAACCAAGCTCTTTACGTGCAGCTTCTATAGATTCTTCAGAAGATTGATTGTTTAAACTATTAATCACTCTCAAAATGCTGTCATAAAGACTTCGGGCTGACAAGCAACTTGCTAAAGAAATTATAAGAATTGAATTATTAAATAAAATAGGAAAAAATGATTCTTTGTAAGCTAATCGCTCAATCATCCAGCCACTGAGGCCTGCAGTAGTAAATACTATAAAAGTTATTAATACTCCGCCTAAGCGTAAACTAAGGATATTTTCCTCAGCAAATGATTCAACTTTTTTTTGTAAAAAGTTGATTAAGTAGCCCATAAAAACTACTGGATGGGGAAGCTTTTTGGGATCTCCTGCAGCTAAATCTAATAAAACTGCGGCCAAGATTAATAATGTAGAAATTTTCAGTCTGTTTTTAACCAGCTGAACATTGCTCGCAGACCTTTACCAACTTGTTCAACAGGTAAAGCAGCGTCTTCATTTCGAATCCTTTTCATCTCGGGTTTTCCGGCTTCACACTCGGCTACAAAGTTTCTGGCGAAAGTTCCATCTTGAATATCAGAAAGTATTCTCTTCATCTCAGCTTTTGTTTCTGATGTAATTAACCTGGGACCAGATATGTAGTCACCATACTCGGCAGTATTTGAGATTGAATCTCTCATAGCAGTTAGCCCGCCCTTTACCATTAGGTCGACAATTAGTTTTACCTCATGAAGACATTCAAAATAGGCTAATTCTGGTTGATAACCAGCATCTACAAGTGTTTCAAACCCAGCTTTTACAAGTGCTGAAAGACCTCCACAAAGAACAGCTTGCTCACCAAATAAGTCAGTTTCTGTTTCTTCTTTGAAATTAGTTTCAAGAATGCCTGCTCGAGTTCCTCCAATACCTTTTGCATAAGCCATTGCAAGATCTCTTGCTTTGCCTGAGGCATCTTGTTCTATAGCAAAAAGCGCTGGTACGCCTTGACCATTTTGAAATTCCCAACGCACAGTGTGACCAGGTCCTTTGGGTGCAATCATCACGACATCAACAAAAGATGGTGGCTTTATCAACTCAAAGCGAATATTGAAACCATGCGCAAAACTTAAAACTTTTCCTGGTTGCAGGTGGGGAGATATCTCTTTGTTATATACATCCTTTTGGAACTCATCTGGGAGAAGAACCATTATCCAATCAGCTTTTGCTGAAGCTTCTCCCACGCTTAGAACTTCAAGACCATCGGCGATTGCTTTGCTAGCAGATCGACTTCCGTCATAAAGCCCTACAACAACATTAATTCCGCTGTCTTTTAGGTTTAATGCATGTGCATGACCTTGCGATCCATAGCCAATAATTGCAACGGTTTTGCCACTTAAGAGGCTAAGGTCTGCATCTGAGTCGTAAAAGAGTTGAGCCATTAGGTTGCTGTGTTCGTTCTGTATTAGTGCAGGGCTTTCGAAAGAGAGCGTATAAAACCTATTAAACGCTTCAATTAAAAGTTTGTTTGATTCTAAGAAACTTTCAGAAAATTAGATCACTAAGCTTCATTGGGATGACAGATTACTTTGTCAATTAAGCCATACTCTTCTGCTTCTTTTGCACTAAGAAAGTAGTCTCTGTCAGTATCCTTTTCGATTTTTTCAAAGCTCTGCCCTGTCATCTCAGCTAATGATCTATTTAACATCTCTTTGATTCGAAGAATTTCTTTAGCTTCAATTTCTATATCACTTGCTTGTCTTTGAGATGTCCCACCAAGAGGTTGATGAATCATGATGCGACTGTGGGGTAAGGCTAAGCGTTTGTTCTTTGTACCTGCTGATAAAAGGAATGCACCCATAGATGCCGCAAGACCAACGCAAATAGTTACTACATCACTTTTTACATATTTCATGGTGTCATATATAGCCAGACCAGCAGTCACTGATCCTCCAGGGCTATTGATGTATAAGTAGATAGGTTTTGTGCTGTCTTCAGAATCAAGGTAAAGCATTTGCGCTACAAGGCTGTTAGCCACGCCATCATTAACTTCTTGACCAAGAAATAGGATCCTTTCAGCTCCTAGTCTTGTATAAATATCTACCCAGCGTTCAAATTGGCTGCCTGGAAGTCTATAAGGAACACTTGGAGTACCAATTGGCATAATAAAAAAAGTTTTTGAAAGGTGATAACTGAGAGGTTTTAGAAGTTTTAAGGCGACATTGCTTCGCAAATTTTGATTAGGTTTCTGGAGTTGGGCAAGGTAAATCTTTTCTGCTTTTAAGGACTCTGTCGATTAACCCATATTCAACCGCTTGGTTTGGATTGAGATAACTCATTCGATCTGAATCTTTAGATAGCTCTTCAACACTACGACCAGTATTTTTTGAAAGTATTTCAAGCATGGACTGCTTGTTATGTATCACTTCTTTCGCTCTGATCTGTATATCAGTTGCTTGTCCTTGAGCCCCACTCCTGGGTTGGTGAAGAACTATTGATGAATGAGGTAGAGCAGCGCGTTGCCCTTTTGTCCCTGCAGATAGGATTACGGCGGCAGTCCCCATCGCTTGTCCTATGCAGATTGTATGAACTGGGGGTTTTATGTAGCTAATGGTGTCACAAATGGCAAATGCTTCTGTCTCAAAACCTATGGCATCTCCTGTGTACCAACTTGTACCTGTTGAATTGATATAGAAGTAAACAGGTTTATCTGGATTGTCGAACTCTAAATAAAGAAGTTGAGCAACTATCAATTCGGTAACATCCATCCCAAGTTGTCTCTTGGCATCATCATCCGAAAACAAAGGAAGTCCAAGATATACAATCCTTTCCTTTAGAAGCAGTGAAGGAAGGTCAGGAGGAGGAGTTTTGAGTACTGAGGAGTCTCCGTAGTAAGGAGCAGATACAGTCATATGAAATAAATTTGTCCAGGTTTTGAGCCTAGCTACGACTGGCTAGAAGAGGGCTTTTTTTTGTCAGATTTGTTGGCCGGATGATCTTTCTCAAGCTTTCCAAAAATCATTCTGCCTGTAGAAGTCTGTAAAGCTCCTGTGACAATAACTTCTAAGCGCTCACCTATAGATTTCCTAGCACCTTCGATAACCACCATTGTTCCGTCTTCAAGATAACCAACACCTTGTGTTTCTTCCTTTCCTTCTCGAACAATTTTTAGGTTGAGTTTTTCTCCTGGCTGTACTTCTGGTCTCAGGGCAATGACCAAATCACTGAGATTTAATACTCTTAATTCTTTGACTTGGGCTACTTGCGAGAGATTGAAATCTGCAGTAATTAAAGTCCCGCCTGTATCTTCAGTTAATTTCAAGAGACGGTCGTCAGTACCTTGACCCTGATACTTTGTGCTATTTATTACAAGTCTTCTGCCATAGTCTTCTCTTAACTCTGTTAATAGCTTTAGTCCTCGTCTTCCTTTTGCCCTTTTTTCGTTGTTACTTGAATCAGCTAATTGTTGCAATTCTTCGATAACAGTTTGAGCTACAATCACCTGCCCTTCTATAAGTCCACATTTTAAAAGGCCTTGAATTCGTCCATCAATAATTACACTTGTGTCAAGAATTTTTCCACTTGCAGGAGTAAGAATACCTTCAGCTATTAAAAGAGCTTCTGTGCTGTTTGGATTTAACAACCTAAGGAATGTTCTGCCATGCACTTCTGCGAGGTTGTAGCCAAGAACTCCAAAAAAAATGTTGCTTAATATTGCAATAAGAGGCTTTATATAAAACACTTCTTTTGCAAGTGGCAATAGCAATAATGGCGCTAAAAGAAGATTGGCAATCAGTAACCCTAGGATTAGGCCTACAGATCTGCTTACTAGAAGATCCGTAGGTGTGCTTTTTGTTTCTTGAGTGATTTTTGTCGTTAATTGCTGAAAAAGAATTCCTGTTATTAGTCCTAGAAACCCTCCAAGAGCTGTAATTACAGTTTTTGTTTCCCCAAAGTAGGAAGCACCTTGCACAACTTTCTCGGGTAAATACTCAAACCCAAGCCAAGAGCTAGCAGCTCCAGCAATTAGGAATAAAATAATTGTCAGGAAGCCCGCCATGGAATTAATTTTTGGGACCTGCTTTTTGTATATGCAGCATGATTCATCTTTAAGGTATCAGCCTAGAAAAATCTGCACACCTTTGCGGATTGATTTATAGATGAAGTCGTGAAAGAACCTAGAAGTGCTTACTTGCATATTCCGTTTTGTCATAGACGTTGTTTTTATTGTGACTTTCCTATTGTGCCTTTGGGAGATAAAGCTCGCGGGGAAGGAGCTGCTGGGAGTAAATCAATTAAGTCTTATTTAAAACTACTTTTCAGAGAAATTTCCTTGGCTCCCCAAGCCTCGCCTTTGTCAACCGTTTATATAGGAGGAGGAACTCCTTCTCTTTTGACTCCTAATCAACTAGGTGATTTGTTACAACATCTTTTTGATCACTTTGGACTTCAAGATGGTGCGGAAGTTACTGTTGAGGTTGATCCGGCAAGTTTTAATGAAGAAGATCTTCGAGAGTATTTAGAAATTGGTATTACGAGACTGAGTCTTGGTGCACAAAGTTTTGATAATGAAGCACTTTCTATGCTTGGCAGAAGACATGATTCTTCGCAATTATTTGATTCTTGCCAATGGATAAAAAAAGCTTATAGCCAAGGGAATCTATTTAGTTGGAGTTTAGACCTTATTCAGAACCTCCCAAAACAAAATTTATTTACTTGGGAACAACAACTCAAAAAACTCTTGGAGATTTCTCCGCCACATCTTTCTATCTATGATCTTAGTATTGAGGAAGGAACAGTGTTTGCATGGAGACAATCTCGAGGCGAATTGAATTTACCAAGCGATGAATTTGCTGCGGATATTACTTCCTTAACTAGTTCAATACTTCAAGAAGCTGGTTATTCGCGTTATGAGATTTCTAATTTTGCATTACCTGGTCATACTTCTCGACATAATAGAGTTTATTGGAGTGGGGCTAGATGGTGGGGATTTGGATTAGGTGCCACAAGTTGTCCTTGGGGAAAAAGATTAGAGCGACCAAAAACAAGAGCTGCTTATGAAGCATGGCTTCTAAAGCAAGAGTTAGAAGGTATAGACAAATCCTTGCTCCCTACAAATCAAAGTTCAATAGATTTGGACGAACTTTTTCTTGTTGGACTCCGTAGACGCGAGGGGATAAATTTTGAAGAAATGGCTATTGAATGGGGGTGGGATCAAACTCATAGCAATATTTTTTTGAAAGAATTGGAAAACCACTGGAATGGAGCTATTGAGAAAGGTTGGTTAAAGCGGCAAGGTAAGAGGTTTGTATTGACTGATCCAGTGGGAATGAATGTCAGTAATCAAGTCCTTGTAGAAATGCTTTTATGGTGGGACTCTCTCCCTAAGTCCGCTGTTGCTCAACCCAGTTTTTAAGAGCACCAACAAATATTTCCCGTCCTTTTATAAGGGGCTTGCTAAAAGGTGGTTGTTTTTTCGTAAGACCAAGTAAGTCAGCTGTCACTCTTACTTGTCCATCGCAGTTTTCACCAGCGCCTATTCCGATGACAGGAACTCTTAGTTTGCTTTTCAATTGAAGAGCAAGCGTCTCTGGAACATGCTCTAAAACTATTGCAAAGCATCCAGCTTCCTCTAATTGAATACCCTGACGCATGATTTTTTTTTGACTGATTGGATCTTCGGCTTGTTTTCGATAACCAAGATTGTTAACTGATTGAGGCGTCAATCCAAGATGTCCCATTACAGGTATTCCCATTCTTATTAAACGTTCGATAACTTTTAGAACTTCCGGTTCGGCACCTTCAATTTTTACAGCAGAAGTACATGAGTGCTTTAGTAAAGTCCCTGCAGCTGAAACGGCTCTATCTTCTCCGCATTGAAAACTTAGGAAGGGCAGATCACACACAACTAAAGGTTGTTTTTCGGCTGGATTAACGAAACCTCTCCCTACAGCCTGTGCATGAAGGAGCATTTGCTCAAGTGTTACAGGTAATGTTGATGTATGACCATGAACAAACATGGCCAAGGAATCTCCTACTAGTACAACATCTGCTCCTGCAGCCTCAACAATTGCCGATGACAAGCTATCCCATGCAGTAAGGACTGTGATTGGTTTTCCTAGCTCTTTAAGTAGAGCTAATTCCTTTGGAATCATTTAGCTGTTTTGCTAAAACATTGAGGTTGCTAAGATTGAGACGACTCGGACCTATGCGGCTTTGACGCCTATACCTGGTCAGAACCGGAAGGTAGCAGCCAAACGGGATGCTTGAAGCAGGCGTGGACTCCGGGTCACCTAAAAATCTAGTTTTCCGGATCTTTTCTGATTTGGCGGAGTCTTAGAAACTCAGGAATGCTTGCTCCAGCTTCTTTACTAGCACCTTGTCTATAAAACGCTTGAGGAGATAACTTAGCCCCTGACTTTTGATTCTTGTATGGTTGGCTCCCATTGAAACCTGTTGCTATAACAGTGACTTGTACCTCTCCGTCAAGTTCAGGGTCAATAACTGCTCCAACGATAATATTTGCTTCTGGGTCGACCACATCAGCAATCACCTCTGATGCTGTAGTCATATCTTCTAGGGTCATATCTTTCCCACCAGTAATATTTAATACACATCCTCTAGCGCCATCAATACGACTTGCTTCTAATAGCGGGCTGTTTATTGCTGCCTGGGCAGCTTCTACTGCTCTAGAACGACCTGATCCAAAACCAATTCCAAGCAAGGAAGTTCCTGCTTCTGTCATTACAGATCTGACATCTGCGAAGTCCACATTTACAAGACCAGGACATGTAATTATGTCACTGATGCCTTTCACTCCCATTCTTAGAATGTCATCTGCATTTCTGAATGCTTCTTGAAGAGGTGCTCCTGCATTTACATCTTTGAGACGGTCATTGGGAATCACAATCAGAGTGTCAACATTCTCTGCAAGTCTTTCAATCCCTTCATCGGCTTGACGCATTCGACGGCGACCTTCAAATCCAAATGGCTTCGTAACAATTGCCACAGTCAGTGCACCAGTCTCTTTTGCAACTTCAGCAACTACAGGAGCTGCTCCTGTCCCCGTTCCTCCTCCCATCCCTGCAGCTATAAATACCAGATCTGCACCTTCTAAGGCTTGTTGAAGATCAGCGCGGGATTCTTCTGCAGCCTTTTGGCCAATGCTTGGATTTCCTCCTGCTCCTAACCCTCTAGTGAGAGTTTGGCCTAGTTGCACTCTGTTTTCGGCAGAAGATTGAAGTAATGCTTGAGCATCTGTATTGAGAACCCTATATGAAACCCCTTTTAAGTCACTAAGAATCATCCGGTTGACGGCATTACTACCTCCACCGCCTACTCCGATAACTTCAATTCGAGCGTTTTGGCTTGGTTGAATGTCTTCAACTTTGGAAGCCCCCAAATTGTTTCCCATGCCTATAGCCATATCGAGAGTTTAAACGCTAATTTTTTGTGCATTATGAACTAGTAATAGAGTTCTGTTGGGTTTTTCAATAATCTCTAGATATTAATAGGGTAATAAATCAGAGTTCACTGACTTTTCTCGAAAAATTGTCCAAATTTGGAACAATACGTTATCTGATTTTTTATTAGAACCCTATCTATTCCAATAGTAATTTGGGATTTGAGGGGTCTTTTAGATCAATAGTCGTTTTCTTGTTTTTAAACTGACTTGGTAAAGCCTTCATAAGGTGAGAAAGGGTAGAAATTTGTTTTTTTAACAAACTATGATTACTGCCTAAATAGATGAACTCAAAATCCCTTGTTTTAAAGCTGATGTCTCCATTGGGGCTCAAAATTATCTTTTCTAGAGGACTACTGAGCTTTTCTTGATTATTAATGATGTATGAGATCAGTTCCTTTTGATTCTCAGACCAACCCTGAATATGCATACTTTGTTTGTTAAGGATCTTTTTTGCTTGAATTTGATCGTATATAGGAATCCAATGAGCTTCTGCGTCTAGCATGCCTTGTTCAATGCCATTTACAGTAGTCCTTGTAGCGAAGGCAATTGGTTTTCTTTCGAGTATTTGTATATAAATTGTTGGTGGTGTAATGATTCGACCTGATTTTGTTGCTTTTATGGGTAGTTTTTTTAAGAGATTCTCTTCAATTTGTTTGGGGTTGATTGCTAGAAGAGGAGAAGGGAGTTTGATTCCCATGCCTTGGATTATTAAGTCCTTGTCTAAATAACTATTGCCTTCTATATGAATTTGACTAGTATCAATTTCCTCCCAGCCATTCTTGAAGATTAAGAAGCCGAATGTAAATGATATAACGCTAAAAAAAGTTAATCTCCATAGGTTTATAAGAAGAGGAGAAAGATCTTTGAGAGAGATTCTTTTGGAACTTCTTCTTTTCACAGATCACAACGAGCTTTTTCCATAAGTTGAGACATCCATTCACGGGCCCTTTCTGCATCTGCAAACGGTACATCTGTTTCTTTCCCTGAACCAATAAGCCTTAAGCGGCATTGACCTTGGGATTCATTGGTTAGTGGCGCTTCTCCAGAACTAAGTGCCATAAGCTCAACAAGTTCTAACTGTTTGATTTCAAAAGAATCCTTGTCGTTGAACTTCCCTGCTTCAAAATTACTCCAGCAAAGGATTCCTTCTTTAAGGCGAGCAGCTCCAGAGCTATCTAATTTTGCCAATTCCGCACCTTTAGCCCAACTTCTGTAGAGTGCCTGACGCCTTTTCTCAATCCAACCAAGGCCAGTTAAAAGGACAAAAGCTATTAATAAAGGGAACCAAAGTAGTCCGTGAGTCATTGTTTCAGCAAGAGCGTTTTCCTTATCAAAAAGAGAATTAAGTTAATTCAATCTTGAGCCGTTTCTACCAAAATTGCCACTAGTTTTTCGATATTTAATCCAGATTGATTCCAGAGCATTGGATACATGCTTTGCATGGTAAAGCCAGGTAAGGTATTTATTTCATTAATCAAAACATGATTAGTATCTTCTTTGTAGAAAAAATCAACTCTTGCAATGCCTTCTACTGAGATTGCTTTGCATGCAAGTAAAGATAATTCTTGAATTTTCTTTGAAATCTCTTCAGATATGGGGGCAGGAATTAAGACTTCACTAGAGACTCCTGAATACTTTGCTTGATAGTCATACCAATCAGATTGATGCTTTACTTCCCCTACTGTTGAAGCAATCATCTTCTCTTTCCCAAGTACCCCACATTCAAGTTCTCTACCAGTGACACTCTCCTCAATAACTATCCTTGGGTCATGATTTGCAGCAATGTTTAGGCCTTCTATGAGTTGTTGTTTGTTGTATGCCTTTGTAATACCAACTGATGAACCAAGATTGGCTGGCTTTATAAAACATGGATATCCAAGCTTGGCTTCTATTCTTTTAATGAATAATGAATGTGCATGAGGGTTTATAAGTTCATTTTTATTAATTGAGAAGTATTTAACTTGAGGCAAATTTGCCGAGGCAAAAGCTATTTTCATGGCAATCTTATCCATGCCTAATGCCGAACCGAGCACCCCAGATCCAACGAAAGGCTTTCCTGTTAACTTTAAGAGTCCCTGAATTGTGCCATCTTCTCCGTTTGGGCCATGAAGGACTGGAAACCAAACATCTATTTCTTCTATATCTTCTGGAAAATATCTAAAACCTTGGCTTGATAAGTTTTCTGGAGTTTCATTTGTGGAAGGTTTTCGACCATTGCTTAAAACTTCCTTTGCAACATTGTTATTCATCCATCTACCTTGCGAATCTATATATAGGCTTATTACTTCAAAGCGATTTGCATTTTCTCCTTGCTTTAATGCATTAACTACTGTAATCGCAGATTGAATGGATACATTGTGTTCCCCAGAAACCCCTCCAAAAATGACGCATACTTTTGTTTTAGATTTTGACATATAAAGATATTAATTGCTGTTTAATGAAAAGTAGCTCATGCGATTATCTTTTTAATTTTCAATTACTCCACTTAAGGAAAATGCGCGAATATCTTTCACTCTTACTTTTACCAGATCCCCAGGCTTATAGGAATTACCCTGATTGTCTACTTTAGGGAAAAAAGTTAGACGATTGGTTCTAGTCCTTCCCATTAATTGTTGTTTATCTTTTGGATTAGTATTTTCAGCAAGAACTTCTTCTACTCTGTCCTTATAGCGTACATTCCTTTCTTTAGCTTTAATTTCTACAAGAGAATTTAGTTTTCTTAGCCTTTCAATCTTTATTTCTTCTGGTATTTGATTTGGCCATAAAGCTGCGGGCGTATTAGGCCTTGGTGAATAAGCAGCAGTATTTAGTTGATCAAAACCAATCTCTTCTACAAGGCTTAGAGAGCGTTGAAATTGTTCATTTGTTTCTCCAGGGAAGGCAACTATTACATCGGCAGTTATTGATGCATTAGGCATGAGTTCTCGAATGCGACCAATAATTTTTTTGTAGGTCTTAATTTTGTATCCTCTTCTCATCTGATTGAGGATTTCATCGTCACCGCTTTGGAAAGGGATATGAAAGTGTTCGCAAACTTTTGGGAGTTCTGCACAAGCCTCTATTAGTCTTGAAGTGAAATAACGAGGGTGACTTGTCGCAAATCGAATACGTTCAATTCCCTCAATATCATGAATGTAATAAAGAAGATCAGTGAGAGTATTTTTTTTACGACCTTGAGGGGTTGTACCTGGTAAATCGCGTCCATATGCATCAATGTTTTGTCCTAGTAAAGTCACTTCTTTAAAACCTGTATTTGCGAGATTTTCTATTTCACGTTTTATGGCTGGAGGGGTTCTTGATTGTTCTTTGCCTCGTACAGAAGGGACTACACAATATGTGCATCTTTCATTGCATCCATAAATGACGTTTACCCAGGCACATATTGAACTATCTCTTCTTGCGGTGGTTAAGTCTTCGATGATGTAAAGCTCTTCTGTAGCTAAAACTTGTTGCCCTGTTTCCACTTTGTTTAGCAAGGTTTCTAGTCGATTTGCATGTTGAGGTCCCATTACGAGATCTAGTTCTGGGACTCTTCTAAGTAGAGATTCACCTTCTTGTTGAGCAACGCAACCAGCAACAATCAGCTTGAGCTGAGGAAATAATTTTTTTCTAAGAGCTTGTCTGCCAAGATAGCTGTAAACTTTTTGCTCAGCGTTATCTCTGATAGTGCAAGTGTTGTAAAGAACTAAATCTGCCTGTAATTCTTCCTCTGCTTGTTTGTAACCCATCCTTTCAAGAATGCCTGCCATACGCTCAGAGTCGGCTTTATTCATTTGACAGCCAAAGGTGGTAATCCAGTAGCTTCCTTTGGTTGGACTTTGTAGGCTCTCCTGAGCTTTGCTTGATGGAAGTGTTTTAGTTGATAACACGGCGAAAGTTGATTGCTCTGAAAGAGTGTTTGTTTTTCTTATATTGCGACTATTAAGCCAATTTTAATTTTGCCAAAGGTTCTCACTCCATAAAATTGTTTAATCAGGGCGAGCGAGGGGATTCGAACCCCCGAATAGCGGCGCCACAAGCCGCTGCCTTAACCACTTGGCGACGCCCGCCGCGTATCTATGAATTTACCAATTCTTCTTTACAGGATTAGAAATGATTGGCAAAAGAACAGAAGATTTAGATATTTCTTCTCTTGAGGCTTTTGTTCCTAGAGGCTTAATTAGTCAAAATTTAGCTTCAAAAGTTACTCTGGATGGGCTTTCTCCCATTCGTATTACTTGGCATCAGGACCGTATTACTAAGCTGGAAGCAATTGATATACCTAATAGATCATCATTAAAACTTCTTCTTCCTAGATTCGTTGAACCTCATGCTCATATTGATAAAGCATTTACTTGGCAAAACTTCCCAAATTTAGAGGGGAGCTACGAGGGTGCTTTAAAAGCAAACCTTCAAGAGCATCTAACCCGCTCAGTTATGCAAGTTCGACTTAGTGCGGAGAGATGTTTACAGCTTGCTTTGAAAAATGGGCTGAGGGCAATTAGAAGTCATGTTGATAGTTTTGGGCCTTTTGCAGATCAAACATGGGAGGTTCTAGTTGATCTTCAAAATGAATGGAAGCAATTAATTCAATTGCAATTTGTAGCAATGGTCCCTTTGGATTATTGGAGCACTAAAAATGGTAAAACTTTTGCTAGAAAGGTCGCATGTCATCAAGGACTCTTAGGAGGTGTGCTTACCCCACCTTTTTGTAAAAGGGAGACTAGAGATCACTTATATAAATTATTCAACCTGGCTAATGATTTTGGTTGTGGAGTTGATTTACATATAGATGAATCACATATTTCTCCAGGTGCTGGATTGAGGCAATTGATAAACGTTCTTGATCAGATTGACTTAAAAGTTCCTTTAACTTGTAGTCATTTAAGTAGCATGAGCCTTCTAGGGAAACGATCGTTGGTTGAATGTGCAGATCGACTGGCCCACCATGAAGTAAATGTGGTGGCAATGCCTTTAACTAATTCTTGGTTGCTTGGGGACAAAGAACTAAGCCCACCCTTAGAAAGGCCATTGGCTCCTATTGGGCATCTTCAAAATGCAGGAGTAAATGTTGCTATAGGAGGAGATAATGTTCAAGACCCTTGGTTCCCTGGCGGAAACTTTGATCCTCTTTCTTTGATGGCTTTCTCATTGCCTATAGCGCAGTTGGCACCATGGAATAGATTAGGACTTTCCCCTTTCACAACTTCAGCTTCCAGAGTAATGGGAATGGATTGGGATGGAACTTTTTCATTAGGTAGCCCTGCAGACTTTATTTACTTAGAGGCAAAAAATTGGTCAGAGGTGCTTGCCTCTCCACCTAAGCGAAATGTAATAATTAAAGGTAAACATCTTCATGAGAAGAGTTTTGATTTGAACCAATCTACTTTTAAAAATTATTTAAAATGAATAATAGATTGCCAGATAATTTTTTTAAAGATCTTGCTCGTGTTGATGGACTAATTATCATATCTTCTGCCAATGAAATTCAAAGATATTCTCGAGATTTTTATGACTATTCACCAATCCTATTAGAAAAACTTGGCCATTGTTGTGCTGATTTTGTAGTTAAACCATTGGCAATTGATGCAGTTATTGCAGTAGCCGGTATTTGTTATAAGTATTCCATCCCTTTGACTTTGCGAGGTGCAGGAACTGGCAATTATGGTCAGTGCGTTCCTCTTCAAGGGGGAGTGGTCATGCTAATGGGAGCTCTTAATAAGATAAGAAAATTTGATTCTTTTACAGGCCAAGTAATTGTTGAATGCGGTTGTTTAATGGGTGATTTGGACAATTATCTTTCAACAAAGGGACGTCAGTTGAGAATCTTGCCAAGCACCTGGAGAACGGCATCTATTGGGGGATTTATTGCAGGAGGTTCAGGAGGTATAGGGTCAATTAGGTGGGGCTTTTTGCGAGACCCAGGACACTTGCTTGCTCTAGAAGTTGTGACCACTGAAAAAGATCCAAAAATATTGCAATTAAATTCTCGTTCTTCAGAGTCGCTCAACCATGCATACGGAACTAATGGAATTATTACAGCATTAACTTTGGCGACTTCTTCTTTAATCCAATGGCAACAGGTAGTAATTGATTGTGAAAACTGGTCTGATGCTGTTCATCTTTTGCAAAGTTGTGCAAATGCATCTGTAAATCTTTTTTTGGGAAGCTTGCTGGAAAAGGAGATTATTGAAGCTATTCCTAATTGGAGCGGAGTTAGCCATGGTAAGCATCGCTTGCTTCTGTTAGTTGCTCCAGATGGCGTTACTACTATTGAAAGGCTCTCTTCCAGCATTGGAGCTAGGTTTAAAGATTTAGGCGGGGAAGGTAGAGGTAATGGATTGAGGGAACTGACATGGAACCACACCACATTGCATATGAGATCTATTGATTCAAATTGGACTTATCTTCAAATGCTTCTACCGCAAAATGAGGTTGAGGCAATGAACATTATTAGAAAAAAATGGGGTAAGAGTATTCTTTGGCATCTTGAGGCTGTTCGCCAGCAAGGAGCTCAACGAATAGCTGCTTTGCCACTTGTTAGATGGCAAGGCGAAGAGTCTTTGGGGGAATTAATTAATGATTGCAAGAAGGTTGGAGCAGTTATCTTTAATCCGCATGTAATTAGTGTTGAGGATGGCGGACTAGGAATTATTGATAGTGATCAAGTAAATACTAAAAAGATTTTTGATCCAAAAGGCATACTTAATCCAGGTAAATTAAGAGGGTGGACCTAGTTTTAAAAGAGAAGTAAGTCTTTTCTTAAAAGGTTTCCTATAAGAAGTAAGGAACCAGTTATTACAATGGTTTTTTTATCCTTACACATCTCTCCAGATGAAATCTTCTCTAGGACTTTTGCCACGCTATTGGCTTCATTTAATTGATTCGACATTTCAGGATATGTTTTGCAAAGATTACTTTTGCTCCAACTTTTAGTATTTGGAACTGGAACAACCCATCCAAGATCATTGACTTTTAGCAATTTCCTAATTATCTCAGGACCATCTTTATGCGCTTGAATGCCAAAAATCCAAAAAATTCCATTGCTTTCTGATGGCCAGAGCAATCGTTCTTTAGCTAATTGATTGGCTGCATGTTCATTATGGGCTCCATCTAAAATTAATGGCATATTCCCCCAGCTTGCTTTTTGAAGCCTTCCTGGCCATTTTGCTAGGGACAGCCCTCTACGAATTGTTGTTTGATTGACTTCCCATCCAAAGCTTGGTAAGGCTTCTAAAATTCCTTTAGCTACTGCGGCGTTTGTTCTTTGAATTTCACCAGCTATACCTAATTCCCAATCTTTAGATAATGGCTCTACCCATATAATTCTTGCATTATTTTTAGATACAACTTTCTCAATAACTCTTTTTACTTCTGGTTCCTGGGGTGAACTAATTACAGTACTTCCATATGAAATCACAGCGGCTTTTTCTTTAGTAATTGCTGTTAAAGTATTTCCCAGATATTCACAATGGTCTAAGCCAATTCCTCCAATAGCTATTAAAGGTCTGAAAGGATGTGCTGTTGTTGCATCGAGTTTTCCTCCTAGCCCCACCTCTAAAACCATTAACTCAACTTGATTGCTGTAAAAATAATCAAATGCAGAAAGTATTATTAGTTCAAATGGGGTTAAGCGGTAGCTTTTTGCGATTGCTTGGAATTTGGTAAGAATTTTCAGAAAGTCTTGAGAAGATATTTCTTGCCCATTAATGCGAATTCGCTCGCGCCAGCTTACGAGATGAGGAGAGGTGCTACATCCAATTTTAATTCTTGCTTCTTTTAGGCAGCTCTCAAGAAAACTTACAATTGAACCTTTCCCATTTGTTCCTATAACTTGTATTGCAGGAATTTCGTTGTAAGGATTGCCAAGATTTTTTAGAGCTGCTTGCATCCTATTTAATTCAAGACTTATACCTCTAGCCTTATATAAACTTAGAAGGTTTTCAATTTCGTCATCGCCATCGACTGTGAAGTTAATCAATTAAATAATATTAACTAAGGTCTTACTTAGACGATCTATTATGAAATCCACTTGTCTCTTTGTGATAACAAGAGGAGGTACCATTCTTACTACTTTTTGACCAGCAGAAATAATTAATAGTCCTTGATTAATTGCTTCTTCGACTATGATTTGTGATGTTAAGTCTGACTGATTTTTAATAACTAGTCCTTGGATTAATCCAATCCCCCTCACTTCTTCTAAATGATCTAAATGATCTTTAACAATACTTTGAAGACCTTCTCTTAGTTGTTTCCCTCTAGATAAAGTTTCTTCTAGAAGATTACGTTCCTCTATCGCTTTCGCAATAGTTAAGCCTGCTCTGCAAGCAAACGGATTGCCCCCAAAAGTACTTGCATGATCACCAGGCTCAAAAATATTGGCATTATTTTTTACTAATAATGCTCCAATCGCATGCCCACCTCCTAACCCTTTTGCAATAGTTAAAGCATCTGGCTCCACTTCAAGATTTTGATAGCCCCATAACCTTCCTGTTCTTCCCATGCCTGATTGAACCTCATCAAAGATCAATAAGATTTTGTTTTTAGTACATATATCTCTTAGTAATTTAAAAAATTTCTTATTGCCTGGTCTAATACCTCCTTCTCCTTGAATTGGTTCAATTAATACAGCAGCAATTCTTGGCCCATTAGCTTCAATTTGATCATGTAATTC
Organism: Prochlorococcus marinus str. MIT 9211; assembly: GCF_000018585.1. Taxonomy (NCBI): domain Bacteria; kingdom Bacillati; phylum Cyanobacteriota; class Cyanophyceae; order Synechococcales; family Prochlorococcaceae; genus Prochlorococcus; species Prochlorococcus marinus. The sequence goes on along the minus strand of NC_009976.1, from coordinate 1,217,893 downwards.
TTGAAAGGATGCCGAATCGTTGAATTTGAAAAATGCAAACCCTTCTACTAAAGGCTTAAAACCTTCATGATACTTTTCTTGACCGGTAGCACTTAACGCTGCAAGTGTTCTTCCATGGAAGCTTCCATTTGCGCAAAGGATAACGGGCCGATCTATTTGCCTTTCTTTATGCCCATACTTGCGGGCTAGCTTGATGGCTGCTTCGTTGGCTTCCGCACCGCTATTGCAGAAAAAAGCACTGTCTGCACAACTTTTCTTTATCAACCATTTCGCAAGCTCTTCTTGTTCTGGGATTTGATAAAGGTTGGAAACGTGTTGGATTTTTCTTAGTTGATTGATTAATGCCTTGCGTAGTTTTCTATCACTATGTCCAAGAGTACAAGTGGCAATTCCTGCAACGGCATCAATATATTTCTTACCTTTATCGTCCCAAACCCAAGCACCTTGGCCTTTTACCAGGCTAATTGGCAGGCGTTTATATGTTTGCATTAAGGGAGTGGGAGCGGTCGGACTCGAACCGACAAACCCGAAGGTGCCGCATTTTGAGTGCGGTGCGTCTACCAATTCCACCACGCTCCCAAGGGATCTCAGCGAATCAACGCTAAAGATTTTTGAAATACAAGCTTAAAATAACCCTTTTTTGTGTTGTGGTGCAAGCATTCCATCTACTTACTTTTTCGGATTATAAGGATTCATTGAAAAATACTGGCTTTATATTTTAACGCTTAGGGTAAATAACTTAGAGAGTTAATCGTTTCTTTCATTGAGGTAAAAATATTCATATAAATGCTCAAATATAAATTCTTTATGATCCTAGCTTTTAATTATTTATTCAAATCCTTTGATTTTAGACTCAAGCCACTTCTTGCTGAATGCTTTGAGGAGTTAGTGGCTTAAAGCCTTCCTTAGAATTTTTATTAGCAGAAATTGTTATTTTTTCTCGAGAAATATCAGCTCCTACTTTTTTTAGCTTATCTTCCATTCTTTCATATCCTCTATCAAGGTAATCGAGTCCTATGATCTTACTAACTCCCTTTGCTGAAAGACTCGCCAGAACCATTGCGGCTGATGCACGTAAATCACCTGCGGATAAAGATGTTCCTGTTAATTGAGGAACTCCTGTAATCAAAGCTGTGTTACCTAAAAGCTTTATTGAGCTTCCCATTCGATTTAGCTCAGATACATGTTGCATTCTTTTCTCAAAGACTGTCTCAGTGATTTTGCTTGTGCCCTTAGCGGTTGTCATAAGAGCCATGAAGGGAGCTTGCAAATCAGTTGGGAATCCTGGATAAGGAGAAGTTGTTACGTCTACAGCGGTTATTTCGTTTGGAGTGATTTTTACTGAATCCCCCATGGTGTTAATTAGGCAACCACATTCACGAAGTTTTTTGAAGACTGCCTCAAGGTGCTCAGGTATAACAGGGGTTAAAGAAATGGATGATCGAGTTATTGCTGCTGCGATAAGAAATGTTCCTGCTTCAATGCGATCTGGGATGACAGTGTGATTACAACCGTTTAATTTCTCTACACCTTCAATAATAATTTCTTTCGTCCCTGCGCCTCTTATTTGTGCACCCATAGAATTCAACATGTTTGCAAGATCTTGGATCTCAGGCTCTTGAGCAGAATTCTCTAAAACGGTACGTCCTTCAGCAAGAGTTGCTGCCATAAGTATGGTTTCAGTAGCTCCTACACTTTGGCAATTGAATTTTATATGAGCTCCTTTTAATTTCTTTTTGTTCTTAGGTAGTTTTGCCTTTACCACTCCTTTCTCAATACTTACTGAGGCGCCTAAAGCTTCAAGACCTCTGATGTGCTCTTCAATAGGTCTATTCCCTATGCGACATCCCCCAGGTAATGGGATGCTAACTTCTCCAATTCTTGCAAGAAGAGGTCCAGCGCAGACAAAACTAGCTCTTAGAGCATGAACTAATTTGTAAGGAAGTTCCGATTGAAGGAGGTCTCTAGCGGTTAAAGAAATTTCATTCGACTTGCGTTCAATGCGTACTCCTATAGAACTAAGTAGTTCTGACATCACATTGATATCTGTAAGACTTGGGATATTTTTAAGAAAAAGAGCCTCTTCTGTAAGCAATGTTGCTGCCATTAGTACTAATGCAGAGTTTTTAGCACCGCTAATTTTTATTTGTCCAGACAAAAAATTGCTTCCACGAACCTCTAAATGATGCTTCGCAACTGTGTTTGAAATTGAAGCCACACTATTCATGCAGTACATATAATCACTAATGCACCTATATTGACAAGTGCTCTTAATACCGTCTAGGTATATGAAAGACAAATACTAGAAATTGAGAATTACTTAAGCTTTAATTAAGTAAATTCAATATTCTAGAAATTAGTTAAATAACCATTGATTCATTTCCTCTTTCTTTCTATTTGATATCACATATGCTTTCTTTGATTACTAGAAAAACTATTAGAGCTATTGTCTTTTTTTTACTAGTTTGATTGGGCTCGCGGATGTGGCGGAATTGGTAGACGCGCATGTTTCAGGTACATGTGGCCTTGTGCTATGGGAGTTCAAGTCTCCCCATCCGCATTATTCTTAGTTAAGGAAAAGAGGGTTTTTTAATGATTGTGCTAAAGATAACTAATTCCTCGGAATTGGTAGCCTCAAAAATAGGTCAATTTATTGAGCGTTTGACACCAGATAGTATGGATGAGACCCTTGTGGAGGAAATAGTCATGAAGAAGATGATAGAAACCCTTACTGCAGAAGGATTGAGAGGTGAGATTTCTTTGATTAATGGGATTGAAGTAGATAAAAAAAAATTGATTTTAAATGATGAATTGAAAGTTTCTGAACCTACACAATTTTAAGGTAATAGGATCATTAAGTTTGATTTGCCATTGATATCAAGCCGTAGGAACCCTTTGGTACGGCGCTTGAGAGCTTTATCAACTCCCAAAGGACGCTCTATTGAGTCTTTATTGCTTTTAGAAGGCACTCATTTGCTTGAAGAGGCTTTAAAAAATGGTTCTATACCCGAAGAAATTATCGCCACTTCGAAATGGCTTGAAAATCATTCAAGAATTTTGGAATTTCTTCCTAAGAATGTCCAATTTCATCTAGTTACAGCCTCTGTCCTTCAAGCTTCGTTGACCACTGTTACTCCAGACGGAGTGGCCTCTTTATTGTCTTTATCTGCTCTGCCAAAACTTAAGCACTCACCAGATTTTATTTTAGTTTTGGATCGATTGCAGGACCCAGGCAATGTAGGAACTTTATTTAGAACAGCACTTGCTGCAGATATAGATGCGTTGTGGCTTGCTCTAGGCGCTGACCCCTTAAGTCAAAAGGTTTTAAGATCTTCTGCAGGAGCTGTTCTGAAATTGCCATTTGAACGTCTTGCTGATTCAGAGGATATAGCTATTGATGGACTGGTTGATAAATTAAGAGGGGTTTCCCAAGAGGGGTATCAAGTTGTAGCTACGTACGTTGCTGGAAAACCTTCAGATTTTGAAGTTATACCTTATTGGGAGCTTGATTGGATAAAGCCAACTGTATTGGTCTTAGGAAATGAGGGGAGTGGCCTTTCTCCAAGAATCCAAGCTTGTTGTACACATGGTGTAACTTTGCCGCATAGTGAAGCTGTTGAGTCTTTAAATGTTGCGGTGGCTGCCGCTCCTTTACTGTTAGAGAGGCGAAGGGCCAAAATGACCTCTTATATGAGCAAGAACGGTGAGCGAAGCAAACTTTGAATTTGACCTGATCGTCATAGGCGCTGGATATGGCGGCTTTGATGCTGCTAAGCATGCTGCCGAGCATGGTTTAAGTGTCGCGATTATTGAATCACGAGAAATGGGAGGTACATGTGTCAATAGAGGCTGTGTCCCCTCAAAGGCTTTGCTTGCGGCAAGCGGGAAAGTTAGAGAGCTGGCAGATGCTGAACACCTTTCGTCCTTTGGTATTCATGCTGCACCAGTTCGCTTTGAGAGAAGAAAGATAGCTGAGCATGCTAATCAATTAGTGAAGAACATTCGAAATAATTTAACTAAGGCGCTTGAGCGTTCGGGTGTAAAGATCTTGAGAGGGTATGGACGAATAGAAGGTACCCAGAAAGTTGGCTTACGAGAAAGTAATGGTGTGGATCGCTTAATTTCGGCTAAGGATATTGTCATTGCTACAGGTTCAGATCCATTTGTTCCGCCAGGGATAGAAACTGATGGACGTACTGTTTTTACTAGTGATGAAGCTATTAATCTTGAGTGGTTACCTCGTTGGATAGCAATTATTGGTAGTGGATATATCGGCCTTGAATTTGCTGATGTTTACACAGCATTAGGTTGCGAAGTAACAATGATCGAAGCTTTGGAAAGAGTTATGCCGACATTTGATACTGATATTGCAAAAATTGCCGGGAGAAATTTGATCCAAGGAAGAGATATAGATGCTAGGGCTGGTGTTTTGGCAAGTAAAGTTTCTCCTGGCTGTCCAGTGAAGATTGAATTGTCCGATGTCAAAAACCGGGAGTTGCTAGAAGAATTGGAAGTAGATGCAGTTTTAGTAGCAACAGGCAGAGTCCCAACGAGTGCAGGCTTAAACTTAGAGTCAGTTGGAGTTAAAACTAATCGTGGTTATATCCCCATTGATGATTCAATGAGGGTTCTTGTTGACGGTAAGCCTCTAAAGAATCTTTGGGCTGTTGGAGATGTCACTGGAAAACTAATGCTTGCTCATACAGCAGCTGCTCAAGGGACGGTAGCAGTCGATAACATCCTTGGTAAAAATAGAGAAATTGATTATCGAAGTATTCCTGCTGCGACATTTACACACCCTGAAATTAGCTCGGTTGGCATGGCGGAATCAGAGGCAAAGGAGTTCGCTGAAAAAAATAATTTTGAACTTGGCATTGTCAGGAGTTACTTTAAAGCAAACTCAAAAGCATTGGCAGAGTTGGAAAGTGATGGATTAATGAAATTACTTTTTAGGAAAGATAATGGTGAAGTATTAGGAGCACATATTTATGGACTACATGCTGCAGATTTAATACAGGAAGTTGCAAATGCAGTTGCAAGACGACAGAAAGTCAATGAATTGGCTATTGAAGTCCATACTCACCCAACACTTAGTGAAGTAATAGAGGTTGCCTATAAACAGGCTGTTGCTCAATTAAAACAGTCTTAGAAGGCTAAAAAACAATTAAGTTTTCCCATGGAGATTCGTCGACGTCCACCAAACCCTAAAGTTAAGGTTGCAAACCTTGAATATGCTATTCCGCATGAAGATGGTGAACCCAGAAATATTCTTGAAAAAATCTTGTGGGAGAAAGATCGTGAAGTAAAAGTTTCAAGAGAGAGAGTTCCTCTTTCGGAATTAAAGGCTCAGATCAATAATTTGCCTCAAACTAAAGATTTCTTAGGGGCTTTGAGACAATCCTCTACTTCACCAGCTGTTATAGCAGAAATAAAGAAAGCAAGTCCTAGCAAGGGAGTGATTCGCGAAAACTTTGATCCAATAGAAATAGCACTTGCTTATAAGTTAGGAGGTGCAACATGCTTATCAGTGTTGACAGATAAAAGTTTTTTTCAAGGAGGCTTTGAGGTACTTGTTCAAGTCAGAAAGACTGTTGATTTACCATTGTTATGCAAGGAATTCATTATTCAGCCTTACCAGATTTATCAAGCAAGAGTTGCTGGTGCTGATGCGGTTTTATTGATTGCAGCCATACTTTCTGATCAAGATCTTCTTTATCTGAGAAAAGTTGCAATTAGCCTTGGATTAACAATATTGGTTGAAGTGCATGACTCTAATGAGTTGAAAAGAGTACTAGATTTAGAAGGATTTCCTCTGGTTGGAATTAATAATCGCGACCTTAAGACTTTCAATACTGATTTAAGAACGACAAAAGAAGTAGTAAAAGAGCATAAAAAGAGAATTTCTGAACAAGAGGTTCTATTGGTAAGTGAGTCTGGTTTATTTAACTCTGCAGATCTAGAAGAAGTTAGTTCCTATGGAGCAAAGGCTGTTCTTGTTGGTGAGTCTTTGATGAGACAACCTGATATTGGATTGGCGTTAAAAAACTTGCAAGGATTTAAGTAGATCTGACTTGTTCGCAACAAGAATATCTTCTTATGTTGGAAAATTGCCAAATAAAGCTTCTCAATGGTTCAAACTAAAAGCAATGTCGCTTCGATATTTTGATTAGTGTTTTTGCAGGTTTTTTAGCTGGAGCTGTCCATGTAGTTGGGGGGGTGGACCATATAGTTGCAATGGCACCAAATGCCTTTAAGAGTCCTAAATTGGCGCTTCGAGATGGTTTGGCTTGGGGATTAGGTCATTCGACAGGAATTTTGTTTCTATTAGGGCTCGCAATATTGCTAAAAGATTTGGTTCATATACAAAGAATGTCCTCTTTCGCTGAATTCAGTGTTGGCGTTGTGTTGCTAGTAGGAGGAACTGTGGCGATAAAAACCTCATTCGGATTGAAAATACATACTCATCTTCACAATCATGGAGAAGGGCATAATCATCAACATTTTCACCTTCATTTTAGAGGCGCAAAGAAGCATGCTCAACATTCACATGCTTCAACAAGCTTGGGAGTTTTGCATGGTTTAGCAGGGGCTAGCCACCTTTTTGCAGTTATTCCTGCTTTGGCATTGCCACCTATTGGGGCTGTTGCATATATGGCCGCTTATCTTCTTGGTTCCATCGTTGCGATGGGAGCAATGTTGCTAGCAATGTCTTTGGCAACCCTGAAAGCTGGAAGAAAGGCTTTGCCTGGCCTGATTGGATTTACAGGAGGTTTATCTATAATTACTGGATTCTTCTGGGTACATAAAACATCAAGTTATATTCTTTGATGATTGATACTTAATCAAGGTTTTTGGGGATGATTTGTTCTACAATACCAATAACATTTTCTATGCTTATAAACCCAAATTGTCGACTATCAATACTATTAAACTCATTATCCCCTCTTACTTCTAAAAATGGTAAGTCTAGTTTAAAGATCCTTTTGACTAATAATGTCTTTTGTTTTTGTGGGTGTTCAATTACCACCATGTTGCCTTTTTTTAGCAAATGAATCTTCTCTTTTAGAGGAATGTAAATTAAGGTATCACCTGACTTAATAGTTGGATGCATAGAGTCTCCGACAACACGACAATGTTGCCGGAGACCAAGTATTAGAAGGACTAAAGACTTGAATGCCTCAATCCTTGATAAATATTTGTCAGCTTGCAGTAACCCAGGAGTCAGAACGTCCTTTGGATGTCCAAAACATGTGATGAATTTTTTCTACAGTATCCATAAGCTCTTGGGCTTTTGCTTGATCAATATTGACCTTGCAAGCACTGCAAAGCTTGGCTGCTTTCCAAAAAGTTTCATGCAGGTCTGGGTACGCAGATAGATGTTCAGGCTTGAAATAATCTGTCCAAAGAATTAGAAGCTCTTTTTTTGCTTGTTGGGCTTGTTCTTCTTTAACTGCCACAAAACGAGAGAAAGTGTTGTTATATGCAGCCAATGTGAGTGGATCATTGTCTTCTGGAGGAGTCAATGCCAGCAGTTTCTTTGTCATAGAAAGCACTGCTTCAGCGGCTACTCGCGCTGATGTAGGGTCATAAACACCACATGGGCCATCACAGTGAGCATGCACTGTCTTGGCGGGAAGTCTATTGAAGATTACGGAAAGTGCCGAATACAGCATCTGGCGTAGATAAAAAATCTTAAAGATAGCCTACTTGGCAATCTCCCATTTGAGTGCTGCTTTTGCTTTCTTCCTTATTCTGATTTTAATTCAGCTCTAATAATTCAACTTCAAAAATCAAAGTAGCGTTAGGTGGAATCAGTCCATTGCCTGCTCCCCTGCTTCCATACCCAAGTTCAGATGGTATTACTAGTTTCCTTTTCCCTCCAACCTTCATGCCAGCTACTCCTTCATCCCAACCTTTAATTACTCTTCCTGCTCCAAGTGGAAATTTGAACGGACCTCTGCCGTAACTGCTATCAAATTCTTTGCCATTCTCAAGTGTTCCTTTGTAGTTAACAGAAACGTTTTGGCCAGCTGTAGCCTCTGGACCTTCGCCGACTCGGATGTCAGTAATTCTGAGTCCACTTGCTGTAAGAATTGATTCTTGTGTTTCCATAATGCTGCCTAGAGGTGTTTTGTTCTGGGATTTTGTCTCTTTTGCCATTACGAAAAGAGTTGGATTAGGGTCGTTGGGATCTAATTCAAAAGGATTCTTAACAGAGTTTTCTGCAGGTTTGAATGCAGCTTGCTCAGTTGAATTCAAATTTACCGCATCAACTTTTGTAGGAGAAATGATTTGGCTTGTGATTGCAATCATTACGCAAGCAACAAAAACGCTGAAACTAATTAAGACTTCTTTCACGGATAGATATAGTGATTATGCAAAGATTCTTGCAGAACAGGGGTACCTAAAACCTTTTTTATCTTTTTAAGAGAAGAGAATATCTAAATAGATAACTCTTGAATTGCTTCGTGAGGAAAATGATAACGGATAAATATTCCACTTTTTTGAGAGCAGGTTTTGGAGGAATACTCGCGGGGGTTGGCCTTTCACAAGGAGGAATATTGCTTATGCCACTCGCAATTGCTTTCCTTTGGTCAAGTAGTAGGTTCCCTTTGGCTGGAAGTATTTGGGGAGCAGTAGCAGTACTTATAAGTCATAGATGGTTGCTGGCTCTTCACCCTTTGATGTGGATGGGAGTTTCTCAACCGTTTAGTTTGTTTATAACGATTTCAATATGGTTATTTTGTGGTCTCTTAGGAGCATTCCTCTCAGCCTTGTGGTGCTGGTTAGGAAGACTCAATTTTTTGGTTGATGCTAGAAATGGTTGCTTCAAAAGAAAGTTTCTTTATGCGTTTGTTTTGTCAGCATGCTGGGGGCTTGGAGAAAATGTTCTTGCTCAATCCCCTCTACTGTGGGTAGGCATTTCAAGTAGTTTGCTGCCTGGAGATCGATTGCTTGCCGGATTGTCTAGTTGGTTTGGTTCAAGTGGTTTAACAACAGTTCAGTTTCTTGTTGGGTGGTGGTTGTGGCAAACAGGAATTTTATTTAAGTCTCAAAATAATTGGCAAAGATTTTTTTCTTTTGGTTTAGCAGCATTGGTTTTTGCACATTTGTTTGGATGGGCACTATTAGAAAAAGAAATCTTCTCTTCGTCGAAAGCTGTTGCTATTTGGCAAAGCGCTATTCCTACAAGAGAGAAGTTCTCAATAGATCAATTAAGGCGTTTGCCTTTTTCCCTGGAACAGGCTTTAAAAGAGGCCAATGTATTAGGGGCATCGTTTATGGTTGCCCCTGAAGGAACCTTGCCTATTGGACAAGAACTTCTTTCTCCTGCTCAAATTCCTTTGCTTTCAGGAGGCTTTAGAGCTGATAAAGGGAATCAAAGGAGTTCATTGCTTGTTTTTAAAAAAGACCAGACAACTTTTACTGATTTTGTTGACAAGTATCGCTTGGTCCCTTTAGGGGAATGGATACCTCCTTTGCCAGGATTATCTATTCCAGGACTGTCTTCTATTGGTGGAATTGAACCAGGAGAATCTTCAAGATTGCTTATTTGGGATGGCCCTCCAATTGCTGTGGCAATTTGTTATGAGATAACTAATGGGAATGGATTAAGTAAAGCGGTCAAAGATGGGGCGCAATGGATCTTAGCAATAGCGAACCTTGATCCATACCCAATTTCTCTTCAAAAGCAATTTCTTGCATTGGCTCAAATGAGAAGTATTGAGTCGGCAAGGGACTTGATAACAGTTTCTAATACTGGACCTTCTACGATGATCTCTGCTGACGGTAGTATTACACCTGTCATACCACCTTTTAAACAAAAGGTGGGGCTAGCATCTCTGCATTTTTCTGAAAAAATAACTCCTTATGTTAGGTGGGGAGAAAAACCGTTGATAGTTTTTTTGATAGCGGGAATATTTGGATTATTTTTTCTAGAGCCAAAAGCATGAAAAATTAATATTCAAAAGGTTGAATTATTCCTCCGCCAAGGACCACTTCACCTTTATAAAAAACAGCAGCTTGACCTGGTGAAATTGAAAACTGCGGGTTCTCAAACTCAATTCTGCATCTGTGAGGACGGTTGTTTTTTATATCCTTAATTGTTGGCTCTATTGGAACTAGCTTTGCTTTTACAGGATCACTCCTATACCTAACTTGAACTTCGACAAGCCTCTCTTGCATAGGGGCAGAAATTGATACCCAATTAACTTCTCCAACAGTGCAATTTGATCGACCAGATTGATCTCTAGGACCAACTATTACTCGATTTAAAGAGGGTTGAATATTGATTACGTGTAATGGCTCTTTCCATGCGATCCCCAAGCCCTTCCTTTGACCAATTGTGAAATGTTCAATTCCATCATGCTCGCCAACTACCAGGCCATCTGTAAGGACAATTTCGCCTTTTCTGGGAGGGAGATAATTGTTTAAAAAAGCTTTCATGGATCCATGCTTTTCAGCAAGGCAAAGATCTTGACTTTCCTTTTTGTTGGCTGTTCTTAGGCCATACCGATTTGCTTCCTTGCGAGTAAAAGATTTGGTTAATGCTCCTAAAGGAAAAACAACATGTCCAAGAATCTCTTGTGATAAATCATATAAAAAATAACTTTGGTCTTTGTTTTGATCTATCCCACGCAAAAGCTGATGTCTATTTTTTCTTTCATCTAGGCTATTTAATTTATTTGTCTCAGCATGTTTAATGCGTGCATAATGACCAGTTGCGATCCTCTTAAGATTTCGATTTTTTCTTGCCCAGTTAATCATTGGTGAGAACTTTACGAACCTATTGCATCTGGAGCAAGGTAAAGGGGTTATGCCTTCTTGATATCCGTTGACTAAATTCTCAACTACTTCTTTTTGAAATGTCGATCTTTCATCTACGACATGATGAGGGATTTTTAACTGTTCACAAATCCCTGCTGCATCAACCAACCCTTCCGTACAACAAGAACCTTTACCTTCCATTAACCAAAGAGTTAACCCTTCGACTTTCCATCCAGCTTCAACTAGAAGCGCAGCTGTTAATGAACTGTCAACTCCACCTGAAAGGCCTACTGCAATGGCATGCTCTCCCTGAAGTTGCTTGAGATGTGATACAACTTCCATTTCAATAGGAGATCTTTCCAGCTTGCTTTTGTTAGATATTGGCTTGGCTTTTTGAGATTTCATAGCCATTATCGCAATGATGTCTCCATAGTGGAATGGAGTGGAGATTTTTTTTGTGAACTGGCCTAAATCAGATGCAGATCATTTAATTGCCTCAACTGCTCAGATGAGAAGCTTTGAAAACAATCTCATCAATAGAGGCATGCCTGTTGAGGCATTAATGGAAAAAGTAGGGCAAAAACTGAAAGATTGGTTTTTGGAAAGGCCTGAATTACTTTTAAACGGTGTATTGATTTTAGTTGGTCCAGGGCACAATGGAGGGGACGGGCTGGTTTTAGCTAGAGAATTGTTCTTGGAGAACATAGATGTATCTATTTGGTGTCCTTTGCCAATTACGCAATCTTTAACTCGGCGTCATCAGGCTTATTCGCATTGGCTGGGTATTAAGGAATTGCATGAAGAACCTAATGTTTATTGTAAGACTCTTTGGATTGACGCCCTTTTTGGACTTGGACAGACCCGTCCTCTTCCTGAGAAAATAGCAAATCTTTTAAAGGGTAGAGAGGAAAAACAACCAAGAAGATTAATCTCTATTGATGTTCCATCTGGGATTTGTTCAGATACAGGAAAGACTTTCTCAAACGTTGCAGCTACAGCTTCTTATACCTTGACTATTGGCTTGAATAAGCAGGGATTGATTCAAGACATTGCTATCCCATATGTGGGTGAATTAATAAGACTTGATATTGGTATTCCACAGAAAGTTCTCAAGAAAGATAAGCAAATTAACTTCTTCAAACTTGCAGGTGATGATCTTTTTTCGATCCCTTGGCCTGAGCCTTCTTCAATTTCTTCTAAATATCAGCGTGGAAGACTTTTGGTTGTTGCCGGCAGTGACAAGTATAAAGGTGCTGCTTTACTTGCTTTACAAGGCGCATTAGCAAGTGGTGTGGGCAGTATTAAGGCGCTTTTGCCCCAAAAAATGGCAGATAATATTTGGCAAGTTTCTCCAGAAATTGTTGTTTCAGGAATATTGGGAAATTCAATTGATGGAGAATCTGAGATAGGGGAGGCGATCTTAAAACACAAATTAGACCGTCTAGACTCATTATTAATTGGTCCTGGTTTAGCTTTGGCTAACGAAAAGTGGAGTGATATTGCTTGCCAGCTTGAAAAATTTCCAGGGTTATTAGTTCTTGATGCTGATGCTTTAAATAGATTAGCTTTTTCTACTGAGAGCTGGGAGTGGATTAATAAGCGTGAAGGACCAACATGGCTGACTCCTCATTTACAGGAGTTCTATCGTTTATTCCCAAATCTTAAGGACTTATCACCTTTGGATGCAGCGCCTAAAGCGGCAAAGATGACTGGGGCAAATGTATTGCTTAAAGGGGCACATAGCCTTATAGCATCCCCCTCTGGGGTGAGATGGCAATTGGTGTCTACATCTAGCTGTGCTGCGCGTGCAGGTTTAGGGGATGTTTTGGCTGGATTTGTTGCTGGAGTAGGTGCAATAGGGTTTTCTATAGGAGGAGCAATGAATGATGAATTACTTGCTTTAGCAGCATTGCTTCACGCGGAAGCGGCAAAAAGTTGCAAAAAAGGAAGTAAAGCAAGCTCAATTGCATTGGCTTTAGAAAAACTTGTAAGACACATTCAGTGTCCTGAATGTGTTCAAAGAAACATTTAAGAGTGTTAGATGAACAGTTTTGGCTGAATTGTGTAGGTTTGCAAGCAAGAATCTGAAGGGTTTTTGAAGGCTTGGCCTCTTTTCCAATATCTGTAGGAAAGTCGTTGTTAGTTAATTGGGATAAGAGACAATGGTTTCATCTGCACCCAAGGCGGCTGAATCACAAAAGCGACGTAGTAGTGACCCAATAAGTTGGTACTTATCAACAATTGGGAGGGTTCCACTTCTTACTCCTGCTGAGGAAATTGAGTTAGGCAATCAGGTTCAGGTAATGATGAACTTGACCGAAGACGGGAGTATTGATGTAAAGAGTGAGGAGTTCACATCTCATCAGCGACGTTTAATTAGAATTGGTCGTAGGGCTAAAGAGAGGATGATGAAGGCCAATCTCAGGCTGGTAGTTAGTGTTGCTAAGAAATATCAGGGTAAAGGGCTCGAGTTGCTTGATCTTGTTCAAGAAGGATCTTTAGGCTTAGAAAGAGCTGTGGAGAAGTTTGACCCTACGAGAGGATATAAATTCTCAACTTATGCTTTTTGGTGGATTAGACAGAGCATGACTAGGGCTATAGCTTGTCAGTCAAGAACTATTAGGCTTCCAGTTCATTTAAGTGAACGTCTTGCAACTATAAGAAAAATCAGCTCAGACTTGGCTCATAAATTAGGAGCAATGCCAAGTAGGGCTGAGCTTGCAGAAGCTATGGAAATTGATGCTGAAGAGCTAGATTCCATTCTGCGCCAAGCTCTTACAACAAGTAGTTTAGATGCACCAGTAAATGGTGATGACGGACGTAGTTTCTTGGGGGATTTGATTGCTGACTCTTCTTTAGAAGAACCGTTAGATAAAGTTGAGCAACGTATTCATCAAGAGCAACTTGGTAGATGGTTGACACACCTAAGTGAGCAAGAACAGCATGTTCTTAAACTTAGATTTGGCTTAGAAGGAAATGAAAGACATACTCTTGCTGAGATTGGACGTTTGTTACAAGTCTCTAGAGAGAGAGTAAGGCAAGTTGAATTGAAGTCCCTTCGAAAATTACGCAATCTGACTAGGAAACTTCCAAGTGGTATATAAACTTTTTTGATTGAAAGTTATTCCTCAATCTAAATCCTTAAGTTGATTTAAAGAATACATACCATATATTTCAATTGATTTTTTCAGGTCTTTAATACATAGGGACTAGTCAGCAGTTTCTTCTCCTTATTCAGCCCAGATATATTTAGTTAATTCACTTGGGTCAGGGTCTTTAGCTGCAAGTGCAAATTCAACTGCATCAGTAACTTCAGAATCAATCTCTTTCTCAATATTTTTAAGTTCATTTTCATTTGCCAATTCTTTTGATACAAGAACCTTGGCAAGGTTCTTTAATGGATCTCTTTGTGCCCAAAACTCTTTTTCTTGTTCAGATCTTAATTCGTCCGGATCAGCAAGAGAATGACCTCTAAATCTATAGGTAAGACATTCAATTAAAGAAGGTCCTTCTCCTGCTCTAGCTCTTTCAAGGGCCCTTTCTGCTGCTCCTCTAACCGCTAGGACATCCATTCCATCAACCTCTTCTCCCTCCATGCCAAAAGCTCCAGCTTTTCTCCAAATTTCAGGATCACTAGTAGCTCTGTCATGAGCCATCCCTATAGCCCATTTATTGTTTTCAACAACAAAAATTATTGGCAGCTTCCATAGTTGGGCCATGTTGAGGCATTCGAAAAATTGACCGTTATTACACGTACCATCTCCAAAGAAGGCGGCTGTTACAGCATCGCTATTTTTATCTTTAAAAACCTCTTTTTTGTAACGACTGCTAAAGGCTGCACCTAGAGCGACTGGAATCCCTTCTCCAATAAATGCATAGCCTCCCAAAAGATGATGTTCTTTGGAAAAAAGATGCATGGATCCTCCTCTCCCCTTGCTGCATCCAGTCTCTTTGCCAAATAGCTCACTCATTACTTCCCTTGCAGGGACTCCAGCGCTAAGAGCATGTACATGATCGCGATAGGTGCTGCAAAACCAATCGTGTTTGAGCTTCATTGCTCCTATGACACCGGAACTCACAGCTTCTTGCCCGTTGTAAAGATGAACAAATCCAAACATTTTCCCTCGGTAATACATCTCAGCACATTTGTCCTCAAACCTTCTTCCTAAGGTCATGTCTTTGAAAAGCCTTAGGCCTGTATCGCGATCTATAACTGCAGACTCACCTCCTGATAACGAGGAAAGTCGCTCAGCATGATCCTCTTTCTTGGGGAGATTACTCATCTCATGATCTGCAATTGTGCTCTGATTCATCTTGATTTATCTATCAAACCTTTTACAACTTTAAGGGTCTATGGAAGAAGAATGTGCAGAGATCGTGCATATGCCTAGAGTTTCTTTTTAATAGCCAATTAATGCTTGGAACTCCCAATAGATCATTTTCGTTTGCTCGGAGTTAGTCCATCTGCTGATGCAGAGGAGGTTCTTAGGTTCTTTCAGCTGAGATTAAATCGTATTCCGCATCCTGGATTTACTCCTGAAGTTATTGCGCAGAGGTCTGAACTTTTACGTCTTTCTGCTGATTTGCTTTGTGATAAAGATTTGAGGGAGGATTATGAGTCAGCTCTTTTAAATGGAGCCGTAGGGCTTGATCTTTCATTTAATAGAGAAGTAGCAGGACTCATTCTGCTTTGGGAAGGCGGAGTAGCGGATGAAGCTTTTAAGCTTGCAAGAAAAGCACTTCAACCTCCTCAAACACCAGCACTGGGAAGCGGCCGTGAGGCGGATTTGGCATTGATAGGGGCCTTGGCTTGTAGAGATGCTGCAATACAGGAGCAAGAACTAAGACGTTACGCTTCGGCTGCGGAACTCCTTGAGGAAGGTATTCAATTGCTTCAAAGGATGGGGAAACTTCCTGAACAGAGAAAGATAATTGAAAGAGATTTAGAAGTGTTACTACCTTATAGAATCCTTGATTTGTTAAGCAGAGATTTATCTGATGAGAAATCTCACGAAGAAGGATTGAATCTATTAGATAGTCTTGTCCTTAAGAGGGGAGGCTTGGAAGGGGATAATTTGTCGAATTCTTCTATTGAACTATCACAGCGAGAGTTTGAACTTTTCTTTCAGCAAATAAGGAATTTCCTAACTGCGCAAGAGCAGATTGACTTATTTCTCCATTGGCAAAGGAGAGGATCTCCAGATGCTGGTTTTTTGGGTGCCCTGGCTTTGGTCGCATCAGGCTTCCATTGGCGGAAACCTGAATTTTTGCAAAAAGCAAAGAAACAGTTGAAGGCATTGAATCAGCAGGGCTTTGATTCAATGCCTTTGCTTGGCTGTATAGATCTTTTGCTGGCGGATGTTCAGCAGGCAGGCGTTCGTTTTAAAAGTAGTCCTGATAAAGGATTACAAGATTGGCTAAATGCATATCCTGGAGAAGAATTGGCTGCTTTATGTCATTACTGTAGAAATTGGCTGCTTAGAGACGTTCTACCAGGTTTCAGAGATATTGAGATTGACACTGTTGATTTAGAGGCTTGGTTCGCAGATAGGGATGTTCAAGAATATGTAGAGCAAATAGAACGCAGAGGGGCTTTTGGGATTGCTCGAGCAGGGTTTTCTCTTTTTTCTGGACTGTCTTCAGATAAAACAAATGATTCAATAAACTCCTTAGAGAATGATTCGACTCTTTCTAATGTTGATGAAATTGAGAAGGATTCTGAAAAAAACAACAAATACCTAGGTTCTCCTGAAGAGGAGCTCAGTGATGAGAAAACTTTCTTGGAAAACTTAGTTCAATTGTTGAAGTGGAGACCTTTTTATATAGAAATAGCAAAACCACGAATTAAAATTCCAGAAAATAACTTTTTTAAAGCAACTTTAGCGTTGTTCCTATTACTGTTTTCAGGAACATTTACTGCTTTGATTTTATATAGAAATAATCCAACTGAAGATAATATATCTGAAAGCTTTAAAGAGCCTTCTGAAAAAATTGTCAGTAAAAAAACAGATATTAATTTGAATATAAAGCAACAGGATCAGACTAAATTAGAAAAAAGATACAACACTTTAACAAACAAATCACCATCAAAAGATGAAGTCCAACAATTAATTGAGGCTTGGCTTTCTGGGAAGGCAGGTATCTTATCTGGGGTTAACAATTTAGATTTATCAAATGTAGCAAGACCTTCTCTTGTGAAAATTGTTCTCGAGCAAAGGGAGAAAGATATTGCTCTTGGAGAAAGACAGATTATCTATGCAAATATTAAAAGTTTAGAGATAGAGGAACAAACTGAAAAGAGAATATCTGTAAAAGCAGTACTTAACTATAAAGACCAAAGAGTTAATTCTTCTGATCAGATCATTTCCGAGACAACGATTCCCTCATTAAAGCTAAAGTATGTTTTAGGAAGAGAAAAAAATATATGGCAGTTGCTTGATTTTTCAAGTAGCACATAGTTCTAGTAATATTTTCTTACTAGCTTAGTCTTATCTCTATTGGCACCTTTTAGTAATGTTTGATGATCTTTCAGCGAGCTTTGAAGACGCAATTAAAGGTTTAAGAGGTGAAAATAAAATCAGTGAAGAGAATATAGGGCCTGCACTAAAGCAAGTGCGTAGGGCTTTGTTGGAGGCAGATGTTAGCTTGTCAGTCGTTAAAGAATTTGTAGCAGAGGTTGGCCAAAAAGCTATTGGTGCAGAAGTAGTAAGAGGTGTTAAGCCTGGACAGAAGTTTGTAGAAGTTGTTAAGCAAGAATTGGTTGAAGTTATGGGAGGAGAAAATGCCCCATTAGCCAATGTTTCAGAAAAGCCCACAGTAATACTTATGGCAGGCTTACAAGGGGCTGGAAAAACTACTGCTACCGCAAAACTTGCTTTGCATTTAAAGGATCAAGGGCGTAAAGCTCTTATGGTCGCTGCAGATGTTTATAGGCCAGCAGCAATAGAGCAATTGACAACTTTGGGGAGCCAAATTGATATAGATGTTTTTAGTCTTGGGAGCAATTTAAAGCCTGAACAAATTGCTGCATCAGGCCTTGAGAAAGCTCGGAACGAAGGCTTTGACACATTATTGGTTGATACCGCTGGAAGACTTCAGATAGATAGCGAAATGATGGATGAAATGGTGCGAATTCGCTCAGCAGTTAATCCTGATGAAGTACTACTTGTAGTTGATTCGATGATTGGCCAGGAAGCCGCTGAGTTAACTAGGGCTTTTCATGAAAAAGTAGGAATTACTGGAGCTGTACTTACAAAATTAGATGGCGACTCGAGAGGTGGTGCAGCCCTTTCAATTAAGAAGATTAGCGGGAAACCAATCAAGTTCATTGGTACTGGAGAGAAAGTAGAAGCTTTAGAGCCATTTCACCCAGAAAGGATGGCCAGTCGAATACTTGGCATGGGCGATGTGCTCACACTAGTTGAGAAAGCGCAGAAAGAAGTAGAGATTGCAGATGCAGAGCAGATGCAAAAGAAGTTTCAGGAGGCAAGCTTCGATTTCTCAGATTTTGTTAAACAAATGCGTTTGATTAAAAGGATGGGCTCGTTAGGAGGGTTGATGAAAATGATCCCTGGGATGAATAAAATTGATGATGGAATGATTAAAAGTGGGGAAGAACAGCTTAAGCGTATTGAGGCAATGATTGGCTCTATGACCCCAGCAGAGAGAACTCAACCAGAATTGCTTGCTGCTCAACCTTCTCGTCGAAGAAGAGTCGCTCTAGGTAGTGGCCATACCCCGGCTGATATGGATAAGGTCTTGGCGGACTTTCAAAAAATGAGAGGCTTTATGAAGCAAATGTCTAGTGGGGCAGGTATCCCTGGTATGGGTGGCTTGCCTGGGCTTGGAGGCCCTGGAGCTATGCAAGGTATAGATCGCAGTCAATTATCGGGAAGAAATAATAGAAGCTCTAATGGACCTTTAAAAAGACAACGCCCGCCTAAAAAAAAGAAAGGATTTGGAGACTTATGACCCCTTAACCAGCTAAAGTATATGGATGGTAAGTGTTTTATGCACATGCCTTAAATTAAGACCACTTAGAACTAATCAAAGATGATCAAGCTCCGCCTTAAGCGGTATGGGAAAAAAAGGGAGGCAAGCTTCCGATTGGTAGCTTGCAATAGTACTTCTCGTAGAGACGGAAGACCTTTAGAAGAATTAGGCTTTTACAATCCTCGTACTAAAGAAACGAGATTGGATACTGAAGCCCTCAGAACGCGTTTGAGTCAAGGAGCACAGCCAACAGATGCTGTGAGATCTCTTCTGGAGAAAGGTGGTTTAATTGAAAAAACTATTCGCCCCGCTGAGATTGAGGGTAAGAAGAAACAGGCATTGGCTAGACAATCCGCCTCTAAAAAAGCTGTAAAAGAAAAAACGGAAGAATCAAAAGGCTCTGAAGTGGACTCTGAAACCTCAACTTCAGCAGATTAAAGAAATTTATGTCTGATGCAGCGTCTTTAAGGCGCTTCTCGATTGATTTGCCTGACTCTGATGCTGCGATTGCTCTTGCTGGTGCAGGACAGACAACGCTTCATACATTAGAGTCAATCACTGGTGCCTCTTTGGTTTTAAGAGGACTTAAGCTCGAGATAAGTGGTCTTTCTAACCAGCTTGAAAGAGCAGCAGCATTGGTGGAGTTAATACGACCAATATGGCAAGAGGGTCAGTCTGTTTCCTCAGTTGATTTACAGGCCGCACTTACTTCTTTAGATACAGGGAGACGAAATGATCATGCTTCTTTGACTGATCATGTAGTTGCAAGAAGTAAGAGTGGCAACCTTTTAAGACCCAGGACTATTAGGCAAAAGACTTATTTAGAGGCTATGGAGGCTCATGATTTGACTTTTGCTTTAGGGCCTGCAGGTACGGGTAAAACTTTTCTTGCAACAGTTCTTGCAGTTCGAATGTTGACAGAGAGAAGAATCGAGAAAATAGTGCTTACCAGACCAGCTTTAGAGGCAGGAGAGCGTCTTGGCTTCCTTCCAGGTGATCTTCAGCAAAAGGTTGATCCTTATTTGAGACCTTTGTATGACGCACTTCATACTTTGCTTGGATTGGAGAAAACCACTTCATTGCTTGATAAAGGAATTATTGAAGTAGCTCCCTTGGCCTATATGAGAGGAAGAACTCTTGAAGATGCTTTTGTGATTCTTGATGAGGCGCAAAACACAACATCTGCTCAGATGAGGATGGTTTTGACGAGACTTGGCGAAAAATCCCGAATGGTTGTTACTGGAGATATAACTCAAATAGATCTTCCCTTTGGACAAAAGAGTGGCCTAGTAGAAGCAATTGATGTTTTGCAATTAGTGAAGGGGATCTCTATTTGCCGTTTAACTACAGCAGACATTGTTCGACACCCACTTGTGCAAAAAGTCGTAGAGGCTTATGCAAGCAAAGAAAAGTAATAGTGACATCCGCACAATATAAACATCCCAATTATTTTTTTTTCTGCCAGAGTAAGTAACAAGTTTAAGTAGTGAATTATGCCAGCTAGTAGCAATTTTCAACAGGCTATTCGCGAAGCACAAACAAGTGCTTTGGTTGGACCCAATGTCGTAAATAAGGCTTTGCCTTATGTCGGAGGGGGAATGGTCCTTACTGCATTGGGAGTTATTAGTGGACTTTCCCTTTTGGCTTCGAACCCTTCTCTATTTCAGCCACTTGCCCTTGTAGCTTTTATTGGGGAGATTGTTCTTTTTTTCATGGCAACAAGTGCTGCAAACAATGCTAATAACAGCAAAGCATTGCCACTTTTAACAGCATTTAGTGTCCTGACCGGATTTACTCTAAGCGGTATTGTTGCTATAGCGATAGGCACAGCTGGCATAGGTTCTGTTGGTACAGCGGCCTTTGCTACAGGCATTACTTTTGTTGTTGCCTCTTCTGTTGGCCGTCGAATGAGTGACAGTGTTGGCCAAGCTCTGTCAGGAGTAGTTGGCTTAGGCCTTATGGGCTTAATTATTGCAATGGTTGTGCAGCTAATAGGAGGATTCTTTGCTCCAGGGATGTTTGGAGGTACTGGACTAGAGCTAATGATTGCTGGATTTGGAACAGTACTTTTTGTAGGAATGTCTTTTGTTGATTTCTATACCATGCCAAGGAGATATAACGATGAACAATATTTAGCTGGAGCTTTAGGCATGTACTTAACTTATATAAACTTGTTTGTATTTATCTTGCGGTTAATAATTGCCCTTCAAGGTGGTGGACGTAGGGATTAATTTAGTTTAGCTATTGGTTAATCTAGGAGAAGAGAGGGGCTTAATGCTCCTCTCTTTTTTTCTTTTATGCAATTGAACGAATGCTCTCAGAAATTGCGTTAATTTGTTCTTCATCATATTTCCATCGCTTTAAGAACTCCACATCTTTACCTTTCCCTTCAGTTGCCTCTAGTAGTGTATCCAGCTTTTTTTTAACTAGTTTTGCTTCCAATAACCTGAGAAGGTCTATGCATCTTTGTCTTATTCTTTCGGAACTATGTTGTTGTTCAGAGTTATTGCTTCTCTTATGAAATATTGCCATTGCTGAACTCATTGCCATATTCTTTATTGTTAAATCAATTACATGTTCACCCTCTTCTCTTAATGAGAAAATAAGAGGGTCTGGCAAACGATCCATAAGAGGAGAATCACTTAAAAGACTTATAACAAAAAAACCTCTTGCGCCTTCTTTCTTTCTTAAAAGATTCAGAATTTTATCTGCCAGTACTTCATCGCTTAATTCTCCTTGATCCCAAGCATTACACCAAAAAGATGCGATTTCTAATGCTTGTTCAAAATCAGGGTTTTGTTTTTTCATGGCTTTGTGCAACTTTTGTAGTAAGGCTATTAGGGTGTATACAGTTGGTTGATGTCCTTAGTTGAGCCCAAGGAAAAGATTTTTAGATCAGGGTTTGTTGCTTTGATTGGAAGGCCAAATGTAGGCAAATCAACTTTGGTGAATGAATTGGTTGGGCAAAAAGTATCCATTACTTCTCCAGTTGCACAGACTACAAGGAATCGACTTAGGGCTATTTTGACTACCCAAAATGCACAATTGGTTTTTGTAGATACACCTGGGATCCATAAACCTCATCATTTATTAGGGCAACGTTTAGTCCAAAGTGCGAGAAGGTCTATAGGGGAAGTTGATACTATTCTCCTTATATTCGAAGGGTGTCATCCTCCTGGGAAGGGAGACTATTTTGTGGTTAACTTGCTTCGCGAAGAAGAAAGGCCAGTATTAATAGTATTAAATAAGTGGGACCTTCTCCCATTAGAAAAATCTAAGCAAAGAGAAAATGAATATAAGGATCTATTCCGCGAGCTAGATTGGCCTATCTTTTGTTGTAGCGCAACTCATGGGACAGGCCTTGAAGGTCTAATTGAAGAGATTTCAAGGAATTTGCCCATTGGTCCTAGGCTTTTCCCCCCTGAAATGGTCTCTGATCAGAGCGAGCAAACCATATTTAGGGAGTTGATTCGTGAGCAAGTTTTATTACATACAAGAGAGGAAATACCTCATAGTGTTGCTGTAAGGATTGATCGTTTAGAAGAAATTCTTCCAAAACCAGGCAAGAAATCTCAAAATGTACATACTGCAATTCTTGCAACAATTCTGGTTGAACGAAAAAGCCAGAAAGGCATTCTTATTGGGAAAGGAGGTTCAATGTTGAAGCAGATTGGCCAAGCTGCACGGCTTCAAATGCAGGTATTCATAAATGGCTCTGTTTACCTTGAATTATTTGTCAAGGTTGTTCCCAATTGGAGAAGCAATCCAGCTAGCTTGGCGGAACTTGGTTATGAGGGTAATTGAACCTTATGACGGTATATCGTTTTGATGTTATAAGCCTTGCTCCAGAAGCATTCTCGAGTTTTAAAGAACTTGGTGTGGTTGGCAGGGCATTTTCATCTGGAATAGCGGAATTGCATGTTCATAACCCCCGAGAGTTTGCTTATGACAACTATCGAAAAGTAGATGACCAACCTTATGGAGGTGGTGCAGGCATGGTTCTTAAGCCAGAACCTTTTTTTGCTGCTTTTGATTCGGTTCCTTTTTCTTTAAAGAGGAGAGTTTTGTTAATGAGTCCTCAAGGTCAAACTCTTTCACAAGAAAAACTTTGGCGCTGGTCAGAAGAGTACAAACAACTTGTTTTGATTTGTGGCCATTATGAGGGCTTTGATGAACGGATTAGAACTATTGCTGACGAAGAGGTATCTATAGGTGATGTTGTTTTAACTGGAGGAGAGCTGCCTGCAATGACAGTTGTAAATGGTGTGGTTCGTTTGCTTCCTGGGACTGTTGGGGATCCTCAGTCATTGATTGAGGAAAGTCACTCGGATATTCTTCTTGAGCACCCGCATTACACACGCCCAGCAAAATTTCGTGGGATGGAAGTTCCCTCAGTCTTGCGTAGTGGTAATCATCAAGCAATCTCTAAATGGAGACAAGATCAAAGAGAGCTTCGTACGAAATATCGTCGACCAGATCTTTATGATCGTTGGCTTTCCAAAAAGTCATCAGATACTTAAAAGCTCTAAACCAGTAATAAATGCAATACAGCTATACTTTTAAGCCAACCAGAAATATCAATATGCAAATAAGAATTGGCAACGGTTATGACATCCATCGCTTGGTTGTTGGCAGAAGGCTTATCCTTGGAGGAGTCTTGTTAGAGCACCCTGAAGGTCTCGGGTTGGATGGACATAGTGATGCGGATGTACTTGTGCATGCAATTATGGATGCACTTTTAGGTGCTCTTGGTTTGGGCGATATTGGTAAGTTTTTCCCTCCAGACAATCCTCAATGGAAGAATGCTGACAGCCTTGTGCTTCTAGAAAATATTGAAAAATTAATTTCAGAAAAAAATTGGAAAATTGTAAATGTAGATTCTGTCATCATTGCTGAACGACCAAAATTAAAAAATCACATTGATTTAATGCGAAATAACATTGCTAAAAGATTGCGCATAGAGATCGATTTTGTGGGTATTAAGGCAACAACAAATGAGAGACTTGGTCCTGAAGGTCGAGAGGAAGGGATTAGTAGCCATGCAGTTGTCTTATTGGAGAAGGAATAGAAATGTATAGAGTTTTCAAAAAAAGTGGAATTGGGTTGTTTTTTTTAAAATTATTTATTTGCGTTGTAATTTTATTCTTTGGCACAACGCACATTGCTGTTGCTTCTTCTCAAATAACCTTGGAAAGCCCAAAAGAATATATGATTGTTGAATATCTTCGATTAAGAGTTCCTGAGGAAGATAGAGAGGCATGGTTAATTGCTGAGAAAAAAAGTTGGGAGCCTTGGCTGGAGAAGAAGGATGGTTTTCTAGGAAGGCAACTTTTTTGGGATAAGCAATCAGAGGAAGGAACAGTGCTGATTAGCTGGTCTAGTCGAGGCGATTGGAAATCTATACCTAAAGAAGAGATAGAGAAAGTGCAAGGTCTTTTTGAAGAATTGGCGAGGGGCCAAACGGGTAAGGAATTTGGCAATCCTTTTCCTATTCAGTTTGAAGGTGAGTTGTTGCCTCAATGATTAGCAAGGAAGCTCGTCTAGATCTTGACCGTTTGAGCAGGCTAGGAATGGTAGAGGCGATTTGGGGAGAACATAAAACATTTGAACAAATTGCTGAAATCTTAAAAAGCTTTTCTGAAGCTGGTCAATTGGCTTTTGTTACAAGAGTGTCTGTAGACAAAGCTGAAAAATTGATGCAGATCTTTGAACAAGCTGAATACCATTCAAAGGCGAAATGTCTCACACTTGGTAGGCCTTTTGAAGTTCATCCCACAGAAGGAAAAGTCGTTATCTTAAGTGGTGGAACAAGTGATCTAGCCGTAGCCTCTGAGGCTGAATTGTCCTTGCGCCTGCATGGCATTAAAACAGAGATTCTTTTGGATATAGGTGTTGCTGGGTTGCATAGACTATTGAATAATTTGGATAAATTAACGAGTGCAGAAGTTGTAATTGCTTGCGCAGGAATGGAAGGGGCTCTTCCCACAGTTTTGGGAGGTTTGATTCCTCAGCCAGTTATAGGAGTCCCTGTTTCGGTTGGATATGGAGTTAGCGCAGGTGGTATTACTGCTCTTAAGGGAATGCTTGCAAGTTGCTCACCAGGGCTGACAGTTGTCAATATTGATAATGGATATGGTGCCGCAATGGCTGCATTGAGGATTATTAGGTCTAGGAGCAATAAATAAAATAATTCGTTATTAGTGGTGCTTAATATTAGTGACTAGATTTGTTTTTTGGCTTGTATTTATATCAAGAAGCTTTTCAAGCCATAATTTCATTGGTCTAGGAAGCCGATTCTCTTGGTAGCGAAGCATTGCCTCCATAATTACAGGAGTATTAACCCATGCAATGGATCTGCTATTCATATGCACAACAAGTTTGATAGATCCAAGGTGAGTTATAAATTCCTTATGCGCAAGAGTGAGGATAATTAATTAATCTGCTTCGTCATATTTAGTGCCAAGCCATGAAAGTTCATTGCCATGAGTTGATGATTCAACATCAAGTAATTTATTGACTAGCTCAGAAAGATCTCTTTGAGCCAATTCGCCATTGCTCTCCCACTTCATCGAGCGTGGCTCTTGTTGTGATGAAGTTGACACTTAAAAATAAAATAAATTTCACACACCTTAATTGTGTTGAAGCCCTGATGAGGGAGATATTGCGATATTTTAGCGAAAGAAATTATGAAGATTTTTGGAGCTCCATGATCTAATGAGCTTTATAAATGTTTTAAATGCGGATAAGAAGTAAGAAGCTCTTCAGAGCTAAGTAATTCTCCTTCATTCTCAGGTTGCCAAAGAATTTCAAAAGCAAGCAAATCATTTGCAGATGTTCCTCCAATAATTCTGAGTCCTTCTTGCAAAGAGTCGGAAGTAATCGTTTCGCCTAGTGAGATATTTGCCTTTGATGCAAGTAAGACCGTTACAACAATAAATTCATTTCCTAGTTCTGGGGTTTGATTAGAGACCAAAGATTCTTGGTTGGTTTTTATTTCTCCAGAAACATTGGAAACGATCTCAACTGTTAGCTTGCTCCTTTCGGTAATTGAAAGCCTGTTGAATGTTGCTTCCGCTGCGTTAATAGGAACTTCGCCGCTTTCCAGGTTTGCATATGCCCATAGGTCTGGCAGACGTAGTAGAGCAAGAATTGTTTCTTGAAGAACCTTTTGTAAGCCTTTGGAGGTTGTTGTATCAGCTGTTTCAGCTAGTAGCCTTAATTCACTTTGAATAGACTTTGCATTAGAAAGAAGAGCTATTTGAGCCTGAATAATCTTTGCGGTTCCACTATTTCCCTCATTTATAATTTTTTCATTATTTGTAGAGGGTATAACTCCTTTTCTTAGTGAATTAATTATTGCTCCTGTAATTGCAAAAAGAATTAAAAAGCTGAATAGGCCGCCACCTCCAAGCCCAAAGAGTGGGATTATGAAAGGGAAGCCAATTCCTCCACGATTAAATCCACCATAGTTGCTTTGATAATTCCCTCCATATCCTCCAGACCTTGAGATAGAAGGCGAGCTGAAACTACCTCCTCCAATACGTCCTCCATTTGCTGCATTGACATTTTGTGGAAGGACCACAATGAATACTGCAAATAATATTGGAAGCAATACTGCTGATAGAAAGCGTTTGATTGATGTAAACAAGTTGATTAGCTAGAGAAACTAGTTAAAAAGTGATTGACGATTTAACAGACACTAGGCACCACCTCCAACAATGGTGACAATCTCTAGGTTGTCACCATCTTTAACGGCTTGGTTGTCCCAATCTTGTTGAGGCAAAATAATCCCATTGAATTCCACAACAATTAATTTTGGATTATGACCAAGGTCCTTGATCACTTCTGATAGAGATAAAGGCGTTGAAGAGTTTTGAAAGACTTTAAGGAGTCCATTGACTGTGATTTTCATGTCAAATCTCAAGTAGCTGCTTGCTTGCTTGAAAAGGGTCTTCTGCTTTCATGATGGCATCAATGACTGCTATTCGAGAGACTCCAGTTGACAACAATTTAGATCTGTTGAGATGGTTGATTCCACCAATTGCAAAACAAGGTTGATTAATTGAATTTGATATTTGCTTTAAGCACTCAAGACCAAGTGGAGCAACCTCTGGCTTTGAAGTAGTTCGAAAAATAGGACCAAAGCCTATATAGTCAGAACCATTTTTATCTGCCTTTTGAGCTTCTTCAAGAGAATGGCAACTAACTCCTATTAACTTTTCGGGACCTATAAGCTTTCTTGCTATATCTAGTGGTAAGTCTTCTTGACCAATATGAATACCGTCAGCATCTACGGCTAGAGCTATATCGATTCGGTCATTGACTATAAAGAGAGCACCATAATCTTTGCAAATCACAGCAAGTTTTTCAGCTTCAGAAAACTTGTCAATGTCTTTACCCTTTTTACAGCGATATTGCACCATCCCTACTCCTGCCTTTAATCCTGCAGAAACCTTTGCTATAAGCTCTTGGTGGGGGGTCGTTATTAAGCATAATTTGCAAGCTGAGAGTTCCTTTTGACGTTTTTTCCCAGAAGTTGCTTCTTGAATATTGATTTCTAGATCGTAAATCTCATAACGAATTTTTGAGGCTGCTTTTGTAAGCTCTGGATCAATATTTCTGGCAAATTCTTCTATCACGCGAAGAGCTTCTTGAACTCTTGCACAATTAGCACTCACGATTTGTAGAGGACTTATACGATCATTTTGAGCTTCGTGAGTTAATCCTGAACCTTGGTCAGTCTGTGCTGAGCGAGCTTGCTTATAAGTCTTTTGATGGAGGCGACCTAATTGATGACGATAATCCTTAATAATAATTATCAAGTCTTTTCTTTGCAGGCCATATCTGCACCAATCTTCAATGACTCTTAAACCTTCTCTTGCTCTATCAAGGTTTGCATCTATCAGCTGAGCAACATGTTTTTCAGGAGTAGGGATGACAGCCATTTATTTCGTGCCAACCTTGACATAATCCCATAGCTCCAAGTTCATGGAGAAAAATAATGCTAATGGCACCATTAATGTGCTCCTCTGGGGTGTGTTTTTGTTGGGAGGTATAGGTTTTTTTGTGGTTTGGGGCCTGGCTAATGCCTATCCTTCCTCTTTATAGGTTAGATCTTGCTCAATATCTCCTGAGCAATTTTTGCATCGAGACCAATTTGTTCGCTAAGTGTATTTAGGTCTTTAAATTTCTTTTGACTTCTAATGCGCTTTACCGGCTCAATAATCAATTCATTCTGAGTTAAATCAATTTCTTGATTTAGCAAATGTACTTCTACTGCTGAGGGTGCTAATGGGTCAATTGTTGGTTGAGGTCCTAAATTCATTACGGCAGGAAATTTATTTTTGCCATTGAGCTTCGTTGCCCAGGCAGCGTATACCCCAATCCCTGGGAGTAATTTCCTACCATCAACTTGAAGGTTTGCAGTAGGCCAGCCAATAGTTTTCCCTAAACCTTTGCCAGGAATTACTAATCCTCTAAAGATATACGGTCTGCCTAGCAGATCCTTAGTGGCTTTCAAATTGCCTTGTTTTAACTCTGATCTTATTCTGCTGCTACTCATTCTCCCTTGGGCATCTTCCAGAATAGGGACTATAGAAAGTTCTAAATCAGCACTTTCGCAAAGTTTTTTTAAAACATAGGGATCTCCTTCTCTATTTTTCCCAAATCGAAAATTTGCTCCCACAGCAATTCGCTTGGATTGAAGTTTGTTTATTAGTACCTCATTAAAAAATTTTTCTGCAGTTAGCTCTGCTAAATAATGATCGAAAGGCACTAGCACTAATTGCTTTACTCCTAAGGTCTCAAGAAGAGCCCCTTTCTCTGATGGGAGGTCTAAGCGAAGCCTTGATTCTCCATATAACACCTCTCTAGGATGAGGCCAAAAGCTAACTACAGTTGGTACTCCTTTATCTGAATTGGTTATTTCTTTGATAACTCTTTTGTGCCCTGCATGAAGGCCATCAAAACTTCCTAAAGCTATTGCAGTAGGAAGACAAGCTTGTGACGGAGAACAGAGAGGAATCAAGAGTTACGTGCAAAAGTTTGGATTAAGTGGCAAGTTTGAACTAACAATATATTTATCTTGATGCCAGACCAGCCCGATTTCCCATTGCTTTCTTTAGGGATGCGAAGAATTGGTTGGATACGTTTCTGGATCCAGACAATTCTTGGAGTCGTTGTCATAGGAGTTTTGCTTTTTAACAATGTTGGCAGCAGCTTGGCAAGAAATTCAGAAAGAGCATTAGGTCTAGGACCTGGTTTGTCATTAACCACTTTTGCATTTTTCTTATTGTTGTACAGCCTTTGGCAGGGATGGTTGATAGTTCGCGCTGGTAGAGCCATTAATAGTCCAGCAAGACCTAGTAGAGGAGAAACCAGTCGATTGTTAAAAAGAGGATTAATTGTCGACCTTTTGGGATTGGTTTTTTCTTCTGTTGGTTATCAGTCTTTGGCAGGTGCTCTATTTGTTCAAGCTTCAATGCAGGCACCTGGAATTTCACTTGGGGTAGGCAAGTTTGATATGAATAATTATCCAATTACTTCGCTGGAAATGCTCTCTGTTTTGAGTAATACGCAGGTTCTGTTTGCTCACTTAATTGGATTAATCTTTTCTCTTTGGTTGCTTCAAAGGATTTATCGGCTGAAATAGTTTTTTAAGTTTATAGCTGGGAGATCTGAGATATTTCCTCGCCAAAACAGGTCAGGTTCTATTGGTGTAATTGATGGAGAATTTGATTCGATTTGAGCTACATCACTTGGCCACTGAGAGGGACCATCTCCTGCCGAATCAATGTCTTTAACTGCATTCCCAGCCATCCAATAGTAAGGATTGCCTCTAGGGTCTATCCGCCTAGTGAATTGTTCTTCGTATTGCCTGATTGAAAGTCTGGTCCAACCTAATTGACCCATTTCTGAGGATTTGCAAGGTGGAGTATTTATATTCAAAAGCAACTTTTGAGGCCAGTTTTTGGTTAGAGCCTCTTCTGCAATTTCTAAAGCCAGTTGACTTGCAAAAGAAAAATCACGCCACTGGAAACTGGCTATGCTTATGGCTATAGCAGGAATGCCAGCAAGAGTTCCCTCAAGTGCAGCTGCAACTGTTCCAGAACAAAAAATATCAGTTCCTAAATTTGGTCCATGATTTATTCCAGAAAGAATTAGATCAGGTTTCTCTGGAAGAATTTCATTTAAAGCAAGCTTCACGCAATCTGCAGGCGTTCCATTACACCCCCATGCGCTCACTCCTTTCCCAAATAACTCATTTGCTTTTTCGGCTCTTATTGGTGAATGTAAGGTAAGCCCGTGACCAGTCGCAGAACGTTCTTGATCTGGACAAACCACTGTGACTTGGTGGCCTCTAAATGCTGCAGCGCCTGCAAGCGTTCTTATCCCTTCAGCAAAGACCCCATCGTCATTACTAATTAGAATTTTCAAAGGTTTCATTACTCTGAGATTTCTTTAAGCAAAATAATGACCCATAGCTGTTTAAAGTTTGTATTCAATACTTTTTACTCGTGAGCGAAACTGTATCTCTTAGGCAGCTTACTAATCAACTAGATCTTTTAGAGGAAAAGGCTGTAAAAGACATTTCACAGGCCGTTGAAGAGAAATCACTTGAGGAATTAAGAGTTGGTTTTCTTGGTAAAAAAGGAAGTGTTTCCAAGATTCTTGGCTCTATGGGATCACTGAGTGGAGAAGAGCGTCCAGTAATTGGTCAGAGAGCAAATTTATTAAAGAATCAAATCCAAAAACTCATTTCTGAAAGATTAAATGATTTAAAAACGAAAGCTCTTCGTGAATTGGTTGCTAAAGAAACTATTGATATCACTGTTCCCGTCAAAGGAATCCCTTTAGGACATAGACACCCTTTGATTACAACCACAGAACAAATTGTCGATTTGTTCTGTGGGTTAGGGTATTCAGTTGAAGAGGGACCTGAGGTTGAGAATGATTACTACAACTTTGCGGCTTTAAATATTCCTGAGGACCATCCGGCTAGAGATATGCAGGATACATTTTATTTAGGAGGGAACTTACTGCTTCGTACTCATACTTCTCCAGTACAAATTCGTTATTTGGAAAAGACTCCCCCACCAGTAAGGATAGTTTCTCCTGGAAGGGTTTATAGGCGTGATGCTGTTGATGCGACTCATTCGCCTGTATTCCATCAGGTTGAAGTTTTAGCAATAGACGAAGGACTTGACTTCAGTCATTTGCGGGGGACAGTTATGGCTTTCTTAAAAGCATTTTTTGGCGATTTACCAGTGCGATTTAGGGCAAGTTATTTTCCATTTACTGAGCCATCTGCCGAGGTTGATGTTCAATGGAGAGGTAAATGGCTTGAAGTTATGGGATGTGGCATGGTTGATCCTTCAGTATTAGAAGGACTTGGAATTGATTCTGAAAAGTGGACAGGTTTTGCTGCAGGCCTTGGAGTTGAACGCTTTTGTATGGTTCGTCATGGCATAGACGATATAAGACGTCTTTATACGAGTGATTTAAGGTTCCTTGAACAGTTTTAGCTTTAGGTTCTTTTTTAGTTTTTTTATTAAAATAAACTTAAAATAAAAAACATATTTTTTTTTAAATATGGCTCAGGGGTTTAATTATTGGATTTCAATCAGTGCCTAAATTAGGACTGATCGTAAATGATGGCAAAGAGCGTGCTGTTGAAATTGCTCTAACTATTCAGAAGAGACTTGAAAGCTCAGGCTATGAAGTGGTGAGAGCTAGTAGTTCAGGTGGAATGGTTGGTTTCGCTAATCCTGACCAGCACATGCGAATGAATGGTTATAGCGCTCATGTCCCAGAGGGCTTTGATTCATCTATGAAAATGGCAATAGTATTAGGTGGTGATGGAACTGTTTTATCTGCTGCACGTCAGACTGCTCCAGTACAAGTTCCTATTCTCACAATAAATACAGGTCATTTAGGCTTTTTGGCAGAGGCTTATCTCTCAGATCTTGATAATGCTATAGACCAGATTCTTTCTAGCGATTGGGAGATAGAACTAAGAACAAGTCTTGTTGTAAGCATACTAAGAGGTGATCAAAGAAGGTGGGAAGCTCTTTGCTTAAACGAGATGGCGCTTCACCGTGAGCCACTAACAAGTATGTGTCATTTCGAGATATCAATTGGTCGGCATGCTCCAGTGGATATTTCAGCTGATGGAGTAATTCTTTCTACACCAACTGGTTCGACAGCTTATTCACTTAGTGCGGGGGGGCCAGTCATTACTCCTGATTGCCCAGTCCTTCAATTGACTCCAATTGCTCCTCATTCTCTTGCTTCAAGGGCACTTGTGTTTAGTGATTTGGAGCCTGTAACTGTTTTCCCGGCAACTCCTGAGAGGCTAATGATGGTAGTAGATGGTACCGCCGGTTGTTATGTTTGGCCTGAAGATCGTGTCTTAATTCGAAGAAGTAACCACCCAGTAAAATTTGTAAGACTATCTGACCATGAATTTTTCCAAGTGCTTAGGAAGAAACTTGGTTGGGGGTTGCCTCATGAAGCCAAACCTGACAAAAGTTAAATAGATTTTAAATTTTTTCTAGATTAACTTGGCTTTTAAAATAAATACTGGGTTCATAGGTGAAAGTCTTGTTGCTTTGCCTATTTTAATTCCTCTGTAATTTTGATGCTGACTAATTTTTAATATGCAACCCCAGTCATTAAATATTTTTTCTATTTGATCAATTGATTGTAAAGTTGTTAAAGGGATTACAATAATTCCCTTGGGATTTAGCCTTTCGAGTAATTGCCCAATCAGATCTCTTTTTTCTCCTCCTCCTAGTATTATTCTGTCAGCTTTAGATACATTTTTTGGAATAGTTCCTTGCTCTAATAATCTTTCTATATCAGATTCAATAATTACTGAAGGTTTAACAGAAAGCCTTACTGCATTTTCATTAATTAGCTTTTGGCTACCAACTCTTTTATCTACTAGAAGTAGTTTTAGTTTTGGTCTTATTCTCAGGGCTTCTAGTCCTATGCTCCCTACACCAGCACCGATATCCCAAATTACTCCTTCTTCAGGTAACTCAATATCTGCAAGAATTTGGACCCTAACTTCTCTTTTAGTCATAAGACCTGGACGATCATCATGTTGAATAAATAGACCATCCTCAATACCAAATAGGGGTAAGTCAGTCTTTTGATGTATAGGGATACTTTCTTTTATTAGGACAACTATATTTAAAGGATCTATTGATTCGGGCAGTTTTTGAGAAGGCATGATCTTATAGATCCGCTCTTCAGAATGACCAAGCCTTTCAAATATCCAAAAAGTGTAGATTTTATCTAGTTCAGCTGATTCAAGAATATGTTTAATTTGCTTTGGGCTACCTAATTTAGGATCGGTTAGTATTGCTATTGCATTCGGCCTTTTCTTTAGAAGGTTTATAAGAGGGCTTGGATCCCTCCCGTGAAGACTAATCCAAGAGGCATCTTGCCAAGGTCTACCTATTCTAGCAAAAGCAAGCTGCAAAGATGTTGTTGAGGGGTGAAAAACAATTTCACGATTTGGTAAGTTTTCAATTAATACTCTTCCTATACCAAACCAAAGTGGATCGCCACTGGCTAATAAGATAGTTTTTTGATTTTGGCTTTTGAGCCAGTGAATTAGCTCATTTGTATTTGTGCTATCAAATAATTCTGGTAACTTTTTGCCGACTTCTGTTTTATGCCACCAATTAGTCAAGGGCGTCAAGATCCTTGCAGGACAAGCAATTCTCTCGGCTGAGACAATTAGCTCTTGAAGTGACAATGGAAGCTTTTCAACCCCCCCAGCGCAAATTCCTATCACATAGATTGGCTTTGAAGATCTGTTCATTGGTGTATTCTTTCGGTCCACCTAAAAGGTCTCTTATACAAGTTAAATGAGTTCTTAGCTCAAGGCCTAAATCTTCAATTACAAGACTCCGTGGAAAAAACAACCTTTCATAACGATAAATATTCAATAAGACGACAACGTCAGCATGAGCTTTTAGTGGCACTTATCAATAGACAAGAGGATTTAGAGCTTATGAATACTGATGCGCGGAGTTTGAATGGCAGTAATAGAGAGATTGATCCAGCTAGATGGATTGACCACAATCGACGTATTCTTGAGAAATATCAGTCCTTAGTTCGATCTGCAATGACTTTGGACGCGTTGCTTGACTCGGAACAAAGTGAGAACAGCTAAAATCATTTCAAAAAAAACTTTTAAAGGATTCTTTTTAGGACTCTTATTCTTTTTAGCAATAACAATTTTGCTTTTTAACCCTTCAGCTTTGGATGCAAAATTAGAGACAACACGAAATATAGATGGTGAAGAAACCCAAAGAAGTTTAGAAAGCCTTAGAGATCTTGATTATCAAACTTGGCAAGTAGTTGCGTATGCCAAAAATCTTGTTGAGAAGTCCATTACTTTGAGAATTGTAGGCTTTCCAGGAAGCCTACGCTTGTCTCACCCTGCAATATTAAATGTTCAATCTGGAATTAGGAGCTGGGATCTTGATGATATAACATTACAAAATAGTCTATTACTCAAAGATACTAGAGAGGCGGCTGCAGAATTTAATCTAACACCTTTACTCATAGATTTAAGTAACAATCGACCATTAAGATTATCTTTGAAAGGAGGATTTGATGAATTACCAGTTCCTCCATATGTCGTAGAAGAATGGCGGTCTTTAATTGAAAATAACTTATCAAATGACTAAAAAAGATTTGAATATTGAAGAATGCTTTTATTGGATGCAACGTGCATTCCAATTGGCTCAATTGGCAGATGGTGAGACAAATCCGAATCCATTAGTAGGAGCAGTGGTTCTTGATCCTGACAAGCTCTTGATAGGAGAAGGTTTTCATTCAAAAGCTGGTAGTCCACATGCTGAAGTAGAGGCTTTACGGCAAGCTGGTGATGCGGCAAAGGGAGGGACTCTTTTAGTTACTCTTGAGCCTTGTTGCCATTATGGGTTAACGCCACCTTGCACTAAAACTATTATTGAGTCCGGGGTCTCAAGAGTAGTTGTTGGCTTGCAAGACCCTGATCCAAGAGTGTCAGGGAATGGCATACGTTTGTTAAAGGAAGCTGGTATAGAAGTAATTACTGGAATTCTGAAAGAAGAAATTTCATTTCAGAATAGGGCCTTCATTTTTAGAATTAAAACAGGTAGGCCTTGGGGCATACTGAAATTAGCAATGAGTTTTGATGGTCGAACTGGTTTATCTAATGGGAAAAGTAAATGGATAACTTCACAAGAAGCAAGAGAAAAGGTCCATGCTCTTAGAGCCAAGTGTGATGCTGTAATTATCGGTGGGGGTACCCTTAGAGCCGATGACCCTCTTTTGACTAGTAGAGGTTTAAGAAATCCTGAGCCTTTAAGAGTTGTTTTTAGTCAAAGCCTTTCCTTGCCCATTGGCGCTCAAATTTGGAGGACTGAAAGTGCAAAAACCCTTGTTGCTTTCAGTAATGAAAACGCATTACCGCTTATTCAGGAATTGCCTGAAAATGTAGAAAAACTAAAACTTCACGAAAGTAATCCAAGAGAATTGCTTGAAGAACTTGCAAAAAAAGGCTGCAACAGAATTTTGTGGGAATGCGGCCCCTCTTTGGCTACCAGTGCAATAAAGCAAAATTGTGTTCAAGAGATTGTTATTTTTATGGCCCCTAAATTGTTAGGGGGCTTGCCTGCAATGACTCTCCTTGGAAATTTCGGCTTTGATTCTTTGGACCAGGCCCTGATCTTAAAAGAAGTTTCTTTGGCAAAAAGTGGTAAAGATTTTGTATTAAATACTTTTTTGGAATAGGCTCAATAGCCTGATATAGATAGAAAGCGTTCGGTTCTTACGCCTTAGATCAATCAACGGATTTGATGATATTTGTTTAGTTTGGTATTCAATCGAATTTTTGATCCCATGCCGATTCGTCAAGACGAGAATCAACCAAATCGGCGTTTTGGAATTATTAACTTAGTTTTGATTGGGTTTGGAGCTCTGTTGTTATTTAGCAGCTTCTTTCCAAATCAAAATATGCAAGTTCCCAGAGTTCCATACTCTCTTTTTATTAATCAAGTTAATGATGGTGAAGTAAAAAGGGCATACATAACTCAAGAACAAATTAGATATGAGCTTTCTTCACCAGCAGAAGACTCTCCATCAGTATTGGCCACTACGCCAATCTTTGATATGGATCTTCCTCAGCGTTTAGAAAGTAAAGGGGTTGAATTTGCAGCAGCTCCTCCTAAAAAACCAAACATCTTTACAACCATCCTTAGTTGGGTTGTACCTCCACTGATTTTCATCTTAGTTCTTCAGTTTTTTGCTCGAAGAAGTATGGGTGGTGGTGGAGCTCAAGGAGCATTGAGTTTTACAAAGAGCAAGGCAAAAGTTTATGTTCCTGATGAGGAATCCAGAGTTACTTTCGCTGATGTAGCAGGCGTGGACGAAGCAAAAGATGAATTAACAGAAATTGTTGATTTTTTAAAAAGGCCACAAAGGTATTCAGATATAGGAGCACGAATACCTAAAGGCGTGTTGTTGGTTGGACCTCCGGGGACAGGAAAAACATTACTTTCTAAAGCAGTCGCAGGAGAGGCTGAAGTCCCTTTCTTTATAATTTCAGGTTCTGAATTTGTAGAGCTTTTTGTTGGGGCTGGTGCTGCAAGAGTTCGTGATTTATTTGAGCAGGCAAAGAAAAAAGCTCCCTGCATTATCTTCATTGATGAATTAGATGCAATTGGAAAAAGCAGGTCTGGCTCAATGGGTGTTGTAGGAGGTAACGATGAAAGAGAGCAAACTCTTAATCAGCTCCTTACTGAAATGGATGGCTTCGCTTCTGCAGATAAGCCAGTAATAGTTTTAGCGGCAACTAACCAGCCCGAAGTACTTGATGCTGCACTTTTGAGGCCAGGCAGATTTGACAGACAGGTATTGGTAGATAGACCAGATCTTTCAGGCCGTAAGACGATATTAGAGATATATACAAAGAAAGTTAAGTTGGCTGATGATATTGATTTGGATTTGATTGCACAAGCAACAAGTGGTTTTGCTGGAGCTGACCTTGCAAATATGGTTAATGAGGCTGCATTACTAGCTGCTAGAAATAAGAGAAATAAAGTTGAGCAACAAGATTTAAATGAGGCAATAGAAAGAGTTGTTGCAGGCTTAGAGAAAAAAAGTAGAGTCCTCCAAGAAGATGAAAAAAAAGTTGTTGCTTATCACGAGGTAGGTCATGCAATTGTTGGGCATTTAATGCCAGGTGGAAGCAAGGTCGCAAAGATATCTATAGTTCCCAGAGGAATGAGCGCACTTGGGTATACCTTGCAATTGCCTACTGAAGAAAGGTTCCTTAATTCCAAAGAGGAATTGAAGGGGCAAATAGCAACTTTGCTAGGAGGAAGGTCTGCAGAAGAAATTGTCTTTGGCAAAATCACAACTGGCGCTTCAAATGACCTACAAAGAGCTACTGACCTTGCTGAACAAATGGTGGGCACATATGGAATGAGTGAGATCTTAGGACCTTTGGCATATGACAAACAAGGTGGAGGAGCTTTTCTTGGTGGGACTAACAACCCTAGAAGAGCAGTTAGTGATGCAACTGCTCAAGCCATAGACAAAGAAGTAAGGGGTCTTGTTGATGATGCGCATGAGAGTGCATTAAATATTCTCAGACATAACTTGCCTTTGCTTGAAAATATTGCTCAGAAGATTCTTGAAAGAGAAGTTATTGAAGGTAATGATCTTAAAGATATGCTTGCAGAAACAACTTTGCCTTAATTTTCTTTGATTAGGGCTTGACGAAAGGGGCCTTAATCTCCGATAAAGGCTTTTTAGTGCTAACTACATGGACGCTTCTTCCCAAGGAGTAGCTAGGGAGCTTTCTTTATTGAAAGGAAAGGACTTGATATCATCTGCTGATTTTCAGATGGAGCAGATAAATGCTTTATTTAATCTTTCAATACAACTTAAGAAGGAAGAAAGGAGGATAGATCTTGGTAATCGTGTATTAGGACTAATTTTTAGTAAAGCATCAACAAGAACAAGAGTAAGTTTTCAAGTTGCAATGGCCCGTTTAGGGGGACAAGTTGTTGATTTAAGTCTTCAAGCAACCCAAATAGGGAGAGGAGAACCTGTAAAAGATACTGCTAGGGTTTTGAGTCGTTATTGTGATGCTCTTGCTATAAGAACTTATTCCCATGAGGAGCTTATTGAGTATGCTAATTGGGCTTCAATTCCAGTAATAAATGCACTTACAGATTTAGAGCACCCCTGTCAGGCATTGGCTGATTTCCTTACAATTAAAGAAACTTTTGGTAAATTAAAAGGTCTAACGCTTGCTTATATAGGCGATGGAAATAATGTTTCTAACTCTCTGATTCTGTTAGGTGCAATTTTAGGGGTTCATTTACGTGTTGCATGCCCTTCTGGTTTCGAGCCAAGTGCCTGGGTTGTCGAAAAAGCACGTTCCTTGGCTTCTTTTGACTCGACTCTTCAAATTTTAAATGAACCAGTAGAAGCGGTTAGGGGAGCCAATGCAATTTATACGGATGTTTGGGCTTCAATGGGCCAAGAAAAAGAGCAACAAGAGCGAAAAGAAATTTTCAAGAAATTTACTGTAGATGAAAATTTATTTTGCGAAGCAAGTCAAGAGGCAATAGTTTTGCATTGCTTGCCTGCTCATAGAGGCGAAGAAATTACTGATGAATTAATTGAAAGTAAGGCTAGTAAAATATTTCATCAAGCAGAGAATCGACTGCATATACAACAGGCTCTGTTGGCATCCTTACTTGGAGGGCTGTGAAATTTGCCAAAAATTAGTTTTATAGGTACATATGTATTGAAGAACAAATGAATTACACGAATTGGTTATGGGAGAAGAGTCGCTTACACCAGCTCAGCAAGAGCTTTATGAATGGTTAACGGACTATATAGGCACGCATCATCACAGTCCTTCTATTAGGCAGATGATGAATGCGATGGGTTTGCGTTCTCCTGCTCCAATACAAAGTAGGTTGCGCCATCTTCAGGAGAAAGGATGGATTACATGGACTGAAGGTCATGCGAGAACTTTGCAATTACTTAGCGACTCTTTCTCTGGGGTCCCTGTATTGGGCGCAGTAGCTGCCGGAGGCTTAGTGGAAACATTTGATGATGTCCAAGAAACACTTGATTTAAATACTGTTCTTCAGACCAAAGGGATATTTGCTTTAACAGTTAATGGTGACTCAATGATTGATTCTTATATAGCCGATGGGGACATGGTTTTAATGGAGCCAGTCAATGATCCATCTGCACTTAGGAATGGGACTGTTGTTAGCGCAATGGTCCCTGGATCTGGGACTACTTTGAAGCATTTCTTTCGTAAAGGACCTTTAGTTCGTCTTGAAGCTGCCAATCCAGCTTATGAACCTATAGAGATTGATGCAGACCAAGTGCAAATTCAAGGAAAACTTTTGGCAGTTTGGCGCAAAACATAATTGACTTGGGTGTAAAGTTTCTGGTCTGGGGCCATAGCTCAGCTGGTAGAGCACCTGCATGGCATGCAGGGGGTCAGCGGTTCAAGTCCGCTTGGCTCCATAATTATTATCTTGTTGAGGCTATAATGAAGAAATATTCAAGGTCTTAGACGAAAATAATGTGCCTGCTAATTCATATACTTTATCTATACTAGACTTAGCTTAAGTATCAACCTTCCAAGAAAGTAGCTAGATGAGAGATGACAGACTAGAAGAATTAAAGAAGGGTTTAAGTCAGATTTTAGATGAAGAAAATATTCTCTCAGGTAATAGTCAAACTAAAAGTTATAGAGAGGGTATACGAGTAGGCAAAGGGATAGCAAGCTTTGTTGTTTTACCTCAAAACCTAGTTCAATTTTGGGATATTTTAAATCTTTGTATTTTCTTAGATAAGATTGTTATTATACAGGCAGCGAATACAGGACTTACAGGAGGCTCAACTCCTGATGGAGATACTTATGATCGAGATGTAGTAATTATAAATACATTAGCTATTGATAGAATAATATTATTAAATAATGCCAAACAAGTCATTGCGCTCCCTGGCTCTACGCTATCAAATCTAGAAAATATTTTGTTAGATTATGGGAGGGAGCCTCATTCATTGATAGGATCATCATGTATTGGGGCTTCTATAATAGGAGGCATATGTAATAATTCTGGAGGAAATTTAGTTAATAGAGGTCCTGCATATACTGAATTATCTCTTTATGCATCTGTAGATAAAAACGGAGAATTGGAATTAATTAATAACCTTGGTATTGATCTTGGTGAAACACCACAAGAGATATTATGTAATCTTGAAAATGCTAAATTTGATCAGAATAATTTACCGTACACTCACAGAAAAGCCTCTGATTATGAATATAAAAATCGTTTACGAGATATGACTTCTAAAATACCCGCTAGATTTAACTCTGATAAAAGACGTTTGTATGATTCTAGTGGGTGCGCTGGTAAAATTGCTGTATTTGCAGTCCGATTGGATACTTTTATAAAGCCAAAAAATGAGCAGGTTTTTTTGGTGGGGACAAATAATCCAGGTAACTTTAGTCAAATACGGAAAGAAATACTAACTTCTTTTGATCAACTGCCTGACATGGCAGAGTATATGCATAAAAGCTTTTTTGATGGAGCAGATAAATATGGGAAAGATACATTTCTAATAATTAAATATTTTGGTCAGAGATTTATGCCTAGGCTATTTAAACTTAAAAAACGATTTGATTTATTTTTTGATCGGCTTCCCTTTGCTAAGAAAAACTTATTTGAAAAGATATTGCATAACCACGCTCAACTGTTACCAGATCACCTTCCAGTCAGAATAAGGCAATATAGACATGCATACTCTCACCTTCTAATAATTAAGTCTAGTGATCTATGTATAGAAGAGACTAGAGATATGCTTGCCAAAAAAATAAATAATACTAGTGATGTTAAATTTCTCGAATGCTCTCAGTCCGAAGGTGAAGATTTGCTTTTACATAGATATGTAGCAGGAATTGCACCAAAGAGGTTTTGCATTATTAATGAAGATCAAACAACTAGCTTGCTTCCCTTAGATGTTGCTTTGCCTAGGAACAACAAAAATTGGCATGAAATTCTTCCTGAAAGTGCGTTTTTAGAGTCAGAAGCTTCTTTTCAAATGGGACATTTCCTATGCATGGTTTTTCATTGGGATTTCGTCTTTAATTCAGAATCAGACCTTGTTAAAATCAAGAAAGAAATTTTATCAGTCTTAGATAAAGCAGGAGCTAAATACCCTGCAGAACATAATGTCGGCCACTTGTACTTTGCTGAACATGACTTGTCTAACTTTTATAAGAAGATAGACCCAACCAATTCATTTAATGCTGGAATAGGAAAGATGTCGAAAAATAAATACTATGCTTAATAAAGTTATAAATCTAACGCTAAGTTATATTTATTGAGAAGATTAAAAGTAATTCATTTTTTCAACCCAAACCTAGTCTGGTGTCTACTATATTATGATTATAGACTAAATCTATTTTCTAAAGCAATGGATATAGCCATCCTATAGTTTCATCATAGTTTAAATCTATTGCAATAATGTATATATTCTTTTAAATTAGGCAGAGGCAGAGAAATCTTGATGAGTGAAAATAATTTGATTTTCTTAAATGCTAGTGAGCATTTATTTGGGCTAGACATTTCAGAGACTTTAATGCTACGAAATTACTCTCATGTTAATGGGTTCCTATTTTGTTCAATGATGGGGGGATCTGAGTCAATAAGAGACCTTCAGGAGGCTAGGAATCTTGGAGTTGAAGCGTATGAATTCCCTCTTGTTGAATCGTTATTTTCGGTTTCCAAGATCTTTCTTGCACTTGAGAAAGTCTTTTCTGATGATTTAAGTCTTTTGGCTAAGCATAAAATCTTTATAGACATATGTACAAAAGATGCTCTAGAGATGCTTTTGGATGTTAAGAAGTTATCAATACCATCTTTTTTGAAACGATCAAATCTTATTTTTAATCTTAATCGTAGAAGCTTAATTAGGTCTTCAAGAAACATAAGAACATCCTCTTATGAAGTTTCAGACTATGAAAATCAGATTAATCATATTATTTTGGAGATATCTAAGCCATTAAAAGACTCTGGACATTCTTTTTCTATAAGTGGAGGAATAAGTAATCAAAGTCTTCATTGTCTAGGCAAAGCTAATATTAAGCCTGATTTTATCAAAACAGGCTTGTTTACTATATCAAGAGAAGGTTTTTCTATAGATGAACTCTCTAGAAAAATATTAAACTTTCAAAGTATAGAAGCCAAGCTACTTGACCTTATGAATAATTCAATGCACTTTAAACATAGTTATGTAAACAAGAGGCAAATGCATATGATGAATTTTATAATTGAGAGTTTAGTTTAATGAAAACGTATTTATCTGTTTTAGAGAATAGTCTTCTAGATCTTTCTAAAACAAGTCAATTATTGGCTATTAAGGCGGAATTTGAGGCAGAAGGAACTCGTATCGAAGAGCTATCTGTATTATCTCAACTTTGTTGTAAATACTCAATTCCTCTTACTCTAAAAGTGGGAGGACCGTCTGCAAGTAGAGATATTTATGAAGCTTTTCAA
Organism: Prochlorococcus marinus str. MIT 9211; assembly: GCF_000018585.1. NCBI lineage: Bacteria > Bacillati > Cyanobacteriota > Cyanophyceae > Synechococcales > Prochlorococcaceae > Prochlorococcus > Prochlorococcus marinus. The sequence continues at coordinate 1,175,528 of NC_009976.1, read as the reverse complement.
TTAGGAGCTTCTAATATTTTAATACCAATGGTTGAGTCCTCATTTGCTGTAGAAGTTTGTTCAGAGACTTTCTCGAAACTTTTGCCTGTTTTCCATGTATTAAAACAGAAACCGAAGCTTTTTGTAAACATAGAGACAAAATTAGCAGTTAAAAATTTTGATTCGATTTTACAGACTATCGATTCCTATAAACTGCCTATCTCTTCTATTGTCTTAGGTAGGACAGACCTTTCCGCTTCTTTAAATATAAGTGATGTTAACTCGCTAGAAATTTTTGAGATTGCCAAACAAATTCATACAAAGGCATCCTCAAGGTCTATAGGATTTACCGTAGGCGGTAATTTGTCAACAAATAGTTTTGAATTTATAGACCGACTAAGTTCTTTTGGACTCGATTCTTTTGAGTCTAGGAAATGTACCTTTAGATCTTCAAAAAACTGTTCAAGGGAATATTTTGTAGATATTATCAATAAAGGACTACAGTTTGAACTTGCTTGGTTAAGATATAAGAGGGCCTTATATGAACTTCGATCAGCAGAAGAGAATATTAGGATAGGTGTAATAAAAGCCAGGATTGAATGAATTAATATGGTAGATATTAGTGTAAACCAGAGAACTTATAAAAACATCAAGGCTGTCATCTTTGACAAAGATGGTACTCTTACAGATAGTCATATCTACTGGAAAGAAATTATCTTAAGGAGGGCTAATATTCTTTTAAAAGAGTTTAAACTCCCAAAATCATATTTGCATAGCCTTATGCTATCAATGGGATTTGACAGCTCATCTAATCGACTTTTGCCAGAGGGACCAATAGCTATAAAAAGTAGGGATGAAGTTATAGATGCTGTTTTAAGATATTTATATAATCATTCAATACAATCTACAGAAAAAGAAATAAACTTAATCTTTGAATCAGTTCAATTAGGCTTCAAAATAGAATCTAATAATTATATTAAGCCATTAGAATCAGCACTAAATTTTGCCACGCTATTATATTCATTAGGAGTTAAGCTTGCATTGGTTACAAGTGATAAGGAGTATAACGCTATTTCCACTTTACAAAAATTAGAATTAATGAATATTTTCGAGATTATTTTAGGCGGAGATTCTGGGTATGGGAAAAAGATTACAGGAGAACCAGCTTTGCAGGTTTGTAAATCTCTTTGTTTATCTCCTAATAATGTTATGGCAATAGGAGATGCGAAAATGGATTATATTATGGCCAACAAAGCAGAATTAGCGGGTTCAATACTTGTAGCAACAGGTCAAATAGGATTAGAAGAATTACTTTCAATTAATCCTTCATCAGTTCAAACCCTAAAGGAAATTATTGTCAATCAACAGTAGGTTAATTCCTTTTACCTTTAAAAATGTTATTATCTACATGTATTTAATTGATCGATGGATAGATTCGCGAGATATAAGGAGCTTTTGTCGACGGGATCTTTTTTTAAGCTGGTTTGTGGCGCAGGTAATGAAGACATCAATGAAGTCAGAAAACTATCCTTTATATATACCTTGGCTGGATGTAAGGGGTTCGATGTTTCTGCTAGTCCTGATGTAGTCAGGGCTTGCAAGGAAGGTATTGATTCTGCGTACTCCTATCCTAATCCATACTGGTCAGACCCTAAAGACCCTCCTTTTATTACCGTAAGTGTTGGGATGCCTGGAGACCATCATGTTAGAAAGGCAATTATCACTGATGATTGCGTAAAATGTAATTTATGCATCCCTGTTTGTCCAACAGATGCTATTCCTTCAACGCTAGAAATTGTAGATAGCTTATGCATAGGATGTGGTAATTGTGAGGCAGTATGCCCCCCTGCAGCTTCAGCTATTACTTATAGGCATAATGCTAAAGAACTTTCCTTGATACTTCCTCAATGCGTTGATGCTGGAGCTGAAAGTATTGAGCTGCATGCTGGTGTTCCTGATGATAAAACTACTATGAATGAATGGAAAACTGTATGTGAAGCAGTCCCAAATGGAATGGTATCTATGTGCCTAGATAGATATCATATGACAAATGTACATTTAATAGATCGAATTAAACAAGCACAGCAAATAGCAGATGATCGCATAATTATACAAGCAGATGGGATACCAATGAGTGGAGGTAAAGATGACTTTAATACTACTCTTCAGGCAGTAGCAATAGCAGATATCATAAATAAAGAACTGAAATTAAAAGACAGAAAATTTAGCAAAATGCCTGTTCTTATATCAGGTGGTACTAATACCTTAACTGGACAACTCGCTCGTCAATGTGAAGTTAACTTCTCAGGAATTACTATAGGAACGCATGCTAGAAAAATAGTTAAAAATGAGATTCAGTCTATAATTTTAGGAGATACTAGTCATAATATATATGATGCTGTTTCATCAGCACATAAATTAATTTCTAATAATCTTGGTTATGACTTTTAGATCAGGCCTAGGAATCTGGCAAATACTTTCTTCTGAGCTAATTACGGATATTATTGGCAAGTCAGGCTTTGATCTTTCCATATTAGATTTAGAACATGGTCTGCATGACCATCAAACTGTTCAAAAATGTCTTTTTGCTGCACAATCTAATAACTTGCTTACAATTGTTAGAGTACCTTCTATAAACTATCCATATTTGAATCAACTTGTTGATTCAGGTGTTGATGGAATACTTTTCCCACATATTGAAAATACATCACAAATAGATAGTTTAAAAAGTAATGCTCTGTTATACCCTGCAGGTAATAGAAGTTTCAGTCCATTTGTCCATAGATTTTCTTATGGGAAAGCATCACCTGCTAAAGACCATAATCCTAATATAGGAATTCTGATTGAATCTTTAAAGGGTATTAAATCATCAGATGATTTATTAGCTGATTCTTATATTGATTTTGTATATTTTGGAGCATATGATATTTCGGTTGAGCTATCTTGCAAGGGAGATATCTTCTCTGAACCTGTTATTAACCAACTTAGAGAATTATTAAAACTTTCAAAGCATTATAAAAAGAAAATGCTTGCTATTTACAGGACATTGGATGAGTTGAAGATCTTATTGGAACTAGGAGTACAATATCCTATCGCCTCTGTAGATACATCGAAATTCTTTAACTCATTGAATAGTGATGTAATTGAATATACTAGTATAATGAGGGATTACTGCTGATGATTTTTGTCACATCTATTAAATCAGATTCATTGTCAACAGCTTTTCCTGAATTCTTCAATTCAATACATTTAACTCTTATATCTAACTCTAAAAACCTATTAATTTCAAGGTCTTCTTCATCCTCAAAAGTTGTTTTTTTAATGCATTGAGAAAAAGCTTCTAAATGTAATCTATTAAAAGCATAAATACAAATATGCTTATAACCGAAACTAAAAGAACTCTGTTTATTAGATGGTATAGGAGCACGAGAAGAATAAAGCAAGTTTTTTGATTTTGTAAAGACCATTTTAGGGATTGAACTATTAAAAAATTCTTCCTTTGAAGTTATCCTCTTTACAGCCGTATAAACAAATTTGTTATTGACATTGACGCTATTAATAAATTCGTTCAATTCGCTGACTGGGAAAATTGGCTCATCGCCCTGAAGATTTATATATTGATCTACTTCAATATGCTTGGCTACTTCGGCAACTCGGTCAGTTCCAGTTAGACAATTTTTAGAAGTTAGGCAAACTTTGGCATTGATATCATCACAATGCTTCTTTATTTCTAAGGAATCTGTTGCAATTATGATTTTGTTTTTGTCCTTTACTGCTTTTAATGCCTGGCTATAGGTTCTTTCAATGATTGTCTTGCCTAGTATTTTTATCAGAGGTTTGCTTGGCAGACGTTTTGAATCTAGCCTCGCTGGAATAATGAGGACCCAACTGGAATTATTGCTTTTGACCATTAGATAAATGATTTTCTAAATTCTAGCAAAAATTGAAATTATTTTTATAGAAATCATATACTTGCGTAGCTTCACATTGATTAAATATAAACCTATTTTAACAAGAATATAAATGTGCTATTGTATTATCAAACTAGTAAATTACTAAGATGTTAACTTTAAAGCAAACAATACATATTTTCTAAAACATGTTTCTTGACAGGCAGGAACCTTTTATAGTTTCTTTCACAGAAGCAAATAAACTTTTCTTAGCGCTATCTCGCTTAAATGAGTTCAGAAAGATATCTAGTAAATCTTTATATTCTAGGAAAAGATACTTATTACTTTCCTTTATTTGTGATAGGGACATTGGAGGTTTAGACACTACTCCTTTACAAACAATGTTTATTTTAGGTTCAACTAATCATACTATATCAGCCGATTTATTCGCTTCTTTAAATGAAGAAGAAAAAATAGCCTATAGGATAGGTAAATTATATGCTTTAAAATTGATACTTACCTTTAAGGATTTCAAGTATATAGCCACTTCATTTCTCATTCTCCTAATAAAAATACTCAAGTCAACCATTGATTTAATTGGAATTATTTTACTTACCACTCTATACTCTTTCTATAAGTATGCTTTACCTTCCCCTTTTAATAGAAGAGAAATAGATTCCTTAAAAAATGATTTGTATACTATTTATTTCTGGAAAACAAAAGAAGAAAAATCCATAGAATATTATTATCCTGACTTTAACGATCAATCTAATATTAACTCTGCATTAGCTACTTCCTTTTATGGATTTAAATTTATAACCTTCGGAATTCTATCTACTTTTAGATTTAGAAATATTCATTCAGCCTTAGACTTTATTAAACCTATTCATATTCTCCAGGCCATATATAGATTAGTATTGATTCATTTCTATGAGTTATCATATGTGAGGTATTTTTCATATTCTTCTTTCATAGCTTCATTTAAAGCTTTCTCGAGTTTACATCAACGTTATTATTCTCTATTAAACTATTATTCAGCAGATGCAATTCTTAAAAGATATAGGTCTGAGAGAATATATCTCTGGCAGGAAAACCAAATTTATAACAAGTCACTGAGTATTGGTCTTTTAAACTCTAAATATTTTATCCCTGAACTCGCATCTAACATAATTACTTATTATGGATTTGCCTATTCACTTAACTCTTTACCTCAGTATAAGCCAACACAGTTTGAACAAGAAATGGGGTTTTGTGCAGTCAACAACTTTATGCTACAAGATAAAACATCCTTATTGGAACTAAAGGAAGCCACAAAAAATAATAGTTCAAAATCATCATTTTCTTTGGCTAGGATATCTTTGAAAAGATATAAATCACCACAACTTTCTATAAGAGAAACTCCCCCATCAGAATCTAGATATATTACTTACTTCTCTCATTCTGAGTCTCAGGAAATCTATATTTGTTTAAGACGTTTCTTCCATCATTATAACTACAGTCAAATAACTTATGCTGAGTTAAAGCATAATGATTTTTATTTACGTTTACATCCAAGCATATCATTAACAGAAGCACTTAGGCAATTAAAAAAGCTAAGGAGAGAATCTAATTTAGAATTACCTAATTTTAAAATAATAAACTCTAAACAAGAATCTATCTTAGAGTCAATCAGCTATACAGAATTTTGCATCTTTAGCAACTCATCATATGTAAATTTAGCATTAGAGTCAAAGGCTAATGTTATAGCAATAACCACATCCTATCTAAGAAATCCACCTATACATATAAATCACTTTAAAAAGGAGTTTCTAACTAGAATTTGAGTTGGAATAAATACTTAAACTTTAATATAGCCATTTCTTATTATATAGATAATTCCTAAATTTCATTGAAATATAGCCAACTATTGGAATAAAGGAAAGTATTACAAATAAATGGTTTTTCCTTATTTTATAGTTAAAGAAAAGATCTTTCATATCTTTGTAGCTTGGGAATAAACTCTCCATTCTAGTCTTAGCCTTTATAATCCTTAGTAACTCTTCTAGGGCCATTTTTTCATAAGAAAAAAGATTATTTACAAGGTTACATTTTGCCCATTTTAATTTCTCTATATCAAACAATCTGGGCTTTTTATTGCCCTCACTTTGAGCATGGATTCTATACATGGCCAAAGTCTTTGGCACATATACAATCTTAGTTACCTTAGACAATCTTGTTATTAAATCGAAGTCAGATATATGGCTATAGTCAGGATCAAAAGCTTTTTCCAATTTTTTTAGGTCTCTCACTCTTAGCATTACTGTCTCAAGGGAAATGTGATAATTTGTTATTAAACTATCTGTACTATCATTGATCCGAATGTCATCCGTGTATAACTTCATTTGGTTCTTATGGCTGAAAAATATTGTATTTGAGTAACAGATGCCCACCTCTTCCTGCTTGAAGTATTTTACTTGCTCACTTAATTTATTTTGCATCCATATATCATCACAGTCTAGGATTGTTAACATCTCACCTGTTATTTTATTATAGGCAAGTGCTCTTGCTTCCCCAAGATTTGTCCTCTTCCCAGCCTTGTAATACTTAATTCTTTCATCTTGATAACTAAGTACTATACTCTTTGAATTGTCAGTAGAAAGGTTGTCCCAAAATATCAGCTCCCAATTGCTATATGTTTGGTTTATTACACTATCAATTGCTTCACAAAGAAATTCTTCACCATTGAAGCAATTCATTATTATGCTTATTAGTGGCTGTTTATACATTATTCTTATACCAATTAATCACACTATAGAGGCTATCTTCCATTTCATAGTTAGCAGACCAATTGAGTATACTCTTTGCCTTTTCTAGGTTAGGGTATAGAGCCATACTTTCTGAATCTCTATAAGCTACTTCACCATAAAGGGGTTTCCCATAACCTATAATATTAACCACTTTGTTTGTAACTTCTCTAATAGATATAGGCTTTCCAGATCCTATATTAATTATTTCACCATAGGCACTTTTGTTTTCTATGCAATTTCTAATTGCAGATGTAAAGTCTTTTACATAGCAGTAATCTCTTAATTGATAACCTTCTGTTACCTTAAACTCTTTTTTGTTTATGCACTCTTTGATGATAAATGGAAGAAATCTATCAGTTTTTTGTTTCTCACCATATATAAGAAATGGTCTTAGTATGATTACAGGAAAAGACTTTGATCTAAACAAGTGTTGAAGATAATGTGAACACATTACTTTGCTTAGGGAATAGGGAGATATAGGTTTTTCTCTTGCTTTTTCATCTATAGGTGAACCTATGTCGCCATATTCGTCGCTCGATCCTAAGTGAATCATAGTTCTTAAAGGTATAGCTTTGGCTATTTCCACTAAATTAATTAATGACTTCATATTGTTATCGAATACTGATTGACCGCCACTTTCAAAACTTCTGTGATCGATATAACCTGAGCAGTTAACTATGTATTCTACATTAGATATTCTTTCTAATATATTCTTAGGTATTGGTCTGGTTATATCATGGACTATATAAGTAGCTTTTGGGTTATATTTGGTACCTATAGGTTGATTCTTCGAAATACTGATTACATTATAGTCATCTTCTAATAGGCTATCTATAACATGAGAACCAATAAAGCCCGAACCCCCAGAAACTAATGCACTCTTTTTAATTACCATATTTTAGAACCTTCACTTATTAACTTATCAAGCATATCCTTATCTCTTTTTGTATCTACGCATTGCCAGTAGCCTTGATGTAAGTAAGCCATCAACTGCGAGTCTTTTGCAGCTCTTTCTAATGGTTCTTTCTCTAGGATTGTTGAATCTCCTGAAATATAATCCAGGAACTCAGGTTCTATTACAAAAAATCCACCGTTAATCCATCCTTCTTCAAGTTGAGGCTTTTCCCTAAAGCTAGTAACTTGATTTGTTTTTGATATATTTAGTTCTCCAAACCTAGCTGTCGGCCTCACCCCTGTGACAGTAACCAACCTGCCATGTGACTTATGAAATTTTATTGTTTCATTGATATCTATATCGCTTACAGCATCGCCATAAGTTAATAAAAATGTCTCGTTATTAATATACTTCTTTAGCCTTAAGACTCTCCCCCCAGTCATTGTGTCTTTACCAGTGTCTATTAGGCTGACTGACCAATTTGGTGAATGCCTTTGGTAAGGGACTACAGCTCCACTAGCAAGATCAACTTTAAAGTCAGAGTCTAGGATTTGGTAGTTATAAAAATAATCTTTTATGATCTCAGCTTTATAACCCAGAGCTAGATAGAAATCATTCAAGCCATATTTTGAGTATATATTCATTATATGTTCAATAATTGGCTTATCACCAATTCTGATCATAGGTTTTGGTATAACAGCAGTATATTCGGAGAGCCTAGTGCCATAACCGCCTGCTAAAATTACTACTTTCATTTTTGAACAGGTAAGAACTTAAGGAAATTCAGTGGTTGTCTTTCCACTTCATTGCCATCATGAATAATGTCAGCAATATTTAGTATATAACTATCGCTTTCAGATAAACCTTTAAATCCGAACCAGATTCCAGGTCTGATAGTCAGTAAACAGTAGTTATCTTCTCCGATTATGGTATTTAGTATGAGCTTTTGATCTTCATAAAATATGAATTGTACATTTCCTATAGGAACGACAATGTTAAGGGTCATTCTTTGGTGCTTTTTCCATGCTTTGATTGATCCAGACTTTATTATTGAGAAGTAAGCTTCATTAAAACAATTATATTGTCTGTCTGTTGATTTAAGTACATGTAGAACATCTCCTCCTTCTACTCCTATTCTTTTTAGAGGCATTTGTATTATTTTTTGACTGCTACTTATATCCATTTGTTACCAGTTAACTTGGCTTCGGCAGAGTAAGAATTAATCTGTTTAAGACAAAGCTCATAAGGGTCTATAGATTTTGATTCTGAATAATAATCTAAATACCATGAGCTTGTATACAGTAGAGTTGATTCGAAGTTAAGTGTAGATTGCCAGCTTAATTGGGCCAAGGCTTTGTCACAATTTAATTTTAGAAGTGCTGATTCATTAGCTTTTGATTCACTCTTTTCTTCTATATCCAATAAATTGTATGACCATCCTTTAGCTAGTTCATTCACAACATCTAGAACTGAATAGTTCAGAGAAGATGTTGGGCCAAAATTAAATGACTCCCCATTAAGCAAACTTTCTGAGGTTAATTGTTGTGCAAGGCAAAGATATCCGCTTAGGGGCTCAAGCACATGTTGCCATGGTCTTGTTGAATATGGAGCTCTAATAGAAACTTCTCTCTCTTGTGTCCAAGCTCTTATACAGTCTGGGACTATTCTATTGTTGGCCCAATCTCCTCCTCCTATAACGTTACCTGCTCTTGCTGAAGCTATAGTTACCTTACTATTATTGTCATGAAAATAAGAACGATAAAAAGAACTAAATGCTAACTCTGCAGATCCTTTAGAGGCACTATAAGGATCTCCTCCTCCTAACTTATCAGACTCTCTATAACCCCATAACCATTCCTGGTTGTCATAGCACTTATCACTTGTAATTATTATGGCTGTACATCTATGGTTTACTACCCTAAGAGCATTTAGAACATTAACTGTACCTAACACATTTGTGTGCCATGTTTCAACTGGGTCAAGGTATGACTCTCTTACCAAAGGTTGTGCAGCTAAATGAAATAAAAAGTCAGGTTTAACTTCGTCTATAATTTCAATAACTTTATTAGTATCTTTTATATTAATTCTATTATCCACTACTCTCTCACTCATTAATGCTTCATCAAAAAGAGAAGGCAAGCTAGGAGGATCTAGTGCTATTCCATATACTTTTGCTCCAAGGGATAATAGCCAAATTGAGAGCCATGAACCTTTAAAGCCAGTATGACCGGTTACAACTACTCTTTTATTTTTGAATGTTGTGTTCAGATTCATTTATCAATAATAACATGCGAGATCATATAGGGATTAGTTTCTAAAATATCGTATTAGATTTAAAGCAAACTATGAAAATTATATGACATCTAAGAAATTGTTTTTACGACCTTCTAATGGATTAGTACTGTAAATAAAAGTTCTCATTAGTAGTTTTTCAATCCTTTGAAGTTGAAGATACTTAGGATGGTTATTTGGAAGTTTAAGCTGTTTATAATATGAAAGGTGATCATAACTGGTTTTCCCTATACTCATTACAGGTATAGAAGAGTTAAAGCCTTCTTCTAGTGTTGTTGATGAGTGTGCTATTAGGCAATCTGATTTATATAGATCTTCTTTAAGAGTGCTATTACTCGATAGTCTGGTAAATTGTGAAAACCGACGAAGAATATTTTCTAGATAAATCTTGTTCACTTCATTCTCATGAAAACGGACTCTTACAATAAATTCAATATCATCCTTAATTGGAGCAAGCTTTTCACAAATATTTACTAGGCCACTTAAGTATTCATAAGAAGATTCGAAATAATAACGCCTTACACCTTCAGGTTTAAAAGTTGATGCATGTAAAATCGTTAACTTAGAATTCTTTATTGTTCCCTCACAAGGAATTTTATTATTAATAGTTACTTGACCTAGAGGTAATATATTTAAATACTTGTAACCAATGGAATCGAAGTAATTATCAGTAAATATTGACTGACTGCAATGTATAATAGATTTTAAATTAGAGTAAAGAACTCCTAATGCTAGCTGTCTAGATGCAATGAAAGAAGGTGAACCTTTCATTTGAAGAGTATGTGTTCCATGCGATATGAGATACATCTTACCTTTGGCCTTTTCTAAAGTAGAGGCTAAAGCATACAGATCAGGGTATCTAGTGCTATGAAAGATAGAGGTTATATTTCTCCCTTTAAAAATTGTACTTAAATAATCAATATATGAAATTGTAAGGTTAAGATAGTTTGATATATCTAATGCCAAAATTCCTTTGTATTTTTCCGGAATTAGTTCTAATGGTACTTTTTTAATTAACCTTAGGATTACTTTACTACTTAGCTTAGTCTTCTCTTCATAGGGGTGGAGTATCATCCTAATAGGAGCACGGCTCCGCTTAAAAATTAAATTAACGATGTTAATTAACATCAAAATAAAAATCTTTCTTAAATCTTTAGTACATTGAAAAGTAATTAATCTCTTATTTTCTTTTTTTAGCTTATCTTTTATTTTGGGGAAATAATATGAGGATCTGTCTGAAAGAAAATAATGTTTTTGTTTAGAATTTAGTCTAAACCCAATTAGGTACCTTTGTAGCCTTATCAGGCAACTGCTTAATAGGTTTGACGATAGTCTACTATATCTATATGTACTGACTAAGGAACTACCTTTGTCTTGTATAAGAATATTCTCTATACCAATAATTAGATCTGTTTTATTAGTTAAAACAATCCACTTACCTTTATTAAATAATGAATATCTTTTCGAATTAGGTATTATACTTTCTAGGTAGTAAAAAGAGGATAGTCTTACGTGAAGGTAAGGTGCCATTAGCTCCTCGATCGAATTGATACAATCTAGTGTTGTACAATTCTCTATTAAATTATTTATTAGGGTTGTTGCTGCCTCTACCCTCTCTAATAAATTTGCTGACAAAGAAGCTGTTTTATTGGGATTGGGATGACTATTTACTTGACTTTGAAATAACCATTCAGTAGATATTAATGGTGTTATAGAGTAATGGCTTGTATTTTTTAGATTAATTCGATCTTTATCAGTCTCCTTTACAAGAATATGCAAAATTTCATTGGCTTCTTTCATGGCAAATTTTTACTAATTTAATCTTCTTGATGCTAAATTAATGCTCATTAGTTAAACAATCCTATTAATAATATTTCTGCCTTTAATAATATTTAGACAATTTTTGCAGGCCTTGGTCCTAGCCTCTTCTAATGATTCGTGACTATAGTAGGCAGTATGCGGGTTAATTATTATTCTACCTGCATAAGCATTTTCTTTTTTCCAATTTATATATAACTGATCTTTGTCTGTTGGAGGCTCTTGTGTCCATACATCGGTCCCATATCCTTCTAATTTGTGTGAGACAAGAGCATCATAGATTATGCTCTTGTCTTTCACTATGGCACCTCTTGAAACATTAATTAGGTAAGAACCATCCTTCATGTTTGATATGAAGTCTTCATTGACTAACCCTTTTGACTCATGGTTAAGAGGAGTATGAATTGAAACAATATCCGAATTTCGAAGTAAATCTTGCAAACTCTGAAACCTTTTTAATCCAAGGACTTTCTCCACGCCTGAAGGCAGGTAAGGGTCGTGGAATCCAACATTATTTGATAATGCTGTGAATTTCCTAGCTAAGCAGCCGCCTATCCTACCAAGACCAATTATCCCTAGGCTCATATCTCGTATCCTTTTAACAGGGAAGGGTATATCTTTCCCGCTCCAAGAATATTCATCTTCTTTGGCAAATTCTTGAAAGGAATTAATTTTTCTTGTTAAACATAAGATCATCGCTAGAGCAGTATCAGATACTTCGTCAATTCCATAGTCAGGAGTATTTACAACAATTATTTTTCTTTTTCTACAGATTTCTAGATCTATATTGTCAAAGCCAACTCCATATCTTACAATTGCTCTAATACTTGGATATTTTGATAGAAAATCTTGATTGATTACTTCATGCCAAACTAAAGCTATTGTAGTCTGACTAGTTAATTGATCTGAAAAGTATTCTCCAAGAATATCTCTTTCAACAATATAATCTTTTATATGATCTGTTACTGATACTATATCATTCTGCATGTTGATTCTTTTATAGGTTTTCTTTAAATGAATTATGTATCATTTTATATGACTCATTTAATATATTCATATCTACCATGTGAACAATAAAGTTAACTCCTATGCTCATTAGAAATTTCATATGATCAAATGATGTAGCAATTGTCCCGATTGATTTTTTATGCTTCTTGGCACTTTTTATAACATCTTTAAGTTTATCAATAACTATTTGATTTTGAACCTCACCAGCTATCCCTAAAGCTTTCGACAAATCAAATAGACCAACAAATATAATATCTATCCCATCGATAGACATAATAGAATCTATACTCTCTATTCCTTCTTTGCCTTCTACATTGATTCCAGTAACAAGAAGTTCATTCATTTGAATATTCCATGATGGCCCATTGTTCTGATAATTTGAACTTGGTACAAATGGGGAATAACCTCTAGAACCGATTGGTGGGTACTTAGCATAATCTACTACTAGCATTGCATCCTGTACATTCTCAACATTTGGTACTTGTATACCATGAGCTCCATTGTCTAAGGCTTGTTGAATGGAATCTTTATTAATTGATGAAGGCCTAACCATCGCGAAACAGTTATGAGCCTTAGCCGTATTGATTAGGGGCAGCAAGTCACCAAAAGCAATTGTCCCATGCTCTTGATCAAGAATCACAAAATCAATTCCAGTAGAGCAAATTGAATCTAAGCTATGAACGGATGGGCTTGTAACCCATGTGCCTAGGACTTTTTCTCTTTTTATTAGCTTTTCTCTAAAATTCATTTCTCAATATTATTAAGTTCATTTTTGTTGTCATTCAGAATTTGTGCCATCTTAAACTCCCATTTTGTATCAATGTCAATTCCATACTTTGAATCAATTTCATATAAGAATGGCTTTGTATTTATAACGTATCTAGTCTTTTTCATTTCCGCAAGATAATTTATGAATAAAGAACCTGATATTTTGTATAGGGAAGGTAGATTCTGTGAATAGGGATGCCATACTCCATAGGAATAATTCCAGGGCCTGCCCTTATCATCTATAATAAATTCTTTAAGTTTTTCTACAACTACTAAAGAATTGAAATTATTTTTATCTAGGTCTATAAATTTATTCAATGCTTTTTGGTACTCATCGAAAAGTGGTGTTGTTGTATGACACCATAGTATTATTGAGTTATCATCTTCAGGAATAGAGTTAACTATATTATAGATAACATCACTCCAAGAAGTTATGTTATTGCAATAAGTATCATCTCGGTCTATAAGACTGATTTTATTATCGCTTTCAATGCTTAAATCTTGATAGTTTGTACTAATGTATATATGATCTACAGTCTTTATCTTTAATAACTTCTCTAAAAGTATATCTAATAGAGAAGAACCATCTTTGGTAAATTCTCTAAAGTTTTTATTAGGTACTCTCTCGGAAACCTTTTTGACTGGTACAACCGCTATGACTCTTGGTAGATTTCCTTTATACATTTTTTTAGATAATTATTTATTCCTTATATACTATTAAAGAAACTAGCAATATGCTTTACTTGACACATCACCTTACAAGAGTAACCATATTCATTATCATACCAAAGAACAACCTTAATAAGATTTTCGCCTATTACATCTAACCACCGTGTGTCTATAATCGCAGAATAATCTTCTCCAATATAATCTAATGATACAAGAGGTTCATTTGACATTTTAATTATTGGATTGCTTTGATTCTCTTCATAACATTTAAAAAGTTTTATTAGGTTATCTTTACTTACCTTAGAATTAACTATATATGTTATATCTGCAGATCCTATTATTTGAGTTGGTGTCCGGTAAGATAGTGAGCCAATAGATTTTGAGCTAAGGGAAGGAATAACTTTAAAGACTGCATCCATTGCCGATGTAGGCTTTGGGATCATGTTCCCTATTGCAGACCTTCCAAGTGCATAATGATGGAAAATTTCTCCTGCAACTGCCCATGAACTTGATGGTCCATCCATAAGGTTTTGATAACTAAGCCATGGGTGTAGTGTTGTTACATAACCAGAATCAATTCTAAAGTTGTCATTAATTAATTTAGTAACCGGTCCAATAGCTGTAGCATCACAAATACTAGATGATATTAAATGATCAGTCTTATGATTGTATTTATTATCATTTACACCCATTACCATTGTGAAGTCAACTTCATCAGGTGAGTGAGTAACTATAACTTTCTTAGCATCATTTCGCTCTAGTAGCTTTCTTGCATTGATTACATTTTTTTGTATCCCCGTGCAATCTATAACAATATCAACATTCCATGTTCCCCAATCAACCTTGTCTATGTCCTCTTCGTGTGATGTATTGATTCTATTACCATTGACTATTAATCTATTTTCTTTAGTGGTAACTGTGGTGTCTAATTTTCCATAAATTGTATCGTAATTTAATGTATAAGCCCAATTCTTAATGTCTGGATTAAGTTCATTTACTCCAATTATATCAATTTGAGGATCTTTAATTGCTAAGCGAAATATTTGCCTTCCTATTCGGCCTAGTCCATTTATTCCAACCTTAATTGTATTCTTCATATTATTGGCTCTAGTTCACTTAGATTTTTAACTGTAATGTTAATAGCATCGAATTGATCTTTTGTTGGACTGGAATGGTCTGAAACAAAACCATCTACATATATAAACTTTAATGGATGACTTAAAGCAACGCTCAGATCACTCTTGCTGTCGCCTATAAAAATATCATCTCTATTGGCCTTAGACCTTTTTAGGTGATAAGACTTGCTTTCTTCTGAACACAGCAATTCATTAAAGTAACTATCCATCTTATTCTTAAGTATGAAAGATCTTATTTCTTCTTTTTCTCCACCACTTAAAATATATACTTTTATGGAAGGTTTAATCGCCTTGACCCTTTTAAGGAAATCGATAGAACCGCTTGTTGACTTAGAGTTGACGAAGAATTCTCTGCACTTTTTCCCATAACTTTGCATTATTAAATCAACATCGCCCATCTTAAAATATTTTCTTAATTTCACCTTTCTGCTGATACCAGCATATTCATTGAAATAATCTATTGCTTCTTTAGCAAGAATTGTGTTGCCAGCAACCTCTTTAATTGACTGATGTATTGCATCTTCCTTGAATCTATTTGAATCTACCAATACACCATCAAAGTCAACAAACAACTTTGCACAGTTAGAAACCGAGAATTTCTTAGTCATCTTCTTATTAACTCGCTCTATTCACAATATATCGTATTCTTTGATCTGCTAAACACATAAAGTTAGTTTAAATATGAGTTTATTCATAATTAAACAAAACCTTAAGTCGTTTAAATATACGACTATTTGTGAGATAGTAAATAAGCTATTTAATTAACTTTAGCCTAGCCTAAATATGTTTCGAGGCCAAATTTAGCTTTAGCAACCCATTTTTTACTAAAGTAGTAGTTATAATCTATTCTTGAAAGTATAATTATCTAAAGTTTCTCTATCAATGCCTTCTTTCTCAAGACCTTTTTTAGTTACAGGTGCAGCGGGATTTATTGGAGCAGCTTTAGTAAAAAAGCTGCTTAAAAATGGAGAAAAAGTAATTGGTATAGACGATTTAAATTCTTATTATGATCCTGGCTTAAAACAAGCAAGACTTGATGAGATTCAGAAAATATTAAAACCTTCTTCAAGTGAATGGGCTTTTTACAAAATTGGTTTAGAAGATATGGATTCTTTAAGGGAACTATTTCTCGAAAAATCACCTTCGGTTGTGGTTAACCTTGCAGCGCAGGCAGGAGTTAGGTATTCAATAGAAAACCCATCTGCATATCTCAATAGTAATTTGGTTGGATTTTTCAATATTCTAGAACTTTGTCGTCATCATTCCGTTGAAAATTTGATATATGCTTCAAGCAGCTCTGTTTATGGAGGTAATAGGAATCTACCTTTTGTGGAAACTCAGCCAGTTAATCATCCTGTAAGTTTCTATGCAGCTACAAAAAAATCTAATGAGTTGATGGCTCATTCATATAGTCATCTTTATAAAATTCCTGCCACAGGTTTAAGGTTCTTCACAGTATATGGCCCATGGGGCAGACCTGACATGGCTCCAATGATTTTTGCTAAAGCAATTTTTTCTGGGAAGCCGATCAACATTTATAACCAAGGGGAGATGCTTAGGGATTTCACTTATATAGATGATATAGCTGAGTCGCTACTTCGTTGTTGTTACAAGCCAGCTACTCCGAATTCTAATTTCGACTCATTGAACCCTGACCCTTCAAGTTCTTTGGCTTCGCATCGCATTTTTAATATAGGAAACAGTGAGCCAATAGAGCTTTTAAGGTTTATTGAATTATTAGAAGACTCTTTAGGCATAAGGGCCATTAAAAATATGCTGCCTATGCAGCTTGGAGATGTAGTTGCAACTGCTGCTGATACAAATTTACTTGAAAAGTGGATAGATTTTAGGCCAAGAACATCTATAGAAGAGGGAGTCAAGATGTTTACAAAATGGTATCGCGACTTTTATAAATGCTGAATAAATATGAGTTAATATTAAAGATACTTATCTTCTCTCTTGTATCTCAGAAAGTAATTTTTTTGTGAAATTATGAGAACTATCTTGATTACTGGTGGGGCTGGTTTTATAGGTAGCCATACATGTTTAACTCTCCTAGACCATGGATATGATTTATTGGTATTAGATTCATATGTAAATAGCTCTCCTATTGCTATAAAAAAAGTAATTATTTTGCATAAAAGGAATAATCAAATATCCAATAATCAATTAATGCAGATTTCAGGTGATATTAGAGACTATAAATTTCTGAAAAAATTATTCTTTGAGTCGAAATTAAATGGGAAACCTATTGAAGCAGTCATACATTTTGCTGGTTTAAAAGCTGTGGAGGAATCAGTGGAGAATCCTTTGCTTTATTGGGATGTCAACGTCGGCGGGTCAATTAACTTATTGCGTGTTATGGATGAATTCCGTTGCAGAACGATTGTATTTAGCAGTAGTGCGACAATTTACGCTCCTAAAACTGATGAACTATTGAAAGAGGATTCTGACATTGCCCCTTTAAACCCTTATGGGCAAACAAAGGCTGCTATTGAGCAAATACTTAGTGATCTTTTTCAACACACTGACCAACAGTGGCGTATAGCAAATCTCCGTTACTTCAATCCAATTGGTGCCCACCAATCTGGAGAGATTGGAGAGTCCCCATTAGGTAAACCAAACAATTTGTTCCCTTATATCAGTCAAGTTGCTGTTGGGGCTAGGGATATATTAAACATCTTTGGAAATGACTGGCCGACGCCTGACGGGACAGGAATTCGTGATTACATTCATGTCATGGATTTAGCAGAAGCTCACCATGCAGCATTGGAATACTTATTAGATAATGAATCTATATTGACTAATCTAAATATCGGTACAGGAAAAGGTACAAGTGTTCTTGAACTTATTAATACATTTATAAATGTCAATGACTGCAAAGTACCTTATACTTTTTGCAATAGGCGATTGGGGGATGTCCCTGTCTCTGTCGCAAATAATGAATTGGCAATTAAAACTTTAAATTGGCATCCTAAAAGAAGCTTAGAAGATATATGTCGTGATGGTTGGAAATGGCAAATGCTTAATCCCCAGGGCTATTTAAATAAAGCCATTTAGCTTTTTTAGGAATTTCTTGTGAAATGATGCTTCATAGATAAACTTTTCTTAAGCCAGTAGACTTCTAGCTTGAATCTTGTGTAATTAGATACAAAATTAAAAAAGTTCTCTGTTGATTCTGATGATCCCTTTTGAGATCACTGTAGCGAGCGTTGTGTTCTTATCTCTTATTTATTGGGAAGTGAGGTTTTTGTATGCATCACGCTGATTTAAGAAATCTTTTGTTGAAAGCCTTAAAAAGGCTTTCAAACGCTCCGTTCAGGATTCGAACCTGAGACCCACTGCTTAGAAGGCAGTTGCTCTATCCAGCTGAGCTAACGGAGCAGTATTTCAATATTAGTGATTGATAAGGTGCCAAACTATGTTTAGTCCAATTTCAATTTAATCGATTTGGCTAGGAAGCTTTCGAAAAATCAAAAATCGGAGATTGTTAAAAAAGCTCTTTTGGGGATGCCTTTTGGGGAACTCGCAAAAGAATATGATTGTACTCCAAGCACAATAACAAGAACAGTCAAAGGGTGTTTATCTGATCAAGAGTACCTTTCTTTAAAAAAATTACGGTCTAAGTTTAATCCTTTAAATCAAGACCAAGCTCCTGAGAATCTCTCCAAAGAAAATCAGAGTGAAACTTTAGGAAATAACTTGGTTAGAGAAGATGACTTTGAGAATAATCAATTTTCTCAAGTATTTGACGAAGAGGAAGAAAATTCTGAGTTCAATGATCAGGACCCAAAGGAAAACTTCCAAGAAGTAATTCCATTGATTTCTGAATTTGCTTGGGAAGAACAAAAGGAAGTTGCTGCAAAAGCCTTTGCTGTTGAACTTTTGCCTGAAACTGTATATATGCTTGTTGATAAGAAGGTGGAATTGGAATCGAAACCTTTAAAGGAATTCTCTCAATGGAGCTTTCTCCCAGAACATGATCAGGAAAGGCTGGCAATAATGCTTTTTTCTAATCAGCGCTCTGCAAAGAGGAATTGCTCTAGAAATCAGAGAGTTCTTAAGGTCCCTAACCCAGATGTTTTTAAACTGTCGTGCCCTTTTTTGCTGTCTAAAGGAATTACCAGATTAATAATTGATGATTGCTTAATAGCCCTTGATATTATAGAGAAGGAGATAAGTTAATTATCAGACTCTCTTTGATTAGAAGTTAGTACAGCTGCTGTGCAGCCACCACTAATAAAGCCTAAAGTTATTGACATACCTACAATAAATCCTGTTGGATATGAAGATGTTGAAGAAAAGCCTAGGTTTAGTGATTTTCTGCTATTAAGGTTTTGAGTACCTAAGCAAAGAACAAGAAGAATTAAACTTGCGTTAGCAAAAGTAAAAAAAACTAGAAGAAGTTTTTTTAGCATTTAATACTTAAGCAACAGTATAGATATTCATTTTGCCTCTTTAGTGTCTATTTGACTATCAAGATTGGATTTATTGTGAAGTAATTCATAAAGAAACCTTTTTGATAATTTAGTTTCATTTGAGATTTGTTTAGCAGCAAAATTTGCGCTTGCACCTGTTTTGATTATAGCTTCCATCTTTTTAAGCAACTCAGTTTGGCTTTGATTGGCTATTTTCTTTTTATACTTTTCAGTGCCTCCCAAGACAATTGTGCATTCACCTTTAGGCTTATTTTCTTTGAAATGTTTTAGTACTTCTCCAAGAGTTGGACCAATATGCTCCTCATATTTTTTGGTCAATTCTCGGGCGACTTGAACCGGCCTGTCTTCTCCGCATAATTCATATAGTTGTTCTAATAGCTTTATTAACTTTTTAGGAGATTCATAAATAACAGTTGTTCTTTCTTCATTTGCAATAGAAGAAAGAGCTTTGTTGCGATCTTTTGTCTTTGATGGAAGAAATCCCTCGAAGCAAAACTTTTGCGAAGGTAAGCCACTACTGACTAACGCTGTAGTTATTGCACAGGGACCCGGTATGCAAATCGCTGAATAACCGGCTTCTTTAGCCGCTTTAACAAGCTCCTCGCCAGGGTCGCTAATGCCCGGAAGTCCAGCATCACTAATCAATCCAATATTTTGTCCCTCTTTTAGGCATTTCAATAGCTTCGGGAGTCTGCTTTGAGTGTTGTGCTTGTGAAAACTTATAAGATTATTTTTAATTCCTAACTTTTTTAGAAGCTGCCCACTATGACGCGTGTCTTCACAAGCTATAAGTGAGACTTTTTGAAGTATAGATTTTGCTCTTGGAGATAAATCTCCAAGATTTCCTATAGGTGTTCCAATAATGTATAGATTCCCTGAGGTTGGTTCGCTCGATTTTCCTAAAGCTTCGTTTTCTAAAAAATCCATGAGTTCTACTGATTGTTTTCTTCCGAATGGGGTCAATCTTGAAGATCTATTAGAAGGTCTTAGAAGTTTGAGTTGGGGAGCTGCTGATATTTTGATGGCATATGCCAGGGGAAGTAAGCCTCCTTATGGTTTTCCAATGGAATTGGAGATCGAAGATAATCCTGGAGGACCGGTCTCTGCAGCTGACTTGGCCGTTAATAGTTGGTTGCTTGATGGTATTAACTCTAAGTTTCCTACTGCAACTTGGAAGTTATTGAGTGAAGAGAATGCAAAAGAAGAATTTGTTGAAGGACTTTCAGCTTGTAATGGTTGGATCTGGATCTTAGACCCTCTTGACGGGACTAAGGATTTTATTAAAGGAACGGGAGAATACGCCGTGCATTTGGCACTTGTGAATGATCATCATTTAAAAATGGGGGTCGTTTTGATTCCAGAGAAGGAAGAATTATGGTTCGGAGTTTTAGGGGAAGGCGCGTGGTGTGAGAATCGGTTGGGAGAAAAAAGGAATGTGAAATTTAGTAATAGAACGCAAATTTCGGAAATGATTCTTGTAGCAAGTAAAAGTCATAGAGATAAAACACTGTCTCAATTAATGGAAAGGATCTCTCCTGGAGAGACTAAAGGTATTGGAAGTGTTGGATGCAAAGTAGGGACCATACTTAGAGGAGAAGCAGATTTCTATATATCTTTGTCAGGCAAAACAGCTCCTAAAGATTGGGATATGGCAGCACCTGAGGCAGTCCTAAGGGCTGCAGGAGGAGGATTTACACACGCCGATGGTAGACCCCTTTCATACAACAAAGATAACTATGAGCAACGAGGATGCTTGATTGTTAGCCATGGTAAAAACCATGACCTTATATGTAAACTAGCTGAAGATGAAATAAAAAAATTAGACCCTTTTTTTGAAATTTAAATTAGATAAACCTATTAATTTAATGGTGCTACTGGAGTAGGGGTTGGTTGAGGGTAATTCATGTCATTGTTATTCTGAGAAACTCCTCGCAAAGTAAGATTAATTCTACCTCTATTATCAATTTCTCTAACTCTTACTGTGACCTCATCGCCGACTTTTACTACATCCTCAACTTTCTCTACTCTAGCTTCTGATAATTGAGAGATATGTATCATTCCTTCTTTGCCAGGAAGAATTTCAACAAATGCTCCTATTGGGATAATGCGAGTTATTGAACCTGTAAAGATCTCTCCTTCATGTACTTTTCTGGTTAACCCTTCAATAATCTTCTGGGCTTCTTCCGCTGCGACACCATCATGAGAAGCAATGGTAACTATTCCTCCATCTTCAATATCTATCTTTGTATTTGTTCTTTCAGTTATCCCTTTAATAGTTCTACCACCAGGACCAATAACAGTACCAATAAGCTCTGGATCAATTCTGAAGCTTAGAAGTCTAGGTGCATGAGGAGAAAGTGTTTCTCTAGGCTTGTCAATAGTCTCATTCATTTTTTCAAGGATATGTGTCCTTGCAGGCTTGGCTTGATTTATGGCATCTGCAATTGTTTTTACTTCTAACCCAGTTACTTTCATATCCATTTGAAGAGCAGTAATTCCTTTTTCTGTCCCAGCGACTTTGAAGTCCATATCACCAAGGAAGTCTTCAATCCCTTGAATATCTGTGAGTATCCTTATTTCTTTACCTTCTTTAATTAGACCCATTGCTGCTCCACTTACAGGAGCTTTCAATGGAACGCCTGCATCTAAAAGGGCAATAGTACTTCCACAAACTGAACCCATAGAAGTTGAACCATTGGAACTGAGTACTTCGCTAACCACCCTCAGGACATAAGGGAAAGACTCTTTTGGAGGTAATACTGGTATAAGAGCTCTTTCTGCTAATGCCCCATGGCCAACTTCTCTTCGGCCTGGGGTCCTCATTGGTCGTGTCTCCCCAACTGAATAAGGTGGAAAGTTGTAATGATGAATATAGGTTTTATCAGAGCTAGGGTTTAGATCATCCATCTCTTGAGCATCACTTGGTGTACCTAATGTTGCTGTTGATAGCACTTGGGTAAGACCTCTTTGAAATAGTCCTGAACCATGAACTCTTTTTGGAAGAATGCCAGCGGCAGCTTCGATTTTTCTTACTTCGTCTAAAGCCCTACCGTCCACACGCTTACCATCTTTAATTATTTGCTCCCTCATAAGTTTCTTAGTGAGGGATTTAAAGCTGGTGGTAAGTAGTTTTGGGTTTGAGGAAATAGCTTTCTTTACAGCATTGTCTTCTTTTAAAGAATCTATTTTCTCACCTAAGTTAGTTTTGATTTCTTCAAGTTTTAAATCTCGTTCTTTTTTTGTGAGTTCAAACTTTTTGAGTAATTCACCTATTGGCTTTCTGCCATTCTTGTCTAAATAATTAGGCAGTGTTTCATCGATCTCTTGTTCATCTGGCTTTTTGTGATCTATTCCAGATTCTTTGAGAATCGATTGCTGAGCTTTAATTAATTCTGTGACTGCTTCATACCCAAAATCTACCGCTTCAATAACGTCTTGTTCGGAAAGTTGATTGGCCCCTGCTTCTATCATCACTACTCCATCTGGAGTTCCAGCAACTACTAGATCAAGATCGCCACGCTCTATTTCCCTAAAGCTTGGGTTTAAAACAAAGTCATCTCCAAGCAAGCCAACTCTTACTGCAGCCATTGGTCCGTAAAACGGTATCTCTGCAAGCAGAGTGGCCATTGATGAAGCGGTTACAGCAAGTACGTCACTAGGGACTCTTTCATCTAATGAAAGACAAGTCGCAACAACTTGAATATCGTCTCTCATCCAACTTGGGAAAAGAGGCCTTAATGGGCGATCAATTAGTCGTGAAATTAAAGTAGCTCTCTCTGGAGGCCTCCCCTCCCGCCTCATAAAGCTGCCAGGTATTCTTCCGGCTGCATAAAGTCTTTCTTCGTAATCACAGATTAGTGGAAGGAAGTCGGCGCCTTCTCGACCTGGAGACTGAGTTGCTGTAACTAAGACTGCGGTATCACCGCATTCAATAAGTACTGAACCACCAGCTTGTGGAGCATATCGTCCTGTAGTTAGCCGTATTTCCCGACCATCAAAGGAGACCGTTGTTGTCTGACCTTGCACGTTTGCTTATGTCTTTTTATCTTTTAACATTCTTGCACTTGATAGGTACTTATTTAGTAGAAAACTTCATTTGCTCGTCTTTCTAAATTGTTGTATAGGTTCTCCTTTTGCTCAAGATCCCTTTGATAGATTGGCTTCTTGGTTTATTAGGCGCTGATTTTTTTTTGGTGTTAATTTCTTGAGTTTTGTTTTTACCAGCTTGATTTAACAACTCCTGGTAATTCACCTTTATGAGCTCTTTCACGAAGTTGATTTCTGCACAGGCCAAAATCGCGATATACACCTCTTGGCTTGCCAGTTGCCCAACAACGATTTCTCATCCTTGAAGGTGCACTATTCCTTGGTAGAGCTTGAATCTTTCTATGAATCTCAAGCCGCTCCATAGGATCTTTTGCAGAATTAAACTCATCTAATAGTTTTTTCCTCTTAGTTGCATAGCGCTCAACGAGTTTCTTTCGCTTGACGTCGCGGGCAATCATCGATTTCTTTGCCATGAAATAGGAGTTGATCTGCAATTTCTTTAGAGACTTTACTCCTTTGGGTTGTTTAAAGCGAGCAGAATGTCTAACTAGTGATTACTTGCTAATTGTTGAAGTATTGATAATTGACTTGTATCGCGAATAATAAGCACAATGCTTAGTCCTATTAGAAGAAGAAAGCCTGATTGCATAAAAGCGAGTTGAATTTTTTCTGGAACTGGCTTTCCTCTTACCGCCTCTATAAGAATTAATGCAAATTGACCTCCATCAAGGACCGGCAAGGGTAAGGAATTTAAAACGGCAAGATTTATTGAAACTAGAGAAGCAAAAAATATTAATCCAGATACCCCTTGCCCTGACATTTGGGCCCCTAATTCAACAATTTTAACTGGTCCGCTAATTTGCTTTGATGTTGAGGCGAAATCTGTAAACAGTCCTTGATACCCTTTAACAGTTCGAATTAATAAATCTGTAAATTGAGAATTAGAATGAACAATAATTTCTAATATTCCCTTTGCAGGCCTTGAAGAAACAACAGTATTTTGTTGTAATTGTGCACCTACTCTGCCGTTGCCAAAATAATCTGAAGGAGTGATGGTGATAGTAAAGTTACCTTTACTATTTGCTTTATCAAGTTCTATTGATTTACCTGGAGAAGCTTTAATTTTGTCAACTAAAGATTGAACAGCTTCTTGGCCTGAACCTAGTTTGATGCCGTCAATGCTTAAGACTTTATCGCCTATTTCTAGGCCTGCTTGGTAAGCAGCTTCTTGATCTTGTACTCCAATAATAAGAACACCAGGATCAGGCTGATTTGGCAGGCCTATAAAAGTTGCTTGGCTAAATAATGCAATCCATGCAACTAATAGATTGGCAATAACACCAGCTGAAATAACCAATAATCTTTGATAAATTGGCCTATTACTTAATAGATCAGGATCGTCTAGAGAAATCTTTTCTTTTTCATTGTCATCATCAGGAAAGGATACAAACCCTCCTAAAGGGAATGCTCTTATTGAGTAAGTGACACCTTTAAATTCTTTTTCTAAAAGTGCAGGACCAAAGCCAATTGAAAATCCACTGACTCGAATGCCTTGCAATGTGGCTGCAAGAAAATGCCCTGCTTCATGGAAAAAAATTAGAAGCGCTAAGACGGCAATGGAAGCAATCACATTAAAAAAAGTCATAGTATTTATTTGGCTTCGGGTTGAATCTTATTTTTGCCAAAATATGGTACGAGTGCATCTGGGATACTGACTGTCCCATCCAGGTTTTGGCCATTTTCTAATATTGCAGCCATTGTTCTTCCTATCGCAAGACCACTAGCGTTAAGAGTATGGACCAGTCGACTTTTTTTGCCTTCTTTTGTTCTAATTGAAGATCTTCTTGCTTGGAAATCATTACAGATACTAGAGCTTGAGATTTCCCTGTAAGCATTGGCTCCTGGGAGCCAAACTTCTAAGTCATATGTTCGTGATGCTGAGAATCCAAGATCTCCCGTGCATAGCTCTAGGACTCGATAAGGTAGTTCTAAAGCTTGAAGAATAGACTCTGCGTCTTTTGTTATTTGTTCATGAGCAGCTGGTGATTTCTCAGGATGTACAAACCAAAAGAGCTCGACTTTATTGAATTGATGAAGTCTTATTAACCCTCTTGTATCTCTACCATAACTACCAGCTTCTCTTCTGAAACAAGGGGTGTAAGCAACGTATTTAATTGGTAATTCTTCAGATGGAATTATTTCACCTCTATGTAATGAAGTTAGAGGAACTTCAGCAGTTGGAGTGAGCCAGAGATCATCTTCAGCACATCTAAAGCTTTCCTCAGAGAATTTTGGTAATTGTCCAGATGCAGTCAGGCTGGCTGTATTTACTAAAACCGGCGGAAGAACTTCTAAATATCCTTTTTTTGAATGCATATCTAGCATGAAATTAATCAATGCCCTTTCAAGGCGGGCCCCTTGATTTAATAGAGTGACAAATCTACTTTTAGCTATTTTTACTGACCTTTGAGTATCTAAAAGTTGAAGCTCTTCTGCAATTTCCCAATGTTCTTTATAGGCTTTACTTTCTAAAGGTTCGCCCCAAGAACGAACTTCTACATTGTCCGTTTCGTTTTTACCTATAGGACACTCTTTGTCAGGAATATTTGGTAAATGAAGAATTTCTTCAGTAATTTTTTCTGAGATAGCCTTCTCAAGCTCTTCTAATTCATTAACTTTCTTTTTGACCGTATTACCACTGCTGCGAAGTAATTCTATTTCTGGAGAACTTGGGTCAAGACCACTTCTGATTTTTTGACCAACTTCTTTCCCTATCTCATTACCTTCAGCCTGAAGAAGATTCCTTTGTTGCTCTATTTGCTTTAGCTTTTCAATATCTAGCTGTAAATCTCCAAGATCAACTTGTATTCCCCGAGTTTGTAAGCCCTCGATAATTAGTTTGGGATTTTCCCTGATAAGGCGCTGGTCAAGCACTATTTTTTTAACCAAGCTTAATTGATGCTGGCCTAGCTCGGCCACTAGATGCCCATTCTTTTAGAAAGTCAAGTTGTTCTTTCGCGGTTCTTGATAAAGGTACAAGCTGTGATGCTGCAAGAATTAGATCCGTTTCCTCTAATTCTCTCCTTTCTGCGAAAGCAAGATGCATAGCTTCAATAACGGTTTGCTCAAGCTCTGCACCTGAAAAGCCATCTGTGCGACTAACAATTGACTGAAGTGGTATTTCCAAGTCAGGTCGTCTTTGGTTCAAATGTAAGTTGAGAATGCTTAGGCGCTCTTGTGTGGTTGGTAGGTCAAGTAAAAATATCTCATCAAATCTTCCTTTTCTTAATAGTTCTCCTGGTAATCGATCAACACCATTTGCTGTAGCAACTACAAAAACGGCAGAAGTCTTTTCTGCCATCCATGTAAGAACATTTGCTAAAACTCGCTGACTTGTTCCTCCATCGCTTCTTGCATCACCTCCAAAACCCTTATCAATCTCATCAATCCATAAAACACATGGTGCCATTGCTTCTGCTCGTCGGATAGTCTCTCTTGTTCTTGCTTCACTTGCACCAACTAAACCAGCAAATAGACGGCCTACATCAAGGCGAAGGAGGGGCATTGACCAGCTATGAGCAATTGCCTTTGCGGTTAAAGATTTTCCTGTTCCTTGAGGTCCTATTAAAAGCACTCCGCGTGGCAAAGGTAGTCCGAAATTACGTGCTTCATCCGAAAAAGCTGCATGACGTTGGTTAAGCCAGTTTTTTAATGCATCTAGCCCCCCAATGTCTGATGGTGTTGCTGAAGTTTCGCAGTATTCAAGTACTTCACTTCTAGCAATAGCCTGACGCTTTTCTGCTAAAACTTCTTCTAGATCTTCCCTACTTAATTTTCCTCTTTGGGCAAGTGCTCTGGCAGCGACTTGACGTACTCTTATTTCGCTTAAGCCGCTACAGGCGTGGGTTAATTCTTCTAGGACATCCTCAGACAGTAGAGATTCACTTGCTTGGGCTATGTTTCTAAGAAGCCTTTTTAATTCATTTTCTTTAGGTAAAGGGAGGTCTAATATTGTCATTGACTCTTCCAAATCATTAGGTGGATTCCAATCTCCTGCAGTTAGCACAAGAGTATGTTTTGTGCTTCTTAAATCAGCAGATAAGTTTCTTAGCATTCTTGATACACCAGCATCTTCTGCAAATCGATGGAAGTCTTTAGCAAGAAGAATTGTTGGTGATGCAGTGTCGAGATTTTTTAACCATTGCAATACTTCCATAGGCTGTCTTGCACCTAAACCCTTTGAATTAAGTACTCCTCTTAAACCTTCTATATAATCCCAAGTTGCTAGGCGTCTCGAATTGAGTCTTTTTGTTGCTTCGACTAATAAAGACTCAACTCTTTCTTCTTCTCCACTTCGAACAAAAATTAATGGAGTTTTAGATTTAATCAATAAATCAAAATGGTCATTCCAGTTCTGCATAAATCAAATAGCTATCATATATATCAAATTATTTAATAATTAACACTAAAAAAATACGCTTTATAAATCTGAATAGGAGCTTGATATTCATAGGCTATTTGTTGCTTTTTGGCTCAAATGGAAGTCTTTCTGTGTCAGCCGTAATATCTATTGTGGCTTCTTTTGCAGACTGCTTTGATTGCTGCTTCAGTTGTTCTTCAAGGATTTTTTGTAGATTATCAGGTAAAGCTTCTTGACTAAGTAAAAATGTTTGAATTGCCTGGAAGATATTTGCAATCACCATGTAAAGGAGTACTCCAGCAGGCAGGGGGAAGAACAGAAACATACCAGTAATCATTACTGGTGTAATTTTTTGTGCTGTAGCTTGTTGTGGATTAGGTGGCATCCCTCTGCCTGAAAGAACTTGAGAAATAACAAGAGTTACCCCAAACCCTCCTACAAGAATTGCTATATCCCAGTTAATTGACCCATCTACATAGAAACCTACATTGCCTAGAGCTTTTATGAAAAGGAATCCGCTTTTTGCAGCTAAACCAGGGATTTTCCCTTCAATAGTTGCATCTCCTGGGTAACGGGCAGTTATAGTTCCTTCTTTGGAAACTTTTACAAGATCATCCCCTTTGGTCACTCGCCAAGTTGGTGTAAATTTAGATCCATCTTTGAAACGAGAAAGCATATTGCTATAGCCTTCTCCACTAGGGGTTTGAAGTTTAATATCTACAGACTCGCCAGCTGCTATTTTTGTTCCTCCAGGTATTGAGGCAATAACAGGGAAATGGTCTTTTTCTGTAATAAATATTGAGTGCTTAGGACTTGTAAAAGGTTTTGGCTCAATTGTGGCTATTTGCTCTGGTGGAAGAACCTTTACATTCACTAGATAGGGAACATCTGCGAAAGGTGAACCCCTTAAGGTTGCAAAAAGGGCAAAAAGTATTGGCATTTGAACCAATAATGGAAGACATCCAGCTAGAGGGCTTCCAAACTCACCCATTAATTTTCCTAGCTCTTCTTGTTGCTTTTGTGGATTATTAGCGTAACGAGTTTTAATTTCTGCCTGACGTTTTTGCATTACTGGCTGCGCTATTTTCATCCTTCTTGCGCTCCTTATGGATCCAGCACTTAAGGGGAATAGGGCTAAGCGGATCACAATTGTTAGAGCCACTATTGCGAGACCATAGCTTGGTACTAATCCATAGAAAAAATCCAGGATCGGGATAAGCAGATTGTCAGAGATGTACCCGATCACGATGTCTTAATGAGGATGAAGGAAAGCTGATGGTGCTTTTAAATAAAAGATAATAAGTTCTTTCTGGATTTTTGGCTGATTTTTTAGAGTTAAAACCCTTTTATCTTATCTGAGGGAGATTTTGAACTGGTTTGATCAATTCGCTCTTGAATATAATCTGACACTTCTCTGAAGTTTGGGATAGACCTCATTTCTAGTTTCTCGCCGTCTTTTGTTACCACAACCATATCTCCATATGTACCAAGTCCCCTAGGAATAGATCTTACTTGACTTATTTGTGAATAGACCACTTGGGTTTTGTCTCTTCCAAACCAACCTCCTGTTACAGAAATACGTTTATTAGTTACTTTGAATCTAAGCCAAAGTGCTCTTACTAAAGCTCCGAAAGTGAAAGGGAGACCAATGATAGTAAGGCCTGCTAACAGATTGAAGACAAGATCTTCTTTGGCAGGAGGACCTTCGAAAAAAACTTTTTCTGAAGAATTAATCATTGAAAATTCTGGCTTTGCTAATTAGGGTATCCATTTCTTTTAGCAACTCTTTTGGATCTTTGTTCAAGGAGCTAGGCCTTAAGCTAAATAGAAGCCACAAATTTTGATTGGTAGGAATATTTGCAAGCTTAGCCTTCAAGTAATCATGCAGCATCCGTCTTAATTGATTGCGAACAACAGCTCTCTTGCTAACTTTATTACTTATTGAAATTGCACATCTAGTTGAATTAATAAATTTCGAATCAGATAATTTGGATTTAATTAGCCTTGAATTAGCTTTCGCTACCTTAAGTAGCA
Organism: Prochlorococcus marinus str. MIT 9211; assembly: GCF_000018585.1. Lineage (NCBI taxonomy): Bacteria > Bacillati > Cyanobacteriota > Cyanophyceae > Synechococcales > Prochlorococcaceae > Prochlorococcus > Prochlorococcus marinus. The sequence continues at coordinate 1,145,347 of NC_009976.1, read as the reverse complement.
TTGATGAACTGTTATACCTCAGACCAGTTTTGTGAAGATAGTCAAATGATTTATAACCCTTTATTCGCATAGATTTTGGTAAGACCATTCTGTTTAATATTATAAGGCAGTTTCTAAATGGATTGATTTAATTCCTCTAAGCTAATTAGACGGCCAATTGAGACCTGCCTTTTTTCCTTCTTGCTCTAATAACTCTCCTGCCTGTATGTGTTCTCATTCTTACTCGAAAGCCTGAGACTCGTTTCCTCTTTCGACTTGTTCCACCAAGAGTTCTTTTTGTCATTTGAGTGAGATCCTTTTCAGGAATTAATTATTGTCTTGTTTAAGTAATTTACCAGTTCAATCGACGTCAAAGGTCCAGGTACCAACATAACTAGATATAGGCATCGCTCCAGGCGATTGGGCATAGGCATGAAATTGAAACATTCCAGACTTCCTAGGGTTCCAGACTTTCATAACCACGGCATAAGTTTTGGAGTCAACAGGAATAGGCTGAGCTGGGTAGACTTCAACAGATGTTTGGTTTTCAGAAACTTCAAAATCTGCAGGTATCTCTTTTACACACCTTGTTTTCTCTTGCCAGCCTCCTATTTTGGCTTGACATAGACTAAGCTTTTCAGGCTTTATTTTTGCCTCAAAGTAGTCAGGAATCTTTATTGAGAGCTTTAAAATTCCTGTCTTTCGTTCCGATGATCTTAGGAAAAAATAATAAATTGCTCTATCTAATCTTTCGTCTGAACTTTGATAGGACCTTAGCTTTTTGAAGTTTGGGTCAGGATCCCATTGAAATTCAATCATTCCTGGGCCAGCTAAAGAAGCTTTTTTAGTTACTTCTTCTAGTCCTAGGAAGGCACTAATCATTAATGAAGAGATAATGACTCCTTTGAATAATTTCTGAATGTGCTTTTTGAGATGAATCATTTTAAAGAATTAATTGGATGAGTGATTAATGAGTTTGGTATTTAAGTTGATTAATTGTCGTCTAAAACTTTTTAGATTTTAGAAGTTTGTTCAAGCAATATAACTGTCATTGAAAAGCTCATCTGTCTGGTCGCAGCATATTGGCTTTACCTAAGTAAGTATGTTGAGGCGTTTGTTCATCTGGCATCCATACATGAGCAAGAATTCTAATGCAATTTTTTAGATCTCCTTTGACATACATTTGTTGACAATCAAGTAAGGCGACTTTTTCCCACCCTGGCTGTTTCCTTGCTATTGAAGCAGGGAAGCATGCATCTAGGTCTTTAGTTGCTGAGAAGGTTATAGAAACAACTTGAGTAACCTCAAGACTATTTCGTTCAACCAACTCGCAAACTAGCTCAGTAACAGCTTCCGAAATGGCTTTAGGCGAGTTGCTTAAGCTTGTTGTGGCTCCTCTCACAGCTTGCAGTTTCATTTCTTGCTTATTGAGGGTGGTTTTTATGGTCGGAAGAGCCAAAGGATTTGACCTGAATTTGAAAGCTCCATAGTTACTTGTTCTACAAGATTTCTGAGAATATTTCCTCCTGGAAGTAATCCTAATAACTTCTTTTTGGGACGACCAAGAGTAATTGGTTGTAACTTCTCATCAAGGTCTGCAAGCTTTGCAGCCAAAAGCTTTGCATGATTCTCATCTCCTAATTCATCTACTAGGCCAAGCTCTCTGGCTTGAGTTCCTGTAAATACCCTGCCATCTGCAAAGCCACGTACCACTTCTTCACTTAGACCTCTCCCTTTCGCAACTGCTTCTACAAATTGGCCATAACTACTGTCTATAAGTGATTGAAGTAGTTCTCTCTCTTCTTTAGAGAGGGCCCTGTCAGGTGAAAGAATGTCTTTATAAAGACCACTTTTGACGGTCTCAAATTTAATACCTATTTTTTCGAGAAGCTTTGAGAGGTTATTGCCACGAAGTATTACTCCGATAGAGCCAGTTATAGTTCCTGGGTTCGCGACAATTTTTTCTGCAGCTACGCCAACATATACTCCTCCAGAAGCAGATATGTTTCCAAAGCTTGCCACTACATGACACCCGCTTTCTCTAAGTCTGAGAAGAGCTGCATGAATCTCTTGACTATCACCGACAGTCCCTCCTGGACTATCAATTCTCACAAGTAAAGCAGGGAACTCTCTTTCCTCAACTTGCTTCACTGCTTTAAGGAAAAGCTTCCTTGTATCACCATTGATTGCTCCATCAATAATGATTCTTGCCATTCTTTTTTTGGATTTACGACGCCAAGGCCAGATCATTGAATTAGTGCAGGTTTCATTGGATCTTAAAAAGAAGCCACCAGGCTGAGGTCATGTTTGAAATGTTGAATTGGTTATTAATGATTCTTCCCTTTGCATTATGGGGAACAGCGATGGCTGCTATGGCCCCCTTGGTTCAATCAGGTGGCCCTGAAATTGTTGCTTTTTTAAGGCTCATGCCTGCGGGCTTTGCAGTAATTTTAACCTTATTAATCTTAAAGAGACCTTTAACAATTGCCAAGGGAGACTTGGCATGGTTCGTAGTTTTTACTTTGATTGATGGAACAGTCTTTCAGTTTTTGCTTGCAAGAGGTCTACTGGAAACAGGCGCAGGCTTGGGCTCTGTATTTATTGACTCACAACCCTTAATTGTGGCAATTCTTGCTAGAAGCCTTTTTGGTGATGCAATCAACCCAGTTGGGTGGTCAGGGTTAATGCTTGGCTTGGGAGGAATCATTTGCTTAGGAGTCTCTCCAGAATTTATTAGTCAGTGGTTATTAATGGGAGATGTGGTTTCTGAAGGGAGCCTTTTTAGCCATGGTCAAGGTTGGATGCTTGGAGCAGCGATAGCTATGGCATTGGGAACTGTTTTAATTCGATTTACATGTAAAGAAAGTGATCCGGTCGCTGTAACAGGTTGGCACATGCTTCTAGGAAGTGTTCCTTTATTGACTTGGCATATTTTTGATAAAAGTTGGCCTTTGTGGCCTGATTGGTCAATTGTGCAATGGTCCTTTATGGGCTATGCAAGTCTTTTTGGAGGTGCTTTAGCTTATGGATTGTTTTTTTGGTTTGCTAATAAAAAAGAACTTACAAGTTTCACTACCCTTGCCTTCTTGACTCCTGTATTTGCTCTTATCTCAGGAGGTATTTGGCTTGGAGAAAGGCTACTTTTTTTGCAATGGATTGGGGCTGGATTGGTTCTTATTTCTGTTTTCTTAGTAAGTCAAAGGAATCGTCTATGGGAGTCTTTGGATAATTTTCAAGAGGACTTCAAAGGAGGTATATCTAAGTGACAGTTAAAGCATTAAAGCTTTTATTAGTAAGCACTCCGATTGGTTTTTTAGGTAGTGGTCAAGGGGGTGGTGTTGAATTGACTTTGATCTCTTTAGTTAAAGGTCTTTTAGAACTTGGGCATGAAGTTGTTTTAATTGCTCCAAATGGTTCAGAACTTCCAAAAGAATGCGAAGGCGTTGAAATTAGATATGTTTCAGGATTTGATCAACCAAGTTGGCAACATCAAGATTATGGTTCTCCAGTAATCATTCCAGCTAACGGAGTACTTCCAATGCTTTGGGAAAAGGCACTTGATGTTGGGAAAGAAGATTTTGATGCGATTTTGAATTTTGGCTATGACTGGTTGCCTTTATGGCTAACACCTCATGTTGAGCCAAGATTATTTCATTTGATAAGTATGGGAGCTGTTTCAAAAGTGATTAAGGATCAGATAATGAAACTATCTAAGACACAACATTCTCGACTTGCTTTTCATACTCATGTTCAGGCTTCAGATTATGAATTGAGTGATACTCCAACAGTTGTAGGCAATGGCTTTGATCTTAATCAATATAAATTCCAGTCAAAGTCTGATGGACCTTTAGGTTGGGCTGGAAGAGTTGCTCCTGAAAAAGGATTAGAAGATGCAGTGGCTGTAGCGGCTCATTTTGATGACACTTTGTTGGTATGGGGACTGATTGAAGATGAAAATTATGCCAGAACAATTGAAGAATCTTACCCGCCTGGAACAATTGATTGGAGAGGCTTCCTTAAAACAAATGAGTTTCAGGACCAACTTGGTAAGTGTAGGGCTTTAATTAATACTCCAAAATGGAATGAAGCTTATGGAAATGTTGTTGTAGAGGCTTTGGCTTGTGGTGTTCCAGTGGTTGCCTATAAACGAGGCGGCCCAGGTGAATTAATCCAATCCGGCAGTACAGGCTGGTTAGTCGCTCCTGATGATTTGGATGCCTTAATCTCTGCCACATATCGAGTAAATGAAATTGATCGACTTAAGTGTAGAAATTGGGCTATAGACTCAGCTTCTTCCAAAGGATTTGCTAAACGAATCACCTCTTGGGTCCAGAAAGATATTATGGAATAATCCATAAATTTAGTTTAAATCCATAGAGAGATTCAGTGACGCTATTGATCAATAGAGCTAAATATCAAAGATGCCTTTGTTTAATACTTTTTTTAGGTGTTTTGATTTTTTGCTGGCAACTAGGTGCAACGGGCTTGGTTGATGAAACACCGCCACTTTTTGCAGCGGCAAGTCGTGCAATGAGTAGAACTGGAGACTGGCTAACCCCAAGAGTTAATGGATTACCTCGATTTGATAAGCCCCCTCTTGTCTATTGGCTTATGGGTATCTTTTATTCAGTGCCAGGGCAAAACATTTGGGACCCTTTAGGGACGTGGTCCGCTCGGCTCCCTTCTGCTCTCTCATCTTTAGTAATGATGTTGATGCTTGGGGATACATTATTGAGATGGCCACCTAAGGGTATTGTTTCACCTAGAAGAGCTGCTGTAGTTGCGGCTTTGGCTTTTGCGCTCTCTCCTTTAGTACTTATTTGGAGTCGAATTGCTGTTAGTGATGCCCTTCTATGTTCAACATTAGGAATAAGTTTAATTCTTAGTTGGCGATGTTATGCCAATCCAGAAAACAATCAATGGTACTGGTCTTGGATATTTCTAGGACTTGCTGTCCTTACTAAAGGCCCTGTGGCAATTGTGCTAACGGCAATGACATTTATTTGTTTTTCTATTATACAACGAGACTATTTAATATTTTTTAAGAGGGTTAAACCTATTAGAGGAATCTTTCTGAGCTTATCAATAAGTATTCCTTGGTACTTAATGGAATTAATTAAAGAAGGAAAACCTTTTTGGGATAGTTTCTTTGGATATCATAATTTTCAGAGATTAACCTCAGTTGTTAATAGTCATTCTCAGCCTTGGTGGTTTTTCTTGCTGATTTTGGTTCTTTCCTCTTTACCATTTACACCTTTTTTAATTCTTGGACTTGGAGAAGTAATATCTTCTTCTTTGAAGGATAAGAATCAGATGTTGAACCCTCCAAGCCAGTCTCTTTTGAATTTTTCTGCAAGTTGGTTGATTTCTGTTTTATTACTATTTACTTTCGCTGCTACTAAGTTGCCTAGCTATTGGCTTCCAGCAACACCAGCAGCAGCAATTGTCATAGGAATATCGACACATAATATTGAATCTAAAAGTGGTCGATATAAATTATCACTTGCTTTTACATCAGCAATTTCATTTACATTAGCCTTAATTATATTCACTTCTAGCTTATGGATTTATTCTATAAATGACCCTGAGATACCAAACTTCTCTCAAGAATTTATTTACAACAGATTATATTTAAAAGGGTCTATATGTTTTGCAATATCAGCCCTTATATGTTTTATCTTGCTTGTCAAGAATACTCCAAATAAAATCTTTTTAAGCCAAGTACCGCTGATTTTTTTCCAGTTATTATTTATGCTCCCTATGTGGAATATTAGCGATAGACTTCGTCAGTTACCTTTAAGGCAAGTGTCTACTTTATTGGTTTCTTCTCAGAACAATGATGAGCCAATAGCAATGGTTGGTATTAACAAGCCATCGTTACATTTCTATACTGATAGGGTTATTCTTTTTGAAGCAAATGATGCTGAGGGTCTTGTTAACTTAGCTGATAGATTAAAATTAGAAGTTAGGCAAGGTTGGAAAGGATCATCTCTTTCCTCTGTAAATGGATCAAGGACTGTTCTGGTAGTAATAGATGACCAAACAAGTAAGTATCGGCATTGGAGAGGCTTGAACCCGGAGATAATTGGTAAATACAGTATTTATAATATTTGGAGATTAGACAGAAATAAGCTAGAGCAACGAGCTATTTCTTTAATTGATGGAGGGCAATCGCCAGACTGGCAACTCCCAAAGCCGGAGAGGATTTAAGATTTGAATCTTGTAAAAAACTTTTTCCAAACCTACTAATTTATAAGCCAACAAACGAAACAATCAAATCTTCCTCTTATGATTGACCTCCTGAATAAACTCCAAGAGGCTTTTTGCCAGTCTTTTCCGATCAGCGCGGGAAAGGAAGATCTTGTTTTTGTCTGCGGCAAAAACAATAGACACTTAAATCTAAAGGAAAGATTAAGAGGTAACCCTATCACGTAGAAGTTTTTTTTTCAATGCTGCCCAACGGGGGGCTTATGGGGGCTATCTGTTCTTATTGAAGAAAAAAAACTTTTGTAGTCCCTAGCTACCTGGAGGAGGGCTGAAAAAACCTTTTGCACCTAGAAACCAACCCATTATCAAGATTGGCCCTATCCCAAAGGTAAGCAATATTATTTTTTGGGTTAATGGGCTTTGCTCTTTTTCTTTTTTAAGTTTTGTCATTTTCTTTACGGTGCTTTTGCGTTTTTCTGTGGTTAATAAGCGAGGAACTAGTACCTAGTAACGATTTTATATTGATAGCTAAGGTTTTGATCTGGGACTTTTGGCAAAAGAACTTTTTCTTTTTTTTTATCTTAACTCCTCTTCTAAAGCGACTGAAGTACTATTCGCAATGACATATCTACCTGTGTAAAAAATTAAATGCCAGATATTTCTATCAGCAATTTAAGACTCTCTATTGTTTTGCCAACTTTTAGAGAGAGGGAAAATATACCTCAAATTGTTGAGCAATTATTTAAGTTAGGAAGTTATTATGAACTAGAGATTCTTATCATAGATGATGATTCCCGTGATGGTACTTTCGACTTTGTTAAAAATCTCTCTATAGAGGATCATCGCGTAAGGATAATTAGACGGGTCGGTCGCTCTGGACTGGCTAGTGCAATTAAAGAAGGCTTTTTAAATGCAACTGGTGATATTGTTGCTTTGATGGATGCTGATGGCCAACATCAACCAGTAGATGTTTTTAAAGCAATTGATTATTTAATTTCCAATAACTATGACTTAGTAATTGGGAGTAGATTTTTAGAGAGAGCAAATATTCTTGGATTAAGCCAAAGAAGGGTAGGTGGATCTTCTATGGCAAACTATGTTGCTAAATTAAGCTTACCTAAAAATTATAATCATATAACTGATTATATGAGTGGATGCTTTGTTTTAAGGTTAAATAAATGCTTGCCAATTATATACAAAGTAGATGTTAATGGCTTTAAATTTTTGTATGAGTTTTTAGCTTTAACTAAAGGAAGGCTATGGGTTGGAGAGGTGCCATTAAGTTTTCAGCCTAGATTACATGGGACTTCAAAATTAGATATATCTATTGTATGGGATTTTATGATCTCACTTTTGCATACTTTGTCTTGCAGAATCCTTCCTAGACGGGCAATAAGCTTTGCAATTGTTGGTTTGACTGGTGTTGGTGTTCAGTTGGTTGCAACTAATATAATGATGAGATTTTTTCTTTTAACCTTTAAAGAAGCACTTCCAATAGCTGTAATAAGTGCGGCAACCTCAAATTATCTAATTAACAATGCATTGACTTTCAGGTCAAAAAGGCTAGCTGGCATAAGTTTATTAAAAGGACTTCTTAAGTTCCTTTTAGTTGCATCTTTCCCAGTAATAGCAAATGTTGGACTTGCCACAGCGTTTTATAACATTGTGTCTGAGAATGAGACTTGGGCACAGCTTGCTGGCATCTCAATAGTATTTATCTGGAATTATGTTGCTTCTTCAAGGTTTGTCTGGAATACTCCTTAAAGCAAAATAAAGCTATCAATAACTTTAAGGTTATTTTTATGAAAAATAGTATATTTCCAACATTCGTACTAATTGATTAGATTTTTTATAGGAATTATATAAGTAAAATTAGGTGGCTTAGGGCATGATTCGGATACATGCGCATTGCAAAGTAAGTCATTTAAATTCTTTTTTGTAGTTCCTTCTGGAAGAGTGGCGTAAGTCTCAGCCCAATTTAGACTACCAACTATAAAACTTGCGCCTTCTTTAAACCACAGCTCAATATTATTTTTATTGATGCTGCTTGCTGATACTAACCATCCTTGCCTTCTGCCTAGATTTAATAAAGTAGGGTCATGGTTGGTAACACTTACAATTCTTTCATTTAAAGGTACATTGTTCCTAATTTCTAACGCAAGAGGTAGCCATATCTTCGTCTGACGTTTTTCTAATAAATAATAATCAAATGCTAAAATATTAATACTTATCAAACCAATAAATATTAATGTAATCCTAAGTACTTTTCTGTGTAACTTTTCTTTCTTAATTGCATGAATTAATACTTGGACTCCTTGACCCATAAATGGGCAGCTAAATATTAATAATGGAAGTTGATAATATTCATGTATGCTGCTCGACCTGATTGAGATTAATAATGTTAAAAGTATTCCTATAATGCCTGAGATTAGGATTTTGCCACCATACCCTTTGTAAGTAGTCCTTATTCCAATAAAAAGAAGAGGTAAACCAAGTATTGCAAAGCATCTAATACTTGTCCTTAATATAAGGTTACCCCACATTTGAGTGTTAAATAACATACTAAAACTACTTCTATCAGAGTCTTCCCAAAAACCAAAACTAAGGCCACTTAATTTTCCTATTTCGTAAGCATGGGAATACCATAAATATAAAATTAATAATGCACCAAGCATATAAATATAAATGATTTGAGAAGATGCCAATCTTTTTGTTAAGCCTATAAAGCTATTCTTTTGATCACGCTCTTTTCTTGCTAAAATTATAGTAGTAATTAAAGGCAAACCCAGCCAAACCAAAGGTAGGACTTTTATTAGACATGCTAAAACAAATGCAGCCCAGCTAATTAGTAAATTTGTATATTTATAAGATCTTATTGATTCAATTAACCTTTCTAGGCTTAATGCTGATAATAGAAGTAATAGGGACTCAGCTTGAAATGCTCGTCCATAATAAACACTCATTGGCAGTATTGAAAATAATATTCCACCCCACCAACCAGCTTCTTTATTAATTAAAAGCTCACCAATTCTAATTATTAACAAAATAGTTAGTAGGCTAAATATTACTGAAAAACTTCTTCCTATCCATTCATGGATACCAAATAATTTGTAGAGTTGAGCAGTTAAATATGGGAATATAGGGAACTCTGATTCTACAAACCCTTCTCCATTGCCAGCCCAATCTATTTGCGGAAGCCATATAGGAGTATTATTTAAATAAAAGTGTCTAGCCATTGCAGCTGTATCAGCTTGCCGCCAACTATGCACTCCTACAATTGGCGAATTTAGTAGAATAGTTCTTAATATGAAACCAATTAATAAAGGCAATGCAATAAATCTTGGATATTGATTAAATTTAAGTTTCCGCATTCTCTGGGAGGATATATTTTAATATATTCAATTTTCTATTATAAAACGAATTCCCTTTATTTTCGCATCCTTCGTTCAAGTTAAAATTATGATTTTGAATTGTGAATCAAATGCACAAAAGCCAATCAATTAATTTCATGTCAAAAATTATACTAACTTGACTCTACACAGTTTGACATTCGGAAATGGCACTAATTGGGTTTACATGATGCTTCGGTTTTAACATCACAACTTCCCATAACGGAACACCTCGACAACCAAGTTATAGCAATACGCATGCACTTTCAGGACATTATTTCTTCCCTCAACTCCTTTTGGAGCAAACAAGGTTGTTTGCTTTTGCAGCCTTATGACACTGAAAAGGGAGCAGGTACGATGAGCCCACATACTTTTTTGAGAGCTATTGGCCCAGAGCCCTGGGCTGTGGCTTATCCGGAGCCTTGTCGCAGACCAACTGATGGAAGATATGGTGATAACCCTAATCGAGCTCAGCATTATTTTCAGTATCAAGTATTGATAAAACCATCCTTTGATGGGATTCAGGAAACATACCTTTCATCCTTGGAAATCATTGGCATTGATCCAAAGGATCATGATATTCGTTTCGTTGAAGACAATTGGGAGTCTCCAACCTTAGGTGCCTGGGGAGTTGGATGGGAAGTATGGCTTGATGGAATGGAAGTGACTCAATTCACTTATTTCCAGCAGTGTGGAGGCTTGGATTGCAAGCCTGTATCTATTGAGATCACCTATGGCTTGGAAAGATTAGCAATGTATCTTCAAAATGTAGATTGCATTTGGGATCTCAGTTGGAATCAAACTTATAAATATGGAGATATTTGGCTTGATTTAGAAAAAAGTAATTGTAAATATAATTTTGAGTTCTCTAATCCCAAAAGATTAAAAGAGCTTTTTGAGATTTATGAGGGTGAGGCCTCGGATCTCGTTCTAAATAAACTCCCAGGACCTGCTTTAGATTTTGTGCTGAAATGTAGCCATACATTTAACCTTTTAGAAGCAAGAGGTGTTATTTCAGTTACTGAAAGGACCTCAACGATTGGAAGAATTCGCAATTTAGCGCGTAAAGTTGCTGAATTATGGCTAGAGGAGAGGCAAGCCCTTGGATTTCCCCTCCTCGAGGGCGATGCGAAGGAATAACAGGCCGTCAATACTGACATTGAATGTATTAAATTTTACACTTAGACGTACTTTTTTGTGGTGTTTGGTTGTATCATCTGATTACCCATATTTTATATGGGCACAGTGTGAGGAACCCAATGAAATTATTCCAGCAATTGCTGGTTTTCCCTGCTGCTTTGGGATTGGTTGCGCCTTTGGCTGCAAATGCAGCTGAAGTCAATATGACTGATGTTTCTAAGTATGCGGCGAAAACAGCTAAAAGCATCAAAGCTCCTTCTAGTGCTCAATTCTCAGACATCGTTCCTGGGGACTGGGCCTATACATCTCTTAAAAACCTAAGCGCTAGCTACGGTTGTGTAGATAATGCCTACACTCAAAACCTTAATTCAGGTCTTGCTTTAACTCGTTATGAAGCTGCTGCATTAGTAAATGCATGCCTTGATAACGGTCTGGTTGCAAGTGGTGAAGGTCTTTCTTCTGATGCTTCTCTTCTTGCCGATGAGTTTGGCGTTGAGATGGCAATTCTCAAAGGCCGTGTTGATGGACTTGAGTACAAGCTTAATGAGCTTAGTGCTGGTCAGTTCTCATCAACTACTAAGTTGGACGGAACGGTAGCTTTCGTTGTAGGTGCTGTTGACTATGAAAACAGTGCTGATACAGCAGTTGATCATGGCGACAAGCTTACTGGTACTTACAGCTACAAGCTTGACTTGAACACCAGCTTCAATGGTAATGACCGCTTGCATGCAAGCATCATGACCGGAAACATGGATGGAAATAATCCATGGGGCGATAAAGATGGTGGTACTTACCTAGCTGTCGCTAACGACAACGAGCAAGTTCTTGAGATAGACAAGCTCTGGTATGAGTGGACCAAGGATGACCTTAAATTCTGGGCCGGTCCAAAGATCGAGAGCAACCAGATGTTGGCATCTTCTCCATCTATCTATAAGCCTGTTCAGAAGCAATTTGCCTTCGGCGGTAATACTGCTGCTTATGCTTCAAGCACAACAACAGGTTTTGGTGTCGCTTGGACACAGCCAACTGAGGCTGATAGAAAGTGGACAGTTAGTGCTAACTACGCCTCTATTGGTGGTGACGATGCTACCAAGGGTATCCTTACCGATGAGCAAACTAAGTTCCTGACTCAGGTTACTTACGGTGGTCAGAGATGGCAGATCGCTGCTGCTGTTGCTCGCCATGGTTGCGCAGGCCAGGATGCAAACAGCTCTTGTCACGCATGGTCTGACCTCTATGCAACTGCTGCAGGCGACAATGCAACTGGAGAAGGCGAGATGGCCTATTCATTGCGCTATTACTGGAAGCCAGTAGAAACAGGTGCAATGCCTTCTATTCAGCTCGGTATGGATTACCGTGAGCTAGATGATGCAGCTGACACAGAAGTTCAGAGTACTGCTGCTTGGATGGCTGGTCTTACTTGGGATGATGCTTGGATCGATGGCAACAGAGCTGGAATCGCTTTTGGTTCTCGTGAGCATGCTACCGATTATGCAGGTTCCGGTGACGACGAAGCTGATGACAACCTAGTTTGGGAAGCCTATTACGATTACCAGTTGACTGATGGAATCACCATCACTCCAGCTCTATTCGGTGGCTCTCATGTCTATGACGGTTCTGACGATGACATCTTTGGTGCTCTAGTTCAGACTGTATTTAAGTTCTGATTTCTTCAAGAAAACATTACTTAAAGAAAAGGGTGCCTATACAGGCACCCTTTTTTATTGAATGCCCAAGGTTCAACTTGAACGACTAATTCGTATCATCTGTTACATCGACTTGTCTCATGGCGAACTTGTTCCTCTTGCATCTATAGATAAAGTCTATGTACCCATATTTTATATGGGCACAGTGTGAGGAACCCAATGAAATTATTCCAGCAATTGCTGGTTTTCCCTGCTGCTTTGGGATTGGTTGCGCCTTTGGCTGCAAATGCAGCTGAAGTCAATATGACTGATGTTTCTAAGTATGCGGCGAAAACAGCTAAAAGCATCAAAGCTCCTTCTAGTGCTCAATTCTCAGACATCGTTCCTGGGGACTGGGCCTATACATCTCTTAAAAACCTAAGTGCTAGCTACGGTTGTGTAGATAATGCCTACACTCAAAACCTTAATTCAGGTCTTGCTTTAACTCGTTATGAAGCTGCTGCATTAGTAAATGCATGCCTTGATAACGGTCTGGTTGCAAGTGGTGAAGGTCTTTCTTCTGATGCTTCTCTTCTTGCCGATGAGTTTGGCGTTGAGATGGCAATTCTCAAAGGCCGTGTTGATGGACTTGAGTACAAGCTTAATGAGCTTAGTGCTGGTCAGTTCTCATCAACTACCAAGTTGAATGGTAAGGCAGCTTTCGTTGTAGGTGCTGTTGACTATGAAGACAGTGCTGATACAGCAGTTGATCATGGCGACAAGCTTACTGGTACTTACAGCTACAGGCTTGATGTAAATACCAGCTTCAATGGTAATGACCGCTTGTATACAAGAATCATTACTGGAAACATGGATGGAAATAATCCATGGGGCGATAAAGATGGTGGTACTTACCTAGCTGTCGCTAACGACCACGAGCAAGTTCTTGAGGTAGATAAGCTCTGGTATGAGTGGACCAAGGATGACCTTAAATTCTGGGCCGGTCCAAAGATCGAGAACTACTACATGTTGGCAGCTTCTCCATCTATCTATAAGCCTGTTCAGAAGCAATTTGCTTTAGGTGGTAACACTGCTGCTTATGCTTCAAGCACAACAGCAGGTTTTGGTGTCGCTTGGACACAGCCAACTGAGGCTGATAGAAAGTGGACAGTTAGCTCTAACTACGCCTCTGTTGGAGCTGATGATGCTACCAAGGGTATCCTTACCGATGAGCAAACTAAGTGGCTGACTCAAGTTACTTACGGTGGTAAGAGATGGCAGATCGCTGCTGCTTATGCTCGCCATGGTTGCGCAGGCCAGGATGCAAACAGCTCTTGTAAAGCATGGTCTGACTACTATTCAACTGCTGCAGGCGACAATGCAACTGGAGAAGGCGAAAATGCTTATTCATTGCGCTATTGGTGGAGACCAGCTGAAACAGGTATAATGCCTTCTATTCAGCTCGGTATGGATTACCGTGAGCTAGATGATGCAGCTGACACAGAAGTTCAGAGTACTGCTGCTTGGATGGTTGGTCTTAACTGGAAAGACGCTTGGATCGATGGCAACAGAGCTGGAATCGCTTTTGGTTCTCGTGAGCATGCTACCGATTATGCAGGTTCCGGTGACGACGAAGCTGATGACAACCTAGTTTGGGAAGCCTATTACGATTACCAGTTGACTGATGGAATCACCATCACTCCAGCTCTATTCGGTGGCTCTCATGTCTATGACGGTTCTAACGATGACATCTTTGGTGCTCTAGTTCAGACTGTATTTAAGTTCTGATTTCTTCAAGAAAACATTACTTAAAGAAAAGGGTGCCTGTATAGGCACCCTTTTTTTGATTTCTAAAAATTGATCTAAGAGAAGAGTCCTACCAGCAATTCTCACCTTCCCCTATTGGGATGCAGACGTCTTCTTCTTTGGCTTTCTTTTTTGCTGCTTTTGCTGCCTTATCGAGGGTCCCTTCAGCATCGATTGACTCATCAGTTGTCCATTCCTTGAGACCCCCTAGCTCTTCAGAATTGGCTAAATTATTTGTTTGCAACGAGCTTGCAGCAACAATTGCTGTCGCAGCTATAAATATCGCCACAGGTGAGCTTTTCATCTTCTTTATGATTGTTGATAGTTATTATCTTGCTCCTAACAGGCAAATGCAAGCTGAGCTAATGCTACATAGTTAAGTATCAAAAGATATAGATTCAATCGCCAAGTCTTCTTAGGAGGTTGCTATAGGCTTGAAAAACAAGATCAAGCTCGTCTGACCTCCCATGCTTAGCAAGTAATCCTCTCGCTCCAGCATCAAGTCCAAATAAAAAATTCCGATCTTCATTATTAGCTACATAGCTTTGAATCCAACCAACGCAAACGATTCTCTCTCCTTGTGAAACTTGTTTTACGGAGTGAAGAGAGGTGCTTGGATAAATAACTATTTGCCCACAATTAAGCTTTATTTCCTTAACACCTTGCATTGATTGAATTAATAGCTCACCTCCTTGATATTCGTTAGGTGAACTTAGGAATATAGTGAAGGACAAGTCACTCCTCCCACTTGACATATATGCATTGTCAACGTGCATTCCATAACCTTGACCTACAGAGGATCGAGTAAACATTGTTCCATGAACTTTCCTAGGTAAAGCAAAGCTTTTTATGAGTTGATCTGAAGTAAGCTTATTGTTTACTTTATTAGAATTAGTTACTCCAACTTCTGAATCTTTTTTAAGCTGCAAGTTATTCTTCACCTTCGCTGCATAAGATCCTGCAGAAGTTTTACCATCTATCCAACAGCTATTATCCTTAGTGATATTTGAAGTTATTTTCTTGCTTTCTTCTTTAGAAAGAAGTTGGTGTATCAAGAGTTCCATCTGTTAATTAATATATTCAAGCAATATCAAAATAATATAGCCTATTATCAATAGCAGCAATTAATACTTATAAATGTATAATATGATAAATCAGAGCAAAACCTTCTGCTCTTATATAAAATGTTTGAAATAGCTCTTATTACTTAATCAATTGGTTTGATGAAAAATTTGCATCGTTTGCTTCCTACTCTTGTAGCAACCTCAAGCTTAATTGCTACAGTTTTAACGAACTCCACTATCGCCTCAACTAGGGAGGTAAGAGTTTACTCAGGGAGGCATTACAATACTGATCGTAAAGTCTTTAAAAAGTTTGCTGAAGAAACAGGCATCCGTGTTCGCCTAATAGAAGCACAAGGAATATCTCTCATTGAAAGAATTAAAAGAGAAGGAAGAAATTCAAAAGCAGATGTAATACTTTTAGTAGATGCAGCAAGGATTAGTAATGCTGCAAAGAGTGGATTGTTGCAATCTTATCGATCTGAAAAATTAGAGAAATCTGTACCAGCTGAATATAGAGACCCAGAATCAAGATGGTATGCGCTTACTAGAAGAGTTCGAGTTTTAGTTGCAAATCCGAAGATCGTTGATATTAAAAAAATACAAAAATATTCAAGCCTTGCCGACCCCTCCTTAAAAGGTTTGGTATGCCTGCGTAAAAGAAATAGCCCTTATAATCAATCACTTGTTGCTGACCAAATTGCTCTTTATGGGAAGAAAGAAACCAAACGATGGTTAAAAGGAATGATAGAAAATGTTTCTGAACCTTTCTTCCCTGGGGATATTGGAATTACTAGAGCAGTTGCACAAGGAAAATGCGGAGTAGGAATAGTAAACCACTATTATGTTGCTCGTATGCTTGCAGGAGTAAATGGAGTTAAAGATAGACGTTTCGCGCGAAAAGTTGAGATAATTACACCAGACCCAGCGCATGTCAATGTCAGTGCTGGAGGGATAGCCAAATATGCCCAGAACAAATCAGAAGCAATAGAATTACTTGAATTCCTTGCATCTCCTACTGGAAGTTCTGGATTAGCTGGGCCAACTTATGAACATCCATTGAAAGGGGTTAACACAAGTCCTGAGGTTAAGTCTTTCGGAGGTTTTACCCCTGATAAGGTGACAATTGAAGAGTTAGGATTATTGAACTCAAAGGCAATCAAGTTGATGGCTGAGACAGGTTGGGAATAAAATATTCATAGCAAATTTCTAATTAAATCTATATTAAAGCGACTCATAATTACCAATAAACTCATCACGAAATCAATTTTATAGAGTTAATGACTAGAGTATTTAAAGTCAAAATTTAGGTCTATATAGGAAAATCAATTTTTTTTCTTCATAAGACTTTTAGTTCAATCTTTCTCTAAAAATAGTTAGTAGTTTTTCTAGGCATAAACTAGAAGAGCTTATCTCTGGAGAGGTGGCTGAGTGGTCGAAAGCGAACGACTCGAAATCGTTAGACGGGTAAAGCTCGTCCGTGGGTTCGAATCCCACCCTCTCCGTTCCTGACTTTTGTCCATAGGCGTCTCAGGGCGTCCATAGCGGTCCAAAGTTTCGTGTGAATTCAACATCTTCAGTCGAGTTCAGATTTTTGAATGCTTGTTTGTCAGAGGAAATCCAAAAAGATCTATTAAGTGAAATCTATTCGCCATGTTCCTTCAATAATTCAACAGCACTTTCTTCTCCAAGTTCTGATGCTTTCTTCCAATCAGAACAAGCACTCGTAAGATTATTTAGATTCGCTTTTGCTAAACCTCTATTTAAATATGGCAATGAAAATGTTGAATTATTTTCTATTGCTTTATTAAAATCTAATATCGCACCTCTATAGTTTTCTAAACACATTTTGGCACATCCTCTACGGTTATAGATATCAGAATTACTCTGATCAAATTCTATTAGTTTATTGAAGTCTAAAATTGCACCTTGATAATCTCCTAATTCATGCTTAGCAATTCCTCTGTAATAGAGTGCTTCCCCTCTTTGACTCTCTTCAGGATCAATTTCCATGACTTTGTTGAGATCATACAGTGCTGATTCGTAGTCGTTAATATTTATTTTTGATATTGCACGACTTCCATATCCTTCTGTAAAAAAGGGGTCGATCGTGACTGCTTTAGTAAAATCGGAAATAGCACCTTGATAATCTTCATCGATATTTTTACATAAACCTCTATTGAGATAAGCAGGACCACTTTCTTGATCTAGTGATATCGCTTTATCGAAGTCATTGAATGCACTTTTGTGATCTCCAGATGAAAATATCATTTGACCACGATCGTTATATGCCATTGCAAATTCTGGATTTAATTCTATTGCTTTATTGAAATCATCTAACGCACCTTTACGGTCACCTAGATTTTCTTTAGCACAAGCACGATGATTATATGCCACCTCATTCTTAGGATCTATTCTTATAACCTGGTTGAAATCATCGATTGCTTCTTTATTATTTTCTAAAAGCATTAAAAAATATCCGCGATATAAATATGCATCAACAAAATTATTATCGATATCTATTATCTTAGTAAAATCTTCTATTGCACCTTGATTATCATTCAACTCTGCCTTGGATTGCCCTCTTTGAAAATAAGCATCTATATCATTAGGGGTATTATTTAATACTTTACTATAATATTTGATTTCTTCCTTGTGGAACAACTCATCTTCTTCTTTGCTATAATTCGTTGATTTTCTATTATTTATCTCTGCTACATTTTCTAAATCTTTCATTTGTTTATTTTTACTCGATTTACGTCGGGCACGTGTTTCTTTGAAATCAATATAAGAATCAAATAAAAGAATATAAACTGGAAATATAAATGAAAATCTTACTAAATTTACAGATATAGTTAATAACCAATCTGGAACTATAGGGAAAAAGAAATTAAATACAAAGAGTATCCCTGAAAGGAACAGAGACCAGATTAGGGGGACTAAAGAAAGTTCGAATGAAGAACCAAGTTTCATAGAACATTACTTTTATATTTAGTTTAAATAATCTATATGCTTTTTCATGGAGCGGGACAAGAACGTTGCAATAGAAGCGTTGTTTCTCTTCGGAGCACTAATGAAAATCGACATCAGAGAACGCTTTCTGCGCATTCGGGAAGTTGTTCATAGGACTGGAATGAGTAGAGGAACTATCTACAACAAAATCCATGCTGGGACCTTCCCTAAACAAATACCAATCGGAGCAAACCTTGTTGTCTGGTTGGAAAGAGATGTCCAACAATGGATGCAAGAACAAGTTGATAAATCGAGGGGGTAAAACCCCTCTTTCTTATAATTAGTCGTCGGTTATTTGTCGTCAATACAGTCTAAAATCCGTTGTAGGGTATGTTGTAGGGTATTTCATAAATGACTTGTAAAACCTGTCTAATCCCGTCTAATGCAGTCTAATTTTCGCCGAACTCGACAGACACCCTCTCCGTTCAATTAATTTGTCAGGAGTTGTCTTGACGAGTCACTTTCACGTAAATACGTTGCAGTAACTACTATTTTAAGCGTGAAGAGATATCCACCAGTATTCAGGATAGTTCAACTTTGGGAAAAATATGTTGGGGATATGTTGGGGATTCTTATGGAATATGTTGGGGATCTTCTAGTAGCAATGAATCTTGTGCTTCTCGTTATAAAGAATAGTGCAAAAACTATTGATAATCTTAATATCTAGAGCTATTTAGATCCATCGTTTTTTAATTCAAAAATAAATCCATTAAGTGACAACTCTGGTCTGAAATCTTTGAACATTGTTGCCCGTATTCTCTTGTTAATCTCATTCTTATCCATATCAATTTGAATCTTAGTAAGTTCATTAAAATCATTTCTCTGGATTGGAGCTCTGGTCCACTCCTCATCACTTTTTGGTAATAATTTACCAGTATAGAGATAATGAGTTATTTCATAAAACAAGCATAGTTGATGATCGTAGGTTCTTGTTAGCAATGTTTCAACATTATCATTAGGATAAACTGGGAATCTAGATACTTGGATAATGTCACCACTATCCACTTTTTGTACCATATGGTGACAAGTCGCTCCATATTCTTTGGCATCTTCATAAAGGGCAAAGTTAATACAACCAATACCAGGGAAATCAGGAGACGCTGGATGGAAGTTAATTGCTACTTCCTTTGATTTTTCAAGCAAGTACTTTGGAACAATCCATCTTGATTTGTACGATATTATAATGTCTCCATCCCACCAAGATGCTTCTTCTGGAAACTTGTCTCCCCATTCTCCTAGGCAAGAATATACATCACTAAAAAGTAATCTAAGATGATTTAATGCCTTTAAAGTATAAGGATCATTCTTTTTCCCAAGAAATAAAACCTTTTTGCTTATCATCAGAATCTATATTGATATCTTATGGTTCTAGAATCTCGAGACTCACTAGTCAAGATCTAGGGACTAGTTCCTTCCTGAGATTGTCTTTAGTTAAAAGTCATCCACTAAATCATTGACGATAGAATTTACGGTACCTGTCATTGCTTCTCCTCCTTTTGAATAGAAGGGTTCTTCTCACAATGCTGTTTATGGTGCTCGATGTAGGAATAGGGTCTCCAGTGCTGTCTAGGTGCTTCTAAACCACAGAACTCACAGATAAGACAATGTCTAAAAAACTATCTGTAGGTTCGAAGCTGTTTATCCATCCAATTGTCTCAGGTTCTTTGGTGTAAAAACTTGAAGCTCTGAATCGGCAGAGCTCTCCATAATCATAAATCTCGAAAAGGTTTTTTCTATCTTTCTCTCCTAGAACCTTCAATGTCCTATTGAACCGTTTGTCTCCAATAGCTAGCAAATTTCTTTTTAGCTTTCGAATTATTCTTTTTAAAATCATTAATTTCTATCTTAAGATCCTTAAATTAGATTACTGCTTGGTTTAAGTGCAAGTCTCTTCGCACACTGCAGTACCTTGATTATCGCTTTGGGGCTCTACTCAAAGCAAATTTTGTGCCTATGTAGATCTCCACAAAAAATTTGTTCGGGGGCAAAACTCTTTTTAGTTACGTATATATAAGTACGGGAAAAGATGAAACAAATAACAGGCAAAAGCTTTTCTAGGGTTAATGTTTTTTTGTTACTGGAATTGTATGATCATTAACCTATTTTCAGCTTGAATACTCAACAATCTGTGGTTGCAAGCCCCATACCAAGAACTGCCCCTAATGGGATAGACCAACCATAAGCATCTTTTCTCGATAGTGCAGCAGCAAGTCCACCTCCTAGCAATCCGCCAGTTGTTTTGTTTGTGTTATTACAGCTAGTAGCAACTTCTTGAGAGTCATAGCGATTCCTCCGTATGTGATAACCATAATTTCTTCTAACCGGTTCAGATGCATAGCGATGTCCATGTATTACATAACCGCTATTTAACCTTCTATGCCAAAAGGGTTTGTAATGGTGATACCTTCTAACAGCTCTCACACCAGAAGACTCGCAAGGCACTGAAGTTTCATCTTTAAAGGAGTTAACGTATCCAGGGGATGATTCTGTACCAGGGACATATATTTCTCTGTATTCAGTTTTGAAGCATTTGCGCTCTGATGCGTACCCAGGCTGAAACTCATCATATGCAAGCGCTTGAAAAGGGGTTATCAGTAGAAAAGCAAGCAAGAGAGATTGGTTCCTCATGGTTTTAATACTGATACTTATCAATAAGCAATATAATAGTACTATCTTGCAAGCCTAGGTTGGTTGATTTTTAAATTGTATAAAATGAGTACTATTTTGAATCTTTAAAGTAGTTATACTCAAGTATAATTTTCAATGCCTAGAACCATTGAATACTCCTAGTTGAGGTGTCTTTTATATTGATTTAAAAAGATAAATATTCAAGATATAAATAAGACTATAAATTAATTATCTACAAAATCAATTTCAACTTTTTTAAGTATTTTTAATGTATCCAAATCAATATTTATTGCCATAAGATACTTTCTACTCGTAAATATAACTTGCTCTCTATTTATACCACCAGCCCAAAGAGAGAATGTTGGTAAGTATTGATATAAGCCGTAGCATGTATCACAACTTTTTACTCCATGCCAGCCTACTTCTGTAAGATTAATTCCTTTGCTATAACCTAAAGTACTAGAACTAGAGTGTACAGAGTAGTTCTTTGAATTTAAAACATTTCCATAAGAGTCAAGTAGCTTTATTCTAATAGGGTTAAAGTAAGATACATCATCATAACTTCGTTTGCTGTTTTTATATAAATTCCATATCCAGTAATTATACAGATTTTTCTCATTATATTCATCTCTCATGTGTTCATAGATATCATTAATCCGATAAACAGTCTGTTTTACTTGTGGAGAAGTTGTATCAAATATAGTAAGGAAGTGGTCATTAGCACCGCCACCTAATTTAGAATTTGGGCTAGTACTACTAAAGGCTATTTTCTTTTGATCACTAATGTTATCTAGTATATTCATAATATTGTCTTTGAAGTTTCTTTTCAATTTAATTTGAAAAGGGAAAATAAAAGTTGTCTTACTATTCCATCCAGCTAAAACTCCATTCGTTTTACAGTAGGAATAGGTAGGGTTTTTTTTGCAATAATCTGAAGCCCAAAAATCTAGAACATTTATTGGTTCATCCAGATCAATTTCATAAACTTCACCATTCCTCAGGGGGTAAAAACCTTATTTACCAAAAGGTCATACTTGGACGATAGGTTCTCCGTTTCCGCGGCAGCTTTGGCGAATAGGTTTATAGAAACCTCTTGGGAACCATAGGCTAACTTCTTTACATATGCTTTGAAATCTTCGATTCTTATATCAACTCTAGCTTTTACAATGTAAAGACCATTCTCAGTCCTTCGTTCAAGAATTCTAAATGACTTTATAGAACCTTGAGAATACTCTTTTATCTCTTCTGTATAATCCTCATTAGATTTGAATTCAAAATTAACATCAGCTTCTGAATTAATGCCATTATTAATTTCAGTCTGCATTTTCATAATTGTTTCTGTATCAATAAAAGATCCAACTACTTGCATTAAGGCATTTTTTGCTGCATTTTGAGCCGCTTCGGGGAAATCGGATCCAAATCCTTCAATGACAACAACTTTGACATTTTTATTTTCCGCTATAAATGTATTTATTGACTTATTGCCGCTATGTTTTTTATTGGCTTTATAGGTAATTTCATCAGCAGAAAAATTAGGACCAATAATTGAGAAAAAACCAATTAAAAGTAATATTTTCTTCAAGATAATAAACATGGTAAAAGAAGACTTTTTTTAATTGACGTTGCTGATTCTAACAACTCTAGAAGTTTGCATTTCAAGAGCTTGTAGATCTTGTTTTGTTAAAAGCAGTCAAGGCTTATTTTAATCTACAACCCTTCTCTTGCTTTAAAGGCCAACTGTAGTCTGCTTTTATTATAGGCCGCTCCCCCATAAGGACAATTATAAAATAAGCTCAATTTCAAAAGGTTATGCTTATTGAGAAGTTTGAGTATTAAAATAAGTTCAACCGTTTTTTCCTTTAGAAAATAATAGAAATTTTAGAGCATTAAGAACCCGGATTGGGAATTGAATGCATTTTCTCGAATAAATACCGTACGCAATTCTGAAAATTTGCATGGTTTTGCTAATCTAAACCTTAATTAAACAGATCTGCATTAAATGATAAAAAGCTCTCATGCTATCCCTAGCCTCTTGCTAGTCCTTTGCTTTCCTGTCTCTGCATATGCATTGCCAACTTGTGAAGGAGCTCCTGGTGTTGGAGTAGAAGCTGTACAAGTAGATGATGCTGGTAATTTCAAATTTCGCGGCACTGCAGCAGTTAGAGCTCCTGGAGAGAACCCATCTTTGCTTTTACTTGCTAGAAAAAGGGCAGAAACAGCCGCTAGGCGCGAATTGGTAAGATTTTGGGAAGGAACTGATCTTGTAGATATTTGTTCTGATGATAATGAGGAGATGCAAAACATTACCGTTGAGAATGATGTTGAGAATATTAATTACTCTGAAGTAACAAAGGTTACATGCTCAATTCGCACAAGTTCTAGCGGACTGGTGAAAGGTGCTGAGTTTGGTGGAGCTTGTAAATCTGGGGGAATGTATTATCTCTCACTCATAATTACACCTGAATCGATTCAAGCTGCTACTAGGGGTAGTAGGCAAATGAGCAGCGGAATGGGAGGTGGAATGAAACCTATAAACTCAAATCAGAATAGCAACTCATCTTCATCTCCTAGTGACTTTAATACATATGACAAATACCAGTTTTAGATAAATTTATTTACTGGCTATAAAAAGAAAATTTAACTCTAAGAGATTATTATAAAATTAAATTTAACTCATATAAATAACTAAGCAATCAAGTTCATGGTCAAGTTATCTTATAATGAAGATGTAATTATAATTTCGAAAGGAAAGATGAAAGTGAAAAGATATAGTTGCTCCAAATCTCTCTAAGTTAATTTACCAATAAATGCTCGCTCAAGGCTATTTATCAATGTTGCTAGACATGAAGCATGTTTTTTTATTTGTAAGCTAGATCATTATATTTACATCTTTGACATTATAAATAAGAAAAAATAATTATGATATATTATAGTTTATATACTATTTCACATAACGAGACTATTTATTTCTACCAGCTCTTATTAATGATTACCAATTCTTCTCAAACTTAAATGAACAATACAATTGTAATAGCTGAAGCAGGAGTAAACCATAATGGTGATATTTCTTTGGCAAAGAAACTTATTAAAGTAGCAGCAGACTCTGGAGCTAATTATGTGAAATTTCAGAGCTTTGTTGCTGATAAACTAGTTACTAAATTTTCCGATTGTGCAAGTTACCAAAATAGAAATAACTTAGTCAGTCAAACTCAGTTAGATATGCTTAGAAAACTAGAATTAAAAGAAGATGATTATTATACTCTTATAAAGGAATGTGCTAATCATGATATAGGTTTTTTATCTAGTCCTTTTGATATAGATGCGATAAAATTCCTCAAGAGACTAAACATTGATTATTTAAAGATCCCTTCCGGAGAGATAACAAACCTTCCTTATTTAGAAAGAGCAGCTTCTTTTGCTAAACCGATTATCCTATCTACAGGAATGTCAACATTAACAGAAATTGAGGCAGCATTGAATATTTTATATAAAGGCGGATGTAAGAAAAATAATGTCAACCTCCTTCATTGTATTAGCGAATATCCAGCACCAAAAGAAATAGTTAATCTAAATTTTATAACTACACTGAAGAAGAATTTTGGTGTTAATGTAGGCTACTCTGATCACACTATGGGCATAGAAATACCGATAGCAGCTGTAGCTCTTGGGGCAAATATTATAGAAAAACATTTTACATTAGATAGAGGAATGGAAGGGCCAGACCATAAAGCAAGTTTAGAGCCTATAGAATTAAAAGAAATGGTAAAATCTATTAGATCAATAGATTTAGCACTTGGTTCTGGAGTGAAGGATATCTCCCTTATTGAAAAAGAAAATGCCAAGATTGTTAGAAAATCATTGGTTGCTATAAATGAAATTAAGATAGGTGATTTATTCACTGAAGAAAATGTTGGTATTAAACGACCTGGAACTGGTATATCTCCCATGAGATTAGAAGAAGTATTAGGTCAAAAAGCCACCAAATCATTTGGTATAGATCAGATAATAGAATTAGATTATGAATAAACGCAAAAACAAAATTTGTTTTATTACTGGAACAAGAGCTGAATACGGACTGTTGAAATGTTTAATGAAGGAAGTTGAACAATCAAGAGATCTTTCGCTTCAGTTAGTTGTTACTGGAAGTCACTTATCCAGAATACATGGGTATACAAAAGATGAAATTATTAAAGACGGTTTTTTGATAGATAGTGAAATTGAAATAGATTTAAAAGAAGATACAAATTCATCTACATGTTTCTCTCTTGCAGAGATTATAACTAAGGCTTCAGGCACATTTGAGCGGATGAAACCTGATTTAATCGTATTATTAGGAGATCGTTATGAATTACTTGGAGCAGCTTCTGCAGCAATGGTTCACAGAATTCCAATTGCACATATTCATGGAGGAGAAATAACTGAAGGATCATTTGATGATAATATAAGGCATTGTTTAACTAAACTTTCCCATATTCACTTTGTAGCTACAGAGCAATATCGTAAGCGTGTCATTCAATTAGGTGAGAAACCTTCTAATGTGCATAATGTAGGGGGGTTAGGCGTAGATGCAATTGACAAAATAAATC
This sequence comes from Prochlorococcus marinus str. MIT 9211, assembly GCF_000018585.1. NCBI lineage: Bacteria > Bacillati > Cyanobacteriota > Cyanophyceae > Synechococcales > Prochlorococcaceae > Prochlorococcus > Prochlorococcus marinus. Next base: position 1,119,914 of record NC_009976.1, on the reverse strand, counting down.
TCTTAAGTAGGGCAGATCTAGAGAAAGATATTGGAATAAATTTTCTCAAAAGAAATCTTATAATTACATACCATCCCTTAACTCTTTCTTCATCAGAGCAAACAGAATCAGAGGTCGTTGAACTAATAAAAGCATTATCTCGACTGGAAAATACTCTTCAGATTTTCACTCTACCTAATGCTGACCCTGGTAATTTCAGGATCACAGAAATAATAAATTCATATGTTAATGAAAATGATTCGGCTATTGCATTTAAATCCCTTGGCCAATTACGGTATCTTTCCTGTCTGTCTCATGTCGATGCAGTTATTGGAAACTCATCAAGTGGACTTATAGAGGCACCCTCTTTCAATATAGGTACAATAAACATTGGAGAAAGGCAAAAAGGTAGATTGACAGCAAAAAGTGTAATTAATGTGAGAGCCGATGCAGATTTAATACATAACTCAATATCTACTATATATACAAAAGAGTTTCAGGAATTACTAAATGATAATTCTAATCCTTATGGAGAAGGAGAAGCCGTACAAAAGATATTGTACATATTGACTAATCTCAAAATAGAAAAATTGCTAAGAAAAAAATTTTTTGATTTAGATTTTAATCTACGATGAAAAGGGCAGCATCTAACGAAATAGCGCTTTGGTCCTTTCGAGTAAATGCTCCGCTTAAAGTAATTTCTAAACAAGAGGAAGACTGGTCAATTGGACTATCTCCAAGAAGATCTCTTCAATTTAAACATTCAAGAGGACATGTACGTTCAGCATTAGGAGACCTTTGGAAAATATCCCCTTTAGATATACCTTTATATGCTCCTCCAGGGAAACCACCTGAGTTAAGTAGTGGATGGGGTAATATAAGCTTTAGCCATTGTAATGACAGGCTTTTTATTGGGTGGTCTTCAAGATCAATTGGAGTTGACATTGAGAGAGTTGATAGGAATCTGCAAGCAAATAAGCTCAATAACCGTTACTTCTCGAAGCAGGAAGATCACTCACTTGATGAATTAAGTGAAGAAGGTTTTCGTAAAGCAATTCTTGAGAAATGGGTTTTAAACGAAGCAGCAATTAAATGGCAAAAAGGTAATATTGCTAGTGATATGCCGAATTGGGTGTTCTATAAGGAATCGAACCTCGCAGTTCATAAAATATTGGGATTTACAATTGCTCTAAAAATTATTCATTTTGAATCTTGGTATACCGCTATTGCTTATGATAAAAGTTTAATCAATGAACCCATTATTATTTGCCAGAAGTAATATAATTTATTTAGGTATATGTGATTCTTTAATATCTGTATACTTAACTAATCTTTTAATATCTTCCTTGGTATCTATGTCTAGAGCGTATTTACCCCTTACTTTGAAATTATACGTCTCACCATGGATTAATGTCTTTTTTGGGTAGAAAAACTTCTTCCAGAAAACATATAACCCCCCAGTAAGTACATAATAATTAGCAAGCTCTTGGCTGTTATAGGATTGAAGTGCTAGCTCGGGCAATATTGGATGCAACTTTTTTCCCTTTAAACTATATATATGAGCAGGCTTTTCTTTACATAAACGAGTGGCAACAATAGTTACCTGTCGATTAATATTTTTGGAATACACAGATTTTATATATTTGGCGATACGCTTTGTGTCTCTAAAAGGTGTTGTAGGTTGGAGCAAAATTGTAAGTGTATTTTCATTTCCATGGTTTTCAAAAATATTATTTATTACGTCTAACATACGAGTACTGTCTTTTGCTAATTCTGGAGGTCTTAAAACCTTTTTTAGGTTCTGATATTGCCTTGTATTCTTTATTAGATACTCGTCATCTGTTGATAAAACTATTTCATAGTCTATCCCAAGAAGATTACCTATTTGTTCTCCAGTAGCAATAGACCTTTCAGCTAGAGAGTAGCCTTCAATTAGCAATCTATTCTTGTTAGGGATTCTTTTGCTACCCTTACGAGCAGGTACAATGAAAAGTAAGTTTGATTTACTTAAATTCATTTACTTATCAATTTTTCATAATCTTTTTACTTAGTATTTGTGGACTACTTGGAAGATTTATTAGTCTATTGAATTCATTCTCTATATTAATTAGTTCTCCTTTAGGCATATCTCTATACATTGGGAGCATATGAATAGGCTTCCATGAAGGCCTTAATTGTATCCCTAATTCGTGAGATTTGGTTAGAAGCTCATTTCTTACTTGATTTATCTCTATAGTATCTTTCATGCATAAACGTAATGTTATTAACCAATGATTACTCTTGCAATTGTGCGGTTCTTTTAATATCTGAGTATTTTCTAGAGAGCCCAACTCTTTAAGATATTTCTGGAATAATACTCTTTTCATTTCTATTCGGGAGCTTAGTTCCTCTAATTGAGCTACGCCAATTGCTGCATTTATGCCTGGCAAGCGATCATTCCAACCAACCTCATCATGGTTGAAATCCCACTTATGTTTTAACTTTGCAGTTGTTGAAAGATGCCTTGCTTTAACTGCTAACTCAGCATTATTTGTCAATAATGCGCCCCCGCCTCCAGTAGTTATAATTTTATTGCCATTAAAGCTAAGGATTCCTATCTCACCTATCAAACCACAATGTAACCATTGGTGTTCAATTTTTTTAAAACTTCCTAATGCTTCAGCAGCATCTTCAATCATAGGTAGATTAAAATCGTCACATACTTTCTTTAAGGATAGAATTTTTGCAGGAGTTCCAAAAACATGAACAGGAACTACAGCTGCAATTTTTCTGCCAGTTTCTTTATTAATTAATGAGCCATTCTTTTCCTCACAGATATTATTTAATCTAACCCTAAGAGCTACTGGGCATAAACCAAGATTTTCACGTTCAATATCTACAAAATGTGGGACTCCCCCCAGATGTGAAATAGCATTGGCCGTTGCGACAAAACTTAGTGGTGGAAGTATAACTTCTTCCCCAGGCTTTACTCCTGCTAAATGTAATGCAAGTCTAAGTGCGACTGTTCCATTGTTTACTGCTATACAATGATTTGAATTTGTATAATTCTTAATCGCGTTCTCAAATCGCTCAACCCATTCGCCTGAAGAGCTTACCCATCCACTGTCTAGAGATTCTTTGACATATTTATAAGCATTAGTCTCTTTAAATAGAGGTTCATGCAACCCAATAAAAGTTGAATCAGAAGGGACACCTGTAACCTTCTTTATGGAATCTAATATTTCATCTGCAATTAGGAGATCAGACATTATATTGAGTAAATATTGTGCTTATATTTACTTAGGTTATATGGTTTTTGAAACCACTCTATAGTCTTTTTAAGGCCATTATTAAATCCATTTTTACCAGAGAATTTAGGCTGCCAATCTGTCAAGTCTTTTATAAGACTATTGTCTCCATATAACCTGTTGACCTCTGAATTAATTGGCCTAATTCTCTTTGAATCAGTACAAAGATCTACTTTAGATTGCATTAAAGATGCAATTAAGCTTGCTGTATCACCAATTGATATTTCAAAATTACTAGCAGCATTAATTACCTTCCCAGTGACTTTATTGCTATTGGCGATTGCTATATAGGCTGAGCATGTATCTAACACATAAGTAAAGTCTCTTGTTGGCGAAAGCGAGCCCAGTTCAATTTTTTTTGCACCTGATGCAATTTGACTAATAATCGTAGGTATTACAGCTCTATTACTCTGGCGAGGGCCAAAAGTATTAAATGGACGTATAACAGTTACGGGAATGTTGAAGCTATGCCAAAAGCTAAGAGCAATTTGGTCAGCCCCGATTTTACTTGCAGAATATGGAGATTGGCCAGAGAGTGGGTGCTTTTCATTTATAGGAACAGATTGTGCCGTACCATATGTTTCTGACGTAGACGTGTGAATTATTTTCGAAACCCCTAAATCTTTTGCTGCCTCTAATACATTTAGTGTGCCAATAATGTTTGTTTCTATATAACTTCTAGCGGCTATGTAGCTATAAGGAATTCCTATTAGTGCTGCGAGGTGGAATACCATGTCGCATCCTTTCATGGCTTCCTTGACACAAACAGGGTCTCTTATATCACCTAAAAAGACATCAAGCTCCTTGCTTTTTTCATCACATAGCTCTTCTAGCCATCCCCAGCTCCCACTTGAATTATAGAAACAAAAAGGTTTAACCTCATAGCCATTGTCTAGCAAGCTCTCTACCAGATGAGAGCCTATAAACCCGTCCGCACCAGTAACCAGTACTTTCCTAGTCATTGGTAGCCAATACAGTACTTTCAACGGGTAAAGTAGCTTTCATATACTCCTGATGGACGCTGCTTGGTTTTGAGTTGAAAACTGTATTCATATAAGTACTATTTTGAAATGGTTAATTGTAATAGCTATGACTTAATCATTATATTATAATACTATATAGAATTCATTCCACGACTTTATATCCCAAATAAAATTTACTATAGAGGAAATTTTATAAGTTAAATATTATCATTAACGCTCCATTCATTGTGTGCTTGCTTAAGAGTCTCTGGTCTTCCCACATCTATCCAGTATTCATGAATAGGAAATGCAATAATATGCGATCCATTTTTCTTAGCCTTTAATATCAGGTTTGGCATATCTAAATAGGAGTTAGACTCAATTAATCTTAGAATGCCAGGATTGATTAGGTATATGCCAGCGTTTACTAGGTATGAATGTATTGGCTTCTCTTTTAACTCTTCTACGTTAATACCATCTAGCTTAATTACTCCATAAGGTATCAATGTGGATTCTTCTCTTGCGCATAGAGTAATATCAGCATTATTCTCTTGATGAAAATTAATTAAACCATGTAAATTTAAATTAGTTAGTACATCACCATTTAATATTAGTATTGTTTCTTTAATATCCTTTGGCAGTAAATGAAGTGAACCTGCTGTACCTAATGGCATGTCTTCGTATAGATACTCTATATCTACCCCTAGAGTAGATCCATCCCCTAGATGGTTTATTATCTGCTCTTTTAAATAGTTTACAGAAATAAAGAACTTGGTTAAGCCAAAATCTATACAATTTCTTATTATTATTTCTATTATAGGCTTTCCATTAACATGAAGCATTGGTTTAGGACAATTATTTGTATGTGGTTTTAGTCTAGAACCTTTACCTCCAGCCATTATTACTACTGAATTTGGCTTAGTACTAAGACATTCCTTTGTCTGACCTTCCCTCATTATTAATCCAACTATCTTCCCTTCGTTATCAATTACTGGCAATTGATTGATCCCATTTTTAAATTTCTGATTAATTAATGATTTAGAAACTTCTCGCTGATCAATGCTGTCGAAATTCCTATTCATAAAGTCTGTAGCTTTTGCTTCCAGTGTTTTTCCCTTTAATAGCCCTCGTCTGATATCTCCATCAGTTATTGTTCCGATAAGAAGATTAGAATCATCTACCACAAGTGCTATGTAGGCATGATTGCTTGAATTAATTACCTCTAGTGCTTCTAATGCGCTAGAAGAATAATTTATGCATGCTTTCTTGAAATCAACCATATAGGCTTTTCCTATGAAATCCTCGACTAACGTTATCATTCTAGTTAATTGAGGGACTTACTACGTAAATTAGAAATAGACTTTAGAGCTTTTCCTTCAAGGACTAGGTTGGGTCTTTAGTTTCCTATTAAGAATATTTGATCTTTAGTATGCGCTTTACGTTGAAAGTATTCCTCTTATTTGATAAATCTATATTATACTTTACTCGCAATACTAGCTTTTTTAATCCATCAGACCTCTTCCCCCTTATCAATAAAATAGAATAATATAAGTTCTAATTCTCGGCTCTACTTTAAACAATAGATCTCTGATAACGATACTACCTAGGAAGAATATTATTGTAAAAAATAATACCTATTGATTCAATATCTACACATAACATATTTTCATCTTACCAATAAGGGTCGATCGAATACTCTACATCTAGAAGCCCTGTTTCCTGGCTGGGAATTGAGCTTATACAAGCCCTTATAACTTCTCCGTTAACCTCGATCTCACAAGCCCCGCAGCTACCATTAAGGCATCCAGTAGGGATTTCTACCCCTACCTTATTAGCTTCTTTCAGCCAGTCAGAACCAATTTTTACAGTTGACTCAGAACCATTAGGCCATTTTATGTGAACATGTCCTCTCTTCATCTCTTATAGGACCGGCGATAAATCGATATTCTTAGCGAATGAATCTGCTAGTCGATTTATAATCTCATCTCTTTCATGTCGATAGTTAACTTCTCTTATCCCTAGCAAAGGCAACCCTTTCCTCTGTCTTATTTCATTCATCCAATGTCTTCGCCATTCTCCATTTTCAAATACACCATGAAGATAAGTACCACAAATAATTCCTGACTCAGGATCTGATATAACCCAACCAAGTAGTGGGTCTTCTGCGAATGGTTTTGTTTCATTGCTTTTGACATTATTGAGATGACTAATGCCATGATGAATCTCAAAACCTTCAACTTGACACTTTGCTGGCCACAAAGCCAATACCTCCCTATTGATAAGGGACTTCTTAGGTTTAAAGATTGTTTTAATTGGCAGTAAATTTAGACCTTCTAGCTTTAGAGAAGATTTGCCTGCCTGTAAGTTCTCACCGCAATAAGTTTCTTCCAGACTTTCACCAAGAATTTGAAGTCCTCCACATATTCCTAAAACATTACCGCCACTCATCGCATAATCTTTTATTTGATCTCCAAGCCCACTCGCTTTTAATTCTTGTAAGTCTTTTAGTGTTTCTTTGCTGCCAGGGATAATCACAGCATCTGGTTTACCAAGTAAACCACCTGGTAATACCCATTGAATATTAATTGTTGACTCTGCTTCTAGTGGATCTAAGTCAGAGAAATTGCTTATTGAACTTAATCTTATGGCAACGATGTTAATTTCTGCTGATTTTTTTTTCTTAGCTCTTTCAATTAAATCCAAGGAGTCTTCCTTTGGGAAGAGCTCATTTAGCCATGGCATTACTCCTAAGACAGGAATGCCTGTTTCCTTCTCGATCCATTCTCGACCGGTATCAAATAGAGATGAATCACCTCTGAATCGATTAATTATTATTCCTTTTATTAGTTTTCTTTCACTTGAGCTAAGAAGTGCAAGAGTACCTATTAATTGAGCAAAAACACCCCCTCGCTCAATATCTGCAACTAATAGGCAGTTGGCATTTATATATTGTGCCAAACGTAAATTGGTTAGGTCTCTGTGCTTGAGGTTTATTTCTACTGGACTACCAGCACCTTCTACTATCAGTCTGCCTTGCGGATGGATAGATTTGAGTTCTTTTAATCCTTTTTGAATTGCTTTCCAGCCTGGAGCAAACCAGTCTTCGTAGTATTCTCTGGCCTTAGTCACTCCAACACTTTTACCTAGGTGAATCACCTCACTAATAGAATCACCTTTTGGCTTTAGCAATATTGGATTCATGCAACATAAGGGATCTATTTTTGCTGCCCATGCTTGTACAGCCTGGGAGTAGGCCATTTCACAATTATTCTTGTCTACCCATGCATTGTTACTCATATTTTGCCCTTTAAATGGCAAGACTGTTTCACCATGACTTTGCAGGAATCTACAAATAGCTGTAGCCATTAAAGATTTCCCTGAACCGCTTGATGTCCCAAGAATCATTAATGCTTTTTTTGCTGAGGATTGTTTCACAGAAAACTAAATATTCGAACGAGAAAATCTGTAGCCTTCTCAAAGAAATTGGCTTTTTGAATTGGTAGCTCAGGACATTTGACAAGAATTTGTCGACCTAATGGTGTTAGTCGAACTTTTGAGGTTAAGCCTTGACCATCAACCTCTCTTCTTAGTACGCCTAATATGATTAGCCAGCGAAAAGTATCTTCTAGTGCTTCAGAGCTTTGAAACCTATGTAAATTAGTCTTCAAATATTTTTCCTTCATATCAAGTACTTCTTTAGCTGTTAATCCATTGGAATCAATATCTTTATAGAAATTTTGATTTAATGCAAGGCATTTAATTGCTCTAGTAGATCGAACAAGAATTTGATTATCAATTAAATTCATTGCATCTAGAAAAAAAATAGTTTTAATTTCAATGGTCTTTGTGGTTCAAATCCTATTCGCTTCTCACAGAGGATTATTTTATGACTCTTATTCTTGCTTCTGCTTCTAAAGCACGCAGTAATTTGTTGGATCAGGTCAATATTTCTCATGAAGTGATTGTAAGTGATGTTGATGAGAGCAAGTTTTGTTCATCGCATCCTAAGGTTTTAGCTCTATCACTAGCTATTGCTAAAGCAAAATCTGTGGCTTCTAAGGTTTCTAAAAAATATCAAACACAAAATACTTCAGACAACTTCTTCCTTGTACTTGGTTGTGACTCGCTATTCGAGTTTGATGGGGAGATTTATGGAAAACCTAATACTCTTCAAGATGCCATTAATCGTTGGCAAAAGATGTCTTCTAATAGTGGAATTTTGCATACAGGTCATTGCTTGATTTTTCATGAACCTTTAATTGAAAGATCTGGCTCAAAAGGTTTTCAGGGTTTGATTAAGGAAGTAGTCAGTACAAAAATAAACTTTGCAAAAGTTTCTGATCAAGAAATAAAAGATTATGTAGACAGTAATGAACCAATGGAATGTGCAGGTGGATTTGCAATAGAGGGGAAAGGGGCCTTGTTTATTAATTCTATTGATGGTTGCTATAGCAATGTTATAGGCCTAAGTCTTCCATGGCTGAATAATGCTTTAAATAGATCAGGACTTTATTCAAGAGAACTAAACTGATTAATTCTTGAGGATTACTTAATTTATTCTTTTTATTTAAGTTGTTTTTACTAAAAAAGCCCTCAAATTAATTTGAGGGCTTTTTTCTGTTGATGATAGGAACTTCTTAGTCCAAATCAGGCATTGAAAGGGCAGGCTCGTTCTTGCGATCGATACCTTTTTCAAAGCCGCCCGCAGCAGCTCTGGCTCTTCCTGCATGCCATAGGTGGCCAACAAATGTAAACCATCCTAAGAAGAAGTGGGCTGATGCAAGCCACTGACGGAGATTTACAAAGTTAACTGCATTAGGCTCAGTAATGATTCCACCAACTGAGTTGATAGAAGCGTTAGGAGCGTGCGTCATGTATTCAGCAGCTCGACGAACTTGCCAAGGCTGTATATCATTTTGAACTTTATCTAAACTTAGACCGTTTTCACCCCTTAATGGTTCAAGCCAAGGACCACGGAAGTCCCAAAAACGCATTGTTTCTCCGCCAAAGATGATTTCACCAGTTGGAGAACGCATTAAATACTTACCTAAACCAGTAGGACCCATTGTGGTTCCAACGTTTGCACCTATCCGCTGGTCTCTGACAAGGAATGTGAAGCTTTGCGCTTGAGAGGCTTCAGCGTTTGTTGGTCCGTAAAACTCTGAAGGATAGGCAGTGTTGTTGAACCAAACAAATACAGATGCGTAGAAGCTTGCTACACATAACCCACCTAGGGCATAGCTAAGTAAAGCTTCGCCATTCCAAATGAAGGCTCTTCTCGCCCATCCAAAAGGTTTGGTTTGCATGTGAAAATGACCACCTATTAATTCGATGATTCCTAGGTAGTAATGGCCACCAACAATATCTTCAACTGAATTAACTCCCACCATATTTCCTCCTCCTCCCCAAGGGGTCTGGAAAAGGTAGCCGAAGATGATACCAGGGTCAGTTGTAGGTGTGATTAATCTCACCTCACCACCGCCTGGAGCCCATGTGTCATAGAGACCACCAAGGAATTGCCAGTTAGCGGCAAAAGCTATTGCTCCTAAGCCAAGAACACATAAATGACGGCCAAGAATGGTTGTCATTTGGTCCTTATCTCTCCAGTCAGTTGAAAAGAATGGGAACTCCTCTTCTAATTTTTCAGGACCTGCAAGGGCATGGTAAATACCACCAAATCCGAGGATTGCTGAAGCTACAAGGTGAACAACACCTGCCTGGAAATATGGCATTACATCAACAACTTCTCCACCCGGTCCAATTCCATAACCAAACATGGCTACATGAGGCAAAAGGATTAAACCTTGCTCCCACATTGGTTTGTCGAAGGTGAAGTGACTAACTTCATAGAGCATCATGGCTCCTGCCCAAAAGACCATTAGTCCTGTATGGGCTATGTGAGCTCCAAGCAATCTTCCTGAAAGATTGATTAGACGAGCATTACCTACATACCAGGCATAACCCGTCTCTTCAATACTTTGATTGGGAGCTTTTAGAAGATTATTAAAGGGCGTTTCCACGTGGGAGTACCTCCTCAGGGAATACAAAGTTTTCGTGTGGCTGATCCACAGAAGACATCCAGGCTCTCATACCTTCATTTAAAAGAATGTTTTTGGTATAGAACGTTTCAAACTCAGGGTCTTCAGCAGCGCGAATTTCTTGGCTAACAAAGTCATAGGCCCTTAGGTTTAGGGCTAAACCAACGATGCCAATAGCAGCGCACCACATACCCATTACAGGTACGAAGAGCATTAAGAAATGAAGGAAGCGCTTGTTTGAGAAGGCAATTCCAAAGATCTGACTCCAAAAGCGATTAGCAGTAACCATGGAGTAGGTCTCTTCTTCTTGAGTTGGGTCAAAACCTCTAAAAGTAGTACTTTGAGCTTTGCCACCCGTATAAATACTCGTGTCCTCATACAGAGTGTTCTGCACAGTGGCTCCATGAATTGCACAAAGAAGCGCACCTCCAAGAATTCCCGCAACTCCCATCATGTGAAATGGGTTAAGAGTGATGTTATGGAAACCTTGAATAAAGAGGATGAAGCGGAAAATTGCTGCTACCCCAAAAGAAGGAGCAAAGAAAAAGCTGTGCTGACCTAGTGGGTATATAAGGAAGCAAGCTGTATAAACGGCAATTACAGCAGAAAATGCAAGAGCGTTGTAGGGACGAATTCCAACAAGTCTTGCGATTTCAAATTGACGAAGCATGAAGCCTATAAGGCTAAATATTCCATGGAGAACTACAAAGTTCCATAGACCGCCAAGTTGTAACCAACGAACAAGACTGCCTTGTGCCTCAGGTCCCCAAAGGAATAGAAGGCTATGACCCATGGCATCACCAGGGGTGCTAACTGCAGCTGTAAGAAAATTACAACCTTCTAGGTAAGAGCTGGCTACACCATGTGTGTACCAGGAAGTAACAAAGGTTGTGCCTAAGAACCACCCCCCTATTGCCAAATAGGCAGTAGGAAAAAGTAGAAGACCAGACCAACCAACAAATACGAATCGGTCGCGCTTAAGCCAGTCATCAAGGACGTCAAACCATCCTCTTTCTTGGGCGCCACCAACAGCTATCGTCATGAGAACAACGTTGCTTAGCTTTTGGGATACGCCGAGAACTTTAACAATTTAGGCAACGTCTCGGGGGATATTTTTATTAGATGAAATCCCTTGTTGTATTGCTAATCGTCCAAAAAATGGTTTTTGTGGCCAATACAGGCTATTTTTTAGACAATAGTATTCAGTACTGGTCTGATATTTCAGCCGATATCAAGGAGCCTATCTAAATGGAAAACTTTCCAGAAACCTGTCTTGAACAAAGTATTAAAGGATCAAAAAAAATTTCGAATTATGTAGTCGCCTCAATGCTCACTATTGGGGGAACTGGTTTTTTACTTGCTTCTGGCTCAAGTTACTTTGGTAAAGATTTACTCCCTATGGGAAGTCCTTCAACATTAATTTTTGTACCTCAAGGGTTAATTATGGGGCTTTATGGCATCGTTGGCAGTTTGATGGCTATATATCTCTGGTCTTTGGTTAGAGTTGACTTTGGATCTGGATTTAATTCATTTGATAAAAATAAAGGGGTTTTAATTATTTCCAGAAGAGGTTTTTTTAAAGAACTTGTGGTTGAGATACCTCTAAAAGATATTCAGGCTGTCAAAATGGAGATAAAAGATGGTTTTAATGCAAAAAGAAGAATATGTTTAAAACTGAGAGGTAGAAAAGATTTGCCTATAAGTGGAGGAAGTCAACCTCGACCTTTATTAGAATTAGAGCAAGAAGGAGCAGAATTAGCAAGATTCCTCGAGGTTAATTTGGAAGGATTGACTACTTAAAAGCCTAAATATTTGATGAACTTCTTTTGTAGAAAAGGCTCTTTAATCTTTACTTGCTTATTTGCCTTTACCTTGTCTTCTTGCGGTATTACAGGTCAGGTTCATAAGAAAAATTCAACTTTGCAAATTTGCCCATATAAAGAAATTCAATGCCTTAAGGGTACAAAATACATTGAGGTGATTACTAATAGAGGAAAGATTATTTTTGAGTTGGATGGTGAATCTTCTCCGTTGACATCTGGAAATTTCCTTGATTTAGCCAATCGAGGAGTATATAATGGCACTATTTTTCATAGGGTAATCAAATCACCTATGCCATTTATTGTTCAAGGTGGAGACCCGCTTTCTAAAAATATTAAGGCCAATAAAAATCTTTTAGGAACTGGCAATTTTATAGACCCTAAGAAAGGGAATTCACGTTTTATACCTTTAGAAATTAAGCTAAAAAATGAGGACTCACCTCGTTATAACCAACTCCTTACTAATCAAGATCAATTTAGAAGGATTCAACTAATGCATGTAAGGGGTTCCCTGGCGATGGCAAGATCTGAATCCATGGGTTCTGCAAGTTCTCAGTTCTATATTGTTTTAAGAGATTTGCCAGAGTTAGATGGTAGATATTCTGTCTTTGGGAAAGTAGTTAAAGGTATGGATATAGTAGATAAAATTAAAGAAGGAGATTATATTCTAAGGGTTAAGAATAAAGTCGATCATAATTAGAACCTTTATATAGAACTTGGATTCTTATGCAGGTAAATTAATTCCCGATGAAGTTGATTTCAGCATTTCTGTATTGACTCCAGAGGCCCTTTTTAATGCGACTTTTCCGGTTCTAGCAATTTCAAGAATTCCATAAGGCTTCAATAACTTCTCTAATGCAACTAGTTTGCCAGGGTCCCCAACCACCTCAAGAATGAGTGCCTCATCAGATACATCGACAACTTTTGCTCTGAAGACTTGAACTAGATCTAAAATGTCTTTTCTAGCATCTTTTTTTGCAGAGACTTTTAGTAACATTAGCTCTCTTTCCACTGCTGGTAGCCTGGTCAGGTCAATTACGTTTAGTACATTTACTAACTTGTCGAGTTGTTTGGTCATTTGTTGAAGAGTTTCTTCGTCCCCTTCAACAACCATTGTCAACCTTGATATCCCTTTGGCTTCTGCAGGACCAACAGCCAAACTTTCTATGTTGAAGCCTCTTCGTGCAAATAAACCTGAAATTCTACTTAGAGCACCTGACTGGTCTTCTACTAGTACTGAAAGGGTGTGCTTCATAATGTTTGTAATGCTTTTATAGATTTAATTTCAACCAATTTAAAACGTATTGATTGAATTTATCTGAAGACTCGTCATGAGGACAATGACCAGTATTCTCCAAAATTAATAATTTCAACCAAGGGTACTCCTTTATTATTTTTCGACCAATATTTAAAGGCACTAATTTGTCTTGCCTTCCCCACACAAGGAGAATTGGAGATTGATTGGGACTTTTAGCAATGCTTTCTAGCAATAGAGGAGCTGTATGGACAATGTTTCGAGTAGACATACCAATACACATCGCCCTAAGAGCTCTTGCTGCTGTTGATCTTTTTGCAGGTTGTTTAACAATTCGCAGGAGTTCTACATCAGACTTTATAGATTTATAATAAGCAAGTTGAAGAGCTGATTTAAGTAATCTTGTTTTTACAATTAATGGGATAAAAATCTCTAGTGGAAGTAGTTTAAAAAAAATATGAACGAAATACTTTTTCAGTCTTACCAGCCAACTTGGAAGTTTTATACAAATTGATTGCATGAATATAGGGTCAGGTAAGGGTGCCGCAATTACAGCCGATACAAGCTCTGAATGAAACCTTGATACTGTTACAGCTGCTAGCCCACCTAAAGAATTCCCAATAAGGATTGCCTTCTGATTTTCATTTTTGAGAACTATTTCTCGCAAGAAATCTGCAATTTGCTCAGACCAAAATTTATTATCTAGACGTTTAGTTATTGATGTGCTTGGTTGTTCTGATTTCCCAAAACCGATTAAATCCATGCCATAAACACGAAAACCAGACTCTGCGAAGAAATGAGCATTGTTTCGCCAATGATCGCTGCTAGCACCAAATCCATGAATTAAGAGTAGTGGTTGTTTGTTCTTTTCTCCAAGGACTCGCCAGTGACATTGAATGCCTTTCCAGGCCCATGTTTGGCTTTTACCCCACTTTGGATTTTTATTTTTAAAATATGACATTGGGAAATAATGGACTATTTATTGCTGTTGGGGATGAATTGCTTTGGGATTTAAATGTTAGGGGTTTAAATAGTCAAATGAATTAGATTCTTTAAATGGCTTCAGAGATTTTTGGAACCGCTGCAGTCTTCTGGGTGTTAATCCCAGTTGGACTATTGGGCGGTGCTATTTTGCTAAAGCTACAAGGAGATTGAGCATTCCTTATCTCTCCATTTCGCAGCGGTTCAATTAAGCTGCTCACTCACGATTAGCTTTCGGATGCAGGTTCTGGTTATCGGCGGGACAGGGACACTTGGGCGTCAAATAGCCAAGAAGGCTATTGACGCTGGTTACCAAGTGAGATGCATGGTGCGCAAGCCCAGAAGCGCATCTTTCCTTCAAGAGTGGGGATGCGAACTAACTCAAGGAGACTTGCTTAAACAAGACTCTATTGAATATGCCCTAAAAGGTGTTGATGCAGTTATAGATTCATCTACTAGTAGGCCTGAAGATCCTAAAAGTGTTTATGAAACTGATTGGGATGGAAAGCTAAATCTTTTTAGAGCTTGTGAAAATATTGGAGTGAAGAGGGTTGTATTTCTTTCTTTGCTTGCCGCTGAAAAGTTTAGGAATGTCCCACTGATGGATATCAAATATTGCACCGAACGGTTGCTTGAAGACTCATCATTTGATTACACAATCCTTAAAGGTGCTGCTTTTATGCAAGGGGTCATAGGTCAATTTGCTATTCCGATCCTTGATAGCCAGCCAGTGTGGATAAGTGGTACTACAGGTCCAATTGCTTATATGAACACTCAGGATATGGCGCGTTTCGCAGTAGCAGCTTTAAGTAGGGAAGCAACTGTTAGGAAATCATTTCCAGTTGTAGGTCCAAAGGCTTGGAATGCTGATGAGCTGGTCAAATTGTGTGAAAAATATAGTAATAAAACCGCCAGGGTCTTAAGAGTTTCCCCTTTCCTTATCGATATTGCTAAAACAATGGTTTCTTTTTTTGAACCCACTGTAAACGTAGCTGAGCGACTTTCTTTTGCAGATGTAAGTGGTAGTGGAATCACTTTGGACTCTTCAATGGAAGAGTCCTATAGAGTTTTTGGCCTTGATCCCTCTGAAACAACTGAGATAGAGTCCTACGTCAAAGAATATTACGACTTAATTCTTAAGCGACTTCGAGAAATGGAAACAGATCTGAACAAAGAGCAAAGGAAGAAATTACCTTTTTAGGGAAAACATGAAAAAGACTTGCAAGCTCATAGTTTATTTGTACTATCGGTAAGTTGATAGGTGCAAATGTCTGCCGCGCAAATTAAAAATCTCAATCGAAGGTTGGACAACCTTTCTTTAGAAGCAGCAAATGAACTCGACAAAGCTTGTGGCAATGAATTGTGGAGAAAGCTAGGCTTTGATGCTTTTGATGGTTTAGAGGATTGTGATCGTCGAGCAAGAGCAAATTATTACTATGGACAATTGCAGACTGTAAGAGAGCTACAAGAAGTGTTGGGTTAGCTTTTGTATATTGCTCTGTGCATAATGTTTTTAATAGAATAAATTTATTCGAATAGGTTTTAAGTAAACAGAATGATTGAAACTTCAGGAGTTATTGAAAAAGAGCAAGGCAATGGTTTTTATTTGGTAACTCTAGAACAGCCTGAAGGCCATCAGTGTTTGTGCCGTGCAGCTGGGAAACTTACTAAATTTAGAATTAAGTTGCTTGCTGGAGACAAGGTCTTAGTTGAGATAAGCCCATATGACCTAACCAGAGGAAGAATTACATATAGAGAACGTAATGCTGGAGCAGGAGGAGGTAGGGGTGGCCCTAAGTCAAGCGGTAATCGTCCAGGAGGACCTAGAAGAAAATAGTTGGAAGTTAATCTTTTTTCAGCAAGTTGATTATTTCCTCTTTGAAAACACTTCTTTGCTTAACACCTTGCCACTCATTGTGGAGCTTTTTAGACTTAAAAAGTTGAACAGTTGGTGTTCCATTTACCCCAGCTTGTTTAGCTATTTCTGTATCTAGCTCTATATCAATTTCAACTCCAAGCGCTTGTCCTTTTAGTTCATTAAGTACTCTTTTAAGCTGAGGCTTTAGGACATGGCATGGGCCACAACTTTTAGATGTATAAACAATTAAAAGAGGTTTATTTGATTCGTGATAGAGCTTCCTTAACGGATAACTGCCTTTTTGCCAAATAGCTTCTTCGCTAAATGTTTCTTCTGTTGTGGTTTGAGTTGATTTATTTTTAGGACTCGGCTCAGGTTCAGAATTCTTACGTTTGATAAGTGAGGCAAGATTTTCTTTGCTAAGCCACTTTTCCGCTGCCAAGGCAGCCTTGCACCCACTTGCTGCAGCAGTGATACCTTGACGCCATTCCTTATCTGCTACATCACCTGCTGCGAAAACACCATTTATAGAAGTTTCTGGCCTTCCATCTTTTGTAATTATGTAGCCTTTATTATCTATTTCAAGTTGGTTTTTTAATAGATCAATGTTTGGTGTATGTCCTATCGCATAAAACAGACCTTTGACACTGATGCTTCTTGTTTGGTTGGAACCTTTTCTTTTTATGAGAACTTTTTCAAGCCAATCTTTCCCTTCTGCATCAAGCAATTCAGTCTCAAAATGAACGCTGATCTGAGGGTTCGAAATTACTCGATCAGACATTGATGCAGTTGCTCTTAGCTGATTTGATCTAACAAGTAAATGTACATGACTTCCATATTTCGTTAGATATACCGCTTCTTCACAGGCGGAATCTCCACCTCCAACAACTGCTAGTTCTTCGTTTCTAAATTGTGGAGTCGCTCCATCACAAATTGCGCAAGCACTAATTCCTCGACTCCAGAAACGCACTTCACTAGGTATGCCGAGTTTGTTGGCTCTTGCTCCAGTAGCAATTATCAAAGAATTCGTTCTAATAGTTTCTTCTGTTGTTTTTATTATGAAGGGAGGTTTCTTCAGTTCAATCTCCTCTGCATCAGCTTCTAAAAGATTTGTCCCCCAACGTAATGCTTGAGCCTTCATTAGATCCATTAACTCGGGCCCAAGCACTCCATCAGGGAATCCAGGAAAGTTTTCGACAAATGTAGTTGTCATCAATTGCCCCCCTGGGATCCCTCCTTTTGCAAAACCAGTAACTAATAATGGCTGCAGGTTTGCTCTCGCTGCATAAATTGCAGCTGTATATCCAGCTGGGCCAGAGCCAATTATCACAACATTCTCAATGTGTGTTGAATCGTTGGTATTTTTTTCGCCCATCATTTAAAGGCGAACAATAAAGTTGAGGAATTTAAGAATAATTCAATCCAGCATTTTTAAAAGAATAGCTATTTAGAAAGAAATTTCAGACAAGAAAAGCTTTTAAAGATTCCCTAGGTTTTATTTGCAATTTCTTTATAATTCAAGGAGCTCGTCGGTTTCCGAGGCTTCATCTGCAATTGAATTGATCAGAGGCTTAGGAAATTTAAGTACTGATGAATGTATCTCATCAGACTTGCTTTCTAAACAAATTATCCACTCTTTAAACTCCTGAGTTATTGCATAGCTGTCTTCATAGCTTTCAATGCTATCTAATAGGGCAATTCTGCTAGAAGCCCAGCCAGTAGCAATGTTAATTCTTCTTTTAAAAAAACTTTCCATAGTTAATCCCCCAACGGGCATACCCTTACATGCCAAGGTCCAAAATCTTGTTTCTATTTGTACAAATTGGAGTTTTATCAACAAATAGAATTATTGCCTTAATAAAATCTTTATACCTTTTATGAATTTACTGGCTTTTGAGGTTTATCAGGTTTTGTATTTAATGTTTTTTTAATTAAATCTAATCCGCAGATTTAGCCCTAAAACAATTTTTTTTATACAGCCTCAGTGTGGTTTAGTAGCAATTTCTCAACTTCATTTATCCCTTCATGCGCAGATTTTCTTGCTAATTCAAAGTCTCCATTTGCCTCTTCTAAAAGATTTTCTGCTAATCGATCTAAAAGCTCTTCTTTCTTTTCTTCAAGCATTGCCATGACTTCATTCTCTATTAGAGAGTGAACTGCTTTAGAGCGAAGTTTGTCGTCGGTGGCCTCTGCAAATGTTCCTTGAACTAGTTCTTGAATGAATAGTCGGTGAACTTCGCTACTGCGCAAGAAACTTTCTGTGGCATTAATAATTCCTTCTACAAGAGCTTCATCAGGTTCTGAGCCTTGATCTGACAATTTAAATTCCCAATCAAGATGCCTCCTTTGCCATCCAGAAGAATGAAGGCTTGGCATAACTGTTTGAGAGAAAGTGTCTACAGACATCTCATAGATTCTTTCGGCAAGTCTTTCGCACCATTCTTTCCCATGACTTTGAAGATTTTTTTGCATTGCCGTTCGAGGAACAGCATGTCCACCATGGTGGCTATGGCATACACCATCGGGACATTCAATTGCAGTAAGGCCCATTTTCGTACTGATTATTTAGGATCCTATTTTCTTCTTAGCTAAAAACCATCGGAAGGAAAACCTTTTTTTTAAGAAAGTCCTGGTCTTAGGACCTTTTCGGTCTTAATCTCAATATGAAAAAGCTTTTTGACTTTGCCAAGACTTTTAATTCCCCGTGAATCGTTGCCGGGTGAAACCCGAGTTGCTGCAACGCCTGAAACAATCAAGAAGTTTCTAGGACTCGGATGTCATGTTCATGTACAGGAAGGTGCAGGACTCTTGGCGGGCTTTATAAAAGAAGATTACATAAAGGCTGGAGCAGAAGTTTTTGCTGCAGAAGATTCAAATTTATTGAGGCAGGTTGATGCAGTCCTTTGTGTTAATTCTCCACAACAGGCACTTTTATCAAAGTTGAGCAAAGGCACTTTATTGGTGGGGTTACTAGCTCCTTATGGCAATTCTTCTTTAGAGGCTTCATTAAAGTCAAATCAACTTTCGGCTTTGGCTTTAGAACTATTACCAAGAATTAGTAGAGCGCAATCTTCAGATGCTTTATCTTCTCAGGCAAATATTGCTGGATATAAAGCGACCCTCCTTGCTGCTAGTGCTTTAGATAGATATTTCCCAATGCTTATGACTGCAGCTGGAACTGTCCAGCCTGCGAAAGTTGTTATTTTGGGAGCTGGTGTTGCTGGACTTCAAGCAATTGCTACTGCGAAAAGGCTTGGAGCAGTCGTTTATGTAAGTGATATTCGTCCTGCTGTGAAGGAGCAGGTTGAATCTTTGGGAGCAAGGTTTATTAACCCACCTGAATTAGAGGAAAAGCCTAATGAAGCTGGGGGGTATGCACGTCAAGCTTCCGAATTGTTCCTTGCTGCTCAGCGCAAGCAATTAATGGAACAATTGTCAGAGGCAGATGTTGCAATTTGTACAGCTCAAGTTCCTGGTAAAAAAGCACCAAGATTGTTGAATGAAGAAATGCTGGATCAAATGAGACCAGGTTCAGTTGTTATAGATCTTGCAGTTTCTCAGGGAGGAAATTGTTTTGGAACAAAACCTGGAGAAACAATTGTTAGGAAAGGTGTTCGACTTATAGGTGCTTCAGATTTGCCATGTAGCGTTCCTAATCATGCAAGTGTTTTGTATTCAAGGAATTTGCTGTCTTTAATTAGTCCATTGGTTAAAGATGGAGAATTTATTCTTGATACAAATGATGAAATGATTGATGGCTCTTTAATTAGCGAAAATGGTGTTATTCGACATGAAAATGTTTTTAATGCAGGAGGTACAAACTAATGTCTTTCTTAAGTGAAGCTCTATGGGTACTTCTTCTTGGAAGTCTTCTTGGATTGGAGTTGATTGGGAAAGTGCCTCCTACTTTGCATACGCCTTTAATGAGTGGAGCTAATGCGATATCAGGGATCACAATGCTCGCAGCTTTAACCTTGATAATTAAAGCTGGTAACAATATTCCTTTATTGGTTATGGGTGCTGTTTCCTTAGGGTTCGCACTGTTCAACGTAGTTGGTGGATTCCTTGTAACAGACAGGATGCTTGCAATGTTTAGTCGTAAATCACCTCGTAAATAGGAGAAGTTTTGATGACGTTTACCGAAATTCTTAAATACTCTATCGACCTATTAGCTGTTCTCTTTTTGGCTTTAGGGATCAAGGGACTTTCTAAAGTTAGATCTGCGCGAGAAGCTAATCGTCTTGCTGCTGTAGCAATGACCCTTGCCGTATTTGGGGTGTTGGTCAATTCTCTTGGAGATATTGGTATATCTCTTACTGCATGGCTTTGGATAGTCTTTGGCTCAGTGATAGGAGCATGCTTAGGAGCAATTACTGCAAAAAGGGTCCCAATGACTGCCATGCCAGAAACAGTGGCATTGTTTAATGGCTGCGGAGGAATGTCTTCTTTGCTTGTTGCTTTGGCAGTTGCCCTTTTTTCCAATACAACAGCACAACTTGAAAATGGATTGGTTGAAAAAATCTCTATTGGGATCTCTGTTTTTGTAGGGGCGATTACCTTTACAGGATCAATAATTGCAATGGCGAAGCTACAGGGATGGCTTTCGACTCCACCATGGATGCAAAGCAAGATTCGTCATATTGTCAATATTGCTTTGTTTGTTCTAGCTTTAATAGCTTTCTTTGAAATCTCAATTGGTGGCGACAGAGGGCTTTTTCTACTTGTTATTAGTTCTAGTTTGCTTGGGATAGGAGTCACATTGCCTATTGGTGGTGCTGATATGCCTGTAGTTATTTCGTTGCTTAATAGCTACTCCGGCGTAGCAGCAGCAGCAGCAGGTTTTGTTGTTCGTAGTCAGCTTCTAATAGTTGCTGGTGCAATGGTAGGAGCGGCAGGGTTAATACTGACTCAAGTTATGTGCAATGGAATGAATAGATCTCTGATATCTGTGCTTTTTGGAGGTGCTATTGGCGTCGATACATCTTCTGGTGAAGGAACGGCAGGGGAATATACAAATATTACAAGTTGCAGTGTTGAGGAATGTGCTTTAACACTAGAAGCTGCTGAAAGAGTTGTAATTGTTCCAGGTTATGGATTAGCAGTCGCTCAGGCTCAACATACTCTTAGGGAAGTTACTCGATCGTTGGAAGCTAATGGGATTAATGTTACTTATGCAATTCATCCTGTTGCAGGTCGAATGCCAGGTCATATGAATGTTCTTCTAGCAGAAGCTGATGTCCCATATGAACAGTTGAAGGAAATGGATGTTATCAATCCCGAGTTTCCTGCTACTGATGTTGTTCTTGTTCTTGGTGCAAATGATGTAGTTAATCCACAGGCTAAAAATAATCCAAGTTCTCCTTTATATGGGATGCCAGTTCTTGATGTCCAAGATGCCAGAACAGTATTTGTTGTGAAAAGAGGTATGAGTGCAGGCTATTCAGGTATTAAAAATGATTTGTTTGAGTTAACTAATACGTCTATGGTTTTTGGTGATGCAAAAAAAGTACTAGGTGACCTTTTAGTGGAATTGAAGGAGTTGGGTATTGGTAGTAAAGGTTGAATGAATTAGTGTTGCTTAAAGAACTTGGAATAGATCCTTTCCAAGAGAAGTTCCCTTGGCTAGGGGGAGATCTACAAACACTTAGAGATACTTTTATCAGAGATCAGCTGCTTCCTGCAACAGGAGAAATTATTCAAATAGAAATACCTTCAATGCCTAATAAAGAGAGAGGCGCTGGGCATCTAATTGCTTTCCTGAACCGACCACATAAGTCTCTTGAGATTCGTGGGGTGATTTTAATTCTTCACGGCTTAGGAGGCTCCAGTAGACGTAGTGGTCTAAGACGCATGGCTTTAAATTTTTTGAAAGCAGGCTTTGCTGTCTTGAGGTTGAATCTTAGAGGCGCTGATCCTGGAAGAAAATTTGCACCGGGCACATATTCAGCAAAATGTGACAGTGACTTAAAGCCTGTGTTAGTTAAAGCTAGGGAAATTTGTCGCTCGCTAGCACTCACAGAGAACTGTAAGCCAGAATCACTACCACTTTTTGGAGTGGGCATATCACTTGGAGGAACAATTTTATTGAATGCCTACTCTGGATTAGCTCATCATTCAATCTTCCAAAACCAGGCAGTTTTAGACGGCTTAGCCTGTATTAGTAGCCCTTTAGATTTAGTGGAGTGTAGTGCTGCTATAGAACGACCGCGTAATCGCTTTTATCAGAATTGGCTTTTGCGGCGTCTGGTTAAACAAACTATTGCAGACCCCTTTGGACTCATTGATGCTGAACGAGATGCTTTAATTGGCAGAAATAATTCGAGCTTATTAAAAGTCTCATCTATTCGATTATTTGACTCTGCTATCACAGCCCCACGATGGGGGTATAAGGATGTTGATGAGTACTACGAGAAAGCCTCTCCATTAAAGAAACTCCTTGGGGATCCTTATGATTTGCCTAATACACTGTTTGTTCAATCTTTGGATGATCCATGGGTTCCTTCAGCAGCGCTTAGGAAGTTGTCAGAAAAGATGGGATCTTACAAACCACCTTTTAAAGTAGATATATGCCTTTCCTCTAGAGGGGGGCATAATGGATTTCATGGAGTAAATGGTTGTTGGAGTGATGAAGTTGTAAAGCGCTGGCTTATCAAGCTAGCGAGTTAGATGTGCTCATAAGTATTTCTGTAAAGGCGTTTGTTTGCATATAAATTCTTGTATTGGGATCCCACCAATTACGTGTTGATTAATTATTTGCTCAATCAAATCTGGAGTTACTTTCTCATACCAAATTCCATCTGGCCAAATTAAAAGAATGGGACCTTCCTTGCAAACTCTTAGACAATCCACTTTGCTTCGTAATACAATTCCTTCTGGACGTTGAGGATCCTCTAGGTTTAAATCTTTTAAGATTTTTTTAAGTCTTTTCCAACTATTGATTCCATTCTCCGGTTTACAACATAATGCATTCTTAGGTGATGCACATAATAAAAGATGATGGCTGATTTGCAGATTCATTCTGCAGTGTTAGCCATGGAATATCTATTAGCATTAGTTAGTACGTTTTCTCTAACTACTCTTCGAGCCCATTCGTCCACGGCAATTACATCATTAAGCTTAGGATTCTGATTTAAGTCATTTTTATGTTGTTCGCAAACACTCTCAATTATTTTTGGAATGCTTAGGAAATGAATTTTTTCTTTTAAGAATTGTGCTACAGCTTCTTCATTCGCTGCATTGAGAACGGCGGGCATCGTACCTCCTGATCTTCCAGCAGAATAGGCAAGTTCCATACATGGATACTTAGCAGTGTCTGGTGATTTGAAGGTTAGACTCCCTATTTCAGGAAGACTTAGCCTTTTCCAAGGAGTTTCTATTCTATTTGGCCAGCTCATTGCATAGAGAATTGGAAGCTTCATATCTGGCCAACCCATTTGGGCTAAAACAGATGAATCTCCCAATTCAATCATTGAATGAATAATGCTTTGTGGATGAATGACAATCTCTATGTGGTTGTAATTGAGACCAAATAAATAATGAGCTTCTATAACTTCTAGCCCCTTATTCATAAGAGTTGCTGAATCGACAGTAATCTTTTTCCCCATGCTCCAGTTGGGATGACTTGTTGCATCTTTAACAGATGCATTTCTCAGCTCATCGATTGACCAGTCTCTAAAAGCACCTCCAGATGCAGTGAGTTGAATATTTCTTAACCCAGGTGTTGGTACCCCTGTTGAGAGACGTGCATTCTCGGCCCAAGGTGTGCCTTGGAGGCATTGGAATATTGCTGAATGTTCGGAATCAGCTGGTAATAGCCTACTTCCACTTTTCTTTAATTCTGGCAATACAACTGGCCCTGCTGCGATAAGAGTTTCTTTATTGGCTAGCGCAATATCTTTACCGGCTTTTATTGCGGCTAGCGTTGGTAAAAGACCTGCACAGCCAACTATTCCAGTGACGACAAGGTCAGAGTGGTCCCAAGAAGCCGCAATGTTTAGACCTTCGGGACCTCCAAACAATTTCGGGAATTTTTTGGGTTTTTCTGAGGGATTTATATTATCTAGTCTTTCTTGAAGCTCTTGGACAAGACATTCTTCTGCAAGAGCGACTACTTCAGGACTGTGTTTTTTTATTTGCTCTATTAACAGGGTTAGGTTGCGACCTGCTGTTAGAGAAACAACTTTGAATTGCTCCGGAAATTCTTCGGCTATCTGAAGAGTTTGGGTACCAATAGAACCAGTGGAGCCCAGCACGCTGATAGCTTTCACATTGCCCAGACAACTGCATATAGTCTCTCATTCTATGGTTTGATCTAAAGCAAAAAATTCATTATCTGAGAGGGAATGACAAAAAAATTAAATTCGAATCCAATCAGTAACACCTTCAGATTTGTCAATTAACTCTATTCCCTGTTTTTTTAGGTCATCCCTTATTTGATCCGCTTTCTCATAATTGCGTACTCGTTTGGCCGCACTGCGTTGTTTAATTGCTTCTTCAATTACACTTTTATTAGGTATTGATGAGTTTCTTGACAAGTTCTCTTGTTTCATTTCTCCTTGAAGGCCAAGAACATTCGCAAGTTCAACGAGAGTAAGCCACCTTGCGTATAATTTTTTTGCTTTGATATCAGGGATTTGCTTGTAAGGGTTACGTTCGATTTCATTTGCTATAGACTTTAAAGGTCGTGCCAGCTCAAATAGTACAGCCATGGCCGCTGAAGTATTGAGGTCATCATTCATAACATCTATAAAACGTTGACGTAAATGATCTAACTCCTCTCTAGCCTCAGTAGGCGTAGAGTTTGTCTCTGTTGTTTTATTGACTGGATGCTTGGGCCATTGAAGAATGTTTTTGTTGACTTCGCCTAGACAGATAGCAGTATTAAGTCCTTTCCACCCTGATGAAGCAGCCTCAAGTCCTTCTAATGTGAAATCCAGTGGTTTGCGATAGTGGGCTTGCAGAATAAAAAACCTCAGTGTCATTGCTGAGACGCCTTCCTCTAAAAGACTTCTTATTGTTGTGAAATTGCCAAGGGATTTACTCATTTTTTGCCCTCCGACATTTACCATGCCGTTATGGAGCCAATAATTTGCTAGCTTTTTACCAGTAGCAGCTTCTGATTGCGCTATTTCATTTTCATGATGAGGGAAAACAAGATCTGCTCCTCCGAGATGAATATCGATTGTTTCACCAAGCTCTTGAAGAACCATTGCGGAGCATTCAATATGCCAGCCAGGCCTACCGCTCCCCCAGGGGGAAGAGAAGCTTGGTTCTCCGTCTTTTGCGCTCTTCCATAGAGCAAAATCAAAAGGATGTTGCTTGCGAGCTTTTTCCTTTTCTGTTACACGACCCTCAGCATTTAGTTGTTGCGCTGATAGATCTCTACCACTTAGTTTTCCATAATTTGGATGTCTCATTACAGCAAAATAGACATCTCCTTCTGTTGAATAAGCTGCGCCTTTAGCTTCTAAATCTTGAATCATTGAACGAATTCCATCTATGCACTTTGTCGCCCTGGGCATTCGATCTGGGCGCAAAATTCCTAGTGAATCCATATCTTTATGAAACTCTTTGATATTACGCTCGCTCACTTCATTCATGGTGGAGTTCTCTTTAGCTGCTCGAGAAATTATTTTGTCATCGATATCCGTAAAGTTTTGGACAAAAGTGACTTTATATCCTTGCCAGATAAAGTATCGTCTCAGGACATCCCAAGATATATAACTACGGGCATGGCCAAGGTGACATAAGTCATAGACAGTAACTCCACAACAATAGATGGTTACATGATTAGGTTTTAGTGGATTGAAAACTTCAGTCTGTTGAGTAAGAGTGTTGGTTAATTTAAATGCCACTTGAACATTGGGCTTCTTATCAGAGGTGTCTACTATTGGTTGTTTTTTCATTTTGCATCCATCCAATTCTTGCCTACGGATGCTTCTACAACTAGTGGAACATTAAGCAAAACAGCCTTTTCCATTGTATGAATTACTAAAGCCTTAACTTGTTCAGTTGCTGTTGGATCTACCTCTAGAACCAACTCATCATGTACCTGTAAAAGTAAGTTGGCTGGCAATCCTTCATTTTTTAATTCTTTGTCGAGCTTAACCATGGCCACTTTAATAATATCTGCGCTAGAGCCCTGGATTGGTGCATTAGCTGCAGCTCGAAGTTGTTGAGCTTCCATTCCAGCTCTACGAGCCAGCTTTAGATCTATTTCTAAGGGGTTTTTCCCTAGTAGGCGACCCAAGCCATTCTTATCAAAATGAAAGTGACGTCTTCTGCCAAGTATGGTTTCTACAAAGCCTTTACTTAAAGCCAGTCTCTCTTGAAGCTCTAAATATGAAAAAACATTTGTATATCTCTCTTTGTATCGGTTCAAGAAGTCTTTAGCTTCTGATTGCGATACTCCTGTTGAACGAGCAAAACGTTGAACACCCATCCCATAAATTACTCCAAAGTTGATTGTTTTCCCTAGACGCCTCTCATTAGAAGTAATTGATTCTTTATCTAGTAAGATTTTTGCCGTTAATGCATGAACATCATCTCCATTCCTATAGGCCTCTTGAAGGGAGGCTTCTCCCGAAAGGTGTGCAAGAATCCTAAGCTCTATTTGTGAATAGTCAGCGCTTAATAATTGCCAGCCTTCTCTAGGCAGAAAAGCTTTGCGGATACGACGACTAAATTCAGTGCGGATAGGGATATTTTGTAAGTTTGGATTACTGCTACTCAACCTTCCTGTTGCAGTAACTGCTTGATTGAAATCAGTATGTACTCTTCCAGTTTGTGCCTCAACTAGTTGAGGCAGGGCTTCTACATATGTACTAAGTAACTTGCTAAGTGTTCTATGTTCTATAACTAAAGGAACAATAGGGTTATCGCCTTGAAGCCTCTCTAACACATTGGCATCTGTACTCCAACCAGTTTTTGTGCGCCTAGACTTTTTCTTGTCAAGGCCTAATTGCTCAAATAGTACTTCCCCTAATTGCTTCGGAGAGCTCAGGTTGAAATCAGTTTTTGCAATTTTGTAGGCGCTTTTTTCTATGTTTTTAAGTGCTTTGTTTAACTCAATTGACAGCTCTTTTAAATAAGGAATATCAATCCGGATACCTCTAGCCTCCATATCTGCAAGTATTGGTTCAAGAGGCTGCTCTACTTTTTCGAGAAGTTCGATTAGCTTTTGACCCATTTCTTCTAGATTGGATTTCTTCAGAAAATAGAGTTTTCTTGTTAGATATACATCCATGCCACAGTAGAGGCTTGCTGTACTGATGCTTACATTCTTGAAGGTTTCGTCTTTGCCAACAATTTCATTAAAGTTTGTTGGCGTAAACCCAAATTCTCTTTTTGCCATTGCCTCGAGGCTATGCCTATGAGTTACATCACAAAGGTAATCAGCCAGCAGTGTGTCCATTATTACGCCTTCTAAAGGGATCCCATACTGGAGAAATATTAATCGGTCATACTTGGCGTTTTGAAGTACTTTTGGGTGCTCTGAACTGCCAAGCCAAGGAGATAATCCTTTTATTACATCTATTAATGGTAGCTGTAGATTACTTGACTGGTCTTCAAATAGGTCTTCAGTTATGTGACCTAAAGGAATATATGCGATTTGTTCGGGTCTTTCCCCCCAGCAAAGACCTATTCCCACTAATTCAGATTGAAATGGATTTAAACTTGTAGTCTCTGTATCAATGGCGACAGGCTGTATAGGGTCGTCAAGTTGCAATAGGTTCTCTATAAGGACAGAAAGTTCAGAATTATTGCTGATAATTTGAGGCATAATAGTTGGTATGCCTTCTTTCTCGTCTGGCAAATTTTCTCTATTTTGTTGGTTTTTGCTTGAGGTATTTGAGCTTTTTGTATTAATAGTTTTTTTGTGGGCACTAAAACCACCAGGTGAGAATGTGGCAACAAAAGCTGGCATTTGTCGAACTAGGCTATTTAATTCAAGCTTTTGAAGAGAGTTTTCTAGATTTTCTCTGTTGATTTCACTTAATTTAAAAGATGGTAGAGGCTCAATAGGTACCTCTACTAGAATCTCTGCAAGATGGCGTGAAAGATAGGCATTGTCTTTGCCTTGCTTAAGCTTTGCTTTTAAAGCACCTTTGATTGCTCCTTTGTAAGCTTTCTCTCCTTGTGATTCTAATAGTTCTAAGGAGGCAAATACACCATCAAGATCCTTATTCTCATTTAGAAGATTGATTGCTGTTTTTGGTCCCACGCCTTTGACACCAGGAATATTATCTGAACTATCTCCAGTTAGAGCTTTAAAGTCTATGACTTTTGTTGGTACGATACCAAGCTTTGTCTTGACACCAGCTTCATTTATTAGAGTAGGGTTGCCACTCTTACCATAAGGGCCACCACCCATATACATTATAGCTATATTTCGTTCATCATCTACTAATTGAAAGAGATCTCTGTCTCCAGAAAGAATACGGACTATCCAACCATTGTCAGCTGCTTTGTTCGCTAATGTCCCAAGTACATCATCAGCTTCATATCCAGGAGCAGTACATATTGAGAGGTTGAGATCCTTCTCAAGGATTATTTGTAGCTGTTCTAAATCTTGGAAGAATATTGGAGGAGCAATATCTCTATTCGCTTTATAATTTGGATCAGTTTTGTGCCGAAATGTTGGCTCGGGAGTATCAAATGCAATTGTTATTCCCTGAGGACTAATTGCTCTACAGTTATCTAGCAGGCTTTTGAGAAAACCATAAGTAACACTTGTCGGTAGGCCTTCTTTCGTTGCAAGACCACCTTCACCTCCTTTGCTAAATGCATAAAAACTTCTAAAAGCCAGTGAATGCCCATCAACAAGAAGTAAAGTTGGTTTTTTCTGTTCACTAGTCATTGAGTTTAAATTAGTAATTTGGTAGAGATATGATTAGTCCCTTTTCCCTTTTGCCCATGGTGGGAGATCGATAAAGATTGGATCGCCTGGACTTACTCCTTTAAGTATTGCTGTTTTACTTCCACTACTAGAGCCAAGCTCTACTTTTTGGAATAAAGGTGTGTTGTTTTCACCAACTATCAAGAGACCAGGTTGTCCTTCTCTTGTAACGATTGCAACTGTAGGAACTAGTGTTTCCATTTCAGCTTTACCTGCTTGAAATTCAACATCAGCAGTCATCCCAATTCTTAATTTGGGGGGTGGACTAATTAATGACAATTTCACTTCAAAGGAAGTTACGTTATTGCTTCTTACAGCTCTAGGAGCAATGTTATTGACAATTGATTCAAATCTCTCATCAGGGAAAGCTTCTACACGAACACTTGCCTTTTGTTCTTTTTGAATACGACCTATCTCACTCTCAGGAACTTTTGCAATCACTTGAAGGCCTTGTGAGATCTCAACAACAGAAGTTTTAGGTGAGCCTTGATTTGTTGATGACCTTGAATTAGGGGAAACAAAAGAACCTGGTTCTACATATCTTGCTGTTACCATTCCCTTGAAGGGGGCTCGAATCAATAGTTCTTCTCCTTCAACTTGTATTTGTTCAAGGCGAGCCTTGCTTGTTAGAAAATCTTTTTTATACTCGCTGTATTTTTCTGCACTTATTGCCCCTTCATCAAAAAGTTGTTTTCGACGTTTAAATGCAGACTGTTTATTTTCAAACTCAGCTCTTAGCTCACTTAGGCGAAATGGAAAATCTCTGTCACTGATTTTTGCAATTAATTGGTTCCTCGCAACTGGGTCTCCTTCCTCTACATAAACCTCTTGAATAAGCCCTTGTCGATGAGGGTTCACGTTAATAGTTTTCTCAGCTTGTAATTCGCCGCTTGCACTAATAATAGAAGGGAGTTTACCTTTCTCCGCATTCATTGTATAGCTTGTGATATCTCTGGCATTTCCCTTGCCAGGTCCAATTTTCCATACAACTCCACCCCCTATTAGTACTAAAAGAAAAGAAAAGAGACTAATTAACTTTTTCTGTTTGAAAGTGGCACCGACCATTTGTCTGAGAGAGTTAAGGAATGATGGTTTATTTGTGGGCAATTAATAAAATCGTTTTTGATTAGAAGAGATGGCCTTAATCATATTTTGTTGGTTAAGCCTCCCAAGAGGGTTTATTTTAATCAAATTAGTGTTTGCATATCGCTCAAGAGCTTTTCTTATGCTGAAAGTTGGAATCATTGGCCTGCCAAACGTTGGGAAATCAACTTTATTTAATGCCTTGGTAGCGAATGCTCAGGCTCAAGCAGCTAACTTCCCATTCTGTACTATTGAACCAAATATTGGGACAGTTGCAGTTCCTGATGAAAGGCTTAACTTACTTGCAGCGCTTAGTTCTAGTAAGGAGATAATCTCTGCAAGAATTGAGTTTGTTGATATTGCAGGACTTGTTGAAGGTGCTAGTCAGGGAGAAGGTTTAGGGAACAAATTCCTTGCAAACATAAGAGAGGTAGATGCGATAGTTCATGTGGTTCGGTGCTTTGAAGATGAGAATGTTATCCATGTCTCTGGTTCAGTAGACCCTATTAGAGACATTGAAATAATCAATTTAGAGCTTGGCTTGTCTGATCTTGCTCAAATAGAGAAACGAAAAGAGAGACTACAGAAACAGATCAGAATTAATAAGGACGCTCAACTTGAATATGCAGCTTTAGAAAGAATCAATCTGACACTTCAACAGGGTGGTGCAGCTAGAGAGGTAGATTTACAAGATGAAGAAAGGATTTTGGTTAAACCTTTAGGTCTACTTACATCCAAACCTATTATTTACGCTAGTAATTTAACCGAAGATGATATAGCTATAGGGAATGCTTACTCAACTAAAGTCAATGATTTTGCGGTCTCTCAAGGCTCTCAGAATGTGAAAATTTCAGCACAAGTTGAATCAGAACTAATTGATTTAGGAGAACAAGAGAGATTAGATTACTTAAATGATCTAGGCGTTAAAGAAGGTGGACTACAAAGCCTTATAAGAACTTCTTATGATCTTTTGGGATTGCAAACATACTTCACCACTGGAGAAAAGGAAAGCAGAGCTTGGACTATTAAGCAAGGAATGACAGCACCTCAGGCTGCAGGAGTAATACATACTGACTTTGAAAGAGGATTTATTAGGGCGCAAACTATTGGATATAGAAAGCTGTTGGAAGCAGGTTCTTTCGTTGAAGCAAAGAGCAAAGGCTGGTTAAGAAGTGAAGGTAAGGACTATGTCGTAGAAGAGGGTGACGTAATGGAATTCTTGTTTAATGTATAGGCAGATCCCTTCTTGCACAGTTCATTTGACTATCCTTTTATTATAATTATCCTCTTGCAAATAGTCAGAAACTTGATCATATCAAATACTTTTAATTGATTAAAACGTCTTTTGAATGATTTTCGATGATTAATTGATTTATTTTTGACAGATTCCTAATCTTTTAGGTGCACAAAACTATTCCTGTTTAGACTCAGGAATATTATTATAAAAGAGAATCCTAGTAAAAATGCAGTAGTTAATATAAGGATGAATGCCATTAAGCTGTAGTCTGAATTGAAGAAAATAGCCGATTCAGCCATTTGCTTTAAGTAAGAATCATTTAAATAAGACATTAAACTTTAGTTGTCTCCATGAGTATGAGCAATGCCTAATTCATGCATACGTGCATGTTCATCAATACTATCTGTCAATCCTTTGGCGCCAGGACCAAATGAGTTGTACATTCCATATGCTACTGAACCAAATAAGAAAAATAAAATAATTCCTATCATTAGATAAGGTGTAGGGTGAAAGCTAGATGATTCCAAGAGGTTAATAGATTAAGGTTTAATCATCATTAATCATTATTTGATATTCTTCAAATAAATCTTTTACTTTTTTGGTGATCAATCTTCTCTTTAAAGATGTCAGTATGTTCGTTCTAAATGTTTTAATTGATTCAAGCTAAGGTTTGTATCCATGCCAATCGCAGGGATTCCAATACTCAACAAAGCAGTAGGTAATGCAAGAGCAGCGAGTAGGGGAAGTAGTAAGCGTTTCATATCTCAATTATGGAGACTCAACTCAGTTCAAGGAGAAATTTTAAAAGAATTCATGGTTCTCAGTGCTATACCAACCTGTCTTAATTCCGTCTTAAAGCTTGTCTAACCATTGAGAATTTAGTCTAACTTTTTTCGTGTTTGGTCTAGCCACTTTTTAGACGGTCAAACGCTAGTCATAGCCTGATGCAATGGAGTTCTTGTTTAATGTTTAAAGATTACTTTTATTTTGATTTTGGTAGGAATAAGGCTAAGCCTATATAAATCAAGAATGGGAAACCTAATGTGCACGTTGAAACTATAAAAATAATTCGCCAAAGGAATGCAGAGCCTCTTCTAGAATTTTCAAGACCTTTGCAAACCCCAAAAATAATTTTGTCTTCCTTTGCTAATTGAAGGCCTGCCATAATTAATTGCTTAAGTTAGTTCTAAATTTACTATATACTTAGAAGTCTGCTTCAATTTTTGAAGTTGGGTCTTAGCCGCTCTAACCTTAAATATTAGTTTTATTTATGATGATTGCAGACATATCTAATAAATTTCTTTTCTGGATGTTATGAAACACTCCTTACTTCAACTGGTCCAATATTTTTCTGGCAATAGTAATAACAGGGTGTAGTTATCCAAAGCAATCTCTAGAGGAAGAGATAGAAGAGATTTCCCTACAAAGTCAACCTATTCTAGATAATCAGATTGTTCAGATAGAAAGTGAAGGCGGTTAGAAGTTTTGCTGCATGGGAAAAGGGTTCTGTCGACTAAATTAACCATAACTATTCTTGTGCTTTGTAGGCTGATGAAAAGTGTCAAAAAATATGATCGATCAAGACCCATGCTCTTAAGAGACACTTATGACCTCTAAATTAGCCATGCGTGTAGAAGCGGATTGCGTCGTAAATTAAGTAAATAATAAAAACCGCTCCAAGATATAAGCCAAATCTAGGACTTTTGAAAAACTTGCTTAGTAAATTTGACTTTTCTTCAATCTTCTCTCTTTTCTTTTCCTTGGGTGGAAGGCCCTGCTCTTTTCTCCTTTTAGCTTCTCCCATCGAACTTATTGATGCATGCATACATATTATGAGGGTTTTACCTAAGAGGCTTTATTTTGTTTAACGCTCCAAGATGTTATCAAACTAAGGGCAAAGGCTAGGTTTTATGTAGTGTGTATTGAACGTTTAGGTATTAATATTAGGAGATGGTTTTTTTAAAGATTCTAAATGAGAAGACTTGATTTAAGATCTATCTTATTGATATCTATTGTTGGACTAAGTGGTGCTTTGCAAAATGATGCTCAATCAGCACTGAGGCAATGTATATCTGAAGAAGGCGCCACTAAAAGAAGCCTGATTGCTCTTGAGAAGTTTAAAGAGGTGCCAAGGTTAAAGAACTACTTTAAACAATCCAATGCATATGCTGTCTTCCCAAATGTTGTAAAAGGTGGCATTGGAATTGGTGGAGCTCGCGGGGATGGGGAAGTCTTTCAAAAATGTAAGGCAATTGGATCAACGTCTATGACACAAGTCTCAGTAGGCTTTCAGCTAGGGGGGCAAGCTTTCAGCCAAATTATTTTCTTTAAGAATAAAAGTGATACAGATAGATTCACTCAAGGGAAGTTCGAATTTGGCGCATCAGCAAGTGCTGCACTGATAACTGAAGGTGCAGCAACAGAAGCGGCATATAGTGATGGTGTCGGAGTTTTGACTTTGTCAAAGGGAGGATTGATGTACGAGGCAAGTATTGGCGGCCAAAAGTTTAATTTTTCACCTTATAAATGATTAACATCATTACTTATGATTTGACTCCTACTTTGTGCCATTGAAATAGGTTGATGATAGTCATCAACTCCTTCTCCCAATTTCGTCTCAATAGTGTGCAGCTTTTGATCTATTGAAATTCAAGTAAAATAAATTATCGATGGCTTATTATTAAACTTGCAAATACAGTTGTCTCCTCCATAGCAATCCAGTGAAAACTTTGGCAGATGATTTGCCAGGTTAAGTTTAGAGAATTCTTTAGGTAGCTACATGTCTTATTTTTGACTACCTTTAAAACCCTTTAGGTCTTTTGTCTATAGATTTCAGCGGCTGACTTTTTTTAACGGAATTAAGCTGCCTAATAAATGTCAAAGACAGTCCAGCGACAAGAACTACAAGAAATATGACCATTGTCGTCAAGACAATTGAAGTAGTCGTATTTGCTCCATTTAAATCAAGAGCCTTAGAAAAAGATCCCATTTCTAAATAATAGATGGAAATAGCTTTTCAGATAATAGGGTTAAGGGCTTATTAATATATAACTTAGCTAAAGCAAACTATCTATATATCTAATGTGTGAATTCTTGTTATGGATATAGAGAAAATTGATTTTTCAATCAATCACAGTCTTTCTTATTCGTTAAGCTCACTGAGCTCAATCCATCTGGTCTCTGCCTTCTCAAGACTCTCAATTATTTGAGCAAGCTCTAAACTATTCTTAATGATATCTCCTGCCCCACTTGCAATCTTAGATTCTAATAAAGACTTTATCTCTTCTAGTTTAGGTAATTCTTCGTTTAATTCTTTAAGCTCTCTTGATTCTTTAAAGGTAAGCCTCCTTGGTTTGTTTCTCTCATAATCATTCTTTTCTTGGCTAGTATTCTTTATAGCAATGTTTGAGTTTTTACCAACTTTTTTAATGCTATTAACTTTCTTCTTTTCATTAGTATTTTGTGCATTTTTTTTCTCTAGGAAATAACTGTAATTCCCTTGATATCTTCTTAACTTCCCAGACTCAAAGTTGAATATTATATCGACTGTACGATCTAAAAAATAACGGTCGTGTGAAACAATAACAACACAGCCTTTGAAATCTTCAATGAAATCTTCCAGTACACTCAATGTATTTATATCTAAATCATTAGTTGGCTCATCTAAAAGTAATATATTTGGAGCTTGAATAAGCAATCTGCATAGGCTAAGTCTCCTCTTCTCTCCTCCTGAAAGCTTGTTGAGGGGACTATGTTGTTGCTCAGGAGAAAAAAGAAATCTTTCTAGTAATTGGGATGCA
This sequence comes from Prochlorococcus marinus str. MIT 9211, assembly GCF_000018585.1. Taxonomy (NCBI): domain Bacteria; kingdom Bacillati; phylum Cyanobacteriota; class Cyanophyceae; order Synechococcales; family Prochlorococcaceae; genus Prochlorococcus; species Prochlorococcus marinus. The sequence continues at coordinate 1,084,716 of NC_009976.1, read as the reverse complement.
GTGATTTGTTGTTTCCCTGTATTTATTCTAATTGCAGCTTCTTCAATAAAATCAATAACCTTTCTTTGCAAGCCTTTACCAGTATTTAAATCATTGGTGTGCTGGTCAAGGTAACCAATTTTAACCGTTTCGCCTAATCGAATTAATCCTCCATTTGGAGTCCTTCTCCCATCTATTAGGTCTAAAAGAGTCGACTTTCCACTTCCGTTTGGTCCAATAATACCCACTCTATCTTCTGGGCTAAAACTATAAGTAAATTCATCAAAAAGAACTGGGCTCTTCTCTTTCCCATCAATTGTTAATCGAAGAGCTTCTGTTTCGATTGCTATTTTCCCTATCCTTTTGCTGAGCGAATGTATTTCTAAAGTTTGCTTCGGTTGATTAATAGGCTTTGCTTGCATATCAGCAATCCTTTGAAGGCGAGCCTTTTGCTTTGTACTTCTTGCTTTTGGCCCTTGTCTTAACCAAGATAATTCTTTCCTTAAAATACCTTGAAATTTTTTCTTGCTAGCTGCTTCAGAGTACTCCTCCTGAACTTTTTGCTGAAGATAATTTGTATAGTTTCCTGAGTATTTCCTGGCTATTCCACTATTAACTTCAATCATTCTTTTCGTAACCTTGTCAAGCACGTATCGATCGTGAGTTACAAGCACAAGGGCGCCTTTATAAGTATCTAGCCAACTTTGAAGCCACTCAACTGCTGAAGCATCCAAGTGATTTGTTGGCTCATCTAAAAGTAATACATCAGGATTGGCTACTAATGCGGAGGCAAGCGCTATTCGTTTTTGATAACCACCAGATAACTCTCCTATTGGTATTCCTAGGTCATGAATCCCGAGCCTTCTGAGAATTTCTTTGCATTGTTGTTCGAGATTCCATGCGTTGGCTGTATCCATTAGCTCGCTTGTATGTCCCAGTTGAGCTAGTAAGTTTTTTTGTTGGGGATTTTTTGCAACCGCACTTGTAAGTTTATTGAAGCGAATCAATAAATCTCGCTTTTCTCCGCAGCCTTCAAGAACGGCTTCCAGAATTGTCTTGTCTTTATTTAGTTTGTTTTCTTGCCCAACTAGTGAGATTTTTAATGACGGTGAGCAAAGTCTTTCACCCTCTAGGAGAGGCTCAATACCAGCAAGTATCTTTAAAAGAGTAGACTTTCCAGCTCCATTTGGGCCAATCAAACCAAGTCTTTCTTTTTGGCTTATGTGAAGGTCCAGATTTGTAAAAAGACTCCGAATACCAAAGTCTTTAGAGGCATTAATAAGGCTTATTAAAGTCATATAACATTGCTCATTTGATCAATAGGCTCCAAATGAATCAGTATTGTTTACCAGTCTAAAGCTCCTCCGCAGCTCTCACTTAAGACATGACAATTAAACCAAGACATCTTAGGTCTATTTTGTGGTGTTAGATATTGCAAATGGGTCCAAAGCTGCAAGTATGAAAGCATATAAGTTTGAACACAAATGGAATCCTTGCTTAAAACGTGGAATGGTCTTAGCGAAGAGAATCAACTTCTGCTTAAGAAGAGTCTTGTTTGGGGACTATTGTTTTATATATTGCTTTTAGCCCTTCATGATCTACTCCCTTATGCCTTAACAGGAGTAGCTGTATTCTATCTATATCGGTGGGTCTTGAAAAAAAATGTGTAGAGAAACTTTCGGATAATAGAAATCAACAATATTGGGACTGTCTTATTTTGTGTTTAGCTATTATCTTCTTCCCTGATCCACTCTCTGTACCATTGCCTATCATCCAGCCAACGTATGACAGGCCAATTTACAAGAATTGATGTGAACAAGACATAATAAAAGGCTAGCCATTGAGACTTCTTAAGCGATTCATTGCATTCGAGCTCAAAACTTTTTTTTTCTTTGGAAGAGATTTCAAGCTTGGTTGAGATTTGATTGCAATTATAAGCTGAATATTTATTTGATCCGATAACAAAAACCCCTGTTGGGAAAATTGCCATCAGTGTTGCAGTAGCAAGTGCTCTTCTTGGAGACATTTTTGTTCTCATAAATCTATCTCAATGTTGTGGAACTCTTTTTAGTTCTTTATAGAGTAATTCTGCAACAATCATGAAAGAACTTTCTTTAAGGGTAGCAAGTTAAGGACTATTTAGATCTTTAGGATCAAGGACCATAACGGTATGGTAATTAAAGCAAAGATTGTGCTAAACACGACTAGGCTTGATGCCTTTTCTTCCTCATGTGAGTTCGCTTGAGAGATTAATAATATTGATATCGCAGTAGGAGCGGCTGATTGTAGAACCAATGCGTTGCGCATGAGATTTGGTAATTTGAGTAGTAGACATAGACAAAACATTAAAGAAGGAAGACCTAGTAATTTCATTATCAAACTTAATTTGATAACTCTCAATTTTGTTCTAATAGATGAACTGGTAGACGTTCCTATCCAACCTAATCTCATGCCGACTACGACAAGTGCGAGGATTATTACGATTTTTGATGGTCCCCATAGGAAAGATGTTAACTGTATATGCCAAGGACTGACTTGAACTAATAGGGCTCCTATCAACCCTTTACTAGCTGGACTCTTAATTAAAGCTTTAAGCACTCCATTACAATTCCTCGATCCGAGTAATTGATGTGCATCACCTCCTAAGAGCAATGGCCCGAGGCTCCAAATAAATAACGTTGCTCCAAGGTCAAAGCCTATGCTGTAACCTAGGGCTTGACTTGGAAGGAGCGTAAGTGCTACTGGAATCCCGAAGTAACCTGTATTCCCAAACCCGCTACCTAGTTGCAATGTTTTACATGAAATACTCTCTCTAAGCTGTGGGATTACAACTAATATTGTCATTAAAATCCCAATGGCTACCAATGCCATTAACGCCGACTCTATTAAATCCATCTTAAGACCGACTTTAAGTAATAAGCCCATTAAGCTGATTGGTATTCCAAAATTGATTAACGGTCTAGCAATAACTACCGATAGATTTTCATTGAACTTCCCAAGTAGATACCCTATTAGTAGACACGGTATTAATTCTGTCAGGAGACTTATGACATTCATTATTATCTATCTATACGCTTACATTTAAGAGTTGGCCAATCGGGCTATATAGGCATCTTTATGCCCTGCATTTATCCAGCCAGTGGCAATTGTTTTAGTACCGATTTTATTAACTCGCCCTCTATGAATATGTGAGGGACCTGCTGGAAAGATTAATAGCTTGCCTCGCTCTGCCTCCTCATAATGTTTTTGCCAGTGAAACTCTGTTCCTGCTGAGCTGAGATCATTGCAATAGAGTATCCATGCAAGTAGTCGATGGACTGGTTCTGTGGCCTCATTACTGGTAGTCCAGTCATAATGCCATTTCTTAAAACCTTCTCCTGGCGCATAGCGTTGCAAATTAAAGATAGGATTTACAAAAAGCGATTTTTCAGGTGTGCATTCTTTAAATAGCGGACGATCGTCTAAATACTTTTTTAGTCCAGCATTTACGCCTCTAATGATTACTTCTGATAGTGCAAATGACTCAGGGTCTGAACGATCAATTGCTACAAGACTTATGTCGGTTGAAACTTTTGCTGGCTCTGAAAGCTCAGCTGTGTCATAGCCAAAGGCAATCCCTCTATGCTGTAAATCAATACGTCTATCGAAAAAAGACATAACTCCATCAGCAACAGCCTCAAATCCTTTTGTGCGGTAACTAGCGATTAGTTCCATAGGATCAATTTTGATTAATGCTGATAGGAAGCTATAGAATCATTCTTTCATGGACTTGCAACATTCTTACGTATTCCCCAAGCTCTATAATTTCATTGATATCAATTAATATAAAGGTAATTGTTCATTAGAACCTTAAAAAACCTATAAAATGCTAACAACAGGTACATACACAAATGCCTTATTATGAAATTATGAGTGGTAATTCTTTGGGGTATGAGTTCTTAGCTCCTACAGAGCCTCTAGGTATATTAATATTATCGATTGGGATATTATTTACTGGTATGATCTTTTTTATTTTTTTTAATGCAAGTCAAGGCAGTGATTCACTAGCCGATAAAAAGGCAAAAGAGCTAGTTATATCTGAACAGGTAAAAAAAATAGCTAGATTATACCCAAATAAAAAAAATAATTAGGAAATATAGTTAATAATCACTATTGCTTGATCTTTGCTAACAAATGCGGTTTTTTATTACTAGACATGATGGGAAGGAGGATGAGGTTACTATCCAGGAATTTGCTAATTATGATGATGCCTATGACCTTTTGGAAGATGTCTATGGAGATATATGTTGTTCTGATGCTGATTATGATGATAGACCTTATTATGAAATTAACGAAAGAGAAAGCTAGTCAAAGAATTTTTTTCTAATCTAATCATAACTTTTATTGACTTGTTTGGTATGAGACCTGGACTAATTGAATTTTCGCTTTTGTTGATCCCCTTTATAGGCCTTCAGGTTTTGTGGATAGGTCTTACTATAAAAAAGGAAAAGAAAATAAGCCCAAGTATTGATAAAGAGTATTTGGATGAGGTAAAAAAGAGTTTAGAAAACATATTTAATTCTCAATGAGGTTCTTTTTAGTTCTCGGCATACTTTTTTGCTTTGTTTCGACACCAGTAAATGCATACCCCCAAGACCAATATGATGCATGTAAACTTTCTGCTAACTCAAACCCAGCAGTCAATAATCTTCCTGAAAGTTCCATAGATGATTTTTGTGACTGCGCATTAACGGCAATTTTGGATGAAGGTAAAAGTGATAAGGTTTCAGCTAATGAGTGTGCAAGAAAAACCTTAAATAACTAAATTAATTGTTGTTGGTCTTGGCCAGAAATAACAAAGCGAATCTACTTTACTTATTAGCTCGAGCCGTAATTTTACTTAAGAAAGCCTTTTGTTGAAAAGTTGTAAGCTTATTCTTTCCTGATAACCTGCTTCTTAGAAAAGAGAACCTAAAGGGTTAAATCGTAATGTGGAACTCTTAGACGAAATCATGGATACATTATTATTTTGGACTAGTCAGCAAAAAAAATGTTTGCAAGAGACTTTTAAGGATTTAGAAGCTAAGCCTTGGTCGTATGAATTACCAGTTTTTCTTTTAAATAGATGTTGGTTAAGACTAGAAAAAATCACAGTTATGGAATTGGCAGAAAGATTGCCAACAGACAATTCACGAGAATCACCTGAATTGATTTTCTATGACCAGCTCCTAAAAGTTGGCTACGATTCAATATTTGCAATGCAGTTGTGCTGGAAGGAATTTGGTATGGAGGATTTCCATAGGGCTCTTAGGAACTCATGGAGGTGGAAAGATCGTGGGAATAATGGTTGGACCTTTAAAAAATATGTCGCTCTTATAGAGCAATACCGAGCGAATATTGATAATTCACTTATAGCAATTCCATTAATCGTCTTGGCACGTCAAGACTTAAAAGATAGGCATGAGTTGACTTGGCTCAATCCAAAAGACTGCAGTTGAATCCACATATATTACTTTTTTCTGATTATCCTTAATTTATTAGGAGTGATTAGAGAATGAAAGAAGAGTCTTTAGGCTTTGTTGGACTAGGAGCTATTGGGCTTCCAATAGCCAAGAATTTATTAGCAGCAGGCTATAACCTTAGGGTTCATACACGATCACGGACAGCGGAAAAAGATCCAGGCCTAAAAGGTGCTAACGCTTGCTCAAGTCCTAGAGACGTAGCTAAAGGTTGTGAAGTGTTTTTTATTTGCGTTAGTGATGATGATGCAGTGGAGGATGTCCTTTTTGGATCCAAGGGTGCTTCTCAAAGTCTCGATAAAGGTAGTCTTATAATTGATTTGTCTACAATTAGCCCTTCAAGTGCTAGGTCTAATGAAAGAACACTTGCAAAGAAACATATTCAATATATTGATGCGCCTGTCACAGGTGGTACTGAGGGAGCAATAAATGGAGATCTGGCAATTTTTCTTGGATGTAGCAAGCAAACTCTTGGGAAAATAAATCCATTAATTAAATCAATAGCAACTCATATCTATACTTTTGGAGAAGTTGGCAAAGGTCAAGAAGTAAAAGCTATCAATCAAATACTTGTAGCTGGAAGTTACGCTGCAGTAGCTGAAGCAATTGCTTTAGGACAGACATTAGAATTGCCAATGAATATTGTAATTGATGCTTTAAGTAAAGGGGCCGCTAGTTCATGGGCTCTTGCGAATAGGTCGAAAGCCATGTTAGAAGATCAATATCCCCTAGGGTTTAAATTGGGACTTCACTATAAAGATTTATTGATTGCGCTAAAGACAGCGGAAGAATTAGGTTTGACATTAGAAGTAACGAAAAAAGTTAAGGATATTGAGAAGAAGTTAATTCATAATGGGTTTTCAGATTATGATGTTTCTGTACTTAGAAGGTCAGTTGCTAAATAAAAAATCATATCATTTATAAAATTAATTTAATTTCTTGTATATATACTTTCCTTAAAGTAAATCTCTTAGATAAATAATGACTAGAATAAATCTTGTTAAACCTATAGAATTATCTGATCAGCACCTTATTGCCGAATATAGGGAAATTTTCATGATAGGTTCAGCTCTTCAACGGTCAATGAAATCTCCCAATTGGAATATCACAAAAGAATCTTTGCCTAAAAACTTTACATTAAATACAGGTCATGTAAGATTCTTTTATAATAAAGGAAAGTATTTATATAAAAGATATCTAGATATTATAGAAGAAATGAAGAGAAGGGGAATGAATCCAAACCCAAGACGACTATTTAATAAAGAGCAATGGCCAGATGAACTATATAATGATTGGACACCTAATGAAATAGATATTCAGGTTGTAAAGGAAAGAATAAAAGAAAAGATCAACCAAAAGCCTCATTGGTATAGATGGACGATCTAATTATTCACCTTCAAAAGAGAATCATTATAAACATATTAATAGCCAAAGGATTGTTAATATTTTATCTGTTCAGGGTTAATAGTTGTCTTGGCTGGTAAGTTGTAGTGCTAAATTAGTACAAATTAATCATATATACAGAGTTTTTGAAATTGAATATTCAAAAAGTATTGGTAACCTTTCTTTCTCAAGGAGTCATGTTCACTACGATTAATTGCTAGCATGCGACTATATGCTTCAGACTTTTTATAGTTTTCTATAACTATCTCTTGGCTTTACAATAACAACAATTCATAGTATTCATTAATTTTAGTTTAGTCATAACCTGCCATTGCCTCTATTTTAGGTTTTCTCTTTTTATTGCCTTTATGTGAATTCTATAGCAACCTTTTATTTCCAAAAGCCGTTTATTACATTGAATCGCTTTGTTAAGAGAATAGTAGGTTAAATTATCTGATCTTCTGTAATGCCTGACTTGCAATAACATATTACTGTCAGTTCTAACCGGCTATCTAAATTGGCTTGGGCTCCTTAGCTTTGGCAATAAAGAATTTCCTTTAGGACCACTCATCTCATTCCTTTTTTAACAAGTCCAATTTTTCATGACCATCTTTATCGGCAATCTTTCTTTTGACGCAGAGCGAGAGGACATCGTATATGTATTCAGCACTTATGGTGAAGTCAAAGATTGCAAAATACCACTCGATCGTGAATCAGGTCGAAAGCGTGGATTTGCATTTGTCGAAATGGTAAATCAAGCAGATGAGGAAAAAGCAATCAATGATCTCCAGGACGTTGAATGGATGGGGAGAAATATCAGGGTTAACAAAGCAGAGCCAAAGAGAGATTCCAGAGATGGTCGTCGCAATTCAAACGGTGGTCGGAATCGGAGGTAATTCTCTAGCAGGCTTTGTTTTTGTTATTTGTTCTTTAATTTGAGTTCCTTTATTAGGTTAAAAAGCCTTGATGGTTGTCGACTGACAATTGGCTCTTTCCCTCCTTTCCTTTATGACTCGAGAGGAGGAGGAGGAATTGCTCGCATTACTTTTCTCGGTGACAAAAGACTTGTCTCCTTGAAATTTGATCCTTATGAGTTTTCGATTCCTTCATTAAACTGGCGTACAAGCAAGTTCTTAGGGCTACCTATTCCCCCTGGATTAGAAATAAATATGGTCTTAGATAAGCTTGAAGGAACTATCGATCGAGATAGCGGTGAAGTATTGCTTGATTTTGAAGCAAGATTTATTCTAAAAATCTTCAATTTTTGGGAATTCCCTAAGCTTATCGTTTCAACTTCCTTGAGTACTGGTCATGTGGTGTCTAATCTTCACGACATAAAGGGTCAGCCTTTAAACAACGAAGAGATTTCTAGACTTGTAGGTGTAGCAGTTATTCCTCCTACTGGAAATATGTTCCTTGATCGTTTCCTTGGCTTGCCGAATGAAGCAATGGCTTCACTTGAATGTGAGATTAAAGAAGGTGAAGTCCTTTGACTAGGAGTAAAAAAGGATCACTAAGCCTTTCTTTGAATAATGTGATTCTTTTTCTTCTCTGCTGAGATCTAGACCTACTTCTAATCCTTCTTTTAGTGCATCTTCGTACGAGCCGCCAGATGAATTCGACGCCCCTTGTTTACACAAGGCTGCTATACCAATAGGAGTTGCATGCCAATGGAATTTTTCTGTTTGGTCTATGGCAGGTTCTTGTAGCGAATCCTCTAGTAATTTCTGAGTGGACATGCACTAAAAGAAAATGGTTATTTATACGTTCGCAAGAATTTGAAGAAAGTGAGTCTATTTCTTTGCTTTCAGGACATTAACTTCTAATTCCTAAACCAAAGAAGGCATTGAAGATAAAAAGAACGCTAAACCCAATAAGGAAAAACAATCCTGCCCAGCATAATGATTTCATTAATGGCCCATAACGATATTCCTTTGAGACTAAATTGCTGTTAATCGTATCCATCGCCATCCATGCAAACAAAGGGGCCGACAAGAAACTGCCTGTCATTGCTCCAAAGACAAAGTCTTTGATTCCAATACCATCTGATTTAGCGATCAAAAGAGCACTCAAGGCTGCAAAAATATGTAAAACGATCCAAACTTCTAGTCGTTTTTGCTCTGACTTGGATGTTAACTGACCCCGGTCTTTCCCAGAGAGTAGTCCTTGAGTAGCAGAAATGCTTCTAGGGTAAGCATCGAGACAAGTTAGAGTTGTACTAAACATTGCCGCAAAAGAAGCGGGAATAATAATCCAAGCTGCCCATCCACCCATAGCTTCTGTATAAAGCCGAATAAGATTTTGAGCGAATGAAACGCCACTTCCTTCAAGCATTCCGTCTCCAGACCGATACATAGTTAGGGCACCTAGAGTTACAAAGAATATTGCCGTCACCACAGTGACTAGATACCCAAGATTGAAATCAAATTCAGCTTCTTTAGGACTTGCGTTGTAGTTACTATCTTTAGACCTTGAGAACATCCACAGAGATGGCCAAACGCATAATTCAACTGGGCCAGGCATCCATCCCATTAAAGGAATTAAAAAAGACAAGTTGGCTAACGTCCACGGGCTTGGATCACTATTAATTAGATTTATACTGATATCACTTAAAGAGGCACGATTTATAAGGGAATATACCGCTATAGCTGTAAGCAAAGTCAGTAATATGACAAGCACTTTTGATATCCGATCAAGTGCTCGGTAATGTCCCAGCAACAAAATTACTCCACTAATAACTAGTACACCAATGGAAAGATCCATTGGTGGAAATTGAGAAAATAATGGGATATTTGTTAGAAGTAGACCCGAGACAAAACTTACAGCAGCAATAGTAAAAGTACCTGTTATTAAGCTAACAATTAGATAAATAGGAAGATAAAATGGATTTCGGGCTTGAAAGCCTTCTAGTAATGAGAGCCCTGTAGATGCAGTAAAACGAGTCCCAACAAGAAGAAATGGGTACTTAATTAGATTAGTAAGTAATATCAAGCCAATCAAAGCAAATCCAAACCTTGCGCCTGCTGTTGTTGAGGACATAAGATGAGACCCGCCAATACAGGCACCTGCTAATAAAATCCCTGGCCCAAGACTTTTTTGGACCCCTTCTCTGGATAGCGACATTTTCAATTAAGTGTTGAGAGTATATTGACTAGTTAGCCGAAGCTTTGCAAAAGAAATAACAAAAATAGATGATGTATTAATTCAACTCTAAGTCCACCTTTTGGTGAGATAATTAACTGCTTTAAGGTTTTGCTTTAGTGGCAAACTCAAAACTTACTTTATTGTTTGACGGATCATGTCCCTTTTGCACGAGAGAAGTGGCTTTTCTACGTCTAAAAGATAAAAACAATAAGCTTAAATTTATTGATATTGATTCGAGGGAGTATAACCCAGATGAATTTTCAGGGATAACTTATAAAGAAGCTATGACTAGGATCCATGGCATTAAATCTGATGGAAAGGTCCTTAGGGATTTAGATGTTTTTAGAGAGGCTTATAAGTTAGTCGGTTTGTCTTGGGTTTATGAACCTACTAAATGGCCTTTGTTTAGGCAGTTTGCTCAAATATGTTATTGGCAATGGGCTAGATGGAGACTTTTATTGACGAATCGGCCTCCATTAGAGGAGTTATGTAAGTTTAGAGAGAATATTTTCAATAATTAATACCCTCCCCTGCTAGTTTTTAGATATTAAAAGAGGCTTTATGAAAGTAAGCGTTACTGAAACAAGCGTTCAAACCTCCACTGGGACCATTAAAAAACTTGGGGAATACTCGGGTAAAGTCCTTTTAATAGTAAATGTCGCTAGTTATTGTGGTAATACACCTCAGTATTCTGGATTGCAAGAACTGCAAAATAAGTTTAAAGATAAGGGCTTTGCTGTTTTGGGTTTTCCTTGCAATGACTTTGGGAATCAAGAGCCAGGAACACTAGATGAAATTAAAGAGTTTTGCTCGGTGAAATTTGGCGCAGATTTTGAAATCTTTAATAAGGTTCATGCAAAAGGATTTACCACGGAACCTTATACAACCCTGAATAAGGCGGATCCTGCTGGAGATGTCAGTTGGAATTTTGAGAAATTCTTGATAGGGAAGGACGGAAGTGTTGTTGGCAGATATGAACCTAGTGTTCAACCACTAAGTGAAGCCTTAATTTCTGCAATTCAACTTGCCTTAGATTCTTGAAAGTTGAAGAGGCTTCATTAGGCATGATCAATATTTGAAGTTCTTTTTTTGAGGAGGAGGGAATCAGTTGAAAATTTTTTGATGATTTATATTATTGACTTCTGTTGCAGCTTTTAAATATCTCACTGAAACTCTTTTCAGAAATATTGTTCTCAGAACTTTCTTTAACGCATTGATTCACATTATTTGTCCAAGTTGCTATTGGGGCAAGTCTTGTTACTCCTACGACAAGGGCAAGTGCACTAGAAGCTGAAATCAAAGCGGTGAAACATTTCATTGGCGTCATTTTCCTGCTTTCTTCTCTAATACTTTTTTCACGTTCTTCAGCTCTTTTTTCGGCCGCTATTTTGGCAATTTCGTCAGCTTTACGCTCCTCTAATCGTTTTTCTCTTTCCTCAGTGCGCTTTTGCTGGGCTAATATCTTTGATTGCTTTTTAGCTTCTGCTTGACGCTTGGCTATTTTATTTAAGTATTCTTCTCCTAGAGCGTAGCCAAAGGCAAGCGGCGCAAGGATTATGGTTTTGATTACTGGTAAGGACTCGCGCACTTCTTTTAATATTGGTTTTATCTCTTTAGCAAGGTTATTAGGATCTTCATTAATCATCTCATCTCAAGCGTAAGCCATACCTCTAATTTGATGGTTTTTGTTCCGTTAAACCACCCATAACACATAAAAAATGACAAAAATGTCTTAGGAGAGCTTTCGAGAAACTGATCTGAGGGAATGCCTTCTTTGATTCTAGGTAATAATCACTGATGGCTTTCACTGTAATTTACCGATAGAACTAGATTAGATAGATAATCTCACCATGATTCACAGTATTGTTTTGCAGATTCTTGCGACATTAGTTGGGATTACAATTTTATTGCGCCTCTCTAAGTAATACTCTAGGACTTCCATGATTCTTAAAAATGACAGTGAGGCCAATAGCAACTACCTAAGGGAGCTTGACGAGGCCCAAAATCAGCGATTAGAACAAATGTTTGAAGAACTTAAAAAATGTAAGATCGAACGCCTGTCAGAGATTGATCCAAAGCCAAGTTAATCAAAATTCTCCAGAATAGAATTAACGGTATATTCCTAAGCCTTATAAGTTTAAAATTTACTTTAAATATGTAAAAATATAGGAGTCATGAAGGATTTTATATTCTATTAAATAAATTATTGCTCAGATTATTTGAAAACATACTCTGTGGAAAAGGATAATATAGAGATAGATCATGCTTTAATGTTACTCAAAGCTTCCCATCAAGACTGTCCACCACATTTCTAGCAATGTCAAAAGAAGATCTTCGGAGATTTATTGAGAAGGTTGATCAACTTAATAAGATGATTGATTCATTGGACCAATTTCCTTTTAGGCGAGAACAACTATCTTCATGCAATACACATGAACAAGTGATAGAGCTTGCAAGAACTTGGGGCTTTCAAATTAGTCGCCGTTGGGGAGATCCTCTATGAAAAATTCACTTTTTCATTAGAAAAAATTAATTAAACCTATCAAATACTCTATTTATTGAATGTATATCTACTTTCTAATAATTGGTCTAATATTTTTTCTTATTAGTGCATTTTTTTGGAAAGACTGGGGGTCTGGAGTCGCAGGCATCATTTATGGAGGGATAATTCTTTGTATAATCAGCGTTTTTCTAAAGATTATAACAATTATTACTAGATAGCTCCTATTCAAACCTTTACTCTGATCTTAACATTTATTCCAAAGAACAATTCAAAGGAACTCAAGCTGCTTTTTCCTCTTCTTCGTTAATCAAATCAACTACTTCAGGACTAAAGCCATCAAGAGCTAGATCTTCATCAACCTCAATATTACTTATTGAGGCAATAGTTGAGGCATAGTTTTCTTCTGTAACCATTTGATTGTTTGCATTAATATTTTCGAGTTCTTGCGGCATCTTATTTGAACCAACTTCGAGCAAATCTTGAACAAGAAGTTGTATGAGTTTCTTGATATTATTCCCTATATTTCTCAGGCTTTTGAAAATAGCAATTAAAGTTTCATTAATCTGATGATGCTTTTGACCTTTATTTATAATAGCAAAAGTTGTCCATAAGACAAAGCCAAGAAATAAGTGGACGAATAGTACAAGCATTAATAAACCTCATTTACAATCTTAAATTCCCTCTTATTTCGACTTCGCACAAGCTTTGGTTTATAGATCTACATACCTTTCCTGAGAATTTGTTAAAAATGCTGATAAGGGAAGGCTAACTTTTCCTTTAATAAGGTTTAATTGGAGTAATCATCTTGAATTACTTCTACATTAATTGCCGAATTATTAGCTTTTATTAGAGCTTTATCTAAGGTTGAAGACTTTGCCAATGCCACACCCATCCTTCTGCCTTTTGTAGCACTTGGCTTTCCAAATATTAGTATTTTGGTACCTTCTTCTTCCAAAGCTTTTTCAATTCCTCTATACGCAACTTTTGTGCAATTCTTCTCAGACAAGATAACTCTACTAGCACTAGGGTGATTAACTGTGATTGAAGGAATTGGAAGGCCTAGGATCGCCCTGACATGAAGGTCAAACTCACTTAGGTCCTGGCTAATAAGCGTTACAAGGCCTGTATCATGTGGCCTAGGCGACAATTCAGAAAAAATCACACTTTCTTTAGTTATAAAGAATTCAACCCCAAATATTCCAACTCCGCCAAGCTCTTGAGTTACAGCTTTTGCCATAACTTGTGCTTCTTGTAGTTGACTCTCTGTAATTACTACAGGTTGCCAACTGGATTGATAGTCCCCATTTTTTTGTTCGTGGCCAATTGGAGGACAGAAAAGTGTGGACCCGTCTTTTTGACGAATAGTCAACAATGTAATCTCAAAGTCGAATTCGAGAAACTCTTCTACTATTACCCTGCTTGAAACTCCTCTTGCTTTCTTTAGAGCAAGTTCCCAGGCAAGCTCAATGTCCTCTTCTTTCCTTATGAAAGATTGACCTTTCCCAGAAGAACTCATAATTGGTTTAACTATTACGGGCAACCCAAGTTCTTTAGCAGCTTTTTTGACTTCATCACTGTTGGATGCATAAACATATTTAGCAGTTTTGAGATGAAGCTTATTAGATGCTAAATCTCTTATTTTGTCTCTATTCATTGTTATTTGTGTTGCTCTTGCTGTTGGTATGACAGTTATCCCATCTCTCTCAATCTCATCCAAAGCATCAACTGCTAAAGCTTCTATTTCTGGAATGATTACATCTGGCTTATATGAATTAATAACATCCTTAAGCTCACCGGAGTTGGTCATATCCAAAATTTCGGCAATATCTGCCACTTGCATTGCAGGAGCGTCAGCGTACCTATCGCAAGCAATCACTTTGCAGCCAAGTCTTTTAGCCGAAATAGCGACTTCCTTCCCAAGCTCTCCACTCCCTAGCAACATTAAGGTCTTTGGATAAATATTCATAAAATTTAAAAGCAATTAATCATTATGAATGCTGGCATGACATACATCAGCTAGAAAAGTGATTAGTGATTAATTAATTGATTGATTATGCCTAGTATTTTCTCTGTTGCACTTGGCTTGGGCCCAGTTGAAATTGGAGTAATTGCTATTGCTGGACTGGGTTTTATTGTCATGTTTGGACTTAGTTCTGCTAAAGGTAATTTTCAGGACTTGATCAAGACAACCTTAGATAATGACGAGGCTAGAAGAAATAAGAAATGATTTTCTGATTACTTTGTTGTGAAGATTAATTGGCTGAAAGTCTCTTTGCTGCCTGTTGCCAGATAAAACCTAGGCCAATAGCCATTAATGCTAAAGAAAAGATTGTTTTAAGGAAAAAAATAAGCAATGCAAAAAATATTGCAAAGGCAAGAAAAACAATTGATTTTGGATGGATTTGCTTAGCGCTTTCTCCTTCTTGGCTGTTAAGAGGGATGACTTCTGGTTGAATCGCCAAGGCACCAACTATTAATGGCCGCCTAACCATATAACATCTGAATAAGAAAACCCAGTTCATTGAAGGTCGTAGAAACATACTTAAACTTCTTAAAGTTTTCTTTAGAAGATGTCTGAATTCAATTTTTAAATAAAATGAGTGTGTGCCTTTTCTATTGCTGCCACTGGCTTTGTTAATCTTTAAAAAAAAACAGATATTATTTCTCTAGTTAATTATTTTGTTTGTGTCTCTTAAGACTTCATTGCTTGCAGCTTCTCTTGCTTTAGGTTGCGTAGCTGCACCTTCTTTGGCTGATACTTATTCAGGTGATCTTTTTGATGATATTGGCGGTAGTGCATCATCTGAAAATGATTTCAGTATTTATGTTTTTGGAGCTGGTGGATGGGTTTCTGGCGGAGACCTTGATTACGGTGGCACTGATTATGACCGCAGTGAGGGAGCTGCAGGTGAGGCAGGTATAGGAATTAGGTTTACAAAGAACATTAGATTGGATGCCGCTTTCCAGTACAACAACTTTGTAATAGATGAAGCTGCAGTTGAGAAGTTCTCTGCATACACATCTCTGTACACTCTTTACTATGATTTCACTAATGATTCCAGCTGGACCCCTTACATTGGTTATGGCTTTGGCTCAGCTGAAATGATTACTGACTCAAGTTCAGACAGAGAGGATGAAGACGTGACTGTAAACCAGTTTAAGGTTGGAGTTACTTATGAGACGGCTTCGAATTTAGATCTATTTGGAGAATTTGTTTGGCAAGGATATAGTGATTCCAATATGAACAATACTGATATTGATGAATTCGATCAGTGGAAGGCTCAGGCAGGTCTTAGATATTCCTTTTTCTAATTTCTTCCTTTAATTTAAATGGTCAGCTTCCTAGGATGCTGACCATTTTTTTTGCCACAAATTATTTGCATTTAGTATCTTTTGAACTTTTCTACTATTTGAAAGGGGTTATTCATTTCAAGGTTAACGAGAAGAACTTTTATCATCAAATTAATAAAGCACTAAAAATGAAGAATGCCTCACTAGCAAGTTTAGAGAGAGGCATTCTCTAAACGGCCAAACTCCATCACCCGGTCTTATCAACATACTGACCAATTTTCAACTGGAACTGAGTAGGGATTAATACTCAAACGCTACCTGTGTTGATACTTTGATAAAACACTAGACAAAGGCTACTAATTGTGGGGGTTGTTTTTCCTCTCTTCTTCATCTAGAAATAAGACTCCCCCATCACCCAGGCCCACGTCTATGTACGAGGGGCTTTTTTTTTGCGGTACAAAAAAATTTAGATAAGAGAATTCAATGGCAAATTTGTTGCCAGTCTTATGTTAGAGAAGCTAGCGCCTTCGATTTCGCCTTCTTTGTTGGAGTTTCCTTTTATATTTTTCAACTGGCGTTTCGTGATGACGAAGACGCTTCAATTCTCCGAAGATTCCAGCCTTGGAAACCTGACGCTTAAATCTACGAAGTGCAGATTCAATTCCTTCGTTTTCACCAACAGTTACTTGAGTCAAAAGAATGCCTAATGTCCAATTAACTTACCACTTGGCAGAAAGCAATCTCAAAAATTCTTTGTCAGAGGGTAATCATTAGCAACGTGAGAGCTGAATACCTTTATATTTTTCGAATGTTATATACCAACAATTCTCACAAATTCTCTTAAGCTCTTTGATTAGTTGATCTGTTTTTCCTGTTTGTATCCATTTGCTTTTGAGGGAGGGAAGTTGATCTTGCATAATTTCCATAGACATTTCCACTAAAAGAAGGCTTTCTTTTTTTGCCGCTTGGCGGATAAAGCCTTTATCACTTATTTCTAAAACTCTCAGCAAAAGTTCTAAGGCAATCTTTTCTCCAGCTTCCCCAGGACCATTCTTTAAATCGATAGGTTCTTTTATGGATTTTCCACCTAAGGGCATAGCTCGATTTTCTTCTTGCTGGATTAGAGCAATAGCTATCAGATATGGGAATTCAGCCATTAAAAGTAAAGTATCTAAATCAGTCTTAGCAGCAAACGAAATGGTTTAGGAATGAACTAGATTAAAAGAATGGCCCTTGATGATCTCAAGAAGTTTTTGCAGAAGATGCAAAATGACTCTGCTCTGAAAGAGGAGGTGCTTGCCTCTTCTACTGCTGATGATGTAGCTCAAATTGCATTAACACTTGGATTTGAGTTCTCTGGAGATGAATTGTTAAGGTTCTCAGGTAAGAAGGTAGGAAGGGTGACTGTAAAAAAAAATGACGTACCAGGAGAATACAATTAATTCTTAAGACTTTCGATATTCTCAAGAGTGCCTTTAATTGTGAAACGAGGTTTCTTGTATCCACTTTTGAAATTAATAATCAATTTATTGCCACATCCATGATTTGGCATTAGAAGGTAGTTACTACAAGTTTTCTAGCCAAAAGATGACTGAACAAGAAAAACTTCAAAAATATTGGGGGACCGCTAAATCACTTAAGAGTGATGATGAAAAGATTGCCTTCTTTGATAGTAATGAAGATGCTTTCTATTTGGATCCCCAGGAAGGAGATGAATTCCAAAATGCAAAGCTATCTTATTGTGCAGAAAGAAACTTTTCTGAGGATGAAACTCAAAGTTTTGAAGACCAACCTTGGCAAAGTTTACCTAAAGAATTTAAATTATATGCTTTTCAATATTGCATTTTAGAAGGGATTGGCTATGGAGATATTCAAGACCTTATGAGTACAGATGAAATTATTTCTCTAGTCTCACTTGATAGGATCAACGATCAATTAGAAAATGATGGAATTTTTCTTTCCGAAGCGGAAGAGGAAGTTATGCTCATTTTAGAAAAGAATATTAAGAACTCAGGGAAAAAAGCAACTGAGGATGATTTATATGATGCAACCAAAAAAGTAATTGGCCAACTTAGAGATTGGCTAGATGATAATCATCCAGATAACTTAGCAGCTTGATATTTAAATGATGTCATTAAAGGAACTACCAGACAAACCTTTTGAAGAGAAAGACTGCTTAGAATCTTTTCGCTTGGCTTATGAAAATCGCTATACCTGGGAATCAGATTTTCCTGGCTATAAAGGATCTTGTTCATATAAGAATGGTAAAGAGCTATTTAAAGGTGAATTTATCGTTGGAAAGGATTTAAAAGCCAGTATTAGCATTATCAATAATGAACTGGCTAAAAAAGCTTTGGCTTCTCAATTATGGGAAGTTTGTATACATAGAGTAAGAAGACCTTTTGAAAAAGTTCACTATGAGAATACGTTTAGTTTTGGTGATAAAAATGAAACTGGTCTAGAGGTTTTGGTTGGAGGCAAGAATAAAGGTGATAAATATCGTATAAAAGATAATGTTGTGACTATGGTTTATAGGCATGTACATGGTAGCTTAGTTAATATATTTACCAAAGAAGTTTTATTTACTGGCAAGGGATATCTGTCTAAGTGCTATACAAGTCAATATTTAAATCCATCTACAAAGGAGCCGATAGGACCAGAGAGTTATTTTAATGATGAATATATACCTTTATACTCTGGAGGTCCTTGGGTTTTATCTAACAGAACTATAATAAAGGAAGTTGATAACTCTATATATAATTCAGAAGAAACATATTCATTTTTTGATTTAGAGGAACTTAGTACCTGCTAGATTTAAAAAAGAGGTCAAATTTTAATTGTGAGTAAAGAACAGTTAAGTCCTGAAGTAAGAAAACGGATTTGTTCACATATGAATAAAGACCATAATGAGGCAATTCTTAAATATGCTCGTTATTATGCTGGGATTGTCAATCCAGTTAATGCTCGCATCATTGATCTTAATTCAAGATCAATGATGTTAGATGTAGATGGAGACGAATTAGAAGTTTTATTTGACCATGTATTGACAGATAGTGAGGATGCACATCAAACCCTAGTAAGAATGACTAGATCTCTTCCTGAGAATTAATTACATTTTTATCAATTATATCTAGGCAAATTTAATTAAAATGGTGTATCCGGAATAAAATGAAGCACTAAGAAGCCTATTGCAGCTGCAAATATTGCTGAAATGGCAATGGCAAATAAGCCTGGGATCATTCCACCACCTTCTTCAGAACTCATTGTTGTTTCGTATATTTACTCTTTAACTATGCTCCCAAATGTCCTTTTTCGCTACTTATTATGGATCTAGCGGCTGGTTGATTCAGTTTGGAGGATATCGAGTATTAATCGATCCCTGGCTTACAGGCTCTCTCTCATTCCCCCCTGGGAAGTGGCTTCTTGAAGGAAAGCTAAGAAATGAATATAAAGCTCCTGACAGCTTAAACCTTTTATTGCTTACGCAAGGATTGGCTGATCACGCGCATATTCCATCGCTAAACCTTCTACCTAGGGCAACAAAGGTAATTGCATCTCCATCTGCAGCATTATTGGTAAAGAAACTTGGGTTTGAGGATGTGCAAGAAATTACACCTGGCAATTTTATACAGCTCGAAGAGATTACTATTCAGGCAACTCCAGGAGCTGCTGTCCCAAATATAGAGAATGGATATATCTTAACTCACCTAAAAGGTTCTTTGTATATAGAGCCACATGGATTCTTTGATGAAAAAACTTCTTATCAAAAAGTTGATTCAGTCATTACCCCCGTTGTTAACTTGAAATTACCTTTAATGGGAAATATTATCAATGGTAAAAGTATATTACCTATATTAATTGATAAATTAAAGCCTATAAATATACTCTCTAGTACTACAGGTGGCGATGTTGAATTTACTGGTCTGCTTAATCGCTTTATTAGTTCTGAGGGAACAATAGAAGAAGCAAGGAAATCTATTTATGGTAAAGCATCCTTTATAGACCCAATCCCTGGAACTAGATATGAATTGGAGACTAGCTAATTAGCATATCTTATAAGTATAACGCAGTAAATAAACCTATCGTATTAGATTCAATAGTATTTACTAACTTTTTGTCCATTCCCTAGAAGAGTATACCTAATGGAAACCTAGGGAAGATCAATTTTCTTTCTTAACTGGTGCTGTTTCTCTCATGAGAGCGAGCAGCTAAAACAATCATTGTTAATGGGATGAAAATCAAAAAGAAAAATAGATGAACTAAATACAGGTCTCCAGGAATTCCATCTGGGTATTCTGGAAAGAAAAGTAAGGTCATCAAAGGGAGATTGATATTCATGTAGAAAAAATCATTATCATCAATTATCGCACACTCGGTACTAATAATTCAGACCTTCAATTCAAAAATATTAATTGATTTAATGTTAAGAAATAAATTTTATGCATAAATTCTTAAACAATAGATGGTTTTTGGATAGCAATGAACAGATTATTTTGCTTTCTTTAAGCCAGTATGCTTTTGCCTAAGGAATTGTTCGTATTGATCTACCCATTAGTGATATAAGAGCCTTGCAACGATAAATGATTTTACAACCTTGTGATTAATTCTCTGAGAGAGTTAGTTTAGAACCTGAAGAACTGCCATGACTGCCGAGCAAATTCAATTTGTAAGTGAATCCATTTCTGCTCACCCTCCTATAGTAATAGGAACTCTTTGCATTTTTATGTATATTAGAGGTCGCTTTATTCATAATAATAAAGTTCATAAATTATAGAAAAATCTGCTAATTTACCTCTATAACCTATTCAACTTTATGGAATTTTTAAAATTTATTCTTTTTGGTCTAGCAGGTCTAAGTATGATTTTCTGGACTTCAGTAATGGCAATTTGGCTTACTAATATGCTACCTAGAATATTCAAAGAAGATAGGTTGATTGCACCTGTTTTGAATGATAAATTGCCGGCTATGTTACCAAGTCAATCTACGCTTCCAAATCGAGGTAAATATTCAAGCCAGTCATTTGTGATTGCTGACTTTAATCCAGTTGAATCAACTTATAGTGTTAATAGGCTTTACACTACAATGCTTTTGAGTCTTGGCTGTATGAGCTTTTTAATACTTATTTATGGTTTACACAGCGGATTTGCTTTGTATGGAATTTACTGAATGTCTAAGCAATATTTTTATAATTAGGAAATTTAAATTTAGTACCCCTTGCTTAAGAAAAATATTAATACAAGCTTAGCTTCTTTGAGAGATAGCTCTCTTGAAGAAATCACATAAACCTTCATCTGTTAAATCTGGAATGCTCCATACATCATCTTGATTAAATCCTTCATCTTTCAGCCATTCTTTGTACTCAGAATAGAGTGAATGCCTATCTTTATCATTTAGCCTTTTAAGCCTTGAGGATATATAGCCGCAAATAACAATGTGGCTCTCATCTAGCCTATCCTTAGGATAATCCATGGATTTAAGGATTTCTTTATATTCTACACTCTCTTGTCTTGGTTTCTTTTGAGTTATTTCAATTGAATTTTCAGAGTAGAGGACTGCATTGAATTATGAATAGATTTACAGTCAGACTCAGTCGGTAGCAGCTAGATATACGGGTTGCATCATCCCGCCTCCTTCGTCATCGTCATCTTCATTGTCAGCGATGAAAATAAAGGCTATTGCCATTGCGGCTAGAGCTAGTGTCACTGCCAGTTCTTGTAACTCTCCCAAAAGCCCACTTAAAAATTCAGATGAGCTTAGTCGAACACGGGCGAACTTCTTGAAATCTTTAATATTTAAATTACTTGCAATATTTTTTATACCCATGGATAATAATTATGTAGCAACAACTACATAAGCGTTCACCTTCTTATTCGAAGGCGCAGTTCGACTCAAGCCATGGAACGGGGACTTGGGCTAGCTCGGAGAACCAAATGACTCTTACCTATCGTGGTCACAAGTATGAGCAGCATAAAGAGGCTGCTCAAAAGGAACGTATTTTACTTACCTATCGTGGCAAGCATTATCAGCGCTAAATTCTCATCAATATTAGAGCTATAAAAAACTACGAGTTCTTTATAGCTCTAACTCAGCTCCATTAATTTTTTATATAGATTATTAATTCTATTTTTGTTCACGCCAAGATCTGAAGCACCATATCTTGATGCAGACCTGATTTGAATGATCCCTTTTTTCTGAATGGTTGCCATCTTTGTACTTAAGTTGAGGATCTCCAAGTCGTCAGGGAAACGAAAAATTAAACTTCTGCAAATACCATGCCAATAATTTTTTTCTTGCTTGACAATTGTTGTTCTTGGTAGCGATGATGCTAAACCTATTAAGTGTTTATACTTAACATTTACATCTTCTAGCTCCCACTCTGTTAGCACGCAGTTTGTTTTAATAATGCATTGGGATAGAGTCCCTTTGTTTGTTAAAGGCATATTTTCTTCTTAACGAAGCTGATGTTGTTTTTAATAATTATATTAATATAAATAATCTTTTCTAGTGTTACCTGCTTCTTTTAGGAAAGAATAATTAGTCTTTATGTGATGAAAGCAAGTCTTATATGAAGTCCATAACTATTTAATTATCAACTTCTTTAACTTAGAAGAAGCCTGGGATTATCCAGCCAAATAAAGTGTAATTAATTAAAGCTGCAATAAATCCAACCATGGCTAGTCTGCCATTAGTTATTTCGGCGTTTTTCCAGTAACTATTATTCATTAGAATATCCCTGGAATTATTTGCCCACTGGTTATATAGGCCCCTAGCATTGCAATAAATCCAATCATTGCCCATCTGCCATTTGCCTTTTCTGCGTCTTCTATATAACCAGGATAGTTTTCTAGTAATTCAGGTTGGGCTTCGACAGGGAATACATTCTGACGATTGCCTGATTCAGTTGTTATTTGAGTGGATGATGTCATTGTTGTAGGTAGTTTAATTAGAAAATTCCTGGGATGATTTGTCCAGTTGTTGCATATGCTCCAAATGCAGCGACAAAGCCAACCATTGCAGCCCAACCATTGAACTTTTCAGCTTCAGGTGTCATTAGTTAAGAATTCAGGATGTGAAGCAATGTAACATACTTTATGAAGAACTGTGAACCAATGAACTTCGTCTGCTTTTCATTGGCAGAGATTTAATTCGCTATTGTTCTAATTCAGAAGAGCCGTCTACTTCTTCCTGCAAAATTTTTAATGCTATGAATTTTTTAAGGAACTTTGAATTTCTAGTATTTATTGCATTGGGACTTTATTTCTTTGTCTTTTTGTTTGGCTTCTTAGGTATAGGTAATAACCTTAAATCTCAAGGCCTTAAAAAGAAGAACTAATATGAATCGTTCTGAGCAAGAAAAGGTCAATGACTTTATAACTGAATTAAAGAGACTCACTGGCTGTCAAGAAGAGGACATTCAATTATTTAAATCAGATGTACTAGATATCGATATGGATCCAAAAATTAAATATAAAAAAAAATAATCCTATTCCAATTTTTAGTTATTAGGATCTCTTCACTTTGATGCATTTTTAAAGAGTTTCTTGTAGGCATTTCAAAGATTTTGCCTTTTACACGTGGGATAGCAGGTTATGGGTTCCTCCTAAATTCCTTAAAAACACTCATTTTCGTGTAAAAGGCGACAAAATAAGGATTCACTAAATAAAGACCTTTAACTATTCTGGCCATATCAATTGAGTCGCTTGTAGTGTTGGCAAAGCTATTTAGCCTTCATCTTTAAAAATTATGCAGACCTACGGAAACCCAGATGTCACCTATGGGTGGTGGGTTGGTAATTCTGTAGTCACCAACAGGGCAGGTCGATTTATCGGCTCTCATGTTGGACATACAGGAATTATTTGCTTCGCAACTGGTGCAAGTTGTCTTTGGGAGCTTTCCCGTTTTGATTCTTCAATCCCTATGGGGCATCAAAGCTCTATATATCTTTCCCATTTAGCTTCTCTAGGCATTGGCTTTGACGAAGCTGGTGTATGGACAGGAGCAGGAGTTGCCACAATCGCAATTTTCCATCTGATCTTCTCCTTGGTCTATGGCGGTGCTGGGCTTCTTCACTCATTACTTTTCGATCCAGATCTACAAAGTGGACCGATTGGTCGAGTTGATAAGTTTAAGCTTGAATGGGACAGCCCTGACAATCTCACTTTCATTCTTGGTCATCATTTGATCTTCTTAGGTGTTGCAAATATCTGGTTCGTTGAATGGGCCAGAGTTCATGGCATCTATGACCCCGCCGTTGAAGCTGTTCGCACAGTTTTCCCTGGTTATGGGGATTTCGGAATGGTTTGGGGCCACCAATTTGACTTCCTTAAGATAGACAGTCTTGAAGACGTAATGAGTGGTCACGCATTCTTAGCTTTCTTACAGATCAGTGGTGGTGCTTTCCATATAGCAACTCGGCAAATTGGTGAATACACCAAATTTAAAGGCCAGGGTTTGCTTTCAGCAGAAGCAGTACTTTCTTGGTCATTAGCTGGCCTTTTCTTGATGGGCTTAGTTGCAGCGTTTTGGGCTGCTGGAAACACAACTGTCTATCCCACTGAATGGTATGGAGAACCTTTAGAGCTTAAGTTCGGCATTTCTCCTTATTGGGTAGATACAGGAGATGTTTCTGACTGCAAATACTTTTTTGGACACACAACTAGGGCAGCTCTAGTCAATGTTCAATATTATTTTGCTTTCTTCTGCTTACAAGGCCATTTATGGCATGCTCTAAGAGCATTGGGCTTTGATTTCAGAAGGATTGCTCAGGCAATAGGTGGTTTGACAGAGTCAACTGCTTCTTAGAGCTTTAATCTAAAAAGCTATAAAAAAGCCTCGCCTAAATAGGCGAGGCTTTTTTTTTTTTTTTTTCTGAAAATTTAGTTAATTCAGAAATAAATTTTCACTTGATATACCAACTCTTTATCTGGAATACACTTTAAATGAGTTGGTACTATGTTCTAGGAACGATTAAATCCCTTAATAGTTTCTAGTTAGGGATAAGCGCTACTCTTAATCTCTTTTGGCCCAAGGATCAATCCTCTTGGAATCATCCGAGTAGTAAAAAAATTGGGAAGCACCAAAAAATGCTCCTAAGCCACATAGAGCAGCCCCCAAATTAAAGCCTCCTGATGGTTTGATTATGCCTATGTCAGATGGATGCGGTAATTGGGTGGCGAAATCAAGAATGTGAGTTGGATCAATCATTGAATTTGGATAGAAAGTTTTGTTCTTTGAAAAATTAATTAATCCTTTGAAGGATCGTTTGCATCAAAACCGTAATAGATGAATTGACTTACTTGGAAAACGGTAATTAGGCCGAATATTGCGGCTAGTGGGTTGAATCCACCAACGGTAATGGTTGCCATTAAAGGGGTTGAGTGAAAGATTTCTAGCATTGAATCTAGATGTTTTGGAAAATTTCCCTCTACATAACCATAAAGAGCACAGAAAATCTCATCTCGTTGCATGTTGAAAAATGTTTTTTTATTTCTCTTAGATAAAAACCTTTAACGATTCCGTACATATTAATTGACCTCCATGTAGTGTTCATGGGAAATAGCGCCTTTTCGCTCAAAAAGAAATTATGCAGACCTACGGAAACCCAGATGTCACCTACGGGTGGTGGGCTGGTAATTCTGGAGTCACCAACCGCTCAGGCAAATTCATTGCTGCTCATGCAGCTCATACTGGACTTATTGCCTTTGGGTGCGGTGCAGCCACACTTGTCGAACTAGCTGGCTTTGACGCTTCCCTGCCAATGGGACATCAAAGCTCTCTCTTTCTTGCTCACTTAGCATCAGTCGGCATTGGTTTCAATGATGCTGGAGTTTGGACAGGTGTAGGTGTGGCAAATATTGCAATACTTCACTTGATTCTCTCCATGGTTTATGGGGGAGGAGGACTTTTGCACTCTGTTTATTTCACAGGAGATATGCAGCAGTCAGAAGTACCACAAGCTCGAAAATTTAAATTGGAATGGGATAACCCAGACAACCAAACTTTTATTCTTGGTCACCATTTGCTTTTCTTTGGTGTTGCGAATATTTGGTTTGTTGAATGGGCCAGGATCCATGGAATTTATGATCCTGCTATTGATGCAATACGCCAAGTCAACTACAACCTTGACCTTACCCAGATTTGGAACCATCAATTTGATTTTCTAGCTATTGATAGCCTTGAGGATGTAATGGGTGGACATGCCTTCTTAGCTTTCTTCCAGCTCGGAGGAGGTGCTTTCCATATAGCAACAAAGCAAATTGGCACTTATACAAAATTCAAAGGCAAAGGTTTACTGTCCGCTGAAGCAATACTTTCTTGGTCACTAGCAGGTATTGGCTGGATGGCATGTGTTGCTGCTTTCTGGGCTGCAACAAACACAACTGTTTATCCAGAAGCTTGGTATGGAGAAGTTCTTCAGTTTAAATTTGGAGTAGCTCCTTATTGGATAGACACAGTTCCTGGAGGAACTGCGTTCTGGGGCCATACCACTAGGGCTGCTTTGGTTAATGTGCATTACTACTTTGGATTTTTCTTTATTCAAGGACATTTATGGCATGCATTAAGAGCTATGGGCTTTGACTTCAAGCGATTGAGAGATACAAATGGTCCTTTCGGAGTTCCAAGGACTCTTTAAATAAAGGCTCTGAGCCCTTCGAAAATGACCTAAACATTATCTTGGTTTAGCTAACCCCCCCCTGCTTTCGCAGGGGGGGTTAATACTGAAATTAGACACAAAAAAGGCAGAGAAAAATTCTCTGCCTTTTTATTTGGAAAGATCTAAATAATTAAACTTAGCTTTAAAAGCTTTTATGAATTTGACTTCAAGAACGTGATGATAATTTTTGTCTTTCCGTTCCTTCAAACTTTTCTGGATCGTTACAGTCTCTTGCATACCAATGGAATTGAGATACTTGAATTATTGCAAGTATTCCAAAAATAACTGGTACAAGTTGGAACCCACCTGATGGTTTTACTAAACCTATATCTGATGGATGAGGTAGTTGCGTTGCGAAATCCAGCAAATGCGAGAAATCAATCATCAAGTCAATGAAAAGTAGGTGTGTTATAGCCTAGAGACTAAGATTATGTCTAGGAAAATAATTTTTTGACACTACTATTAATTTAATAAGCTCTAAAAAATATCTGCCCCCCCCCATACCCTAAAAACTCTTATCCAACTAACTAGATCATTTCTCATTTGAAGTCCAATATGGAATCCCAGATTTGGCAAAATGCTTAAGCTTAATAGCTTTAAACCCTCTAAAGCTCAGTTTTATAAATCACTTCTTAACCAAACTTGGCTCGAAGAGAGTGCCAGATCATATTTTTTATAATTTCTCCTTTTTCTGAAATTCTTTTTTTAAGCCTGCGGATGATTTTTGCTAATGAGCTTTTTTTTATTCGAAGAAATTTATAAAGCTTTGCACTGCAAGGATTTTCCTCCTACTCCTAATCAATTTCTGATGGATGCTTTTTGCGAAAAACCCTTCAGAATCCAGTTTTTTTTTGATCGATCAAAAAAAAATCTCAACAACTAAATAAAGACCTTTAACTATTCTGCGCATATTTATTGACCACAGTGTAATCTTCATTCCATATTCGCCTGTATTGCTTAAAAATTATGCAGACCTATGGAAATCCAGAAGTTACCTATGGATGGTGGGCTGGTAATTCTGTGGTTACCAACCGCTCTGGCCGATTTATTGCCTCTCATATAGGCCATACGGGCTTGATCTGCTTTGCGGCTGGTGGCAGCACTCTTTGGGAGCTAGCCAGATATAACCCAGAAATACCTATGGGTCATCAAAGCTCTCTATTTCTGGCACATCTTGCTTCTATTGGGCTTGGCTTTGATGAAGCTGGAGTTTGGACAGGGGTTGGTGTTGCAACCATTGCAATTTTTCACCTTATCTTCTCAATGGTTTATGGAGGAGGAGGACTTCTTCATGCAATCCTATTTGAGGAGAATGTAGAAGATAGTGAAGTCTTACAAGCTAAGAAATTTAAGCTTGAGTGGAATAACCCTGATAATCAGACCTTCATACTTGGCCACCACCTTATATTTTTTGGTGTTGCATGTATTTGGTTTGTTGAATGGGCGAGAATTCACGGAATTTATGATCCTGCAGTAGGAGCAATTCGCCAGGTTAATTACAATCTTGACTTGTCAATGATTTGGGAAAGGCAGTTTGACTTTCTTGCTATTGATAGTCTTGAAGATGTTATGGGTGGCCATGCTTTCTTAGCTTTTGTTGAGATTACTGGGGGTGCTTTTCATATAGTTGCAGGCTCAACCCCTTGGGAAGATAAAAGACTAGGTGAATGGAGTAAGTTTAAAGGAGCAGAACTTCTTTCAGCTGAAGCAGTACTTTCTTGGTCACTAGCTGGCATTGGTTGGATGGCTATTGTTGCAGCTTTCTGGTGTGCTTCTAATACCACTGTTTATCCAGAAGCTTGGTATGGTGAGCCACTTGAATTTAAATTTTCAGTTTCACCATATTGGATAGATACTGGAGATTTATCTGATGCGACTGCTTTTTGGGGGCATTCCACTAGAGCTGCCTTGGCTAATGTGCATTATTATCTAGGCTTCTTCTTCCTTCAAGGTCATTTCTGGCATGCCCTTAGAGCCTTAGGCTTTGACTTCAAGAGTGTCACTAGTGCTATAGGAAATGAAAAGACAGCCACCTTTACTATTAAATCTTGATAGACCTTTAAAATAGGATCTTTTAGATTGCACTAAAGAGTCTCGTTTTCTAACGAGGCTCTTTTTTAATTCTTCTATTGAGTGGAGTAAAACATTGTGACCAACGTTTGTATCACGGAAGACACTGGAAAGTGATATCTGTTCTTCCAAGAATCAACTAATGATTTATGACAAATATGTTATTAGTTGATTCACATGACTGTAGGCATTTACTTCGCAACAACTACTGGTAAGACAGAGGATATAGCTGAAAGGCTTCATGGCTTGCTTGATGGAGCAGAATCTCCTAGAGATATGTCTGATGTTGATGATTTAAACGAATTTACCAATCATGAAGGAATTATCTGTGGAATTCCTACTTGGAATACTGGAGCTGATTCAGAAAGATCTGGCACAGCATGGGACGCTCTCCTTGAAGAGATAGGCAGCCTAAATCTTTCTGGTAAGAAAGTGGCAATTTTTGGTTTGGGTGATTCATCTACTTATACTGAGAACTATTGCGATGCAATGGAAGAGCTTCACCGCTTTTTTAAAAAGGCTGGAGCAACAATGGTTGGTTATGTAAGTACAAAGGAATATACATTTGATGAGTCAAAGAGTGCTATTGGAGATGTGTTTTGTGGCCTCCCTCTTGATGAAGATAGTGAGTCAGATATGACAGACGCGCGAATATCTCAATGGTCTGAGCAGCTTAAGCAAGAGATGTCAGGAATTTAGTCGTATTTCCTTATGGTTCTGGGGATAGCCACCTTCCCTAAGGTATAAAAGCTAAGAAATATCTATGCATACGCAAGGAACTTTAGATTACTTGAGATATATATAAGCCCTCATTAGTCATCAAATTCCGGCTTTGGCTTCTTTTTGACTTTTCCTGTAATTAGTTCATGTAAAGCATTGAGAGAGTTATAAACCTCTTTTAGTTCAGTTAATTCTGGAAGAAGACCATCTTGATTAAGCATCTGGTCTAAATCCCTTAGCTCTTGGCGTATATAGCGCAAATGGGAGCTGACTTCCTCTCTTTTACTGGTTGACATTTAAAAATTTCTAATTTTTAAAGGTTAATACTTTATGAGGCCCTTTCAAAAGGGTAATTTCCTGTACGTAATAAATCATATCTGCTCTTATAATTGAGTAATTTGTTTAGGCTCTAACTTTCTTAAGAACGAATCTTTTGGGTGAAAACAAAAAACAATGTCAACTGCTTTTTTGCTTATACCTACCTGTGATTCCATTTGCACTGCGTTTGAATCTGACTTGCATAGAATCATTTCGTCTAACCGAATGTAGTCGCGTTATAACCCCAGTTCTTTGCCTGTATATCCTCAAAATTTATATATATTCTTTCTTTTTGAACGCCTAATGACTCATTGATAAGCATGCACAAATCATTTGACATCCTAGAAGGATTTATTCCTCCTATTGATTTTACTTCTATGTAGCAGCAATCTTCTGAGCTACCTCCAAACAGCATGGGAGCATCAAACTCCAAAGTCGCCATAACATAAATTTCAGGCTTTGAAGTAAGTTCTGCAATTTTTGAAGAAACCTTTTTAAGGAATCCATTTGTATCTGTTATTTCAGTTGCGGATGTTCGAATATTAATTAGAGGCATTGTACGTAAATAGCGATTTTATTTGATTAGCTTAGAAAATATTTTCTTAAATCAGGAGTTTTTTTATTTATAAGGTTTTTTTTGTTTCTAAAATTAAAAAAAAATTAAGTATAAATTTGAGATAGCTCAAGCATCACGCCGTTGGGATTTTCTAGTTATATTTGCTGAGAAAGGCAATTATCTCTAGATGAAGGACAAGTTCAGTACGTTGCTCAATCAAAAGTCAGAACAATTTCAATCAAGTCAATCTGAAGTATTTTTTATGGAAGGCACGTTAGTTGTCTTCAACTTGTTGCTCATGTTATGCCTTGGCCTTTATTGGATAAATTCCTCCGTTCATCAATACATCTCGGGTATGCCACTCTAGAAGACAATTAATGATCCTTTCCTCTTGCTAAGCTTTTAATTAAGGTAAATGCATATATCTAATAAGCAATTATCTATTCCTTAAAGGGAGATAATTGAAAAGAATTATTTGGTTGGGAAACTCCATGATTAAATATCGACTCCTTTTACGCCTGGTTGCTTTTCTTCTGGGAGGATTTCTTTTGATTACTCCTTACAGCTCAGCTCATGCTGTTTTGCAAGAAGGAGATGAAGTGCCTAATTATGTACGTTCACAAATTACTGGCATTGACCTTCATGGCCAAGATTTATCGAAGTCTTCTATTGCTGGGGCTACTGCAAGAGATGCGAATCTAAGCGATGTAGATCTTCATGGGACTGTCGTAACTTTAGCTGACTTAAAGGGATCAAACCTTAATGGGATTGATTTAACAGATACTCTTTCTGACCGAGTCAATTTTCAAAAAACCGACTTAAGAAATGCCGTTCTAGTAAATATGATTGCATCAGGTAGTAGTTTCGCTGGGGCTCTTATAGCTGGCGCAGACTTTAGTGATTCGGTTTTAGATAGGGATGATCAACGTAACTTATGCGAAATTGCAGAAGGAGTTAATCCAAAAACGGGTATCGCAACAAGGGATAGCCTTGAGTGCTCAGACAATTTAGGAGGCTATAAGCCAGCTATGCCAGGTTCATAGGAACAAGGAACCTTTCTTAAAGGTGTTTTTACGAACCTTCCCTTTATCTCCTTTGGAAGACATTTGTGGAAATTTAACTGAGTTAAGAGAGATAGTTAAGTTGACCTCCTTAAAGGAGTCAATGAATCATCTCAGGCCTTATACAGTTCGTTATCGCTCTTTCGATAATGGAAAGTTAGAAAACTGCTTTTATGCAGCCGACTCTTTTGAAGCAAGAATGCTTGCAATGGAATTCAACAAATACATCAAGGATCATCCCAACTGCATTGATCTAATCAGGTGCGAAGAACAACTTCTGTCTGAAGTGAAAGGCTAATTAAGACAACTTTCAGGCACTATTTTAAATTAATCAATTTTATTCTCAAATTTATCTATAAGCGATTTATTTATAAGCTCTTATCTTTTTCTTATTATATGCCTCGCTATTATTGCCCTTTCTGCTCATCTGATTATCAAACTATAACTAAACCTAGGAAGAAAGATCTTATTTGCAGTATATGTGGAGAAGACTTAGAGAAGTATAAATTTATCAGGCCATCCCAAATCGCTGCCTTATTTGTAGTTTTTAGTCTATGCGCTCCTTTTCTGCTATATACCTTTGAAGTATTAGATGAAAAAGATAAAATATACCCTAATAATATAAACTTTCAGGAATATAAAACATAGGAAGGAATAATAATTTTTTCTATAGAGACTTAAGTGTGAAGATCCTCCTAGGTATCTTTATTCATAATTTCGATAACTTTATAGAATAGATTCAAAATCAAAGACTGGCATTATATTAAATAATAAACCATCCTTTTATTTAAACAATCAATTGGATTCTAATAATTCTATCAAGCTAATTATAAATATCTTTTCTTCCCATTTTTGGTATAGATATAAATGCCTCCCTTAGGGCCTTTGAAAAATGTAACTCCATTCATTTTTGATTGGCCAAACTTTGCCAGCCTGGCTCTATGTAAATTTGTCTTTTCTATTTGCTCATCATAGTTTCCTGAAGAGTTTATCTTTATATTTAACTCAGGGCTTAATAATAATTCATTATAATAATTGTTATGCAATTTCTCTATAAGGAATCTCTTTTCTAGCCTAGATTTAATAACATTCTGGAAGATTCTTATGCTTTTAATATTTAATAACACCTTCCAATGCTTGATTGATATATAAATAACTACTAAAATTATTATCAGCCCTAGAGTAAGTCGCATGCTTTGTTAGCTTTGTGAATAAAAATTCAACGCTTAGGACCTTTGAATTATTTCAATATCAAACCCAATGTTGCTTCTTTTTGAAAGGACTTCTTTCTTTAGAATACCTTTCCAGAAAATTGATATTAAGATGATTATTGATTCTAAGAAAAGGATGAAAAAGATTAATATTGAGAATATTGCTAGAGAAACAAGGCTTTTACTTTTATATAACTCGTCCTGAGAACCCTTCTTAAAGATCATTTGCTTTGAATTTTGAGTAGAAGTACCCACTTTAGAAATGCTAGAAGTGCTTCCTATTGATTTTGATTATATATATGGTCCAAAGAAAGTTGTACATATAGCACCACATTTTGCTGCTAGGTTTAAGGCTTTGTTAATTTCCCAGCCAGCTGCTAACCCGGCAGTTAGTCCTGCTGCAAAACTATCCCCGCAGCCATATGAGTCAATTATTTTGTGATTTAGTTTGACTGCTTTATACCTGCCTCCAGGGATTACGTAACCACCTTGAGCACCTTCTGTAGCCACTTGTTTTTTAGGTTGAGGATACAGGTCCATTATTGGAATTTGTTCAGCTAAATCTAGTGCACTCCCAACTAACGCATCTAGCTCAATATTGGCTTCTTTTAATGTCTGAACTCCCACTCTAGGAGTGGCAACAATGTTTTTTGCATTTCTGCAAAGTTGAATACCCTTGGCGTCTGTAGCTGTTATGAAAATACCATCAAAACCATCTAATATTTGCCATGGCAAAGAGTCATTCGAAGTAGGTTGTAGTCTTTTACCGATAACAGTTATTGTCCTTTCCCCTTTTTCGTCAACGAAACTAATCCCTTTCCTGGTCGGCTCATCTTTCCAGGCAACATGTAACTTAAGACCATTATCTTCTAATTTTTTATAACTTTCTATTCCATTTCTGTCTTTGCCTAATGATGTAAAGAAATGAACAGTCTGCTTAGTAAGCTTTCCGAGTTGTATTGCTGCTACAGCTCCTCCTCCAGCTGGTTCCTCTCTAAAGTTGCTTGCGTGAATAATATCTCCTGGCTTGGGAAGACCTTTAACACCTATGAAACTTATCCACTCAACGTGCCCTACAACTGCAAGTTTTAAATTGGGAAATAAAGGCAAATCTTTGGATGTGTAGGTATCCATAAAAAATGATTTGCTAAGTATGCCTTGACTACTTTATCTTAGGGATTCTTGTCTTTAATTTAACGGACTTAAATCAAATGCCTAGCAAGCGTTACTTTCTGAGTTGTATTTACGTATTGCTTGCCATTCTCGGCGCTGTTCTACCTATGCTAGCTAATATTGACTTTATAAACAATTATGGTCCGTCTTTCGATCTTGATAACTTTATAAAACTTGCAAATATAAATCCAGCGGCACAGTCTCTTTCTAGAGATTTATTTATAGGAGCGGGTGCAACGACTATATGGATGTTTTCTGAAGCACGTAGATTAAAAATCAAGCATTTTTGGCTAGTAATTATTAGTATGTTTGTTATTGCTTTTGCATTCGCGGCTCCATTGTTTCTCTTTTTAAGAGAGCTTCGAATGATAGAGCTAGAAAAAGATGGATTTATCTTTGAATATAATTAATGATTGGTAATCTAGGTAATAATAGGCTTTATCTTTTGGATTAATGGTGTAACAGCTATACAGCAAAAACTCGTAAGTGACCAAAGAAGCACTGCGTTGCCGTTTGTATCAATAATAATACCTGCAATTAGTGGTGCTAATAAGGCGCTAATGCCAAAACATTGAGAATATACTGCCATTGTAATTCCCCTATATCTCTCAGGTGAAATCTGTACTATTGCCTCTGTTGCGGTAGGAAGAAAAGATGCTAGTCCTATTGAGACAGCTATTAACCCTATCGCTGTCAAAATAAGACCTTCTTTAAATATGCTTGACAAAGACAATAATAAACAACCTATTGAAAAACTGTAAAGGCTTAAACCTAAGCCAAAACGTACATCCTTTTTTGTTAGCCAATTGCCTATTGGCCACTGAATTAATAATAGTAGACTAAGTTGTATTGCTATTAGTATTCCAATAGAGCTATTATTAATTGCTGGCCTATTAACTCCTCCTAATACTAAATCAATTGGCAATGCGCTTTGTAAAAGTGAAAGAATCCCAGTGGATAACAAACTTACAACTAGTATTGGAAAAAGCTTAGGGATAAATCTTATATAGTCTTTTGATTCCTGTGTGGACTTTAGTTTTGATAACTCTTCTTTAGATTTGCCAATTGACTTAAAACTATGGAAGCTCTTTATATTATCTAACAGAGCAATAAGTCCAAACATGCAAATAATTTCCAAACAATAAATTAATCTAATAGCGTCGATTAATGCCGAAAATGCTCCAATCAATGCACCAATACTGACTCCTAGTGCATCAGCGCTTCGCACGAGAGCAAAGCCTTTGCTGGATTGGAAACTTTCGCAGCTAGCAGGTACCGCTAACTCTACTGATGGCCAATACACTCCTGCAGCGGCCCCCAAAAAAAGTTCTCCTATTACATACGCACTGTATGAGTGAGCACTTAGGAGAATGCAATCAGCAAGAATTACATTTATTGCAGCTATTTTTAACGGTGTGGCTAAATGAACCCCTTTATCTAGGTAAAGGCCAGTTATTAATCTTGTAATAGTTCCAGCAATTGCAGCTGCTGTAAGACCACTGCCAATTTCACTTGCTGAAAAAGATAGATCATTGAAAACCAATGGAGTTAAATAAAGAACACCACCAGCTCCTACAGAAGCAAAAAATCGACCTCTAGTTAGAAGGCGTAATTTTGGGGGGAACTGGTTCCACCACGATTTGAGTTTTGGCGTTGTCTTCAAGACGTTCAATAAGAAGAATAATTGCTCTTGGTTTGTTAACCAACTTGTTTTCTTGCCATTTAAGAGTTGGTCAGCTGCATGCTGCTGAAAGAGTTGAGTTTCATTTTGAAGATGTGACTATTCCAATTTCTATAAAGGAATTGTCAGATTGGAGTAAAGATGTTGAATCGAAAATGGATTCCGGCGAATCTGATAGTGATATGAATTCAGAATTAGCTGTTTGGTTAAATATGCTTGGGTTTGAAAGTAGGTTCGCATTATCTCAATCTCTACAGGCTCCTCTTGTTAAAGATAAAAGCATGGCAAGACAGCTATTAAGGAGCTGGGTTGGGCGAAAGCTGTTAGATGAAGTAAGTGATGTTGTCCGATTAGATGAGGATAGTTCCGGGACAAAAGTTTTTAATACTTTGGAGTCATTGCTTGAGGATCAAGAAAAGGTCTCTGCTTTAGATTTATTGAAATCATTGCCAGCTGAAGTCATTCATTTTGATTTAAACGCATGGGTTCAGGTGGTTAGTAGTTGGAAAGATGAGTTAAAAGGTCAGCAAAAGCTTCTAACAGACCTAAGAAGACTTTCTTTAGAAACAAATGATGCCTTCAAGGCAAAAGAATCCGATATAGAAGAAGGTAAGTCTCTTAATGAATTAAAAGAATCAATATATGAAGTGGTCAAATTGAATGTTCCACATCGAACTGAAGCTTTGAATGTTGAAGTATGGAATCCACTAGCAAGGGATGAGCCTCGTAAAAGTTGGATTGTTTTTATGCCCGGATTAGGTGGTGATCAATTACATTTCCGTTGGCTTGCCCGAAGTCTCAGTCATCAGGGTTGGCCAGTTGTAGTTCTTGATCACCCTGGTAGTGATTCGAAGGCTCTTAATTCATTGGTTGATGGCAGCCTTCCTGCCCCAAGCGGAGCAGAAGTATTTCCTTATAGGCTTTCTGATTTGCGTGCGGTTCTATTAGCTAGAGAGAAGGAGCTGTTTACGGTTCCTGGTGAAAAAGTTGTTTTAATGGGTCATTCATTAGGAGCGCTAACTGCATTTCTTGCATCAGGAAATCTCCCTCAAACAGGGTTGCTTGAACGTTGCAAAAATGCGCTTGATGATTTTTCTATTACAAACCTTTCAAGACTTCTGCAATGTCAATTGGTAGATGTTCCACTCCCAACTTTCTCTGAGATCACTCAGTTAGAGGCAATAGTAGGTATTAATAGTTTTGGTAGTTTGCTTTGGCCTGATCCTTCTACCTTAAAATTAAATGTACCTGTATTTCTTACAGGAGGAACCTTTGATTTAATTACTCCAGCTCTTAGTGAGCAATTAGGCCTACTGCTTTCTACTAAACCTAATCCATTTAGTAGAGTCCTAGTTATTGAAGGGGCAAGTCATTTTTCCCCAATAAGAGTTAAAAATCAGACTGATCATTCTAAAGGAGAGGACCTCTTTCAATTAGGTGAGGCTTTGGTCGGGACTTATCCATTGTCAGTACAAGGGTTGCTTGCTTCACAAATAATACGTTATCTGGATCAATTGGAGGATGGTAAACCTCTTCCGACTTTAGAGAATACAACTAATATGAATTTAAAATTTCATATTTTAGATCATTCCACTACTAGAAAAGTTATTGGAAATTAATAACTAACTCTAGGATCAATTAATGCAATTAATAAATCAACAAAAACACCTATAAACACCACTAACATTGATATTACTACAATAATTCCTTGAACAATTGGATAGTCTCTTTGACTGATTGCCTCTTGCAACCGTAAGGCTATACCAGGCCAAGAAAATGTTATCTCTATTAGTAGAGCACCTCCAATTAAAGAAGCAACTGTTAGTCCTGTAATTGTGAGGACAGGAAGTAAAGAATTAGGAAGTGCATGAAATAAAAGAATCTTTCTTTCTTTTATTCCTCTACATCTTGCTGCTTCAATATGACCTGCTTTTAAAGTTTTTTCGAGGTTTACTCTTAAAGATCGACTAAAGATACCACTTAGTAAAAAGCCTAAAGTTCCTGCTGGAAGAAATAAATGCATAAGTGCATCTTTTAAAGCTAAAAAGTTTCCACTTAGAAGGCTGTCGATTATTAAGAACCCTGTGCCTTCGGGGGGTAAATAAGTAACTGGGAATCGACCACCAACTGGAAACCAACCCAAGTTCGCAGCAAAAAATAATTGAATTAACATTGCTGCCCAGAAGGGTGGCAATGCATATGTTCCAATCCCATATAAGCGGCCTGCTAAATCTGTTTTACCTTCAGGTCTGGCTATGCCAGTAAAGCCGACTCCAAAGCCAATTACTAATGCAACAATTATTGCTGTAAGCCCTAATTCAAGACTTGCTGGCAAGGCTTTGACAATTATTTGACTGACTGGTTCTTGGGTATTTAGTGATTCCCCGAGGTCTCCATGTATAAGACCATTTAAGAAATTTAAATATTGATTGAATAGTGGTTGATCTAATCCAAGCTTTGCTCGCATTACTTCCCTTGCTAGAGCGTCGGCTCTGTTGCCGAGTACTGCATCTACAGGATCTCCAGGAGCAACCCTTAAAAGAAGAAAAACCATGCTTGATATAAGCCATAGCATGATTGGAGCTAAAGCAAGCCTCGTTGCTGAGTATTTAAGAAGAGCTGTTGCTCTATTCATTTATTGCTTTTTGAAGACGGTCTAGTAATAATCTTCCGTTCCCATCAAACTTTGGTCGAGAAAAATTAGGTTGAGCCCAAGCTCTAGGCTTTACAAGCCAAACAGGTAATATTGCGGCTCCATCGGCCGCTAAAAATTCAATTTCGGATAATTTTTCTAGTCTTTGAGAACCTTGTAGATTTTCGCTTTGTTCAAGTGAGGTTTTAATTTGATTTGATGCCCAAAAAGTTCCACCATAAACAGCCTCTCCCTCTAAGCAAGTGGAACCTTGACTTTTAGTGCAGTCCAGTAACGGTGATAAATATGCCTCTGGATCAGGGTATTCTCCAGTCCAGCCAAGTATGACTGCTTCATAGGCTCCTTCTGCAAGCTGCTTATATACAGTCGTAGACTCAACTCCATTGAGTTTAACTGTTATACAATCTGAAAAATCTCTTCCTAATTGTTCTTGCCAAGTAAGCGCTAATAGTTTGTCTGCAGGAACGTTTGATCTAAATGTCAAAGGGATTGTCACTTTGTTGGAATCACATAAGCCTGCTTTCTTAAACAAGTCTCTTGCAATTTGAGGATTATATTTTGGCCAAGGTGATGTTTTACTGGTTTTTAGAATAGGTGGAACTATTGATCTTAAAGGCTCTCTTAACCCATAACCTACTTTTCTAGAAATAAGATTTCTATCAAGGCTGTATGAAAGGGCCGATCTTAAAATCTTATTATCCAGTGGCGCTGAATTACTACGAAAGGCAATATATCCAATTTGCATAGCCGGTCCAATCCCTTCTATAAGCTTTCCTTTCTTTGAAAGTTTATGAAGAGCTAATCGGTGCCCATCTTCAACTGAGTTGGACAATAAAACATCTACCTGACCAGTTTTAATTGCGCTAAAAAGAGATGTAGAAGTTGTGTAACTTACATAGTCAATTCCAAGGTTTTTTGGGGCTTTATCCCAATAACGTGGGAATGGTATTAAACGTTGTCTTTCTGGAGTAAAGCTATCTAATTGATAGGGACCTGTTCCAATGAATTTTTTGTTTAAGAATTTATCCTGATGCTCTAAATATGCTTTGGGAGATACTGGGGTCAGGTTTATAGAACTGAGTAATCCTTTTATAGAACTTGAAGGTTTATTTAGTCTAAGGCGAATCAAAAAAGGACCTGGTGTTTCAATTTTGGTTATTTTTTCTC
This sequence comes from Prochlorococcus marinus str. MIT 9211, assembly GCF_000018585.1. Classification (NCBI taxonomy): domain Bacteria; kingdom Bacillati; phylum Cyanobacteriota; class Cyanophyceae; order Synechococcales; family Prochlorococcaceae; genus Prochlorococcus; species Prochlorococcus marinus. The sequence continues at coordinate 1,045,653 of NC_009976.1, read as the reverse complement.
CTATTACATAATTAAGAGTACCTATTTCCATAAAACGTTTAATACTAAATGCCATAGCATCTGCATTAAAAGGTGTCCCGTCATGAAAAAGTACATCTTCTCTCAAAGCTATTGAAATAGTTAAACCATCTTTGCTTATCTGAGGATAGTCTTTTGCAAGTCTTGGCTCAAGTAAACCTGATTCATTAATTCTGTATAGAGGGTCTCCTAAAGCACTAATAAGTTGAATTGCCAACAACTTATTGGCTTGGGCAGGATCTAACGATTCAATTTTCCCTTTGCTTGCAACGATTATTCGATCTGATTCTTTAGTTGCCTTACAAGAGGTTTGAGTGATGATTATTAGAGAAGTAGCTAGTAATGTTAATAGCTTTCTGTAGGCCTTGGCTTTGGATTTAAATAATAAGGTCATCAAAGCACTCCTTTCTCAGGATTGTTGGCTAGAAGTTTTTTATGCCTTGATTGCAGGAGAGGCAATTTGTTCAATTGGTACTTCGAAAACAGGCGAACCTTGTGGCAGTAGTGGCCATTGTCTTACCCAACATTTTTCATGCTCATCATCTATTCCAATTATTTGAAAGAGGTTCTTGTCATTTACGAGTTGCACACAATCACCCTGATGAAGTACTTCCTCAACCCTCTCGCTAGCTTGTTGGAACCTATTTTCCTTTAAGTCCATAGACTTGCTAAGAATGAACCCGCTCTCACTACAATTAACAATTCCTGAATGAATTTGCCATATATGACTTTGTTTAAAGACAACTTAGATGGGCTGCAATTTGTTTGATCTCTGGGAGTTGCTGTATCTCAGAAAGAGAATCTGTCAGTAAACCTTTGAACACCTTGTGAGTAATTACAACGATTTCCGCATCCTCTTCACTAGCATCGAATTGGACTATTGATTGAATTGAGACATTGTGAGATCCAAATATTTTCCCAATTTGACCAATTACCCCTGGAGCATCTTTAGCAATGAGACGGACATAGTTCTTTTGTAAAATTTCTTTTGGCTTTGCTAAATGGCATTCTCTCCAGCTAGATGCTGAGAGTAGAGGGTCTAGAGACGTCTTTTCCCCTCCCATAAGTTTTATCCCTGCAATATTAAGTATGTCTGCCACTACTGCTGAGGCGGTAGGTCCTGCTCCTGCTCCAGGTCCATAGAACATTACTTCTCCGATTGGATCTCCTTCAACAAGAATTGCGTTGTTTACTCCATTAACTTCTGCAAGTGGATGGCCGGTTGGTAATAGTGTTGGCTCAACTCTTACTGCTAATGGGAGTGAAGAGTTGTTTTCAAGATTGCTAGCAAGTCTCTCAGCTATAGCTAAAAGCTTGACTTCATAACCCAACTGATTTGCATAGTCAACATCTCTATTTTGAAGAGTGCTTATCCCTTTGGTTGGTACAGATGCTCTTTTAATTGGCCCACCAAAAGCAAGATTGCTGAGTATCGAGATCTTATCTGCTGCATCGAGGCCCTCTACATCTGCCATGGGATCAGACTCTGCATAGCCAAGAGATTGAGCTTCTTTTAATACGGCTTCGTAGTCAGCACCTTCCTTTGCCATCCTGGTCAGAATGTAGTTCGTAGTTCCATTCACAATTCCAGTGACCTTTTGAATTATGTTGCCTCCTAGTGATTGTTTTAACGGTTCGATAATTGGGATCCCTCCACCTACTGCTGCTTCTATGAGTACATAAACACCTGAAGAAATTGCGGCTTCTGCAATTTCCTCACCATGTCTTGCGATAACAGCTTTGTTTGCAGTAACTACAGATTTGCCGGACTTGATTGCCTTGAGAATCAGACTTCTTGCGGGCTCAAGACCTCCTATAACTTCAACAACAATTTCTACATCAGGATCCTCGACAACTTCCCAGGCATCTTCTGTGATTAATTTGTTAGGTATTGACAGAGCTCTGATTTTCTTAGAATCTCTGAGAGCTATTCGCTTTAACTCGACTCTAGATGTCAAAGGGTGGCGCCCTTCCGGAGAATTGATTATCTGTGCTACTCCAGTCCCTACTGTTCCAAGTCCTAGGAGGCCTATACCAATATTCTTTGTCATAAGGATTCTATGGATTTTGTTTTTAACTCTATTAATTCAAGAGCATATATTTATAGAAATAATTTAGCCTGTGAATTCATTTTAAGAAAAATATTTAGGAAGCCATTTGCTCTAGAAGGGGTAAGACTTGTATTTAAGCCAGTCTCTTCAATAAATATTGGATTAATTTCTAAGACTTCTTTAGGAGAAAGGTTGTCTAGGCCATGAATAAGAAAGGAAAGCATTCCTTTGGTTATCAATGCATCTGAGTAGCCTCTCCAGCGCAATTTTTTGTCCACAAGCTCTCCAAGAACATAAACCTGTGAAATGCATCCTTTTACCTTGATGGATTCTTGTAAGGATTCTTCTGGGAGAAGGGGAAGCTTTTTCGCAAGCCAAAGCAAGTACTCATATTTTCTTCGAGGATCTGATGAAGATTGAAGTTTGGACACTAATTTATTCAGCTCTATGCTTCCAAAATTTGGAGAAAAGTCTTTTTTAGTTTCCTCAGCCATAACATTGGCGATGCAGTGTTTTTCTATCAGCTTAACTATTTGAGCTATGAGCTTCAAAATAACCTTCTTCACTAATCCACCCATCAAATGGAACATCCCAGTGGTCAACTGGTAAGGGAGTTAAAGAAATACATGCCTTCGGAATTATTACTATTGCCTTGATTGATCTCCATGATTTTTCACTCCTTAGGCGATCAAAGAAACCACCACCATAACCTAGTCGAAACCCTTTTAGGTCAACTGCTAAAGCAGGTACAAGCAATAGTTTTACTTCCTCTGGCTTAAGAGCAGTTTGGTTTACTGGAGCAGGTATTCCATAAGCATCTTTTTTTAAGGAATTAGTTTTCCATTCGTAATAATTCATTCTTCCAGATTGGTCAATTGCTGGCAATGCAAGAGATTGATTGGATAAGTACTTAAGATCTTTTATGTTAATTTCCCCTTCTAATGGCCAATATATACCAATACATCTTTTGTCGTCTTGGTTAACAATTTCTATCAATACATCTTCTAACTTAGTGCTAAATAAATCTGAGTTTCTTTTAACCTCTTCCTTTCGTATTGATTTATACTTTTGCCTTTGATAGGCTTTTGTACCAATTAAGTCCATCTTAAAGATAATAATAAATCCCTTGTCATTTTTTATTCAGCCTTAATATTCTATTTAACTATTCGTTGTTGATAATAGGCTGTTAATGCAATAGCCAGTGCATCTGATGCATCATCAGGGCGAGGGGGCTTGCTTAGGTCAAGTTCCCTAATTACTGCCATTGAAACTTCATCTTTGTTTGCCTTGCCAGACCCTGTCACTGCAAGTTTAATTTGCATTGGTGGAAACTCTAATATAGGGACTCGAAATCTAGCTAAGGTCATAATTACTACTCCTCGGGCTTGAACTACTTTAATGGTGGTACTAGATCGGTAGAAAAAGAATTTTTCAACAGAAGCTATTTGAGGCTTCCACTTGTTTATTAAGTAACGAAGATCCCTTGTGATCTCAACCATTCTTTCACCATCATTATGGTCTTGACTGGTTTTAATTATTCCACAATCAAGCATTTTCTTCTGCGTCATATTGCAATCTATTAGCCCATATCCAACTCTTGCCAGTCCTGGATCTATCCCGAGAATTATCAACTTATTAATCTATTGAAGCTAGTTCAAAACTATTAGCAACATCTTCATCACTCCTTTCGAAGATATTGCAAAAGGCTTTTATTACCCTGTCTCCAGAATCTATTTGCTCTAGAGGGTCTTTGCGGAGGCGATGTCTTAATGAACATGTGATTACTCTGGCCACATCTTCTTCCGAAACTTCATTACGGCCTTCAAAAGCAGCCAAAGCTCTTGCTGCTCTATTGGAAACAATATCTCCTCGAAGACCATCAACATCTAATTCTCCACAAATTGCTGAAATCTTAAGTCTCAGATCTTCATCAATAACTACATTCTGAAGGCGATCCTGTGCGCTAACTACTTTCTTTTGCAAAGAATCTTGCTTTGCCTGAACTGACGAAATGAATGAATCTGGATCATCGTCAAAAGCAGTTCTTTGATCTACGACTTGGACCCTTAGTTCTGCTTCTCTAACAGTGCGAACTTCAACACTCATGCCAAATCTATCTAGTAATTGAGGCCTTAATTCTCCTTCTTCAGGGTTGCCTGAGCCTATTAGTACGAATCTTGCTGGGTGCCTAACTGATACTCCTTCTCTCTCAACTGTGTTCCAGCCTGAAGCTGCAGAGTCAAGGAGTACATCTACTAAGTGATCATCCAGTAGATTTACTTCATCAACATATAAAAGACCCCGATTTGCCTTTGCCAAAAGGCCTGGTTCAAATGCTCTAACTCCTTCTGATAGAGCTTTTTCTATATCTATTGTTCCGCAGAGTCGGTCTTCAGTTGCACCCAGAGGAAGATCAATCATTGGTACTTGTCGTTCTTCCGTGGAGACCTCATTCCCCTGTTCTATTAGTTGCCTGACTTCAGTGCTTTGTAAGTCTGGGTCATTAGGCGAGCTGTTGTAAGGGTCTCCTTGTACTACATCTATGCCTGGCAGAAGATCCGCAAGTGCGCGAATCGTAGTGGACTTGCCTGTTCCACGATCTCCCATAATCATTACTCCCCCAATTCGAGGGTCAATAATGTTGAGAAGAAGAGCTAGCTTCATCTCTTCTTGGCCAATAACTGCTGCGAAGGGGAATACCCTGCGCTTACTAGATGAACTCACTGTTTAATGGTTTGCCCTGTTTTGGATTGTTTCATAGGCGGGTGACTTGAGGCCTATATAGGTGTTAAAAAGCCTGATAAAGCAATGTTTATTTAAAACCCTCTTTAGATTTTAAACTCTTTTAGGGTTATCTGCTCTCAGAATTGATATAGGAAATTATCTGTGCTGCCATATCCCTAATGAGATTGGTAGAACGTTGATCATTAAAGGGACCCTTGACTAACAATGCAGTAACAGCTCTGGATGAATTTGGCATTTCTATTAGAGCTGCATCACCATAAGCTATCCCAATATCCCCTGCTTTGTTGTACACCCTAAAACCTTCAATTAAAAGTTTGTAATCTGAATTCCCTTTATAAACTCCTAGTCCTTTTAGAATTCCTTCTGGCAATAAATTGTTTGAAATAGAAGTACTCATTACTTCTCTAAAAATATCTCTGGACTTTGTACTTAGTAATCCTGAGACATCAACTAATTTCATTATTTTAGAAAGATCTTTGGCACTTGTTTTATTTGTTCCGCTTAGGTCTGGTAGAAGACTATTGATTTCTGTTTGCATTAAACCAAGCTCTTTAAAGCGTTTATTTAGAATATCTAAACCTCCAACTCTTTCTATTAAAAGATTTGCAGCAGTATTGTCGCTTACTCTTATCATTTCAGTGGTAATTTCATGAATAGGAAATTTCTTTCCTAATGATTGGTACCTCATCCAACCAGCCCCTTTGGCTATTGACTCTTTAGTTAGCTCTATCTCTTCATCCCATCGTAATTTTCCATCGTCTAACATCTCTAGAGATAAAAAGAGAATTGCTATTTTAATTGTGCTTGCTGAAGGTAGGGATTTTTCAGCATTGAATTGGGCATACCTACCATCTTCAAATAAAATATAAGCACTTACTTCTAAGTCTTTATATTCGTCTGCAAGCTCTTTCCACTTTTTACTTAATGGTATTATCTCTTGAGATTGCTTGTACTCTCCAAAAGTTATTGTAGATTTCTTTTGATTTCTTTTTCTAGCAATAGATTTTCTGGAGAAAGGTGATAATTTATTTGATTTTGAAGTATTTTCTTCTGGAGATATAAATGTAAGTAAAGTACCTAATATTACGCCAAGCCCTAATCCAATTAGTGATAAATTAACAATTGACTTTATAAAATAGCCTATCCTTAATTGATTAGAGTGAGGTTTAGTTTTCAATTATCTTATGAGTATTTTCTTAATGGTAATAGGATTAAGTTTGATTATCAATGAACCATTTTGTTTGTCTTAATATGCCCCTTATTAAGGCAACTTCTTCAGACCTTACCTCTGCTCTTTGCAGTAAGCCCTTTATTTTTGACATCCTAGACTTGGATGTGTGCTTATGGAGAAAACCTATCTCTAGAAGAAAATCCTCTGTTTGATCAAGACAATTACTTAATTCTTTTGGTGTCGAGAGGCTATGTAATTCTTTGTTTTTGATGGAGTATTCATATTTTTGACTGTAGCGAATTAAGTCGTGCAAGATAATAGCAACAGCATGAGAGAGATTGAGTGATGGATAAGTTAGAGATGACGGGAGAGTGATTACTTTTTGAGCTAGTTGAAGCTCTTGATTGCTAAGACCACGGTCTTCTCTGCCAAAAATAATTGCAATGGGGTCTTTAGAACTACCTTGCAATAGCCAATTCAAAGCAGTTTCTGAAGAATGCAATGGGATTTCACCATGGTCTATACGACCACAAGTGGCGACTACTCGAACACAATCATCAATTGCCTCTAAAAGGTTTGAATGTATTTGAGCGTTTTCTAGTAAATCTGAACCCTTTAAGGCCATTTTTTTTGTTGTTATATCCAGAGGATCGCATCTAGGTGAAACTAGTCTGAGCTGATTAATTCCAAAGTTTTTGCAAAGTCTAGCAACGCTTCCTAGATTAATTTCTCCTAATGGTTCAACTAGAACAACTCTGATGTTTTTAAGATTGAAAGCCAAAATTAATTTAGTGAATGTAGGTAAGACAGAAGATCAGCCATTGATTGTGGATCCATTTCAAAGCTTGGCATTGGGGGAGTAAGGCCTTTTATTACTTGGTTAATGATTCTCTCGTCACTAAGTTGATTGGTAACATTATTTAGGTCAGGTCCCACTAAACCTTGAGCGGATATTCCATGACATCCAACGCAATTCATTCTAAAAAGATTGCCTCCTTTTTCTATTGATCCATTCAACTCGAGAGAGTTTTGAATATAAGGGCTCCCTTTTTCTAGGTATATGAACAACCAAGATAGAATTATTAAGCAGGATGTCGCACTAATAATGATCAGTGCCAACAACCCTTTGGTTGGGTTTCTCTTATCCTCTATCCCAATTGGTGAAGTCCTTTTCACGAAATGATCATTAATATGAAAGAATTGTGTTTAACATTCTCATAAATTGAGAGAAAATGATCGAACCGCTTCTGTGTGGCATTGTTTTGGGCTTAGTCCCTATAACCATTGTAGGTTTGTTTGTGAGTGCTTGGAACCAGTATCGGCGTGAGAGTGCTATGCCAGATTGGGAGTAAGGAAAATTAAAGAGCTCTTCCCATAGTGTCTTTTATTTGTAATAGTCCAACTTTCAGAAATTTCTAGAAATGAACTTTTGGAGAATTCACAAATTACTAATGATTTTTTTTGCAACCACTTTCCATTGATCAAGTTTTCAAGTACGGAAGAATAAATCTTTGCTTTGTAAGGTGGGTCAAAATAAACAAAGTCAAATTTATTTAGATTAGCTTTCATAGTTTGTTTGGATTTAATTATATGGCTTTCAAACCCTTCTTTTAGCCATGTAATTACATCAGAATTAATTACTTCAAAGTTACTGCTGGTTTGCTTCCTTTCCGATACAAGAGAAAGGTTTGATTTGCAAACTCTTGCAGCATTACTATTTAATTCAACTGCTATAACAGTTTTTGCACCTCTTTGTAAAGCTTCACAGCCCATTATTCCACTACCGCTGCATAGATCAAGCCAATTGCAATTGTTTATTTTCTCTCCAACCATATTCATTACTGCTTCTCTAACAATAGATGTTGTTGGTCTTGTATGAAGGCCTGAAGGACTATTGATTTTCATCCCTCCTAATAGCCTTAGGCTACCTTTCAAGATAAATCTGAGTTTTTTTCATGTAGCCACTTGAGCCAGCTAGAAAGTAGCCTTTGACCAGATTTACCTGACTTCTCTGGATGAAACTGACAAGCTCCTAATGAATCCTTCCAAACTATTGCAGTGACTTCACTATCTCCAAAGCTTACTGTTGCCGCTAGATCTTCTGGAGATGGAATTGCTGAATAAGAATGTACGAAATACATCCATCTTGAAGTATTTTCATTGTCCAATAGAGGACATTCTTTAATCTGTTTTAAAAGTGACCAACCCATGTGAGGGATCCTTTCTTTTGTATTTCTAGGTAAATTACAAACCTTTCCTTTTAGTAGTCCTAAGCCTTCTGAATTTCCTTCTTCGCTGGATTCAAATATCAGTTGCAATCCTAGGCATATCCCTAGTAGAGGTTTCCCATCTTTGACCCATGATTTGATTTTTGGGATAAGATCTGTTCTTCTTAGATTTTCCATAGCAGGGTCAAATGAACCAACTCCAGGAAGAATCAATGCATTGCATTCATGTACATCATTGGGTGATTTGACTATTCTTATTGACTGGTCTAATCGTTTGAAAGATTGCTGGACAGAGTGTAAATTACCCATGCCATAATCGATTATACCAATATTAGTATTCACTTAAACTATAAAGTCTTAGAAGTTGTTCTTAGATAGTTCTATATATGCTTAGAAATTGTTCCTGAAAGTGTGGCTTTTGGTACTGCGCCAACAACGGTATCAACTTTTTGCCCTCCTTTAAAAATCATTAAAGTCGGAATGCTGCGTATGCCATATTGACTGGCCACGTTTGGATTTTCATCTGTATTTAATTTGCAGACTTTTATTTTCCCTTCAAAATCTTTAGATATTTCATCGACTATTGGAGCGACCATTCGGCAGGGCCCGCACCAAGGAGCCCAAAAGTCAACGAGCACAGGTACGTCACTTTGTAGGACTTCCTGTTCAAATGATGAATCAGTTACAGCTGCTGCGCTTGACATACCTTTGAAAAATTTATTGGACAGAATTAAGTAATTGTATTTTGCCGAAGAAAATGATTCCTGCCATCTGTTTCTTTTAACTTTGATTGGAGCATTCATATAAACAATAGGACTAGCAAGCATTCTTGAAGGTTTATGCAAAATTATTTACAGCGGATGTTCCTTTAACAAACGAAACTTATTTTTATTTTTGCACGAAATGAAATAGGCGTTATTTGCCCATTCCAAGCTGTTGGGCCTTTTGGTAAACCTTTCCTTCAGTAAGAAGAGAAGGGGCTATAACTACTTCCACTTCTTGCATTTCTTTAATTGTTCTTGCGCCTAAGGTCCCCATTGAAGTTTTAAGAGCGCCTAGTAGGTTTTGGGTGCCATCATCAATCACTGCTGGACCTTTAATGATCCTTTCTAAAGTTCCGGTTGACCCTACTTTTATGCGAGTTCCTCTTGGTAAGACAGGGCTAGGTGTTGCCATGCCCCAATGGAAACCTTGTCCTGGAGCTTCTTGTGCTCTTGCTATGGGAGATCCAATCATTACTCCATCTGCCCCACAAGCAATACATTTGCAAATGTCCCCACCAGTAACTATTCCTCCATCGGCAATGATCGGCACATATTCTCCAGTTTCTTTTTTGTAATCTTCTCTTGCAGAAGAGCAATCCGCAATTGCTGTGGCTTGAGGGGTGCCAATACCTAATACACCTCTTGAAGTACATGCAGCTCCTGGACCAATTCCAACAAGAATCCCTTTCGCACCAGCTCGCATTAGTTTTAATGCAACCTCATATGTAACACAGTTTCCTACTAATACTGGTATATTCATCGTTTTACAAAGTTTAGAGAGATCTAGGCTTTCTCTATCGGGAGGGCCAATATGTTCTGTTGAAACCACAGTGGCCTGTAGGAAAAACAGATCTGTTTTTGCTTCAAGAATTGTCTCTTTAAACTTAATTGCTGCTTGTGGGGTTGCACTAACTGCAGCGATTGCACCCTTGGATTTGATCTCTTTTATTCGATGTACTATTAAATCTTTTTGTATTGGTTGGCTATAAATATCTTGCATTAAGGGTACAAAATCCTCTTTTCCCACAGAGGTGATTTTTTTTATTACTTCTTTTGGATTTTCATATCTTGTTTGAATTCCTTCAAGGTTTAATACACCAAGAGCTCCAATACTTGATAGAGCTGTAGCCATTTCAACATCTACAACGCCATCCATGGCGCTTGCAATGATAGGAACCTCTAGGGTTTTGCCACCCAGCTTTAAGGAAGTGTCTGTTATCTCTGGATCTACAGTCCTTCCCCCAGGCACTAGGGCTATTTCATCGATGCCATATGCCCGACGTACAAATTTTGAGTGGCCAAGTTGAATATTCAAATCAGAACCGAATCAATTTTGGAAAAGTTACCAAATGAATAGGACCATTTTTATCTAAAAGTGATTGGTCACCAAAGTTTTGTGAGTGCATCAACAATTTCTTTGGTCCGTGTTTTGGTTCAAGAATAGACTCCTAAAAACGATTGAGTAAAAAAATAGCTCTGGAAAACTAGTATTTTTGGAATCCAACTAGATATACCAATAGTTGGTTTTGATGCTCTTACATAGAAAAATAATTCAGTCTATTTAGTGCTTTTTGGTACTTTTCTCTATCAATTGATCTTATTTCGAGATAATCTATTGATTGGTAAAATTGTCCTTCATGGCTGATCCAGTGGAACCCAATAACGGTGTTCCTGGCGAGTTCGAAGATCGGATAATCCAGACAGATCTGCGCAATGAAATGTCGCGTTCCTATTTGGAATACGCGATGAGTGTAATTGTTGGGAGAGCATTGCCCGATGCAAGGGATGGTCTTAAGCCAGTGCATAGGCGAATCCTTTATGCAATGTATGAGTTGGGTCTAACAAGTGATAGGCCCTATAGAAAGTGCGCGCGTGTTGTGGGAGAGGTTTTAGGTAAATACCATCCTCATGGAGATACTGCCGTTTATGACGCCTTGGTAAGAATGGCTCAAGATTTTTCCATGCGCATGCCATTGGTAGATGGCCATGGGAATTTTGGATCAATAGATAATGACCCGCCTGCGGCTATGAGATATACGGAATCACGACTTCAGTCTCTTACAACTGAAAGTCTTCTTGAAGATATTGAATCTGAAACGGTTGATTTCTTAGATAATTTTGATGGTTCTCAGCAAGAACCAACTGTCCTTCCAGCTCGTATTCCGCAACTTTTATTAAATGGCTCTTCTGGAATAGCAGTTGGAATGGCGACGAATATTCCTCCACACAATTTGGGTGAACTAATTGAAGGGTTAATGGCTCTGATATCTAACCCTGAATTAACCAACAATGAACTTTTTAAGATTATCCAAGGACCAGATTTCCCTACAGGTGGTCAGATTCTAGGAAGGAATGGTATTCAAGAGACTTATTTAACGGGTAGAGGATCAGTCACTATGAGAGGTGTAGCCGATATTGAAACGATTGAGGTTGCAGGAAGGCCTGACAGAGATGCAGTTATTATTACTCAACTCCCTTATCAAACAAATAAAGCTGCTTTAATCGAAAGGATTGCAGATATGGTTAACGATAAGAAACTGGAAGGCATATCTGATATTAGAGATGAAAGTGATCGTGATGGTATGAGAATAGTAGTTGAACTTAGGAGGGATTCGTACCCTCAAGTAGTACTAAATAATTTATTTAAGTTAACACCTCTTCAGTCAAACTTTAGTGCGAATATGTTGGCATTGGTTGATGGAGAACCAGTTACACTTTCACTACTAAGAATGCTTCAGGTTTTCTTAGACTTTAGAGTAGAGACAATAGAACGTAGAACAAGTTATTTATTACGTAAGGCGGAAGAACGTAATCACTTGCTTTTAGGCCTATTGGTCGCTTTGGATCAACTTGATCCCATAATAGAGCTTATTAGAGCAGCATCAGATACATCAGTAGCTAAGGCTAAATTGCAAGAGTTGCATCGCCTAACTGAGGTTCAAGCAGATGCAATTTTGCAAATGCAACTAAGAAGATTGACTGCTTTAGAGGCAGATAAAATTCGTCTAGAGCATGAAGATCTTTTAAAAAGAATAGCTGATTTCCAAGATATCTTGGCTAATAAACCAAGAGTATTTGATCTCATCAAGAAAGAGCTAATACAGTTGAAAGAGAAATATGAAGCGCCAAGACGTACTGAAATCCTTGATCTTGGAGGAGGTATTGATGATATTGATTTAATCGCAAATGAGAGGTCAGTTGTATTGCTTACAGAAACAGGTTATTTAAAAAGAATGCCAGTCAATCAATTTGAAGCAACTAGTAGAGGTACAAGAGGGAAGTCTGGTACTCGCAGTCAGGGAGAGGAAGAGGTAAAGCTATTTATAAGTTGCAATGACCATGACAATCTTCTTCTTTTTAGTGATCGAGGTGTGGCATATTCATTGCCTGCTTATCGAGTCCCTATCTCTAGTCGTTCTGCAAAAGGTACGCCAGTAGTTCAATTATTACCTATTCCTCGGGAAGAGGCGATTACGTCACTCTTATCTGTTAGCTCTTTTGATGATGATAATCATCTATTAATGCTAACTAAAGGTGGATATATAAAAAGAACGTTAGTCTCAGCATTTAGTAAAATCAGAGCAAATGGTCTTATTGCTATAAGCCTTGAGGATGGTGATGCTTTGACTTGGGTTAGGTTGGCTGCTTCAGGAGACAGCGTTTTGATTGGTTCACGGAAAGGAATGACAATACATTTCCGTTTAAATGATGACGAACTACGACCACTAGGAAGAACTGCAAGAGGTGTAAGGTCAATGAATTTGAGAAAGGGTGATTCTTTGGTTGGAATGGATGTTCTTCCTAGAGAACTTGCTGATCGAATAGCGGGAACTAATAATGATGATTCAGATTCAGATTCAGATTCAGATTCAGATTCAGATGAAGTTGGTATTGCAGAAGGCCCTTGGGTTTTGGTCGCTTCTGCCTCAGGTTTAGGGAAAAGAGTACCTGTTACTCAGTTTCGACTTCAAAAGAGAGCAGGCATGGGGTTGCGAGCTATAAAATTTAGAAATGATGGTGATTCTTTGGTGGGATTGAAAGTTCTTGGTCATGGCGAAGAGCTTTTATTTGTTACCGAAAAGGGGATTATCGTAAGAACAAGTGCAGATAAGATCTCTCAGCAATCTAGAGCTGCTACAGGGGTTAGGCTTCAACGTCTAGATTCAGGGGATCATCTTTCTGAAGTCGTTTTGGTCCCGCCAGAGCAAGAAGTGCAAGATGATGATTCTCCAGGAGTTGAGGAAATACAAAGTGAAAATAATGCTTCGCCAGAATCAAATTGATAGCCTGTTCTGATGTATTGGTTATGGGGGCTGGCCCAGCAGCTCTTTGTATTGCCTCGGAGTTAGTTCAGAAAGGATTGAAAGTTAGCGCTCTTGCCTCGAATTCTCCAGATAGATTATGGACTAATACTTATGGAATTTGGGCAGAAGAACTTGAAAGCCTTGGGATGGCATCTTTATTAGGAAGCCGATGGACTAATACTGTCAGTTACTTTGGAGATGGCGTTAAGGAGGAAGGATTAAAGCCCACTCTTCATAATTTTGATTATGGACTTTTTGATCAATCACTCTTTCAAAAGAATCTTTTAGATAAATGTGATGGTATTAATTGGATAATTGAAACTGCCGAAGATATACGCTATAGGGATTCGATAACGGAGGTCATTTGTACCTCAGGCAAAATATATCGAGCAAGAGTAGTTATTGATGCTAGTGGACATAGAAGTCCTTTCGTTAAGAGACCAGACCATGGACCAATTGCTCAACAAGCTGCCTATGGAATAGTTGGAAGGTTTAGCTCTCCTCCTGTTGAGAAAGATCAATTTGTTCTAATGGATTTTCGACCTGATCATTTAACTAAAGATGAATTAGAAGAACCACCTTCATTTTTGTATGCAATGGATTTTGGTGAAGGACTTTATTTTGTTGAAGAAACATCTTTGGCTTGTGCTCCTCCACTTACATGGAGCAAGTTGAAAGAAAGATTGCTTTTAAGGTTGTCTCATAGAGGAATCGAAATTCAAGAAGTTGTTCATGAAGAGCATTGCTTGTTCCCTATGAATTTGCCACTGCCCTTTTTGAATCAACCCCTCCTTGCCTTTGGAGGTGCTGCAAGTATGGTTCATCCCGCTTCTGGCTATATGGTTGGTGCTCTTTTGAGGCGAGCTCCAGCATTGGCCGATGAGCTATCGAAAGCTATAACTAGCGATCCAAGTTTGGATTCGGCTCGCTTGGCTAAGCGAGGTTGGCAGGTTCTTTGGACTCCCGACCTCGTCTTAAGGCATCGCTTATATCAATTTGGATTAAAAAGGTTAATGAGCTTTGATGAGACTCTTTTAAGAAGCTTCTTTACTTCTTTTTTTAAGCTCCCACAAGATGAATGGTTTGGGTTTCTAGCTAATACGCTTCGCTTGCCTAGGTTGTTAATAGTAATGATTAGGTTATATTTCCTTTCTCCAATCGGAGTAAAATTAGGAATGGTTGGATTGGTAAAAAAGTAGTCAATAATTAATAGATTTGGTACCAATCATTTGCATGGATTAAAGGGAATATCGAATCTTCTAGTTCTAACTCTTTTAGTTCAGACTCTGACATTCCATTTTTTGATTCAATTGCTTGCATTAAATTCCAAAACCTATTTAGGTGACGATGAATTCTTTCTTTAGCTAATTCTGTAGTTGTTCCTGCTTTAAGAATAAAACTCCAGTCAGAAGATTGAGCAAGAAGAAGCTCTCTTCCTGCTTGTTGGAGGATCCTTAGATTTAATTGATTAGAGACGCCATTACTGCAGCATTCAACCATTGCTTTCCCCGCCTTGCTCCATTCATTGACTACCCATGCATTGGTTTCATTTAGCCAATAATTGTGGAAACCACCTTGCCCCCAACTTGAAGGACAGGGTTCACACAACTGCAACTCTTTTTTTGAGCTGAGGTAATCCTTTAAAGTCGTAAATTGGACTTTATGATTCTTTGCTTGCTTAAAAATCTCAGCTAAAAACATTGGCCCTTCAAACCACCAATGGCCAAATAGCTCCGCATCAAAAGGAGCTATTAATAAAGGATTTATCCCAGTCTGATCGATTAGCTTTATTAGTTGCTTTTTTCTTCCTATTAAATAGTCTTTTGCATCTTCTTTTACCTGCTTGGATGCTGATGTTGGATCATATAAATCTTTTTCTCTAATTGATTGCTTACTAGTAACTTTATGAAGCTTTAAGCCTAGAGGCCGATTCCCTTCAAGGCCTAGTTTCGCAAGTTCTTCAAACGGTATATCCCAGCCTAAATCTTTGTGAAACTCTCGATATTCAGGATTGCCTGGATATCCTTCTCTGGCTGACCAAACAGGAAGAGTTGATTCACTATCTCTAGCAAAAAAAGCTATACCATTTTTGGTACAAACAGGAGCATATATCCCATATTTAGGTCTTGGCTTCCCATGGAGTATTCCATGACCATCTAAAACTGAATAACGTAAATCACATTCACGCATCAAATGGTCTAACCCTTCGTAGTAAGCGCATTCAGGCAACCAAATACCTTTAGGTTTTTTGCCAAAAAATCTTTGGTGTTCTCGAATGGCAGTCTTTAGTTGCCCTTTGACAGCCTCAGGAGTTTCTCGCAAAAGAGGCAGATAACCATGTGTTGCGGCACATGTCATTAGGTCAAGAGCTTTTAGCTTTTCTAGTTGCGAGAATCTGTCAATAATTTCTCCATCACAAGAGGACCAATTCTTTAATTGTTTAATAATGTTTTTCTTTAAGAATCTGCCTGCTTCATTTTGGGATTTAGTGCTTTTTTCTAAGAGAGATAGTCTTAACTTTACCCAGTCTGGAAAACGATTTTTTAAATCTTGATCACTTAATAAAGAAAGAAGAGTTGGTGAAAGGGATATTGTGATTTTCGGATTTTGTTCGTTTGAATTTACTGAGTTTTCGATTACTTCAAGTAAAGGTAAATAACATTCCAAAAGTGCCTGAAAGAACCAGTCTTCTTCTAGAGAGCCAGGGTTAGCAGATCTCACATATGGGAGATGTGCATGAAGTACTAGAGCTAGTTTGCCTTTTGTCAAATGAAAGAAATTGGTTTATTGAATTTAAACAGGTTTGTGTAGCTAGCTAGAATAAAACTAGTACATAAATTAAAAAGGTCATTACATGGCCAAGGATCCAGGCCGAGTTTTAATTTTTGATACCACCTTAAGAGATGGTGAGCAATCTCCTGGTGCGAGTTTGAATTTAGAAGAGAAACTTGCCATTGCGCAGCAACTTGCAAGGTTAGGAGTTGACATAATTGAAGCAGGGTTCCCATACGCAAGCCAAGGAGACTTTACTGCTGTTCAAAGGATAGCTGAGCAAGTCGGTGGAGAAGAAGGGCCTATTATCTGCGGTCTTGCCCGAGCTTCAAAAGCAGATATCAAAGCTTGTGGAGAAGCAATTGCGCCTGCTCCTAAAAAGAGAATTCATACATTTATTGCAACTAGTGATATACATCTTGAGCATAAACTTCGAAAAACAAGAGAGGAAGTGATTCAGATTGTCCCTGAGATGGTTCATTATGCGAAGTCTTTCTCAGAAGATGTTGAATTCTCTTGTGAAGATGCCGCTAGAAGTGATCCAGATTTTTTATATGAACTAATTGAGCTTGCTATTTCTGCAGGTGCCGGCACTATTAACATTCCCGACACAGTGGGTTATATAACACCATCAGAATTTGGAGAATTAATTCAAGGAATAGATGCCAATGTGCCAAATATTGATGAGGCGATTTTATCCGTGCACGGTCATAATGATCTGGGTCTTGCAGTGGCTAATTTCTTGGAAGCAATTAAGAGAGGTGCGAGACAGTTGGAATGCACAATTAATGGCATAGGAGAAAGAGCAGGGAATGCAGCTTTAGAAGAATTGGTTATGGCTTTACATGTGCGTAGGAGTTTTTATAACCCCTTTTTCGGTAGAGATCCTGAAAGCCCTACACCACTTACAGCAATTCGTACTGAAGAAATAACAAAGACTTCACGTCTGGTCTCAAATTTAACTGGGATGGTGGTTCAACCAAACAAGGCAATTGTTGGCGCTAATGCCTTTGCTCATGAATCAGGCATTCATCAAGATGGAGTTTTAAAAAATCGGCTAACTTATGAAATAGTTGACGCAAAAACAGTCGGTCTTACAGATAATAGGATCTCATTAGGGAAGCTAAGTGGAAGAAGTGCTGTAAGGGCAAGACTTGAAGAATTAGGATATGATCTTACGAGAGATGATTTAAATGAGGCATTCGCCAAATTTAAGGATTTGGCAGATCGTAAAAGAGAAATTACTGATAGAGATTTAGAAGCGATAGTTAGCGAACAGGTGATGCAACCCGATGCAAGATTTCAACTACAACTTGTTCAAGTAAGTTGTGGAACGACATTAAAGCCTACAGCCACAGTCACTCTTGCAGATCAAGATGGTACTGAGCAAACGGCAGTCGCCCTTGGAACTGGGCCTGTTGATGCTGTTTGCAAGGCACTTGACTCTTTAGCAGGAGAAAGTAATGAATTGATTGAATTTTCAGTTAAGTCTGTAACGGAAGGAATTGATGCCTTGGGCGAAGTTACAATTCGTCTAAGGAGAGAAGGCAAAATTTTTTCTGGTCATTCTGCTGATACAGATGTTGTTGTTGCCGCAGCTCAGGCATACGTAAATGCTCTTAATAGGCTTATATATTTTGAAAAAAAGAACCCTATTCACCCTCAGCATGATCTGATCAAGGCAAACCTATGAATCTACCAACGCAACTTTATTTGCTTTTAAAAAATTGGGGCTTAGATAAAAGTGTTTAATGTGACTGGTTCTATTGAAACAATTTTTGGGATTGAAGTTATAACAACTAACGGTTTTTGGATAACAATTAGATTTTGTTAACTGATAGATGACCTTTTCTGAGATATTAAATACTAGTTACCGTTAAGAAAATGTTGGTTAGCATTGATCTTTGCCTTTTGCCTTTGGGGGTAGGGACTTCCCTCTCACCGTACATAGCTGTATGTAGGGACATTATCGAAGAGAAGGGACTTGATTATGAACTTGGGCCAAATGGAACAGCTATTGAAGGAGATTGGAATGATGTTTTTGAATGTATTAGAGCTTGCCATGAAGCTATTCATTCATTAGGAGCGAATCGCATCTATTCAAGCGTGAAGGTCAATACTCGTATTGATCGTCATCAGTCTTTTCGTGAAAAGGTAAAAAGCGTAACTACTGCTTCCTTACCTAAGAATAAAGTAGATTTATGATTGATTAACTTCGTATCAATCACTAACTTCTCATAATGCTTTTTTCTTTTTAAGAGCTATTTTTTAATTAGGATTAAAAGACTTTATTAATGGTTAGTGGTGTTAAAGGTTATTGGTTACTTACGTGGCTAGGCCTACTTTCAAATGTAGCGGCAATACTTTTCTTTGCTTTTGTGGTCAGCTTTTATAACCCAAGTTTTAGAGCAGGAAATATAAGTTTTTCAGCTGCTATACATTGGCCATCGGCTGTCGTTGGAATAGTTGCCTGCTCTGGCCTCCTTGCAGAAAGACGTTGGGGAGTAGTTCTGGCGATAGTTGCATTGTCAATGACAATCATTGGCTCATTAACTTATGCTATTTTCTTGCTTCAAAGTGAGAAGTATTTATCTAATTTAAGTTTGATTGCCTTTTTAATCTCTATTTTTAATTCAATGGCATTAATCTATTGGTGTAGGCCAGCACATAGGAAAACAAAGAGAATAAGGTTATAGAGGATTTTGGATTGCTTATTGATATATTGATGCTAAAGCTTCTGTTTGTTCTTTAATTATAAAATTGAAGCTCATAATTTGAAATAATTAAGCTGGATATGATGCTTTAAATGAACTAATAGGATACTTAATACGCCGATGCCTCATCCTTCTCCATACACTTATAAAGGCTCTTATAACCAATTCAATCTCAGAATTGCTAATACTACTTTTTAGCAATTGTCCATCTAATTTACGAGAGCGAATAATTTTTCTAATTGTTGACTCTGCATCTATATCAGTACTTTGTGGCCCTAAAGCTCTAAGAGCTGCTTCGCATCCATCGGCCATCATAAGAATTGCAGTTTCCTTAGAGCGTGGAACGGGGCCTTTATACCTAAAACGCTTTTCTTCTACTGAGGGATTCTTCTCTTTCGCCTTATGAAGGAAGTAGCCCATCTTTAGTGTCCCTTGGTGTTCTGGTATGAAATCAGCTATAGGAGTTGGTAGTCGGTAACGTCTAGCTAGCTTCAGGCCTTCATCTACATGCGCTTGTAAAATATCAGCACTTTTAAGTGGGTCGTCAAGTGTTTCATGCGGGTTGACTCCATTCTCTTGATTCTCTATAAACCATTCTGGCGCATGTAGTTTCCCTACGTCATGATATAGAGCTCCTGATCTAATTAGGTCAACGTCAGCCCCAATACTTCTTGCACCTTCTTCGGCTAGTCCACAGATCATCAATGTGTGTTCAAATGTTCCTGGTGCTTCCTTAGACAATCTTCTTAAAAGAGGTTTCTCTTGATCGGATATTTCCATGAGCCTTGCGCGTGTTAATAGGCCAAAAGTATTTTCAATAATTGGTATTAATAAAATAGTAAACATCAAAATTGCCCCTAAAACCAAAGCTTCAGTAAGCAAAGTCTCTGAATTAGGCGAAAGCTTCCTCCACACCCCACCTGAAGAAAATAGTTGACTCCTTAACAGAACCCACTGACTAAGGTATGCACTAAAAGGTACAAAAACTACTACCTGAAGAAGCTGGGCTCTGCTTCTCATTCGCCCACCAAGTATCGCTACTAAGGTTGAAGTAAGGACTGCAATTATCAAACGTCCTTCTCCAATGCCACTTACGGGAACGGGCCATAGCAAACTAGCGATTGCCATCCATCCCAAGGCTGTTGTGGTACTAATGCCTTGGGAAAGAAGTAATGTTGGTGGAACAAGAATTTGCAAAGGACTGATTGCAGCTCCAAACCAGTCTTTACTTGCTTGAACAATTAATAGGAGACCAAGTGGTAATAGTCCATTCTTAGGTTTCAAAGAGGGTTTATCTCTTCTCATTATCATTAAAAGAACTAAACAACTTGCAAGTGCCTCACTAAATTTTCCGAACCATTCCAGTGGTCTAGCACTTCTTCTGATTAGGCCAAAATGATCAAGAACAACATATCCTTTAGCAGTGATTCTTTCCCCTTTTTTTGTGATTAGATCTCCTTTCTTAACTTCTATCTCAGGGATTCCTTGTTTGGTTATAAGTTCTTCAAGTAATTGCTGGCTTCTGGCAGCATCATGCTGAAGATTTGTTTTACCAAATAAAGTATTTGCAATTAATTTGCTGCCAAGGTTTATAGAAGGATTATTGCTTTCAGCTTGGGCCGATAATTGGAATTTAGCTGATTCTAGTATTTGGTCATGAGCCAATGTCTTTATAAGGCCCTGACTTAGCATTTTTTGTGACAGGAGAATTATTTCGCCTTCCCATTGTTTTCTTGATTTAGTAGTTTGGTTCGCCAGCCACTCCCTTTCTTTTGGAGTTAGGTTTACTGGACCTATCCTGAAAGAATTAGAACCTTTAGTGCCTGATGAAACTTTTTCTAAATAGCCCAGTTGTTTAATTAACTCTTCTTGAATTTTTTGAGACTCTCCTTTGTCAATTACTTGTACTGAGGTTCTTGGTATAAGGTCTTTTCTTTGCTGTTGTAAAGCTGCAGTATCTATTACAAAAGCGGTTTTTGGTGCAGTCGCGTTAAATGGGGCAATATCACCAGGCTTAAGGTCAGGAACATCTAATAATTTATAGCTTGAAATTATTGCTATTACTAGGCAAACCATAAGCAAACCTGTTCTATCAGCTAATGCCCATGGAACTATGACCCTTCTTGGCGATTGGCTATTTAACAAGCTTCGCCAAATCCTTTTTAGGCTTAGAATCTTTGCCAAATCAATTTGATGTAGACCATAACCCTAGCTATTAATTAAAAGCATGCTTCATCTAATTTATTAAGAAACAAATGGCCCATAAACTTGATGGTAAGCAATTAGCTGGAGAGATTGAGCAAAGACTTAGTCATGAGATAACTCTTTGCTTAAAAAAAGGTGTCCGCCCACCAGGGTTGGCGGTGATCCGAGTTGGTGATGATCCTGCCAGTCAAGTTTATGTTTCGAATAAAGAAAAGGCCTGTAGAAGGGCTGGTATTAAAAGTTTTGGTTGCCATCTTGATGCAAATTCTTCTTTTCGTGAAATTGAGGAACAGATTATAAAGTTGAACTCCAACCAAGAAGTGGATGGCATTTTGTTGCAGCTTCCTCTACCTATAGGACTTGATGCAGGAAGACTTTTGAAGGTTATAGACCCCAGGAAAGATGCTGATGGACTACACACTTTAAATTTAGGAAGATTACTCAAGGATGAAATAGGCCCTAGATCTTGTACTCCTGCTGGAGTTATGGCTTTGTTGGCTGCTAATCAGATAGAGATTAAGGGTAAGAACACTGTTGTCATTGGTCGTAGCATTCTCGTAGGGAAACCAATGGCATTAATGCTTCAGGCTGCGAATGCAACTGTTACTCTTGTTCATTCTCATACAAGGGATTTGATTGGCTTTACAAAACAAGCAGAAATACTTGTTGTGGCTGCAGGGAAGCCTCAATTGATTGGCCTAGAGCATGTCAAGGAAAAATCGGTAGTAGTAGATGTGGGAATTCATAGGGTATTTAAGGATCAAAACTTAGGAGATGCTGGCGGTTACAAGCTTTGTGGTGATGTTCGTAGAGAAGAGGTTGATGATTTTGTAAGTGCAATTACACCAGTCCCTGGAGGCGTTGGCCCTATGACTGTTGCAATGTTGCTTGTAAATACTGTTAATAGTTGGCAGCAGCATTGCGACTTATCCTTGAGTTTGGATGATTTACTTCCATGAAGTTCTAACCTCTGAGAGAATCAGATTAATTAATTCTTTTTATGTCAGAAGCGGTCATTTCATCTTTTGACTTTGCCGCTTATCTGGCTAAGGAGAAGATTCGTGTGGAAGCAGCTCTAGATGCTTCTCTTGGTCCAGAGCGTCCAAAGCAATTAAGGGAAGCAATGAGGTATTCCCTTCTGGCAGGAGGGAAAAGGTTAAGACCTATTCTTTGTTTGGCAGCGTGTGAACTTATAGCAGGCGAATCTGAAACGGCTTTACCTACAGCAGTAGCTATAGAAATGATTCACACAATGTCTCTTATTCATGATGATTTGCCATCTATGGATAACGATGATTTAAGAAGAGGACGGCCGACTAATCACAAAGTATATGGGGACGCTTTAGCAATTCTTGCCGGGGACGCTTTGTTAACACGCGCTTTTGAGATGGTTTCACTAAGAAGTCCTGGGATATCTGCAGAAAGACTTATTAAAGTTGTTGGTGAACTCTCATTAGTTGCTGGAGCGCCTGGCTTAGTGGGAGGCCAGGTGGCAGATCTTGAGTGTGAGGGTAAGGATGTTGATATAGATACTCTTGAATATATTCACATCCATAAAACTGGAGCGCTTCTAAAGGCATCAGTTGTTTGCGGAGCTCTTATTGGGGGTGCAAAAGATGATTTGCTTGATGCTCTTAGAACTTATGCTGAAGCCATAGGCTTGGCATTTCAAATTATTGATGACATCTTAGATGTGACTTCAAGTAGTGAAGTTCTCGGCAAAACAGCTGGTAAGGATTTAATTGCAGACAAAACTACTTATCCCAAGTTGTTAGGTGTAGACGAATCTCGTCAGAGAGCGAAAGTGCTTATAGAAAAAGCTAAGAGTGTCTTGGAACCCTGGGAAGATGATGCAACCCCTTTGCTTGCCTTGGCTGACTACATTATTAGTAGAGATAGATGAGCTTTGCTAATACTCTTTCATATTCATCTTTCCTAGAGTTGCTCGACAACGGAGTTCTTGCCTGGGGGCTAGCAGCATGTGGTTTGGCACAATTATCAAAATTGATCTTTGAATTGATTTTTTATCAACAGTGGAGGCCCTCAGTTCTTTTTGAAACTGGTGGTATGCCTTCTAGCCACTCTGCGCTTGTTACAGGGACAGCTTCTGCTATTGGATTTCAAGTTGGATTTTCTGATCCAATATTTGCACTTGCTTCCACAATTGCATTCATAGTCATGTACGACGCCAGTGGAATAAGACGAGCAGCAGGTCTAACAGCTGCTCGTCTTAATCAATTGCCTTCGGATAATTGGCCAATCAAGCCAGAAGCTCCACTAAAGGAGAGTTTGGGACATACACGTAAAGAAGTTTTAGTTGGAAGTCTTTTGGGCCCAGCAATTGCTTTGCCAGGAATGTTCTTTATTGGCTCACCACTTCATTTCTTTGAGTTATTGGGTCTAATCCAAGGTTGAAAAATCTTTCGTTAACATTTGACCAAGGCAAAGCAATCAAAGCTTTTGAACTTTGGCTTGAGAAGACTTCGCTTACAGACCCTTTTATTCTTAAGGGGTGTGCAGGAACAGGAAAAACGTTTTTATCAATAAAGTTTCTTGAGCTTGTAGAGAATCGCAAGCTTTGTTGGACGGTTGTTGCTCCAACGCATAAAGCTGTTGGTGTTCTTCGAAGGTCTATGTCTAGGGCAAATCTAAAACCAACTTTTTACCCTTCAACAATTCATAGATTGCTTCGATTAAAGCTAAAAAGACAAGGTGATACAGAAGCATGTGAACAAACTCCTCAAACAATGAAATCACTTGAACAGCTAAAGCTAGTACTTGTTGACGAAGCCTCAATGATAAGTAGCACACTCTTAGAGATAATTCTTCAATGTGCCCATACTTATAAAACCAGACTTGTTTTTGTTGGAGACCCAGCCCAGTTACCACCAATTGGTGAAGTTCAGAGCCCAGTCTTCTCTATCAAAAAAGCAGCTCATATTCAACTAAATGAAGTTGTGCGTCATCAGGGGCCCGTTTTGAAGTTGGCTACTTTGCTTAGGGATGAAAGTTTTCTTTGCCCATCGCCGCCTTGTTTCCCTGTTGTAGCTAATACACAATGCTGTATTGGGTCGCTTGACCATAAAGAGTGGTTGGAAAAAGCTAAGGATTCTTTGTACTCAGCCTCCAAGAAAGATGATCCGGATGCGGCGAGAATTCTTTGCTATACCAATAGATTTTTAGAAAGGTTGATACCCCATGCTCGTCGAGCTATTCATGGAGCTATTGCTGATGAAATGTCTGTTTTACCAGGAGAAGTACTGATTAGTCGCAGAGCAGTCATGAGTAATGCATCGCTTGAGCAATTTAGTACTGAAGAAGAGCCTGGAATGCTTTTTGGTTCTAATACAGAAATGATAGTAAAGGAGGTAAGTGAAGAATTAAATGATTTTGGAAATTCTGAATTTGCTGACCAGGGTTTAATTGACTTTCCCCAGATGAAAATTTTAACTGCAAAAGTTAGCTGCCGAGGTTCAGAATTTTTGGTTCGCCTCATGCCTGAAGTTGGATCATCTTCAAGGGCAACTTTAGATTGCTTTTTAGAAGACTTGGCATCAAAAGCAAGGCAAGCCAGTAGTAAAGAAGCGCGTAAGCTTTGGAAGATGTTCTTCTATTTTAGAGATTCCTTTGCTTATCTTTGCCCAGCTTCAGTTTTGACAGTTCATAGAAGTCAAGGGAGCACTTTTGGTGAGGTATTCGTTGCTTCAGATGTCTTTTGGCCTAATGATATTTCTTTAAGGAGACAGCTTGCTTATGTGGCTGTTAGTAGAGCAAATAAAGGCGTCTGGCTATTAGGAAGTAATGATAAACTACATAAAAGAGACATATGGGAAAGAGAAATAGATTTGATTCATCAAGATATGACTAATTAACTTGATTTGACAATCACTTTACTCTTGTACCCTTGATAGCCTCAATAGAATTACACCATGCATCTAATATTTTTTCAGAGCTTGGCCAATGAAGATGAATCCAACTCGCATGAAGTAGGTTGTTACTCCATCCTTCGCTTACCGGATCTAGGCCCCAGCCAGTACTTAACCATGGTGGAGACAGATCCTTTTTATTTTCATTAATACTTAGATGCCATCGATGGAATTCATGGCCAACTAGTTTTTGATGTGGAGATAGAATAAGACTTCGTTTGTGAGCTGTTAGTCTTCTATAACCTACTTTTAGACTTCCTTCCCTTGCTTTAAATGGCAAAAGACCAGTCATTGGATATTCATTTCCATTTATGTCTTCTATGGCATTACCTAGGATTAACATCCCCCCACATTCTGCATATATTGGTCGCTTACAGAAGATCTTTTGTAATGAATTTAGGCTTCTTTTACATTGACTTATTTCTTCCGCAAACTCTTCGGGAAAACCTCCTGGAATAATTACTCCTTTAACTTCTTTAGGTATAGGCTCGTCTTTTATTATTTCCCAAGTTAGGATTTCCATTCCCATTTCTATAAGGCATTCTTTGGTTTCTGGATAATTAAAATGAAAGGCTTTGTCTTCAGCAATAGCAATTAATGGTTTATCTAACACTTTGTTTTTAGCTTTTCGCTCAATAATCTTTGCAGACTTTTTATTTTCGCAATTAGGTGAAGCGAGTAATTTTTCAAAATAATTAAGATCAAGATATTTCTCGGCTATAAATTTCCATAATTTAATTCTTGCTTCAATTCTTCCTAATTCATGGGGTGGGGAAAGTCCCAAATTTTTACTTTTTAGATGGAGGTCTTCGCTATTTGGTAGACAACCAAGGACTCTGACATTCATGTCTTCAAGAACCTCAGTTAACAAACTCCTATGACGTGAAGTGTTGACATTATTAAGAACGACACCTTCTATATTCAAATTGAGATCTGTGTCTCGAAACCCTTTTACCAGTGCACCAATAGATGCAGCCTGGCCACTTGCATTAATGATAAGGACTATTGGAAGATTTAATAAACGAGCTATATCAGATGTGCTGCCTTCTCTAGAGCTTCCTACCCCATCAAATAAACCCATAACTCCCTCTATTAAAGTTAACTCAGCTGAATTCTTATGGCTAGAAAAACTGTTTTGCACCCATTCCGGACCTGAAAGAGTCAGGTCTAGATTTCTGCATGGTCTTTTGGTTACTAAGGATAATTGCTGAGGATCTAGATAATCAGGCCCTACCTTGAATGTTTGAATGCTCTTTCCTTTAGAGCGTGCCCATGCCGCAAGAATAAGGCTTAGTATTGTTTTCCCACTGCTACTTGCAGGTGCGGATATGACACATGCCATTTAGTATTCCTTTGATTTATAGAAACTTAGTTTTTAGGCTTAATTAAGTGCAGCAATTTTGCGGCTACAGGAGCAGCATTCGCAAGAAGTGGACTTGTTGAGCCGCGACTAGTTGCAAGTAGCCTTGCGACATCCATCTCAGCAGAGTTTTTTTGGTGTGGGACTACTTCCTCTAAAAGCTCCATACTTGCCATGCCTCCTGCCTCAAGTCTCATACATTCTCCTGATTCAGAAGCAAGAATAATACAAACAGATTTTTTAGGCTCCTCTTTAGGTTTGGATATCAACCTTATACCAATAATTTGGCCAGGGTGGATACTTGGATTGCCTACGGGCAATGGCATTAATTTGAATTTGACTATCTCTTTGTCATCACGGACAAACTCGGCATTTACAATATTCCCATCCGCAGAAACATTATTTTGTAATTTCCATCCAAGTCGATCTGCAATCCATGTTGCCAATAAAAGAGCCTGAACAGGATGATCGCCTTCAATATCAATGTCTATGCTTGTTAGATTTTTGAGGATTATACGTCTATCTGGAGGATCAAATACCATTGCTAAAGTTTCTCTCCATGATCTTAGTCGAAGCCAATTGAGATCATTAACTGCTTGACCACTACTTATACTTTTTTGAAGTAAATCAAGACAGTTAAAGGGATTTCCTAGGGCACTGTCAATTATCAACCTGCGAATTGGTGTGGCTATTTTATTTAATAGACTTGGATCTTCATCAAGATTTCCATTCCACCACAACCATGAAGGAAGATCATTTGGAATTAATTCTTCAACTATTTTTAGACCATTCTTTAGAGAATTCAGATCACCTCTGAGAACCACGACATCTCCACACGCCGAACTACCTCCACCTTCTTCTGGTAGAGGACAATAGGCAGCCACAAGAGCCTCTAGTTTCTTTCCCTTATCAATAGAGGGAGCTAGGGTAATTAACCTTCTTGGTTGAAGTTCGCTTATAGAACTATCTATATGTTGACCTCTGAGGTCTTCTTTTTGATTTGCTATAGGTGCCATCTCGATAGAAGCTGCAACGGATGTATCAAAAGGCGGCGTTGAATGAGGTAAATCATTCTCTAGAACTACTTGTCTTGCAGCTTCAATAACTTCATTCCTTTGGTCCCCAAGAATTGGTTCTTTGACTCTTCCAGTTTTTACAAGCTTTTGCTCTATCCAAGCAGGTTGCCAAATTAATAGAGAAAATGTATTTGCTCCTTTTATATCAACTTGCTCTTGGGCCCAAAGTTGTTTTAAGTAATTAGGTATTTCTGATGGAGGTATCTGAAGAGGAGTTTGAAGCGTGAGTTGAGGTGTCATTGATTATATGGAGAGAGTTTTTAAGATCGGATTAGGGTCTACGCCAAAGCAATTGGTCTTTAGCTAATAGGGCATCAGATTCGGCTGGTCCCCATGTTCTAGCTTCATATTGGTAAACAGGTAGTTGCCAGGGGCTATCTTCTATTAATTCCAATAAAGGGGTATATAACCTCCATGCTGCTTCTACTTCATCACTTCTGGTAAACAGTGTTGGATCGCCGAGCATTACGTCAGCCAAAAGTCTGACATAACCTTCGTCAGAAGGTTCTCCAAAAGATTCGTCATAAGAAAATTCCATTTCAACTGGGCGACTTCTCATCCCAGAACCTGGGGATTTAACCTCAAATCGAAATTCAGCCCCCTCATTTGGTTGGATTCTTAAAACCAGTTGATTTGACGTGGGAGAGCCACCAGCTGCGTCGAAAAGGTGAACAGGAGCTTCTCTGAAAGTAAGAACAACTTCACTTGTCCTTTTGGCTAACCTTTTACCAGTTCGAACGTAAAAAGGAACTCCTTGCCATCGCCAATTGTCTACGAATAGTTTCATCGCGACATAAGTTTCAGTGGTGCTATTTGGGTCCACTCCTGGTTCCTGTCTGTATCCAAGAATCGGGCTATTTTTATTTCCACCTTGAGAATATTGACCTCTTACGCAACATTTCCAGGGCTCTTTTTCGTTAGCAAGATGTGCGGCTTGTAGAACCTTCGCTTTCTCATTTCGGATAGCTTCCGGGTCAAAGTGACCAGGTGGTTCCATCGCTGTTA
Source organism: Prochlorococcus marinus str. MIT 9211 (assembly GCF_000018585.1). Lineage (NCBI taxonomy): Bacteria > Bacillati > Cyanobacteriota > Cyanophyceae > Synechococcales > Prochlorococcaceae > Prochlorococcus > Prochlorococcus marinus. The sequence continues at coordinate 1,017,314 of NC_009976.1, read as the reverse complement.
TCGCAAGCATTTGAGTCAGATGATTCTGTACCATATCTCTTAGAGCACCTGCGCTTTCGTAAAAACCGGCTCGGTCTTCAACACCAACTGTTTCGGCTGATGTGATTTGGATATTTGAGATGTAGTTTCTATTCCAAATCGGTTCGAAAATAGTGTTTGCGAACCTTAGTACCAAAATATTCTGTACGGTTTCTTTCCCCAGATAGTGATCGATACGGAAGATTTGACTCTCAAGCGCACAACTTTGAACTATTTGATTCAAAGTTTGCGCGCTAGCGTAGTCACGCCCAAAAGGCTTTTCTATGACAATTCGATTGCGTTTGGGATCACTTAGAAGGCCCACCCCTGCAAGGGATTTGCAAGCCATTGCATAAAACTTAGGTGCTACAGAAAGGTAAAAGGTTCTATTGCCATGAGTCGCTTTTAAACGATCTATCTCTTCTAAACGTGTTGATAGTTTCAGGACATCTTCCGACCTTTGAAGATCTACAGGTTCATAGAAAAGATTGGCTGAAAATTGTTCCCATTCCTTGGTACTTTGTTTGACTTTGCTTTCAAGAGCAAATGCCATCTTTTCTCGGAATTCTTCATCAGTCCATGGTCTTCGTGCGCATCCAAGTATGGCAAACTCACTAGGTAATCGTCTCTGCTTAAAGAGTTCAAAAAGTGCAGGGATTAGTTTCCTGTGTGTCAAATCTCCACTTGCACCAAAAATTATCAAACACTGAGGTGATACAACTCTTTCTTGCCTAAGACCTATCCTTAAGGGGTTTGTAGGCTGGGTCCGCATTTAAACTCCTTGCCGGATGGTTGAACAACTAATAATTAAATTCAAATTACTTATTCGCAATACGCTATGTTTTGTTGTCAGATCACCAAAAATAAAAACCTAATATTTGACCCTCTTTTTTGCTTTATAAGCAATACTGCTTCATAGAAGCTAGTTGCTTGTGTGGTTTTCTAGGTGATTTTTTTAATACGTCTCAACGTGCCATCTGCCTGCTTTCTTAAGTTGAGGCCTTAATTCTGACCAAACCAAGCCTTTTGAAGCTGCTGCTTGAGTCATTGCTTCATCTATGCCAGGTTCCATTCCTTTTAAACCACAAAGATAAATATGAGTTTTTGGATTCTCAATCAATGCAAATATCTCATCAGCGTGTTCAAGTACCCGATCTTGAATGTACATGCGACCACCTCTGGCATTCTTTTGTTCCCTGCTAATTGCTTTTGTATAACGTAGGTTGTTAGGGAATTTAGACTTGTAGCCTTCAAAATCAGAGTCATAAAGAAGGTTTGCAGTTTTTGGAGCACCCATGAACAGCCATGCATTCCCTTTGTAGTTCCAGCTGTTTTTTTCTTGTTCTGTTGGATCAAACATTCTTCGAAGATAGGCTCTCATAGGGGCTATGCCTGTACCTGTGGCGAGCATAATTATGTTGGCATTCTCGTCTTCAGGAAGAAGCATTTCTTTCCCAACAGGTCCGGTGATTTTTACCTTGTCTCCAGGCTTTATGTCACACAGATAAGTTGAACAGACTCCATCAATAGTTTTGCCATCTTTTTCATATTGAAGTTGACGGACACATAGAGAAACTGTATTACCTTTATAGTCATCACCATGTCTTGTACTGGCTATTGAATAGAGCCGAATTTTGTGAGGTTTACCATTAGCATCTTCGCCAGCAGGAATTATTCCAATGCTTTGACCTTCTACGTATTTAAGAAGAGGGTCTCCACTAGATAGATCAAAGGTTATGTGATTAACCCTACCAATTGCACCTGATTTCAATAGTGAGTAGTTCTCTTTAACAGTCCCAATAAAAGGGGTCTTTGGTTTATAGGTATTAACGGGAACATTTGGATGGGCTGGCTTTTTAATTACTTTTGGCTGTGAAGAAGCCACTGATGAGGCTGGCTTCGTCTGAGTACTGGGCTGATTGGATGTGCCTTTTGCTTGGGTTCGCTTGAGAATAAATGACTGAATAAAGCCAAATACCCCAATGAGAACAGGTATATGCGCCAGGCCACCGGCGATTACATTTGCTTCCGAGTAAGACATTAAAAACCTAAAACCGAAGTGGAGAATACCAATAGATCGATTTTATTGGCTTATATATTCCATTTCAAAGTTCACGTTTTGAGATTGGCACAAGTCAGAACATTTCCAATTGAGTCCCAATTTGCTTCTTTTTTAGGTAATCTGCGTAAGTTTTTAAAAATCAATTAGTTTGTCCACGCTTCGGACTATTAAGCAAAATCTTGCTCTGGAGTCTCATGATCCATTGTCTCAATTGGATTTTAACGAACGAACTATAGAGCAAACTATGGAAGTTCTTCCTGGAGGGACTCGTAGATTGGCAGCTCAACTCAGAACGAGGACAAATTTTGATGCGTTATGGAATGTACTTACAAATTACGATCATCTGAGTGAATTCATACCAAATCTTGCGAGCAGCAAACTGGTTTTTAGAGATGAGAATAGAATTCACCTAAGACAAGTGGGTTCACAAGAGTTCTTTGGCTTTACTTTTTCAGCAGAGGTCTTGTTGGAATTGATTGAAAATAAAGCGGATGGAATTTTGAAATTTTCACTTCTAGAAGGAGATTTCAGACGCTTTGAAGGCTCATGGGCAATAAAGCAATCAGCAAGCGGCCAAGGCTCCTCAATCATTTATGAGTTGATAGTGCAAGGATGCTTTGGGATGCCTGTATCTCTTATTGAGGACAGATTAAGAATTGATTTGACTAATAATCTTTTAGCAGTCGAAAAGGCATCTTTCGAAATGTTAGCCAAATCTAATTGAATATTTTGATTTATAGCCCCAAGGGGATTCGAACCCCTGTCGCCTCCGTGAAAGGGAGGTGTCCTAGGCCTCTAGACGATGGGGCCAAGGCCGTGATCAAAAATTGATCACAATTTAAAACTACGGGCCAGGTGAGCCCTGCGTCAAGCTTTACTAGGACTTGTTATCTCCATTCCATACAGGCACTGTGAAATGAAAGCATGCACCTTGGCCAGGTTCAGATACCACCCAAATCTTTCCTCCATGAACTTCAACTATGCGTCTACATACTGAAAGACCTATGCCAAAGCCAGGAGTCTCACTGGACGTTTGAGGAAGACGAACACGATCTAAAAAGATCCGTTGTTGCTCATCTTCAGGAATACCTGGCCCTTGGTCGCAAATACTGCACTGAACCCATTGGTCAGTTCTGTGTAACATTGTTATTGATACTGTGTCTCCTTTCCTTGAATATTTGAGTGCATTTTCCATCAGGTTAAGCAAGACCTGACGCATCCTTCTTTGATCGGCAAAAACTATTGGTAAGTCAGATGGAATATCAGTGTTAACCCCTACTCCTCTTGCGAGCCAAAGTTTTTCCAGTTCTAGAATTACCTCGGCAGTAATATTGGATAAATTTGACTTTTGTGGGTTAAATAAAGCTTCCCATCTTGTACTTCCAACTTGCAGTAAATCTTTTGAGAGTAATTCGATCTCTTCAAGCCTTCTTTTGACAACTTCTTGAAATTTTTCTTGGTTAATTTGACCGAGCTCTTGACTTTGTATCGCTAGTACTGCTGCTGATAGTGGAGTTCTTAATTCATGAGCAACCATCCTTAAGAGTCTTTCTTGAGACTCGACTCGTGCTGAGAGAGTTTCATTTTCTTGTCGCAAAACTAATAATTCATCTTCTAAAAGAACCTCTCTGCGTGTCCTAGTAGCATCAGCATCTGAAATTCTTAGATTGAGATCTAAACCACTAATAAGGCCCTCTTGTTCCCATCTTGGCAACCAGTTCTTTAGTTGATCAAAAATTTTACTTCCAGCAAAAATTTGTTTTGGTTGGGGATTTATCTTTATTAGAGCTGGAATGGCAACAAGTCGATGAAGCTCAAGCACTTCTGGTTGTTCAGTAGGATCAGAAAACTGAAGGGATACCTCAAAACCAGACACTTCGGACTCCAAGAAATTAATAAGTGTCCTTATATCTCCTCTTGAGAGGTGTTGCCGACTTGCAACAAGAAGAAGCTTCAGCTTTCTTCTTCCCTTTTCATATTCCTCATCCAAAGCCCAATTTATTTAAATTGTTAGGAATACTTTAAGCTACTAAGAGTCACTTTATGGATTTGCTAAATAAAAAGATGAAAAAGACTACTATTAATTAAAAGTTATTTTATGGAATATACTTATTAAAAGTATGAGAAATTGAAATTTATATAATCTAATGATGCTTCTAGATTGATTTTAGTAATTTGAAAAATGTATTCATATGATTTCATACTTATGGCGTATTAAAAGATTGAATTTATCAAGATGAAGGTTTCTTAAATATACAGATGTTTGTTAAGTTGGAAAGGCATCAAGAGAAGGAGTTTCGGCTCTTAGGTAGAGAATAAGCTTTAATGTAGAAGATCTAAATTCCCTTTTTTGATAAAGAACTAGCTTATTGTAAAGAATCATCTATAAGGTAATCTGTTTTTGACTATAAACATAAATCAAAATAATTGTTATATAAGTAATTTCTCTGGTATATCTAGTATTAGAAAAGTAGATGAAAAAGCAGTTATCTTAGAATTAACATAAGAAATCTCTTAACTACTAGAACAAGAGAGACTGATATTTCAAGATCGATGGTGATCAAAGGCTATTTATATTTGGGATGATGAGAAATTAAGCATCATCGAGAATTACCATGAGCTTATGAATTATGGTTTACTTGGACCAGTCCATGAAAATAATTAAGTGATGTTTCCAACAATCAAGTATATTTATAAAGCTTTAGACCAATAATTCACTTTTGAAAAAAAATCCTTTTCTAATACAGAGTAGCCTCTCAGGCAGACTGCTTTTTATCTTGCTAGCGCTTCTTTGCCTTTTCCAGCTACCAGCAACTGCGAAAAACAAGCAAAAGAATAAGCCCGCTACGGACGAGGATACTTTTCTTTATAGAACCTTAGGAGGTAGCTATATATGTAATGCAAGAACAGCTGGCATTGAATTTCCCAAAGCTGTAGGCATCGCTTCTGGTACTTATGTTCAAGTGCTTGAAGGAAAACATGGAGGCAAAGTCAAGAGTGTAGGCAAGAAAAAGCTGGGCCGAGAACAGTTATATACTGGAGCTGAATTTCAGGTGATAACAGCAGCGATTCAATTTTGCCCAGATAAAGTCCCTGATGATATTAAGGAGAAGGTTAAAAGTGCACTTGATAAAGAGCTAAAGAAGAAGGATTAGGCTTAATGATATCCAAAAAATAATAACAACTAAGTGGCTCTACTACCTAAACATTGAGCTTACTGAGCTTTCTTCGTGTATCCTTAGAATCGCTTCTCCAAGCATATTCGCTACAGATAACACTTGTAATTGTTCGAAGTTTAGGTCATTAGGGACTGGGATACTATTAGTAACAATAACTTGTTCAAAAAGATTGGGAATAGATAGTCGACTATAAGCAGGAGGAGAAAATACGGCATGAGATGCGCAGGCAAATACTCTTTTTGCCCCTTCTTTCCTTAGTAGTTCAGCTCCTGCACAAATTGTCCCTCCAGTATCAATCATGTCGTCAATAAGAATGGCTGTTTTATTGGCAACTTCACCGATTACGGTAAGACTCTCTGCAACATTATGAGCTGAGCGTCTCTTATCGATAATTGCTAGAGGCGCATCTTTCATTTGTTTTGCAAAAGCCCGAGCTCTGGCAACCCCCCCTACATCCGGAGAAACCACAACTACTTCATCTAATTGTTTTGTAGCTAGATAATCGACTAAAACAGGTGACCCATATATATGGTCACAAGGGATATCGAAATAGCCTTGTATCTGTGCTGAATGAAGGTCCATTGCGAGTACACGATCAACACCAGATGAGACAAGAAGATTTGCAGTTAGTTTTGCTGTTATGGATTCTCTTCCTGCTGTTTTTCTATCTGCTCGAGCATATCCGTAATAAGGAATGACTGCCGTAATTTGTCTTGCAGAAGCCCTTTTGCAGGCATCCACCATTATCATTAGTTCCATTAAACTGTCATTTACAGGGGCGCAAGTGGGTTGAATTAGAAAGACGTCGCACCCTCTAATGGATTGTTGAATCTGGATATAAAGCTCACCATCTGCAAATCTTTTGGAAACAAGAGGAACGCATGGAATCCCAATATATTGGGCTATTTCTTTTGAAAGAGCTGGGTTGGAAGTCCCGCTTATTAGCCTTAACCTTCTAGTGTCATGGCTAATATTCTTTTGTTTTGTATTAGCTGCGGTGATAAAACTTGTCACGGTCGCCGCAAACAACTTGCTTTCTACAAATGCTAATGCTCATAGCCGCACTAACCAAACTTGTTAATAATCATATGTTCAGATAATGATTTCTAAGATGCCTTTCCTTATAGAGGCTGGATCTATTCCAGATGATTCTATGAATACAGGTTCTCTTGCCTTGGCTAGGCTTTGGGGTGGCGAGCTAATTTCATTTTCAATTGAAGAGAGCCCAAATGAAGTTATTTGTTCCTTGCCTTCTTTAGATGGATTAGTTCGACTAAGAGGAGATGCAGCTATCACAAATGTATCTGGAGGTTCTTGGTTAGAAGCATTGGCAGCTTGGAGAATTCCTGTAATTCTCGTCGCTATGCCATTGCCCTCAGGCCACATACCTGGAGCGGCATATGCATATGTTGCTTTATGCAAGCAGCTCTCTGTCCCATTAGTAGGGATTTTGCAATTAGAAGGACCCTGGAAGCCCCAACTAAGAAGACTTGATGGACTTCCTTGGTGTGGTCATATTCCTTCTGATGCAATTAAAGTTGATTTAAATAATAATGATGCACGTAACAATACCTTAGTTGAATTACATAATGTTATTTATAATTTAAAGTCTAGATATTTCCATTTAACTAAATAGGAAATAGAGTTATCTACATAAATACTCATATTAATCATTGCTTTTTTGATAGATTTGCAATAAAAAGTTAAAACGAACTTAACAAAAAAAGAAAAAAATGATTTTCGCTTGCAAAAGCTATGCTTAAAGATAATTCTATTTTTGGTTTGAACTATTTATTAAAGTCTTTGATGGATCTGCATTTTGCTTTTTTGTGTCTGCCCAATAATTATCTAATAATTTCGCCGTCATCCAAAACCCAAGTAGGACAACTCCTAAAAAATGTATTGTCCTTCCAGGATATTTCAAAATCATACGTTGAAATTAGAAACTTTGAGCCCATAATTCAAATATTAGCTGATTTAAAAATCCCTGAATAGTTTTTTGCTGTCCTTTCTTTTTTATAATGATAGAAGTTAATTCAGCTAAACCCCGATTTAGTGGAGTATTGCTTCACCCCACGTCTTTACCAGGTAAAAGGACATGTGGTGGGTTTGGACAAGAGGCAAGAGATTGGCTGGAGTTACTTGCAAAGTCAGGAATCAGTGTTTGGCAAGTATTGCCACTATCTCCCCCTGACTCAACTGGCTCTCCATATAGTTCTCCTTCAAGTTTTGCATTCAATCCTTGGCTGCTTGATGTAAATGATCTTGCTCAACAGGGATTTATTGCGATGGATGTTTGCAATGAATTATCCAGCAGTAAGCAAGACATAAATTCAAGTATGGACTTTGACTTGGCTAATTTACATAGCAGAAAGTTAGGTCAGGCATTAAGAAAAGAATGGCCTATCCAAAATAGTTCTTCTCACAAGGAATTTCTGGATTGGTGTGCTGATCAGTTTTGGCTTGAAGATCATGTGATGTTTATGGAACTTCGTATTCAGAACAATCAACTTCCTTGGTGGGAATGGCCTGAGGACTTAGCTCTGCATAACAAAAAAGAACTAAATAATTTTAAAGTTAATTTTAAGGAGGCTCTTCTAGAACACTCTTTATTGCAATGGCATTTAGATCGTCAGTGGTCATCAATAAGGTCTTTAGCAAATGATTTGGGGATATTGATTTTTGGAGATTTGCCTTTCTATGTTTCAAGAGACAGTGCTGATGTTTGGAGTAATAGGTCTTTATTCTCAATTCTTGCAAATGGAGAAATGTATATGCAAAGTGGAGTTCCACCTGACTATTTTTCAGAAACAGGTCAGCTATGGGGTACGCCTGTCTATCGTTGGCAAAGCAATAAAAGATCTCACTTTAGATGGTGGCGCAGAAGGCTTTCCCGACAGTGGAATCAATTTGACTTATTACGACTAGATCATTTTCGAGCGCTTGATTCATTCTGGGCTGTACCTGGTAATGACAAAACTGCTCAAGATGGTTCGTGGATTCCATCCCCTGGACTTAAGTTACTTAAGCTTCTTAAAAAAGATTATGGTCAAAAACTTCCATTGATTGCTGAGGACCTTGGTGTTATTACTCCTCGAGTTGAGAAATTAAGAAATTATTTTGGATTGCCCGGGATGAAAATTCTTCAATTCGCTTTTGATGGAAATCAAGAAAATCCCTATTTGCCTGAAAACATTAGAGATTATCGATCAATTGTCTACACAGGCACTCATGACAATGAAACTACTACTGGTTGGTGGGCAGAGGTTGGACCTGAAATTAAATCAAGGCTTAGAAAACAATCCAATCAAGAAAATGATTCCCCTGCATGGCAATTAATAGAGCTTGGCTTACAGACACAAGCATGTTTATTCATAGCTCCTATGCAGGACATACTTGGACTAGGCAATGAAGCCCGTTTTAATACTCCTGGCACTGTTAAAAGAAGTAATTGGTCTTGGAGGCTAGAGGCATTTAATGACTCAGTGTTGGCAGGTGTTGAAAAATATGGACAATTGTCGAAATCATATGGTAGAAGCTTCGCAGAAGTTTCTACTTTAATTGGATGACAGAGGTCTATTTTAATTATCTAACTGACTGTACTACTTTATAATAATTGGTGCGGTTGTTTGACTATTTTTGATTGAAAGATACTCCTGTTGCTTGTTGATCATAAAGATACTTAATCCAATTAAAAGGAAGTAGATAAAACTTCCTTGCCAACTAGAGAAAATATTTATATTACCTAGTGTGAATAACCTTAGACTTTTATCTGACTTGCTTTCTTCTTCGCAAAAAATTTTTAGGCTGTTTCTTTTAAGACCCAATTGATCTTCTAAAATAAGAAGCATTTTTGAAAGGTATGCTTTTTCAGGCAACTGATTTAGCCATCCATTTTCTATAGCTTGAATTACAGCAACAGAGATTCTTGTTTGAGATGATAGGTCTGTTCTTGATAAACCTCTCTGTTCTCTTTTTTCCTTTAACATCTTACTTGCAATTGAAAACTTTTCATTAAAAATAATATTCTTGGAAGATAAATCATTTATTCCTTTCAGTTGTCTTGATTTGACTTTATCCATCTTTAGACTATGGCACCTTATTTATTGGTATAAACATGATAACTCATCTTCTTTAACTTCTCTCCAGCATCCTTCTTGAAGGTTGCCAAGTTTTATTTTTGATATGGCAACTCTTTTTAGATCGATTACTGGGTGACCAAATTTCTCGGATATCCGTCTTATTTGTCTATTCCTACCTTCTTTCATTTCTATTTGGATCAAACTTTGATGTTTGAGAGACTTTATAAGATTAACCTTTGCTTTCATTGTTATCTTTCCATCAAGAACTGTTCCTTGCCTCCACTCAGAAAGTGTTGAGCTACTAGGTAATCCTTTGACCCATACAAAATATGATTTTGTATGGTTGAATTTTGGGTGTGTTAGCTTTAAAGTTAGATCACCATTATTGGTTAGTAATATTGCACCTCTACTTTCATAATCTAATCTTCCTATTGGATATAGACCTTTCCTAATATCGCTTGGTATTAGGCTTAAAACAGTTTTTCTTCCAAATTGATCATTACAGCTGCTAATAATACCTCTAGGCTTATTAAGAAGAATCACTCTATTGAAAATTACCTTTGGGATCCTATAACCATTTACAATTATTTGATCGTTTTCAGGATTTGCTTTATCCCCAATTTTTGCCGCAAATCCATTCACCAGAACTTTATGTTGGATAATTAACTCTTCTGCTTTACGCCTAGAGCATATTCCTGACTCAGCAATAATTTTTTGCAGCCTTTGCTTAATCATAAGCTAAGACTATAAACTTTATTAGCAGTTAGTAGTATATTCATTATTTATGAAAGAGGAGATTTACTTTTAGATTTTAATAAAGGTAAAAATCCATTTGCAATAGAGATTGGGCTGAAGGTACTTTTAAGTAACTTTACTAACTCTTGCATTTCTGAAATATTAATCTTGTCATCTTTTATAAGAGACATCAATAGTTTTCTTCTTACTGGCGAACCTTTAGAGCTGATAAGCAGTTTCAAGCCATCTCTAGCAACAGGGAGTAATTCATTGCCGGGAGTATCTGAACCTTCTGTTAAAACATTTAATAAAGCTTCAAGTCGATCAACTCTTATATGATCATACTTATCAAATATTATATCCATAAGTATTTCGATCATCTCTTCATTTTGTTCTACTAGTAGACGCTTCGCTACATAGGGATAAGCAAAACGCAGTATCTTAAAGCTAGGGTCTAATTTTATAGCTAGGCCCTCTTGGCTAACAACTGCTCTTATTATTAGAGCGAAACGTGCTGGTACCCGAAAGGGGTAGTCATACATTAATTCAGAAAACTTGTCAGTTATACTTTTAAGATTAAATGAATTAACTTCTTTAGTAAGTACTCCACCAAGTACTTCTTCTAGGATTGGTACTATTTTACTTAGATCTTCTTCCTCATTTAAGAACCCTAATTTTACAAAATCATTTGCTAATGAAAGGAAATCCTTGTTTATTAAATGAACAATTGCGCCAGTAAGAGTTATTCTGTCCTCATTAGAGATTGAGTCCATCATGCCAAAGTCTACATAGGCTAAGTGGCCCATTCCTCCAAGAGTATTCTTTAATGCAAACATATTCCCAGGGTGAGGGTCTGCATGAAAATATCCAAATTCGAGTAGTTGTTGAATACCACTTGTTACCGCTGTTCGGATTATTTCTGTTGGATTAATTGAGTTTTCCCTTAGGTATTCGCTATCTTTTAATTTTATTCCTTCAATCCAACTGGTAGTAATAACTTTAGAAGATGAATACATCCGTTCTACTTTAGGTACAGTGACGTATTTGTTAGATGCAAAGAGTCTTGAAAATCTTTCAGCATTATCTGCTTCTTGCTTATAGTCAATCTCCTTGAATAGGCTTATTCCAAATTCATCTATAATTTCACTGAGTCCAAAGCCAAGATTTAAAGGAAGTATTGGGCTTATTAACGAACTAAGAATCCTAATAATTACAAGATCTCTTCTAATAATATAAGTTAATCCTGGCCTTTGAATCTTTACTGCTACAGTATTTTTGTTTTTTAATTTCGCCTTGTAAACCACTCCTAGACTAGCAGAAGCTATTGGCTCATCAGGAAACTCTTCGAAATAACTTTCTAATGGATAGCCGATCTCATTTTGTAGAATTTCAATTGCTCGTGGATGGCTAAATGCAGGCAAACTATCTTGAAGCTTAGTAAGCTCTTCTAACCATTCCTTTGGGATTAAATCAGGTCGTGTTGATAAAGATTGTCCAACTTTTATGAAGCAAGGACCCAGAGTTGTAAGACTTTCCAGAAGATCTTTCGCTAGCCCTCTTTGAATATTGCTACTCTTACTTTGACCAAGAAAAAATAATTTGAATGCAAATATGCTTATCGAGACAATAATTATGATTATTCTAGGTATCCATATCCATGGCTGAACTAGTAACCATAAGAAATCTCGGCTAGCGTCATAACCTATAACCATGGAATCTATTTTGACTGAAGACTTATTGGGAAACTCCAATTGCCTAAACCTCAACTTTATTCAAACACTTTAGAAATACCACCATAATCTCATGAGGCTATCTGCCTTGCTTACTTTTAATCGCGGCCAGAATTTATTCTTGCCAGCTCATGGTCGTGGTGCTGCATTACCAAGGGAGTTCAGAAAACTTTTAAGACAAAGTCCAGGGGTTTGGGACTTGCCTGAACTTCCTGATATAGGAAGCACCTTAGTCTCAACAGGGGCAATTGCAATTAGTCAAGAGAAGTCTGCGAAGGATTTCGGAGTAGATCATTGTTGGTATGGCGTCAATGGCGCTACGGGATTATTGCAAGCTTCCCTTTTGTCAATGGCTAAGCCTTCTGAGGCTGTTTTAATGCCACGAAATATACATAGAAGTTTAATCCAGGCTTGTGTTCTTGGTGATATACAACCAATTCTATTTGACCTGCCTTATATGGCTGATAGAGGTCATACGTCACCTCCAGACTTGAATTGGTTAAATAAAGTTCTTAATTCAGTAGTTTCTTCAGGTATAAAGATCGTAGCCGCTGTATTGGTAAACCCTACTTATCATGGCTACGCATCTGACTTGACTCCATTAATAGAGCGTCTTCATAACTATGGAATATCAGTTTTAGTAGATGAAGCGCATGGGACATATTTTGCAGCAAATATTTCCAGGGATTTACCTCATTCGGCATTAAGAGCAGGCGCCGATCTTGTTGTTCATTCACTTCATAAATCTTCGACCGGTATTGGACAGACGGCGGTTCTTTGGTCCCAGGGAAATTTGATTGACCCTATAACAATCGAAAGGAGCTTGGGGATGTTTCAGACAACTAGTCCAAGCTCTTTATTGCTTTCTTCTTGTGAGGCTACACTCCGAGACTTGTGCAGCAGGGCTGGCCAAAGAAGATTGATCTCTCAAATTGATTCTTGTAGAGATGTCTATTCGCGACTTTTAACTCTTGGAGTACCTTTACTTAAAACTGATGATCCATTACGCATAATTTTGCATACATCATCTGAAGGAATAAGTGGGTTTAGAGCAGATGACTGGTTTATCAAGAAGAGAATCGTTGCAGAACTACCAGAGCCTGGGACACTTACATTTTGCATGGGGTTTGCATCTCCCAAAGGTTTCGTAAGGGCATTGGACAAGCAATGGCACGGAATGCTTGAAAAAAAAATCTCTGATGAGATATACCCACCATTTACCTTCCCAAAAGTTCCTTTTTTGACAATTCCTAGATGTTCATGTTCCTTGGCTTCTAGAGGACGGTCGCATTTTGTTTTGTTAAATGACGCAGTAGGCTCTATATCAGCTGATCTGATTTGTCCCTACCCTCCTGGCATACCTATTGTTATCCCTGGAGAATCGTTGGATCACGACCGTGTTAACTGGATGATTGAACAAAATAAACTTTGGCCTAATCAAATTCCATCACAAATCAGAGTTCTTTACTAATGCTTTCAGGGCTTTCACGAAAAAGAATTATTAGTGGTTTTGTAGCAGGAATGTTAGGCCTTTTATTTGTTGGACTTGGAGGGTGGTGGTTTACTTTATCTCTTTGCTTAATTGTGCACCTAGCGCTTCTTGAGTATTTTCGAATGGCAGAATTTACCGGTATTCGTCCTGCTACGAAAACAACTCTTGTTGCTTGTCAATTACTTCTTCTTACGACCCATTTTGGTATAGGAGAAGGATTTACAAGTTTTATTTCGGCGGGAGTATTACCTCTTACTGGGGCGGCTATTTGTGGTTGGTTGCTTTTGCAACCTAAGACAGGATCGATAGCAGATATTGCCGCTTCAATATTTGGACTTTTTTACCTTGGTTTCTTACCAAGTCATTGGATCAAATTAAGAAACATCACACATTTAGACCTCACTCAAAGCTCACCTTCTTTAACACATGGTTTATCAGGGCTATTTAATATTGGGTTTGTTATGACTTTTATTACGTGCCTAATGATTGTTGCTTTCGATATCGGATCTTATGTCTTTGGTCAAATTTATGGGAGAAGACCTCTCTCTCCAATTTCCCCTTCTAAAACTATTGAAGGTGCCATAGCAGGCTTCCTTTCAGCTATATCGATCGGCGCTATTTCTGGATTTATACTTGAATGGAAAATGGGAGTTTTTATTGGGGCTATGCTAGGTATGCTGGTAGCCTTCTTTGCATTGGTAGGAGACTTAACAGAATCAATGATGAAAAGAGATGCAGGCTTAAAGGACTCTGGAAATGTTTTACCTGGACATGGCGGCATATTGGATAGAATAGACAGTTATCTTTTTACCCCAGCGATTGTTTACTATGTAATTATATTGATAATTCCTTTAATCAATTAGTAGAAGTATTTACCTTGATCAAGGTGTTACTTTTGAGGAGCACTTAACTCTTATAGAATTATCATCTGTTGTCGCTTCTTTGATATTGATAGACTCATCCATTGGAAATAAAGAAGTTTTCTTAGAAGCAATATCCGAAATTTCCAATGTACCATTAATTACTTTAATACTAAGGTTTTTTTCAATAGTAATATCTTCTATACTATTTAGAGTTTGTAGAATCAATAGATTATTTCTAATACCTAGGATTTTAAAATGATAATTCAAAGAGAACTCTTTTTTAAACCAACTTCTTATCCAAGACCATTTCTCAGAAGAGATGATTTTATTAATACCATCCTTTGATAATAATATTTCAAAATCTATATGGAATTCTTTCGATAGTGAAACTTTTGGAGTTAATTTGTAAAGAAGCAGTTTTAGCTTTATACCTTCTGCACAGATATTTATTTTATCAATAATAATACCTTTAAAGTCTACTTTGCTAGCTTCTAAATTGACTTGGGATACGTGACCTTTCAAAAGATTCGAAGGGGAAGTATTAATTTCTAAAGATAAATCTTTAATGCTATTACATTTTGTTTTTATCCAGAGTTTTAAAGAGGTTTCAATTAGAGAGGTGAACGAATTATTGCTTCTGGGGCTATGTTTTTTTACTTCCATTTCTTAAGCCAATTAGTTGCTACAACTTCTGGCACGTCTAAGTGAGGTAGGTGGCCACATTCTGGAATCTCCTCATATTCGCACTTTAAGATTTTCATAGAAGATTCCTTTATTTCCTTATTTAGGATTTTATCTTTATCTCCCCATATTACTTTTATGGGTTGATTTGGAACAGGTTTTCCGCAATTTGCAACTCCTCCAGATCTGGCAAAGGCTGCAAGAGAACTACTCCATCCAGGGACATTTATATGTATTGATGCTATCTGCTGTTCTTGTACCCCAACATCCTTTGTTGGATTAGCAAATGCTTTAATACACAATTGCTTCCTAACAAATTTATTCTTAAGAATGCAGACGCCTAATTGATCTAGTGGCCTTGGCAATGGTTTAACTTTTCCTATTATGCCCGCTGGTGAAAGTAATAATAGACGATCTATTTTTGAATTAACCTTTCTAGCTAGCTCAATTGCTATACCTCCACCCATTGAGGCCCCTATTAAGCCAATGGAAGAATCTCCTACAATGCTTTCTATTACTGCTTCTAGGTGTTCGATGATTTTATTTATGCCATATTGAGTGTTTTCTGGTCGTGGGCAGAATCCAAATCCATATAAATCAGGAATAATTAGCTTATGTGAACTTTCTAAATAACTTACTAGTCTTCTAAATTCAAGGAAACAACTATCAAAACCATGAATAAGTAAAACTGGTGAGCCCTTCCCAGTTATAGCTATCGGATATTGCTGATTATAATCTGATGAGATACCTTCTAGGTAAAACCATTCTACTTTTCTGGCAAGAGATTTGGCGTAAGGGTCAAGCAAATTTTCAATTGTTTTATTAAAACCTTCTTCGTAATTAT
Organism: Prochlorococcus marinus str. MIT 9211; assembly: GCF_000018585.1. Classification (NCBI taxonomy): domain Bacteria; kingdom Bacillati; phylum Cyanobacteriota; class Cyanophyceae; order Synechococcales; family Prochlorococcaceae; genus Prochlorococcus; species Prochlorococcus marinus. Next base: position 1,001,628 of record NC_009976.1, on the reverse strand, counting down.
ACAATTTGAACCTCTTTGATTGTATTAATTATTAGCTTGTTAAATTTATACTCCTGCACCGGCTAGTTCTAAATTTGTCGCACCTTTGTTAATGTGTTTAACCACAACTTTCTTGTTCTCATCGATATCTACTTCTGCTTTGTCTCCATCTTTAATCCTTCCTGAAAGAACTTCTTCCGCCAAGCTGTCTTCTAGGAGTCGCATTACTGCTCTCCTTAAAGGTCTTGCTCCATAAGAAGGGTTATAGCCTTCTTCTACAAGTCTTTCTTTGAAAGCTTCTGTGACTGATAGTGTTATGCCTTTATCTTTAATTCTTAGGAATACTTCATTTAGCATAATTTCTGCAATGTCTTTAACTTCATCTCTAGATAGCTGACGGAATACTATTATCTCGTCTAACCTGTTGAGGAATTCCGGCCTGAAATATTGCTTTAGTTCTTCATTTACGAGGGATTTAATTCTATTGTACTGACTATCTTCGATGCTCTCACCAGAGAATTCAAACCCTAGTCCGCCACCTCCTTTCTCTATAACTTTAGATCCTATGTTAGATGTCATTATTATTAATGTGTTTTTGAAATCAACTGTTCTTCCTTTTGAATCTGTTAGTCGACCTTCTTCTAAAAGTTGAAGTAGCAGATTAAATACATCAGGGTGCGATTTCTCTATTTCATCAAAAAGAACGACTGTGTATGGCCTTCTTCTAACTGCTTCAGTTAGTTGTCCGCCTTCATTGAAACCAACATATCCAGGTGGAGATCCAATTAGTTTGCTGACGGTATGTCTTTCCATAAATTCAGACATGTCTAGTCGAATCATCGCTTCTTCGCTGCCGAAGAAATATGCAGCTAGTGCCTTGGTTAATTCTGTTTTGCCAACACCAGTAGGTCCTGAAAAGATAAAACTTGCTATAGGCCTATTTGGATTTTTGAGACCAACTCTTGCCCGTCTAATTGCTTTCGAAACGGCCTTAACTGCTTCATCTTGACCAATTAACCTTTGATGAAGTGTATCCTCCATATTTAGAAGTTTTACTGATTCACTTTCTGTTAGTTTTTGAACAGGAACACCTGTCCATGAAGCAACAATATGAGCAATATCCTCTTCGTTAACAATTGGGGATCTATTGACACCTTTGATTTCTTGTGAAATATTTTCTTTATTATCCTTTTTATCTTCAGCTGATGCGTCAGGCTGACTATCTTTTTCACCTTCATTTAAAGTGGTTTTATCTTTTGTAGTATTTAATATCGAGGCAATTTGATTTTTTAGGTTTACTTCTTTTTCTCTTAATTCACCTGCTTCTGTAAAGTTCTGGTCTCTTACTGCTTCTTCTTTTTCTTTTTGAACTTTGCGTAATTGTTTGTCAACTTCCTTCGCTTCAGGAGGTAATTTGGAATTCAATAATCTGACTCTACTGCCTGCTTCATCTATAAGGTCAATAGCTTTGTCAGGAAGAAATCTGTCAGAGATATAGCGATCTCCAAGATTTGCGGCGGCTTCTAAGGCCTGATCAGTAATTTTTAGTCTGTGATGTTGCTCATATCTTTCTCTTAGCCCTTTAAGTATTTCAATTGTGTCTTCTATGGAAGGCTCTCCAATCATGACTGGTTGGAACCTCCTCTCTAAAGCAGCATCTCGTTCAATATGTTTTCGATATTCATCAAGTGTTGTAGCCCCAATGCATTGCAGTTCTCCCCTGGCCAAAGCAGGTTTAAGGATATTTGCTGCATCAATTGCCCCTTCAGCAGCACCAGCTCCAATTAAAGTATGCACTTCATCAATCACAAGAATTACATTCCCAGCAGATTTAATTTCTTCCATTATTTTCTTTAACCTTTCCTCGAATTCGCCTCGATACTTAGTACCAGCTACAAGCAAACCTATATCTAAGGTTAGGACCCTTTTCTCTTCCAAAATGTCAGGAATATCTCCTTGTTGAATTCGTTGAGCCAATCCCTCAGCTATTGCAGTTTTTCCTACACCTGGCTCACCTATAAGAACTGGGTTGTTTTTTGTCCTTCTGCCAAGTATCTGAATAACTCTATCTATTTCTTCATACCTGCCAACGACTGGGTCCAATTTTGACTCGCTAGCTAATTTGGTTAAGTTTGTTCCAAATTCATCCAGCGTGGCTGTTTTTAAAGACCCCTTGCCGCCGCCGCCGCCGCCGCCAGAAGTTACCTCTGCAGTCTCTCCAAGCATTCTTATAACTTGTGTCCTTACTTTCGTCAGATCCACACCTAGGTTCTCTAATACTCTCGCAGCAACTCCTTCCCCTTCTCTGATAAGACCCAATAGAAGATGTTCTGTGCCTATGTAGTTGTGACCAAGTTGTCTTGCTTCTTCTAATGAGAGTTCTAGAACCCTTTTTGCTCGAGGGGTAAAAGGAATCTCAACAGCAACAAAGCCAGACCCTCGGCCAATAATTTTTTCAACTTCTACTCTTGAATCCTTAAGATTTACACCCACTGATTTTAGGACTTTTGCAGCAACTCCAGTGCCTTCCCCTATTAGGCCTAAAAGTATTTGTTCTGTTCCAACAAAGTTGTGACCAAGGCGTCTTGCTTCCTCTTGGGCCAGCATTATCACCTTGATGGCCTTTTCGGTAAACCTCTCGAACATGGTCTAGGCCAATGTGCTTCTATAACCAACTTATCAGGCTTGAGAAGCTAATGTGATGCTTGTAAGCCTTCGGGATACCGTAATTTCCCAAGAGTATAATTAAAAACAATATTTTATTATGAAATTTCCCAAAGTATTTGTTTTAAATAGCTTCTAATTAATATTCTTTGCCTCGCTTTCAGAAAAAGATTATTGGTCGATATAAAGAGAAAATAATATTGCTGACGAAAGGTCCTTGTAGTAGTTTTTTCTATAACCAACTTGTAGAAAACCTAGACTTCGATAGAAATTAATGCCATCAATATTTTCTTCATTTACTTCAAGTGTTGCATTTGTTGCCCCCTTTGATTTTGCATGATTTATTAAGGCACAAAGAATTTTACTCCCTAGACCTAGTCTTCTATACCTGGGATCGACTGCCACTGCTGTAATGTCTAGTTGATTGGCTACAATCCACCCGCAAGATATAGCTATTAGCGACTCCTGCTCTGAAACCCCTAGACAATGCCTGTAATCACTCTTCAATTCGTATTCCCATTGACTTTTTGACCAAAGTCCATTTAGAGCTATATCATTTAGCCTCATGCATTGATCTAGATGAACTTCGTTAAGTGAAACCACCTGCCTATCTAGAGATAAGTCTTTTCTTTTAGCTAATTCTTTGTCCACATGATTCAATCTGGTTAATCTATCAATTAATTAAATTTACATTATTAAATTTTCTACTTTCCAAACCATGGGTGTTTCAAGGCTCTTCGACTTAAATAAGGATCAAAACAGTCCCAATAGAAACATAACTCCAATTACTGCTGAACTGGACAATTCAGATAGAATGACAGTTGGCGGATGTTTGCTTAGTGATCTTGCCAATCAATATGGGACACCTCTTTATGTAATTGATGAGGCCAGTATTAGAAGCTCTTGCAGGGCATATAGGAAGGCTCTCAAACAAAGCTACCCTGGGGATTCTTTTGTTTTATACGCCTCTAAAGCAAATAGTTCTTTGGCTATTGATAGGATTGTTGCTTCAGAAGGACTGGGTATAGACGTAGTTTCCGAGGGTGAGTTAATTACAGCCTTAAAAAGTGGTGTCGCAGGGGAACAAATTGTTTTACATGGAAATAACAAGTCTGACAAGGAGTTGTTACTAGCGCATGAGAGTAACGCAACTATTATCATTGATAATCAACATGATATACAGCGCTTGGATAAACTAATTAGCCATAAAGAAGGTAGTGTTAGATTAATGTTACGCTTTACCCCAGGAATAGAATGCCATACGCATGAATATATTCGTACAGGTCATTTAGATAGTAAGTTTGGGTTTGACCCTGAGCAAGTTTCAGATACATTTGCACAATTAAAGGATTATAAATGGGCAAAATTAGTTGGTCTTCATGCACATATAGGCTCTCAAATTTTCGAATTATCACCTCATATGGATTTGGTAGAAGTTATGGCAGATTTCTTTTTAAGAGCAAAAGATCTAGGTCATCCTATAAAAGACTTAAATATTGGCGGAGGACTTGGTGTTAAATATATTCCTTCTGATGATCCCCCAGATATTTATAGTTGGGTAGAAACTGTATCAAATGCTGTTATTAAAGCATTTGATACAAGAAATATTGAATTGCCAAGACTGATTTGTGAGCCTGGGAGGTCAATTATTGCTACTGCAGGGCTAACTCTCTATAGAATTGGAGCTCGTAAAGATATTCCAGGAGGAAAGACCTATCTGTCAATAGATGGAGGAATGAGTGATAACCCTCGCCCAATAACTTACCAATCCACTTATACAGCTTGTTTAGTTGACAGACCATTGGCTAATACTGATCAGGTCGTCACAATTGCTGGAAAACATTGTGAATCAGGAGATATTCTTTTAAATAATATTGCTTTACCCACCGCTTCTAGTGGTGATGTCCTGGGTGTTTTTGGCACAGGAGCTTATAACCTTTCTATGAGCTCTAATTACAATAGAATTCCAAGACCGGCTTCAGTTTTGGTTAATAATGCACAGTCAGATCTTGTTCAAGTAAGAGAGTTGCCTGAAGATCTATTGCGATATGACCGCCTTCCAGATCGCTTTATTGCCAAAGGGTAGGTAAATTTAGTGAAACTGGGTTGATGGAGTGAATTTTGGCTGGCTAATAAATTTGCCCTTTTTGCTTGACATATTGTTTGCATCAGCACTTGGGATCCTACTTTTTTCAAGGGTTAATGAGCAAAGAACCCTTTGGCTTCTTAGGGGGTATTTATTTCTTGTATCTCTAGCTTGGTTTGTAAATCGGTTTGCCGACCTACCAATTACATCAAAATTAATTGATGCTTTAGTTTTAGTTTGTTCATTATCATTAGCAATTTTATGGCAGGGAGAATTACGCCGATTAATGGAATTGCTTGGGACAGGTCGCTTGGCTGTTTTATTGGGTAATCCTCAAAAAGAGTTTCAAGCAAGTGCGAGTACAGTTTCTTTCTTAAGTGAGGCTGCAGGGAAACTTTCTCAAAATAGGAGAGGGGCTCTTATTGTTTTAGATATGGGCAGTGACTTGAGACCTGAAGATTTCCTTTATCCTGGCGTTCCTATTGATGCTCAGGTCTCGACAGAATTATTGTTAAACCTTTTTGCGGCAGATACTCCACTACATGATGGAGCAGTATTGATTAAGGGAAATAGAATAATTTCTGCAGGAGTTATCTTGCCTTTATCAAGACAAACCATAAGCCGTTATGGAACTAGGCATCTCGCTGCTCTTGGAATAACAGAAAGGTTTGATAGATGTATATGTGTAGTTGTTTCTGAAGAAAGTGGTACTTTATCTTTGGCTAATCAAGGGCGACTTGAAAGGCCTATTACTAGTAGTAGGTTGTTAGATCTTCTAAAGGAGTTTTTGAGTTCCCCAACCGGTAAAGTGGTTGCAAAAGTCTCATCAAGTAATTCCGGTCTAAATGACTCTGTTTCTAATAACCTTGTTGATGACAAAGCTTCAAAGCCAAATACGGGACTTTCTTCTTCGATTCCAAATAAGGACAGCTTGCAATGACGAACTCTTCGTCAATTACCTCTGATCAAAAGCATTTTGCTCAGTCTTTACCTGAAGGGCTTGATCCTCTTCGGACACCAGAGCATATTGCTGTGATCATGGATGGTAATGGAAGGTGGGCTAAAGCTCGGGGCTTATCACGAACTAAGGGTCATATTGCAGGCGTTGATGCTTTAAAAGCAACTTTGCGTTTATGCAGTGATTGGGGTCTAAAAGCACTTACTGTTTATGCTTTCTCAACAGAGAATTGGTCAAGGCCTAGTGAAGAAGTTACTTTTTTAATGGCATTATTTCAGCGTGTATTAAAAAGAGAACTTGAGGCTCTAATTCTACAAGAAGTAAGAATTAGGTTTCTTGGTGATTTAGATCAATTACCAGGACAACTGCAAGATTTGATAACTGAGGCAACAGTATTAACTTCAGGGAACAAAGGTATACATTTTAATGTGTGCACTAATTATGGCGGTAGAAGAGAGTTAGTAAAGGTGGCACAGAGGCTTGCAGAAAAATCTGTTAATGGAGATTTGGATCCTTCCTTAATAGATGAGAATGTTTTTGCAGCTGAACTATGTACTGCAAATGATGTAGACCCAGATCTTCTTATTCGTACAAGTGGTGAAAGAAGATTAAGTAATTTTCTTCTTTGGCAATTGGCCTATGCAGAGATCCATGTTACTGATGTTTTGTGGCCAGACTTTGACAAGAGCTCACTTTTAAAAGCCCTTTTAGACTACCAATCTCGTTCTAGGCGCTTTGGAGGACTACAACAAATTACCTCTAATAGAAACAAAACCTAGTTTTAACTTTATGACTTTGATTAATTACAAAGCTGCTGACCAAAAAGAAGTTCAACTCCGATATGACTGGTCTTTCTCTGAGGTTGAATCACTTTTACAAAAACCGTTGATGGATCTTTTGTGGGATGCGCAAAGAGTTCATAGATTGACTAATCCTGGTTATAAGGTTCAACTTGCATCTCTATTAAGTGTTAAAACAGGAGGCTGTGAAGAGGACTGTGCTTATTGCTCGCAATCAATTCATAACAGCAGCGATATCACTAGCTATTCAGATTTTGAGGTTGAAGAAGTTCTTAAAAGGGCAAAAACTGCTAAAGATGCAGGTGCAGATCGTTTCTGCATGGGTTGGGCGTGGAGAGAAATTCGAGATGGCCAACCTTTTGAATCAATGCTGAAAATGGTTCGAGGTGTTAGAGATCTTGGAATGGAAGCATGTGTAACAGCAGGCATGCTTACTGACAATCAAGCACTCCGTTTAGCCGAAGCTGGATTAACAGCTTATAACCATAATCTTGATACAAGCCCTGAAAACTATGATCAGATTATTACCACTCGTACTTATCAAGAACGTATAGAAACACTTGAAAGAGTTCGTTCAGCAGGTATTACCCTTTGTACAGGAGGAATTATCGGCCTTGGCGAATCTTTAAAAGATAGAGCTTCTTTGTTGAAAGTTTTAGCCAATATGAGTCCTCATCCAGAGAGTGTCCCAATAAATGCTTTGGTAGCTGTAGAGGGGACTCCTTTACAGGATCTCCCTTCCATAGACCCCATTGAGATGGTCCGCATGGTAGCTACTGCAAGAATTCTTATGCCTTTAAGTCGTGTTCGACTGAGTGCTGGACGAGAACAATTAGGTGACGAAGCACAAATTTTATGTTTTCTTGCTGGAGCAGACTCGATTTTTTATGGAGATACTCTTCTTACTACATCAAATCCTGCCATCCAAGCAGACAGAGAATTACTTTCGAAAGCAGGTGTTCAAGTGAATTGGTCATTGCATGAATAACTCTTCAGCTGGAACTATCAGTAATCAACTACAAGTGGCAGCTTTTTATAGCTTCTCTAATTTAGATGAAGAGATGCTTTCCTCATTGCCAAAAGATTTGATTGCTCTTGCTAATCAGTATCAACTACGGGGTAGTGTTTTGGTTGGCTCTGAAGGTGTCAATGGGACTGTCTGTGGATCAAAAGAAGCTGTCAAGAAATTAATAGAGAGATTGGAAGGCTTGCCCTTGAGTAATCCATTGCAACTTAAATTTAGTTGGACATCCAAGCAAGCATTTCGTCGATTTAAGTCTCGTCGCAAGAATGAAATCGTGACGATGGGGATAGCTGGTATTGACCCAGTTGAATCTGTAGGAACTTATGTGAAACCTTCTGATTGGAATGATTTTGTAGATGACCCTGAAACGTTGTTGATTGATACTCGCAATGACTATGAAATTGGAATTGGTACGTTTGAAGGAGCAATTAATCCGAATACTGAAGTCTTTCGAGACTTTCCTAAATGGGTCGATGAAAACTTAAAAACAATAATAAATAACACTTCTACTAAGAGAATTGCAATGTTTTGTACTGGAGGGATTCGCTGTGAAAAGGCGACATCGTTTCTGAATGAAAGAGGCTTTTCTGATGTTTATCATTTGCAAGGTGGGATCCTTAAATATTTAGAGGAAATACCTGAGACTGAAAGCAGATGGAAAGGTGAATGTTTTGTTTTTGACCAAAGAGTTGCTCTGGACCATCGCCTCTTTCCAGGGGTTCATCGACTCTGTTATGCATGTGGTATGCCTCTTTCGCCAGTTGATCGTGAGAAAGAAAGCTATATACCTGGTATTCAATGTCACCATTGCATTGAAAGTTTTAATGATGACGATCGCGCTAGATTTGCAGAAAGGCAGAAGCATATAGATAAGATTAACAAACGCCTACCTGGAAACTCTATATGGCCTAGTGCATGACTACTACCGGCCTTACAGCTTTAGAAAAGCAAGCCTCCGAATGTGGACTGCTTTTGAGGGTTAAAGTCAGACGTCCTCTTAATTTGTGGGCATTTAGACTTTTAGTTGGCAGACATTTATCCCCAGAAAAAGTGCAAATATTAGGTGAAATGAAGGCATGGGCCTATTACGGAACTAATGGCTTGCAATTAGACACTATGCAAGTTCGAAAAGGATCTCCCGAAGGTGTTGGCCATTTGATTTGGGCAGCGACTATGGCATGGGCTTTGGAAGAAACTATATGCAAGAGTGCTCGGTTGTTGGCAATACATGATGACAGTCGACAACATAAGAGATTGACTAGGTATTTCAGAATGCGAGGATTTGAATTTGTCAGAGATGTTGGCTCTGCCCCTTCCGACTTGCTGTTACGAGTTGTTTGGGGAGGTGCAGGAACTTTAATGGTAGCTAACTGTAATGAAGTTTATAAATCCAGTCGAAATCTTTGGGAGATGACAATGAATAATAGTTCGACCTAGCTCTCTTCTGCGTGATAACTACTTCTGACTAGTGGTCCACTATTTACTTTGAGGAAACCTAAATTTTTGGCGATATCAGCCAAGTCATCGAACTCTGATGGGTGCCAATATTTATGGACTGGTAAGTGTGAAAGAGAAGGCCTGAGGTATTGTCCAATTGTTACTTGTTGACAATTGACATCTCTTAGGTCCTTAAGGGTTTTGATTATTTCATCAAGAGTTTCACCAAGACCAAGCATTAAACCTGACTTTGTAGGAGTCTTTGGAGCTAATTCTTTTGCTGTTTTTAATAAACCTAAAGATCGCCTGTAAGTTGCACCTCTTCTGACTTCTTTTTGGAGTCGCTCAACTGTTTCAAGATTATGATTAAAACATACAGGTTTTGCAGAGAGTACTTTAGCTAGACGCTCCTTTTGAAGTCTTAGAGCTGTATCCTCATTTGAACTCCCCCCCCAGAAGTCTGGTGTTAGGACTTCTATGTTGATGTTTGGCACTAGTTCTCTAATCGCAACTATTGTTTCTGTAAAAATACTTGCTCCATGATCATGTAAATCATCTCTTGCTACAGCAGTAAGTACAACATAATTGAGTTTCAACTGTTGTATTGCTTGTGCGACACGCTTAGCTTCATTTACATCTACTTCTTGGGGAGACTTTCCTTTCTCAACCTGGCAGAATGCGCAGCTTCTTGTGCATATTGACCCACCTAGAAGAAAAGAGGCTGTACCAGATGCATAGCATTCACTTCGATTGGGACAACGCCCTTCTTCGCAGATTGTGTGCAATCTATTGCGTTTGACCAGTTTTTGAACTTTTTCTAATTGCGATGCCTTCCCAATGCCTGGCTTAATCCAACTAGGAAGACGTTCTTCTGGAAGAACTTTACTGTATTTAGTTTGTCTATTAAATGTAGTCATGAGTGTAAGTAGTTTTTTATTCTACAGTCCTTCGTCCCTCTAGGGCTCGGGCTAAAGTGACTTCATCAGCGTATTCAAGCTCACTTCCTACGGGCAGTCCGTATGCAATTCTTGTTACCTTTACAAAGGCATTTAGTAATTTAGCGAGGTAAAGACTAGTTGTGTCTCCCTCTACGCTGGGTGTAAGAGCCAGAATAACCTCGGTGGTTTCTTCACTAGTGATTCTTTTTACAAGTGGTGAAATGTTTAATAATTCAGGACCTATACCATCCATTGGTGAGATGAGCCCTCCAAGAACATGATAGAGACCTTTATATTCACGGGTTCTTTCTAACGCAAGAAGATCTCTTGAATCAGCAACAACACAGATCAAATTTCTTTGTCTGTTTTGGTTTAAACAGATTTCACATTCGTTACCTTCTGTCAAGTGGAAACATTGCTGACACTGCCCAACTTGGTTCCTTGCGTTTAGCAGTGCGTTGGCGAAAGCTTTTATTCTTTCTTCTGGTTGACGCAATAAATGCAACGCAAGCCTTTGCGCTGTTCTGGGGCCAATCCCAGGCAATTGCTCAAATTGATCAATTAGACGGGCAAGTGGTCTTGTGAAGCCGTTCAGAGGTTTTTCGCGAATAAGACAAATTTAAGCAGTCTTTGACAACAAAAGTAGAATTTAATAAGTATTCAGATTTTTGAATCAACTTTTTATCATAATACTTGTTACTGAGGGTTATCGATGTCTAATTTTTTAAAAGCTTTTCGAAACTTTTTTCTTGCATTCCTATTGATTTGCTCTGTAACTGCATGTAATACCTCATCAACAGCTGGATTAGAAGCTTTTCAAAGTAACGATGGTCGATACGGATTCTTTTATCCAACTGGATGGACGCGAGTAACAGTTAGTGGTGGCCCAGAAGTTGTTTTCCATGATGTTATTAATAGTGATGAAACTCTTAGTCTTGTAGTTTCAGACCTAGACGAAGATGTTGACCTCGAGGAACTAGGTGGACCAAAAACTGTTGGGCAGAGACTAATTGAGCAGGTTTTTTCAGCTGACGGTGCTGGTAGACAGGCAGAATTATTAGATGCCCAAAAAAGAGAATTTGATGGTCATACCTTTTATGATATTGAGTACTCTATACATCTTCCTAATAGAGATAGACATGAGTTGGCTACAGTAGTTATTGACCGAGGATCCCTATTCACTTTGGCAGCTAGTACTAATGAGAATAGATGGCCTAGAGTCAAAGAACTATTTGGTCGTGTTATTACTTCCTTTAATTTCCTCTATGGATAACAATATTTCCCTGATTTAAGTAATTTCAAAGCCCTCTAATCTATTCGTTTGATTCATAACCAGCTTGTACTTTCCAAAGATCAAAATAAATACCTTTGTTTTTTAGTAGTGAATGGTGGGTTCCTCTCTCTTTAATTAAACCCTGGTCTAAAACAATTATTTCATCTGCATTTTTAACTGTACTTAATCTGTGCGCTATTACTAGAGTTGTTCTATTAGAAGTTATCTTTGAGAGGGATCTCTGAATTGCTGCTTCAGTTTCATTGTCTACAGATGCTGTGGCTTCATCTAATATCAATATCGGCGCATCTTTTAGGATTGCTCTTGCTAATGCAATTCTTTGGCACTGTCCTCCCGATAGCTTTTGCCCCCTTTCCCCAACAAGGGTGTTATATCCTTCAGGTAGTTTTTCAATAAACTCAGCTGCCTCCGAAAGTTGGGCAGCTTTGATAATTTGATCATGGCCTGCTGCTTTATTGCCATAAGAAATATTCTCTTTTACTGTGCCATGGAATAGGTAAACTTCTTGACTAACTAACGCTATACACTTTCGTAGATCCAATAGATCTACTTGATCTATTGGAATTCCATCTATCTTAATATCGCCTTGATCTAACTTATAAAGCCTTAGTATTAATTTCACTAATGTGCTTTTCCCAGAACCTGTAGGTCCTACAACTCCAACAGTACTTCCCTCATGAATATTTAGGTTGAACCTATTTAAAAGTAGTGGGCGATCATTATATTTGAAACTTACATTATTAAACTCTATTCTACCTTTTAAACTTTTTAAACCAAGCCTTATTCTTCCACTAGATATTGTTACTGGGGTATCTATTAGGTCTAGGACTCTATTTGTAGATGCCATTGATCTTTGATAGTCATCTAAAACATGCCCTAGTGTAGTTAAGGGCCAAAGAAGTCTTTGAGTAATAAATATAAGGAAACTATAGCTTCCAATTTCAATTATTCCTTTCCAAGCTTGTAAGCCACCTACAATTAGGATTGCAAGAAATGCGAAAAGAATTGCAAATCTAATTAATGGAATAAATGCAGCAGATAATTTAATTGCCTTTTGATTACTTATTTGATACAAATTACTGTCATTATTTACTCTCTCTAGTTCCCATGATTCTGTGGCAAAGCTCTTAATTGTTAACATTCCACCTAAGTTGTTACTAAGACGAGCTGCTAGATCTCCAGCTTTATCTCTCACATCTTTATATCTAGGAGCAAGACCTTTTTGAAATTTTATAGATCCGATAAGTATTAAAGGTATAGGTACAAATGCAAAGATTGCAACTCCTGGTGCTAAATAAGTCATAGCAAGACCAACTATGGTCACAGTCACAATTAACTGAAGGATCTGGTTTGCTCCGTGGTCTAAAAATCTTTCAAGTTGATTAATATCATCATTCAAAATTGACAGAAGTCTTCCAGAACTATCTGACTCAAAAAAAGACATCTCTAACTTTTGTATGTGGCTATATGCTTGAATTCGAAGATTGTGCTGCGTTGTTTGAGCAAGATTCCTCCAAAGAACGCCATATAAGTATTCAAAATATGATTCGGCTGTCCAAATCAAGAATGAAGAAATGGCAAGAATGGCCAGTTGAGAAGTAACTGCTTCAAAGCCTAAGCCAGCCAACCAGGATTTATCTTCTCGAACAACTACATCAACAGATATACCTATTAGAACAGGAGGCGCTAAATCAAAGATTTTATTTAAAACTGAACAGGTTATGGCAGCTAATATCAACTTCTTATGTTTTTTTTGACTTCTAAGTAGCCTTTGCAGAGGAGGTTTATTTTTAATTTTTGAACGATTCATTCGTATAAAAAGAAAGGGTTAATTTTGTTTTGAAAAATTAAATCTCTTAGTAGCTTCTTCTTTGCATAAGTTACGAGCCTTATTTATTGTTAGACCGGAGTTTATTTGTTTCACAAAGCATTTACAGGCAAAGTCTCCCATTTCATCTAGTGGTTTCTCTTTGGTGAATTGCATCTGTGCTTTGAAACTTGCCATACATAACATAGTAACAAGGTCATTTGTTTCTTCACTATTTGCTTTTCCTGTTACTAGAAATAAACCTGTATACATTAGAAGAATAATATATAAATTCGTTGTTAGAGGACGATTCATTCTGAAAATTACTTATTTATAAAGATTAATATTTAGCTCTTTATTCATTACTTTAACTGTCTTCAAGCTTTTATAAATATTTGTGGGCATACCTTTAGGTAGGTCTACTAAACTGTAATTATCAAAAATTTGTATGCGGCCTATCATGTTTCCTTTTAGACCACTCTCATTGGCTATAGCACCTACAATATTTCCTGGCTTTACTCTATCTCTATGGCCTACATCTAATTTATAACGCTCTTTATCTTTATCAGGATGCGAGGAGTTAAAGCTATTTTTTCGACGTGATCTGCCTCTATCGTCTCGACGGTCATAGTTTTTACGTGAGATGTTTTGTTGACTTAACCAACTCTCGTCCTCTTGAATTTTCAGTGGGAGACTACCTATTGCAAGATTTAATGCGGCTACTGCAATGTCTTTAGTCTCTATCTCTAATTCTTCACCTACTTCTTTAATCAGGCATTTCAGAATTTCTGTTTCCTCTTCATGTTGTCTAGGTGTCTCAACTGCTTGGCTCAAATTGTTTTTGAGCTTGTTAATTCGGTGTTGATTAATGATTTCATTATTTGGAATTTCCATCTTTTCTATACTTTGACCAACCGCTCGTTCTAGATTGTTTATAAAAGATCTTTCTCTTGGGCTTACGAAAAGGATTGCTTCCCCAGTTCTCCCCGCCCTACCAGTTCTTCCAATGCGATGCACATAAGCCTCTGAATCAAAAGGCATATCGTAATTAATTACAAGTCCAATTCGTTCTACGTCAAGTCCCCTTGCTGCAACATCTGTTGCAACAAGTATATCTATACCTCCCTGGCGTAGGCGTTCAATTGTTCTTTCTCTTAAGGTTTGTGGTACATCTCCATTTAGAACGGCGACATTATGATTTAAGGCTTCTAGACTTTCGGAAAGTCTAAGGGTAATGGCCTTTGTCCTAGCAAAGATAATAACTCCTTCATCTGCAGTTGTTTCAAGTACCCTTTTTAATGCTTCAAGCTTGAAACTATTTTGAATTACAATATACCTTTGTCGAATCAATTGAGCTTCTTTCTTTTGGGCTTTAATCGTAATTTCAGCTGGTTCATGTAGATACTGTTTTGATAAACGTCTTATCTCACTAGGCATTGTTGCTGAAAAGAATATCATCTGACGCTTTGCAGGCAACTGTTCGAGTATCCACTCAATATCATCAATAAAGCCCATCCTTAGCATTTCGTCCGCTTCATCTAGAACAAGTGTTTCCAAATCAGTCTTTATAAAAGTCCCTTGTCTAATATGATCCATGACTCTTCCAGGCGTCCCCACAACAATTTGTACACCTCTCCTGAGTGCATTGATCTGCGCTCTGAAGTCTGAGCCTCCATATACTGCTAGAACTTGAACCTCGGGCCTTCCCTGGGCATAAGCACGAAATGAATCTGCTACTTGCATGGCAAGTTCGCGCGTAGGTGCTAGGACGAGAACTTGAGGCGCACGCGTGTCTTGTTTTATCCTTTCAAGTATTGGTAGAGCAAAGGCAGCCGTTTTTCCTGTCCCTGTTTGAGCTTGACCTAGGAGATCTCGGCCGAGCATCAATTCTGGGAAGGCTGCTTTTTGAATTGGGGTAGGGTCTTTGTAACCCTTACTTTCCAGTGTGTTTATCAGATCATCACTAAATCCAAAACCTTCAAAACCTAGAGATTTATGAACTTCAGGATTTTCATTAATGGAAAGTTTTGATTGGTCTTTAGAAGCTACCTCTGAAACGCTTTCACTTTCTAAGCTTAATTCTTTAGAACTTCCTGTCTTTTTTAAACATGAAGAACCAGCCTGAGTTTTTTTCGTGGCCATGTAATTTAATTTTATCCCTGATAATCCTTAAAAATCAGGCAGACAACCTCCAATCGGTATATAACCGTGCTTTGTTGACGCGCCTTTTTTAAAGGTTTCTCTTAATCTAACATTGTGTGATATTCCCATTAAGAGGTATCGGGCTTATTTCTTCAATTGCTTTGCGCCTCAGGCAAAATAAGATCAAATTTATTTTTTGCCCGCGTAAGTGCTGTATACATTAAGCTTTTATCGTAATTCTCATTTCTTTTATCTTGTTTTATTTGCTGATCACATATATAGCTATCATCGGGCCAAAGCAAAACAACGTCATTAACCTCACTGCCTTGTGATTTATGTATGGTTAGAGCATAAGCTGGATCCACTTTTCTTAATCTGCTTGGATGAATAAGCTTTGGCTCTAAAGTTTGTTTCTCTGTAATGACTCTAAATATGAGACGTCTTTCATTATTGCTTCCAAATATTACTCCTATATCACCATTTGATAAGCCAAGTTCTTGCTGGTTTTCACCACAAATAACAGGTGTTCCTTCTGGCCAGTGCATCACGCCTTCTTCTAAGCTATTCCCTAACAGTGCTTGATGAACATGCTCTACACTCCATAGTCCAAATCTTCTGGGGCATAAAACTGCTAACTCTTCTAGAGTTTTTAAAAGTTTTTTTATTGTATTATCAAATTCAGGATTATTTATAGTTGCTGGGTATGTATTAACTGTATTCAAAGTTTCCAATGAATTACTTAGGATCTTTTGGATTTCAGCTTGCTTTGCCTTTAGTTTTTCAAGTAGAAATGAAGGCATACTATTTTTCTTCTGTGAATGCGATTTGACATTTGATGATAAAGGAAGATTTTGGATCTGATTCCAGAAAACATTAAAGCTGTCTTCTCTAATCATCTTTGCTAATAAAGCGATTTGACCACGATTTCGGTAAACCTTGCTCAAATTAATTCTTGATGAGCCAAGGATCTCTTGGTTTTGAGACTTTAGAAGCTCATTCCAGACTGCTCCACTACCAACAGGAGGCAGTTGATTAGGATCACCTACAAGTACTAATTGACTTTGTTTTGGTAATGCATTTAAAACACCTCTCATTAGACTAATGTCTACCATTGACATCTCATCTATTACTAGGAGATCTAAATCTAATTGATTGGTTTCGTTTTTACTAAATCCACGTTCGTTTGCTTTTAACCATCTATGCAAAGTTAGGCATGGAATACGGTAGAACTTATCTTTGACTTGCGGGTTTAATTCTTCTATAGAGGATTGAAGTGATTCTTGAAGACGTCTCGTTGCTTTACCAGTCGGGGCTGCTAAACCAATTCGTAATTCTAAATCTATTGATAGTGATTTTCTTAGCATCTCTACAATTGTACTTGTTTTCCCTGTTCCTGGGCCTCCACTCAATAAGACTAAATTATGAGATGTTATCGATTCTAAGGCGAGGAGTTGTTCGGAATTCAGTTTGACTGTTGATTTGATGGCATCTTTATCAACTTCTATAATTGCTAATTTGGGACGTTGATTAGATTTTTTTATTAGATCTTTAATTATACCTTTCATTTCATAATCCCATCGATACCATCCAAGTCGATTGTTTTCAAGGATTATGGGACTCGTGCTTTGCTCAAGCCAGCCGCTCTGTTTGATGGCTCTTAAATGTTCTGTAGGCCATCCCGGTGCCTTGACCTCGGTTGGTGGCTTTGACTCGTCTAAAGAAATATAGATCTCTCCACGGGATAACGACTCTAAAAGGATATTTATTAGGTCTTGCAAATGTGGTTGAGAAGCACTAGTTGGTATTCTTTCAAGTAAGACTTTTGCAAGAGCATTTTTTAACTCTGGCTTTATCTGATGGGTATTCTCTTTATTCATTCTCCGCCGTTCTCAATTAGACTATCTAGCTCTAATACGGTTTGAGCAGATGCCTCTTCAATTATTAGTCCTGGCATCTCATTAGAGTTTCTAGGGATACTATTAATCTCATCTTGGCTCGGTATACCTCGGAGAAACACGTAGACATAACCTCCTAGATGTTTATTAGGAGAGTAGCCAGGTAATCTCCATTTCAGGAATCTGTGTAAGGCTACTAAATATAAATTTGCCTGAAGAAGATAGTGATGATGCATCATTTCTTCTTCCATTCTGGATGCACTGTAATGGGCTGGGCCGCAGTAAGTAGTGAGATTATTCGTTGGATGGTTGGCTAGCCAATTGCTTTTCCAGTCAGCTACCCACCAGCGTTTTTGAGAAAACTCATTCTGATCATTGAACACCAAGTCAATTGACCCAGTTAGAAAACCTCGACTATAGATATTCAATTCTTTAATCTGATCAGAATAGGCTTTCCCAAAACGTCTCTTTGTACAACTATGTAATGTCTTTTCCAAATCAGAAGTTTTGATTGGCTGCCTATTTTTTGATAAACAAAGGTCAAACCCAAGCTCATTGATCTTATTTCTATTATCTATGTCTTTGAAACGTAGGTTTCCGAGTGATTTACCCATTTTAATATTTAAAACTCTTTCTAGGGCAACTTGCACGTCAACTCGATGCTTTTCATCTATTCCACTTCTTCTCAATTCGTCAACTATTACTAACTCCGAGTCTTTGCAGCTTATTGGATGACGGAAGTTTATTCTTTCAAGAATCTTGTGAAGGCACTCACCTGCGATTGGCCCTCGAGGGAAATTTTGAAGTGGACCTTGCTTAGACCAATTGTAGTCACTTAGGTTTTCTCTTTGATAAAAGGTCGTCACATCAGGATTACGATTCTCTAAATTAACTACTTCTTGCTCTAGATCTTTACCCTCATCAATTGCATCTGGGTTTAGTGGACGCTCATTAAGTCTGTATGTGCTGGATATCCAAGATGAGTAGCTATGACGACCCCAGCTTTTATCTAATTTACGTTTTGGGGTAGGTCCTAATTTCAGTATTGATTTATCATCAAATTTATCCCAGTAACCTTTTACCTTCCCTATATCTACTTGGCGAATACTTATATTTGAATTATTGGCTTTAACCCATGTATTCATTTTTTCAAAAGTTAGATCCTCGGCTTTTGCATCAAGAGAATTAGGACCAAATAGAAAGAATTTCAAAGGATTATTTTCTTGCTTAGAGGCTGCAATCCAAATGACAATTAACTTATCTTGTGCTCGTGTCATTGCTACATAAGCTAATCTTTCTGCTTCTTGATTGGCTTCCACTATCGCGCTGTCAATAATTTGATTTCCATTTCCCCATCCTGGATTGATAGATATCAACCATTGTTTTTTCACATCATCTCTCCAAAGAGGTCCCCTTGGAGAACTTGGACTTTGCCATAGGTAAGGACATATCACCACTTTGAATTCTAGTCCTTTGCTTCGATGAATCGTAATAACATTGATAGCTTCTTCTGCTATGTCACTGTTAGGTTGACGATCTTCAGGTGTAGGGTCTAGTAATTTTGTGCGTTGTTGTTTTAACCATCTCGCGGCACCTCTTGCATTTAGTCCCTGATTGTGCACTGCTTCTTGGACAAGCTGTGCACATTGAAATAAATCGCCTAGCAATGTTCCCTTCCTTGAAAGGCTTGCAATATTCTTGCTTTCTAGGAAGTTTGAAAGGCAGCCTATGAGACCTAGCTCGTTTAGTTCATTCCCCCAATTAGTAAATTGGATAATTAAAT
Source organism: Prochlorococcus marinus str. MIT 9211 (assembly GCF_000018585.1). Lineage (NCBI taxonomy): Bacteria > Bacillati > Cyanobacteriota > Cyanophyceae > Synechococcales > Prochlorococcaceae > Prochlorococcus > Prochlorococcus marinus. Next base: position 982,821 of record NC_009976.1, on the reverse strand, counting down.
CATCGATCTCTTTTGTCTCTTCAGCATCTTTTAACTTGTTAATATCCCATTGCATTAAAGGGGAGCAAGCAAGTAGCCTAATGTTGTCTATAGAGTTAGGGCTTGATAGGCAGTCAATGAATCGTTGTAGGATTGTTGCAGCCTCACTTTCGAAAATATCTCCCTTGTTGATTAGGCGACTTGGTATGCCAGATTTACTTAGCGACAATCTGATGTCGTTTGCTTGACTGTGACGGTTGACAAGGATACAAATATCATTTGGATGTAATTCACTGTCAGGTTTATTTATTAATTCCAAGATGGCGTTGGTAACGATATTTGGTATCAATTGCTCGACTTTGTTTCTTAAAGGGGGTACTGAGCTATTTAAAACCTTCTCGCTAGAGCTAGGTTTAGGTGTAAGAATTTCTAATGAATGAGACTCTGTTGATAGCGGCAATAGCTTCCTCTTTGATCCAGACTTTAATGACGGAACATTTAAAGCTGAGTATTTAAGGCCACAAGACATCATTTGATTAAGACTACTCAGTAGAGGAGCAGATGCTCTGAAGTTAGTTAGTAAAGAGTCAACTCGGTCTGCCTCCTTGCGAGCTAGTAGATATGTATTTAAGTCACCACCTCTGAACTTATAGATTGCTTGCTTCGGATCCCCAACCATTACTAAAAGATGCTTTGAGCTTTTACCAAAAACAGTATTAAAAATTCTCCATTGAAGAGGATCAGTGTCTTGAAACTCATCAATTAAAATAACTTTGTACCTTTGACGTAACCTTTCTTGTAACTTTGGGAAATTATTTTTAACTGAACAGTTTGATTCAGGATCTAATGCTTTGAGTTGATCTGAAAAACTTATAAATCCTGATTTAAGCCTTTTAAGTCTTAGGCTCTCTAATACAGATCCTACAGCATGAATAAATACAAGCTCTGCTGGTTTATCAAATAAATCTGCAATTGCTTGTTGAAGTTTTGGCCTAATTAATGATGAGTAGTCTAATTGATTACGTCTTTCTACTTCTGCAAGCTTTAAGGGATGAAAATAGTCTTTAAGTAATTTCTGAGTACGAATATCTTCATAGGAAATAGGCTTGCTTTTTTTAGATCCATATTGAGAACACTTAAATATATTTATCCATTCATTTAATTCTTGATATCTATTCTTTCTTGGATTTGGGCTGTATGGCTTTGTATCTACGATCCCTATCTCTCGATAGGAGCTGGCTATCTTCTTAAGCTCATTGTCTAAATCACTACCATACTCTTCCCAACTGGAAATAAAACTTTCCCAGCAAGTCTTAAGGTTAGTATTAAATTGTTCTTTAAGTGGTTTTGACACGTCTACTTCTGTACGCTTAATCGAAAGTTTTAGACTTGGATCTTGATCAATAGCCAACACTTTCTTTGCAATACTTTCTGCATTAATACCTGCTTGTTTTATTCCTTTTAGATGTTGAGGGGCCAGAGATAGGACGTTTTGAATCCAATATTCATGTGCAATTTCATTTACGAGCTTTTTAATCTCTCCCTCAGCTATTGGATGTGGTTCAATGGCACTACCACTTTCTATTACGTCTCTTTGAAGGGTACGCCTACAGAAGCCATGTATTGTGGTGATGTCAGCTTGGTCAATATTTGTCAATGCATCTAGTAGATGATTTACCCAGTGCATTCTTCGCTGTATATCGTTGATAAATTTCTTTAGCCATTCATCAAGTACTTGGTCTATATGCTTGTTTTTGTATTCCTTGCTTGGGTTCTCTAACCCTTTCAAGGCAAATATTAGTCTATTTGTAATCCTTGCCTTTATCTCTGCCGCGGAAGCTCTGGTAAAGCTCACTACAAGGATTTCATTTATTGAGTGTTGTTTTTCTGTTAGCAGTCTTAGCACAAGGTGAGCGAGGGAAAATGTCTTTCCAGTACCGGCACTAGCTTCTATTAGGCGAACCCCTGGCTCAAGGGGAAATGTGTTTGGGTTGAATTCAGACTCTATGCCCATAGTTTTTCTAAGTTGTCAATATGTTTGCTTTGCCCTGAGACGTTCATTAAATTAATGCCTCCAATCAAAAAAGAGTAACCCTTTTATAATCGCTGGTGTCTGGTAAATATATTGATTGTATTGTGGATGTATCTCTTTGAGCTTGGCTTCTTCTAACTTGGCTTTATTTATCAATACTATACATAACCCTATAAGTAAGGTGACATGAAATAAGCTCCCAATGATCAAGATATAACCAATAGATATCATTATTAGAGATAGGTATAATGGATGTCTACTAAACCTGTAGATCCCACTTGTAACTAAGTCAGCATCTTTTTTAGGTTGTGGTAAAGGAGAAAGGCTTTTACCTAACTTTATTAGTGTAATTATGGCCAAAGCATTTCCTATGGAGAACAAAACTCCTCCTAAAATTATTAGTGTAATTGGCCATTCCATACCATATAGACTTTTGTGTGAAGGAAGGGTTGGGGCCAAGTGGGCAGCTATAATAGCCAATTGAATTGCTAGCCACCATTCTCCATTTCGATTATTCATAAGGCCTTTTCGAGTAAAACCCCAATCACTCAGAACTTTACTTATTAGACTTTTGGAAGAGTTTAATAGGGGAAATGACATAATGTGAGGCTGTTATTTGACAAGCTGAGCTATTAATGGTTTGTATAACAACTCCAGGCACTGATCAAATAATTCATTCTCAAGAAAGATCTCAGGTGCTGCTTTGTACCCAAAACAAAGCTGCATCTCAGGTTTATTGCGTTCGCCCTCTTTATTAAAGTCACCAATCCAGGCTCTTCTAAAAATCTCATTACAGTCGTTAGATTTTTTATAGCGTGCTTTTGCTAATTTCCATCCACTTTCAGGCGGGACAGGCCAGCATTGCTTTAAACCATTATGAGCTTGCTGCTTCAACTCATCGAGAATGCTTTCAGCCTTGATGCTTGACATTGGATGCCAACTAAGCATTACTTCATACGAATCTATCTTTGTATTTGAATCACTACGTGCTATTACTACGGTTTTCTTGGTAGACTTGTGATATGCGGATAACTTTAAATGAGTAAGCCAGGTATTTAAGATCGTCTTAGCTTTAAGCCTCCCAATCTCTACTAGAACAGTGCAATTATTCGCAATCAATATCTCCCCTGTTTCATTATCTTCCATCAATGAATCTCTTTTTACCTCTCCTAGTTTCGAGAGTGATTTAATTAGGCTAGTCCAACGTCTACCAAGTATTTCACTCTCTAGAGTGGCTGCTGATTTTGGAGGGAAAACACCTTGACCTAAATATTTATCTTGCCAATTAGGTGATTCTCTTTCATTAATTTCTGGACTTATTATTTGGTTGTTTGAGGAAGTTATTAGCTCCGTAAATTCTTGTTTGAGGATCTTAAATTTAATGAGCTCGGGAATGCTGAGAGAGTCTAGGTCTTCAATAGGCTTATTCCATTCGCGAGGATGTAAATGAAATTGTTCAAGCCATTTTAGTTGTGGTGTAGCCAACCACGACTTAAGCAATTCGTTATCTGAAGAGGAGTTGACTGCATTTTTGCTCAGATTCCAATTTAACGGCAAAGCTAGAGTTAAGCCCCGAGATCCCTGCTTTGCATTCATCCATTGCCGTGTCTCTAAATCACGCTTATCACAACTTATGGGAGGTTGATTATTACAGCTTAGGAAATTGTTCTTGTTGAGAGGATTGGGGCTTGGTTTTTTTAAAAGTCCCATGGAGCTCTTTTCTCCAAGTTCATGTTGTAGGTACTCAAAAAACTGTTGAACTGGACTAGAAGGTTCAAGTGAATCTCCAGTCTTTTCATCTCTACCATCCCAAGTAATAAGCAACGTTTCCCTAGTAGAGATTAATGCTTCTAAAAGCACATATCTATCCTTATCATTTATTCTTGGATCGCCTAAAAAGTGTTTATGATCTAAAAGGCTAAACCCTGGACGCTGTTGTTTACGAGGAAAAATTGTCTCATCTAGGCCCATTAATACAATCATTTTGTGTGGAATCGCTCTCATGGGCTCCAATGCACTAATGGTTATTCTCCCGGTCCTGTGTCCAAAACGTCCTGCTTCTTTAGCTATTAAATCTTTAACTATTTCAGCTACAACTTCTATTTTTATTTCTTTTTTAAAACAGTCTGCTGCTCTTATCCAATCGTCTATGGCACGAAGAAATCGTTGACGTTCCCATGACCACTTGCGATCATTGTTGCATAGATCATCACAGAGTCCTTTTAGCACCAAGCCCCATTTCATACAGCTATGAGACTGTCTTAGTCCCTGAAGCATATTGCATATCTTTGATAGGATTTCCCACCACTTTGACAATTCGCTTATAGATATTCCTTTCGAGAAAGGAGCAATTCCACCTAGCACCAGACCAGGGATAGTAGGTATTACCATGCCTACAAGCCACCGCTCCAGACACCAGTTTAAAGTATGTGTTTCTTCCCCATCTCGTTCTAAAGAGTTTATACCCCACCGAAACCCTGTTTCTTGTAGGCAATTTGTGATTTTATCAATTTCACTGTCGTCTAATTTGTATAGATCTTTTATTACAGGGTTGGTCAGCAGTTGATCTAAATTACTTGCAGTTAAACGCGTACATGCAATTTCCATTAATAATATTATGCATTGTGTTAAACCTGGCTGGTCATACTGACTTCTATCAGTGATTTTCCATGGAAGAGTAACCCCTGTTGCTGAAACGTCATTAAAAATAGAAGGTATTAAATGAGCAAATTTTTCAACTTGTGGTGTCATTATTAGGATGTCTTTTGGCTCTAGATTTTTGTTTAATGCAAGCTGCTGAAGTATTTGATCTCGTACAATTTGAATTTGCCTCTTTGGACCAGGACATTCAGTAAAAGATATTGAAGAGTCATCTAAGCTTCTCTGCAGCGGTTCAATACATTCATTGGTTACTAGTCTTTGCTGAATCTGTTCAAGAAGAGTTGGCTTTCTTTGCTTGTTTAGGGCTATAGTCGCAGGCATAGCAAAAAGATCTTTTTCGTCCCACTCTCCTAATTGATATTCCCCACTACCTTCTAATAATTGCTCGAACTCAGAGCCCATACGACCAAGAGTGGCTTCAAGTCGTTGTTTATTGAGTAACCACAACTTATCATTAGCTACCTTCCAGCCTTCACCGTATTCTTCTCTCTTCGTTTTGCAGCGGCTCCATAAGTCCTTGCAAGGAGTTAGTAGGAATACCTTCACTTCCATTATGCAAGACAAGGCTTGAATAAGCTCTAGTTGAACTGGAGCGAGACTATTGATCCCAAAGATTCGAAGATCTGAAGGAAGGTTTTGCTTCGGAGCGATTCCTTTCTTTAGTTTTGAAGCAACATTCCTGACTTGTAATCCAAATGGCTCCTGAGTAATTCTTTGTTTTAGGAGATTGATCAATATAGGTTGCCATTGAATGTATTTAGGTAATTTTGATTTGAGGTTATTTATTTCATTTTCCGTACCCCACCAGTCAGAAATAACATCAGGTCTGTACATGATGTACTCATCAAATGTATAGGCAATAGTTTTTGCTAGTTGCCATTCATCTCTGCTGAGTTTTCCGGATTGGCTTAGATCTCTTTCTAGCCACTTCTGTAATACTCCAGCTTCCTCTTTTTGAAGTAATTCAGGTAATGAGTTAAGTATCGGCCATATAAGTTGGTTGGCTTCCCAAGGGTCGTCGTCATTTATTACTTCTATTCCAAGAAATTTTCTAACAAGTGTCTTTAGCTGTGCAGCAGGAAATGGAAATCTAACTAATGCACTAATTCCATTGATTTTAGCGATCTCCTCTCCTAACCATCTGCCTGTTGGCCATGTATTGACAACAATTTCCACGTTCTCAGATAATCCTGGAGGATTTGCTCGAAGCTGTTCAGCCAAAACATTTGCAAGCCATTCAGCTCTGTTGCTTCGGTAAATTGTTAGCAAGGTTCTTTTGGCATTACTTTTGAATTTGATTGGCTATTAAGTTGTCTTTGGGTTTTAACTTATTCATATTAGTTATTTAGTTATTTGGCAAAATAAATTATGAAAGTATTGATGGCTATTACCTACGAAATATTCTAGAAGTTATTTCTACGTGGATTCGTTACAAGGCTTTTCATTTCTTTTACAGCATTTTGAAGGCCAACTGCTAGTGCCCTAGCAACAATCGTATGGCCAATATTAAGTTCTTCTATGCCTTCAATTGCAGCAATTGGCTCCACGTTTAGGTATGTAAGACCATGCCCTGCATTTACATGTAATCCCATGGACCTAGCTTGAGCACATGAAGCCTTGATTTTGGCTAGTTCAATTTCTTGTTTCTCCCATGATGCATTGGCATAACACCCTGTGTGAATTTCCACCCAACCTGCTCCTATTTCTTTAGATGCTTTGATTTGAGCTTCAATTGGGTCAATAAAAATGCTGGTTTGTATTTTTGCTGAATGAAGGTTGTTAATAATTTCTCTCAGCTTTTCTTTGTTATTAACAACTTCCAATCCTCCTTCCGTTGTTATTTCCTCCCTGCTTTCTGGAACAATTGTGACCATATCAGGTTTTACTTGCAAAGCGATTTCAACCATCTCTTTTGTGGCGGCCATTTCTAGATTCAGCCGAGTATTAATTGTTGCTCTAAGTAGTTTGAGATCTTTGTCTTGAATATGGCGCCTATCTTCTCTGAGATGAACTGTTATTCCGTCAGCGCCTCCTAATTCAGCAAGAAAAGCCATTTGCACTGGCTCTGGCTCAGATGCAAGGCGTGCTTGACGGACATTTGCTATGTGGTCGATGTTTACACCAAGACTAGCCATAGGAAAAATCAATGTTTTTAGAGTTTATTAATTGGCTTACCCATCTTTGTTTAGAGTTCTAGCCGCTGGTTTAACTGCCCAATAGATTGAGTTTGGGCAATGTATTCAAAGTTAACTTCAAAGAAAGCAAAATTTCGCTTCTCTCTTCTTGAACTTAGTTAAACGAGAAACAAATTTGTGCCTTGGCGTAGATCCCTTGTGGAGCAAGCTAGCAATGCTTGCTACCCAAGATATTGCTTTGCGCTTTTTCTTTAAAAAAACAATTGTAATAGGCCAAGAATATTTACCTCTTACTGGACCATTACTACTTGCACCTACTCATAGAGCTCGCTGGGATGCTCTTATGTTGACCATGGCTGCGGGCAGGAGAATTTCTAATAGAGATTGCAGATATATGGTTACTCATTCAGAAATGCAAGGCTTACAAGGATGGTTCTTGAACCGTTTGGGATGCTATCCAATAGATCAAATAAAGCCTTCTTTACTTTCTCTCAGATACTCTGTTGAGTTAATGGCTGCGGGGGAACAACTTGTTGTTTTCCCGGAGGGTCGTATTAATCGAAACAGACATCCTATAAAGATTGAGAAAGGGTTGGTTCGACTTGCACAGTTGGCTTATAAAAATGGGGTAGAGGTGAAGATTTTGCCAGTTGGCCTTGCTTATAGTGATGTCATTCCTAAACCTTTCGGAAAAGCAGCAATTTGCTTCCAAGAACCTATAGAGATTTCTCGAATTGGTAAAAAAGCTGCTGAAGAATTTAATCTAATTATCACCGAGCGTATGCATGCAGCTGAGCAAGCGGCCCTACGCTCTGTTGGACGTAATTCTTAAAAGTCTAAAGTTAAACTAAATCATTTTCTTATATGAGCTGCCGTCACTATCTAGCTGCAAGTGCAATTTTTGCAGGATTACTGTGCTCGAACGTTTCTTCTTTGGCAGAAACGACCTCACCCCGTCAGTACAAAGTTTTAGCAAATCAATCGGCTGGTTTAAATCTTGGAACTGTTCAAGCTTTTTTAGATAAAGGTGATGAATTTTTCTTAAAAGGAGATCTTTTAAAAGCTAGAAAGGAATTTGATAAGGCCAGGGATGTCTCAAAACAACTCCTTAGCTTTTATAGAGATCTAGGCAGTGCATTTAAAGGTCTTGACGCTCGAATACCACGTGAGATGGATAAGAATGGACGTAAGGTACTTGGAATGCTTGCTCAAAGTAATCTTCGCCTTGCAACTCTTTTTAGAAAAAAGAATCAACCTGAAGTGGCTGTTCCACTTCTTATAGAAGTTGTAAGAATCATGACTCCGTCCAGATCTGAAGGACAAGAGGCCTATCAGGCTTTGGTTGAGTTGGGATTCGTTGAAATTCCCTATGCTGGTGCAAGAAAAAATATTTATTAATTAAAGTTTTCTATGCTTAAGCCTGCACAAGTAGTTGCTTCAATAAAAAAAGCACTTCCAGATGCTGAAGTGACAGTGGAAGACTTAAGTGGTGGTGGCGATCATTTTCAAGTGAATGTCATTTCTACTTCCTTCATGGGCCTTTCTCTGATAAAGCAGCATCAGCTAGTTTATGGTGCCCTTCAAAAGGAGTTGGCATCCGAAGCAATCCATGCTTTGGCTTTAAATACTTCTATACCAAATTAAAAGAGATCAAAAAATGGATTCAGATACACGTTCCAAGATTGAGTCACTTATTAACTCAAACCCAATCATGGTTTTCATGAAAGGCACCAAACTGATGCCCCAATGTGGTTTTTCTAACAATGTAGTTCAGATCCTTAATGCTTTAGGAATTAGTTTCGAGACTTTTGATGTTCTTTCAGACATGGATATAAGAGAGGGAATTAAAGAATTTTCAAATTGGCCCACTATTCCACAGGTTTACTTGAAAGGAGAGTTTTTAGGTGGTTCTGACATATTGATAGAAATGTATAACTCTGGTGAACTTAAAGAAAAGTTAGAAATTGCTTTGGCCTCATAGCCCCTTTAGTCATTGCTTCTCATGAAAAACAAATCGTTTATATCACCGTTAGGTCCAATGAAACTTGAAGGATCCAAAATCCATCGATTAGTAAGGATTTCTAGTTTTTCTAGGTCTTTCGTAGTGAGGCGATTTGTTTTTCTAAGTGCATGAATATAACCATCTACATATAGCTTGAGTTCTGATGGGCTATGGTATCTGCTGATAAGTTCTTGGCATGCATCACATATTGACTGGAAATGCTTTATAGCTTCTGGGTCTTCGAAAGTTTGCGATGTCATGTCTTGCTAAAAAGGCTAGGTATTTTTTACAGCTAGCCGTTGAATTGGTTATCTTAAAGGAGCTTTGTTCTGGCCTGTGACTTCAACTTCAGACCTACTTTCAGATGAGCAAAGCGCTCAGTCTTTGGCGGGTAGTTTTGCTATCCAGTCCACTTCAGAAAGTCCATCAAAGGTTCTTGTGGTAGAACCTCATCCTACTTTGCGCACAGTTCTTGTCCAACGACTTAGGCAAGATGGACACTTGGCAGCAGCAGTAGGCACTCCAGAAGATGCTGTTGACCTTTGTAGGGACCAATCTCCTGATCTTCTTGTTAGTGCAGAACTACTTGAAAAAAGTTCTGCTCTAAATTTGTCACAACAGCTTGGATGTCCAGTAATTGTTCTTACTGCTCGTGCAGGTGTTGAGTCTTTAGTTGGCCTTTTAGATGATGGGGCTGACGATGTATTACGTAAGCCTTTCGGATTGGAAGAGCTTGCTGCTAGATGCAGAACACTCTTGAAACGTGGTCGAGTAGGACTTCAAGAGAGAGTTACTGTTGGGCCACTAGAGGTGCATCTCCTTCTGCGTCAGGTCACCTTAAGAGAGAAGCCAGTGGAATTAAGCCCTAGGGAGTTTGCACTCCTCTGCGCACTTTTAATGCCTCCTGGCATGGTTAGAAGTAGACATGAACTTCTGAGGATGTCATGGCCTCCTTTTAGCGGTGGTCCCCGCTCTGTTGATACTCAAGTTCTTACTCTTCGAAGAAAACTTGAGCAGGCAGGATTGGGAGAAGGAGGAGGTATTACAACTGTCCGTCAACAGGGATATAGATTTAGTCTTGATTCGCTGCCTTCTTAAGTAAAGGAGTTATAAAACTCACTAACTTATATTTAGTTCTCCCCCTTTTATTTCTACATTTATAGCTTTATTTTTTGCATAATTATTCATTAGAATCTTTCGTGCAATTGGTGTTTCTAGTTCATTTTGAATTGTTCTTTTTAGAGGCCTGGCTCCATAACTAGGGTCGTAACCTTTTTCTGATAGCCATGAAATAGCTTGTTGGTCTATTTTTAGATCTAGGCCTTTATCTAAAAGCCTTTGTTTGATTCTCTCTAGTTGAATTAGTATTATTTCATTTAGATCTTTCTTGGTTAAGCTATTAAATATTATTGATTCATCGATTCTATTAAGAAATTCAGGCCTAAAGTGATTCTTTAATTCCTTATTTACTACTTCTGTAATCCTATCATAATTTGAGTGTTGCCCACATAATTCTATTATTGATTGACTGCCAATATTACTTGTTAGGATAATAATAGTGTTGGTAAAGTTAATAGTCCTTCCTTGGTTGTCAGTTACTCTTCCTTCATCAAAAATCTGAAGCATTAAATTAAATATTTCAGGGTGAGCCTTTTCAACTTCGTCAAATAATATGACAGAGTAGGGTCTTCTTCTAACAGCCTCAGATAATTGTCCACCAGATTCATACCCTATATAGCCTGGAGGGGCTCCTATTAGTCTACTAATAGAATGTTTTTCCATATACTCAGACATGTCAATTCGAATAATAGATTTTTCACTATCAAATAATTCTTGTGCTAATGATTTAGTTAATTCAGTTTTTCCTACTCCTGTAGGGCCAAGGAATAGGAAGGTGGCTATTGGTCTGTATGGATCACTTAGGCCTGTTCTGGATCGTTGTATCGCCTCTGTGATACTTTTAATTGCTTTTGGCTGACCAATTACTTTTCTGTTCAACTTCTCTTCAAGATCTAGTATCTTTTCTACTTCAGATTTTACGAGCTTTTTAACTGGAATATGGGTCCATTTAGAGATTACTTCAGCAATATCATCTTCGGTAACTTCCTCTCTTAAAAGAGGCTTTTCTCTGGAGCTATTTTCTTCTCTAAGTAGATCTTCTTTCTCTGATAATTTACTTTGTAATTGTGATATAACACCAAATTCAAGCTCAGCAGCTTTGTTTAAGTCATAATTTCTTTTTGATTGATCTATCTGGAATTGTACTTTCTCGATCTCCTCCTTTATTAGTGAAAGCTCACTAATTGAATCCTTTTCCTTCTGCCATTGGTTATTAAGTTCTGATTGCTTATTTTTAAAGGATTTTAGCTCTTCTTCTATTATCAAAAGTCTGTTTTTACTTGTTATATCTGACTCTCTTTTTAGAGAAAATTTCTCCATTTGCAGCTGAAGTATCCTCCTGTCAATTTCATCTAATTCCTCTGGCTTGGAGGTTATTTCCATCTTTAATTTGGAAGCTGATTCATCAATTAAATCAATAGCTTTATCTGGAAGGAATCTGTCAGCTATATATCTATTGCTTAATGTTGCTGCTGCGACTAAGGCATTATCTGAGATTCTTACGCCATGATGCACTTCATACCTTTCTTTTAGTCCTCGTAAGATTGAGACAGTATCTTCTACGGAAGGCTGGCTTATGAGTACTTGTTGAAACCTTCTTTCTAATGCAGGATCTTTCTCGAAATGCTGGCGATGCTCATTAAGTGTTGTAGCACCTATGCACCTGAGCTCACCTCTCGCAAGCATTGGTTTTAATAAGTTGCTCGCATCCATCGATCCTCCTGTAGCTCCAGCGCCTACAACAGTATGTATCTCGTCGATAAAAAGTATTATTTGACCATCTGAAGAAGTTATTTCCTTGAGTACAGCCTTTAGTCTTTCTTCAAACTCACCACGATATTTAGCACCGGCGATTAGAGCGCCCATATCCAGAGCAATTAGCTGACGATTTTGCAAAGCCGATGGGACATCTCCATTGATTATTCGTTGAGCAAGGCCTTCCACTATCGCCGTTTTTCCGACTCCTGGCTCACCAATTAATACCGGATTGTTTTTGGTTCGTCTACTAAGGATTTGAATAGTGCGTCGAATTTCATCATCTCTTCCAATAACAGGGTCCAGTTTCCCCTCTTTGGCTGCTGAGGTTAAGTCTCTTCCATATTTTTCTAGGGATTCATATTTGTTCTCAGGGTTTTTATCGGTCACACCTTGGCTCCCACGCATTGACACTATCTTTGAATTTAGGTTCTTCTCTTCTATATTCGCCCTTGAAAGAATATCTTTACAGCATCTTTTGTCATTGGTAAGCGTTAGCAATAGATGCTCAACAGATATATAGTCATCTTTCCATTCAAGTCTCTTATCTTCGGCCTTTGAAATGATTACATTTAAGCCTTGACCAACAAATAATGTTTCAGGGCGAGACTTCATTTTGGGTTGATTTTTAATGAAATCATTTAAATCAGAAATAACCTTATCTATTTCGCAGCCGGCTTTATTAAGAACTTTCTGGCAAAAATCACTCTTTTCTATTAAAGAAAGCAGTAAGTGCTCTGTCTCAATGTATTGATTGTTATTTTCTTGAGCATGACTTTGGGCTAATAAGATTGAATTCCATGCATTCTCAGTAAAATTTTCCGGGGAAGCTTGCATAATGCCAGGTCGTTCACCAACACAAACTATCGTTAAACTATAAATATATTGAGTAGGTTATCCGTATCCTTTTTGACCAGAAACAACTACATGTAAGGCAATTCCAGAAAGAATTAATTACTACTACTCTTAATAGGCTTGATTCTACTTTTGATAAACCACTCTTCTATACGATCAGACACCTTATTCTCTATAAGATCATTTTGGCTTAACTTATAACCATACTTTTTAGATAGAGCTAATATCATGCTGTCGCTTTGACAGTCTTTCAGCTCTCTTCTTAGTAGATAACTATGCTCTGCTGCATAAAGGAAATTTGAGAGCTCTTCCTTTGACATTAATACTTCTAGTGCTCATTTTTTTTACTTTATCTCTGCCTCAAAGAAGTTCAACTCCTATAAAAAAACCTAGGCATGCTTATTATTAGATGCAGCCTAGGTTTTTTAGATTTATTTGTGAGGTTTTCTTTAGTTGACTACTACCTTACCTACCATTCCTGCTCCTCTATGTGGCTCACAGTAGTAATCGTAAGTCCCTGCTGCAGAAAAGGTCTCTTCCCATGATTCTCCGGGTGCAAAGGCAAGATCTGGATGACTAAGCTCGTCATGACCTTCAAAAACAGCATTATGAGGAGGCAGCTTATTATTTACAAATTTGACAGTGTCACCTGTAGAAATTGTTACAGTGCTGGGTTCGAAAGCAAGCATTCCAGCATCAGTTCCGAGTTTGACTTCTACTGTTTTTGCTTGAACAGAGGAAACACCGAAAGCAATCACTAGAGTAAAAGCAAATACTGCTGTGATTAAAGAGCGGAACATTGAAATCATTGATACTTTATTTATTTCTAAAACCATCTTACCGCTTTTTAGGCTTTTTTCTTTTTCTTTAAGCCAGAAGAGAAAAGTATTTCATTTAGGTTTTTGGCATAACTATTCCCTCCTAGGTTTTCAGGCCTAATTACTGGCTGGTGTACAAAATGCCTTTGTCTAATCATTAGTCGATCCCAATTACTAATTCTAATTGGTAGCAATTTTATTAAAAGTTTGATTATCCAGCTCCTTAAGGGGAATCGAGGTGTTCGCTTCATTCCTCGCCAATCTAGTAATATATCAACTGCTTGGTCTATAGAAATTGCAGGCTGGCCTAGGACAAGCCTTGGTATTTTAGCGGCTTTATTATCAATATTATCAATAATTAATTCATTATAATTAAGAGAAAGTTTGCCACATATATATGCAATATCTTCAGCATGTATGAAATGAAATTTTGAATATGCTTTAAACCAACGAGCTAACCACAGCCAATCAATTGCTTCATTAAGACCAGAAGTTAAATAGCTTGTTGGAAAATTACTTTCGCCATTACATTTGCCACCAAAAACAAGTGTTGGAAAAACAGCAATTATTTTGTTGGCTAAAGGGTTTTGTTGAAGTTCTTGGAGACACCTTGCTTTTGTCTGAATGTACTCAGTCCCGTATAGCAATGCTTCTGGTAAGGGATTAAGTTCTTTATCTAAAATACTAGCAGTAGAGAAATATATTATTCTTTCTATTTTTAATGGATTTATTAATGAAAGCATTTTTTTTACTGCAAATACATTAACTTGATTTGCTCTTTCAGGATCACCCCAAGCAGTTGCAGTATGTATTAAATGTGTTACATCGTTTAGATCATTTGAGAATGGTTCAGGGTCTCTTAGGTCGCCTATTAATAACTTTATCCTTGGGTTTGAAGAATCAACTGATTTAAGCTTTCTAGGATCCCTTAACCAAAGTAATAAATCTGCTTTTGAATTTTTAAGCAACCAATTAGCTGTGTACTGACCAACACAGCCACTTGCTCCTGTGATCAGAATGCGTTCCTTCAAGTTTGGGAGATTAATTCATTTACACTTTTGCCGGCTTCAAAGAAAACTCTTGCATTCTCTTCAGGGGTGCCAGGCAGAATCCCATGACCAAGATTAAGTATAAACTTTCTGCCCTTGGCTTTTTTGACTGTATCAATGATACGAGCACGTATTGATTCTGGGGAACCAAAAAGTAATCCTGGATCAACATTCCCCTGAATTCCAACATTTTGAGGCAAGCGAGCACATCCCTCAGCCATATCAACAGTCCAGTCTAAGGAAACTATGTCTACTCCAGTTCTACCCATCCTTTCGAGTACACCAGCACTACCAGATATATAAAGAATCATAGGGGTTTCTGGATGAGTTTTTTTTACAAGATCTATTACCTTCTTTTGATATGGAGCTGCAAAGGTTTCGTAATCAATAGGACTTAATTGCCCAGCCCAGGAATCAAACATTTGAACAACTTGAGCTCCAGAATCAATTTGGTAGCACAAGTAATTTGCAATGGAGTCTGCAAAATGATCTAACAGCTTATGCAGTAGCTCTGGCTCTTGAAATGCCATTGCTTTTATGACTGCATAATTCTTACTGCTTTTACCTTCAACCACATAAGCAGCCAAGGTCCAAGGAGCTCCTACAAAACCAAGCACTGCGGCTTCATTGCCAACACTATCTCTAAGTCTTTTTAGTACTTCCCCTACAAAAGGGCAGCTTTCACTAGGGCTTAAAGCTCGTAGAGTCTTTATCTGACTCTCATTACGAATTGGATCTTTTATTAAAGGCCCTTTGCTTTCAACAATATCGAAATCAATCCCCATGCCAGGAAGGGGAGTAAGAATATCTGAGAAAAGAATGACCCCATCTGGCTTGAAAGCTCTAAATGGTTGCATTGATATCTCGTACGAAAGATCAGGGTTCTCTGAGCGTTCTCTGAAACTTGGATATTTATCTCGAAGATCTCTATAGACCTTCATGTATCTACCTGCTTGTCGCATCATCCAGACAGGTGGTCTGTCAACATTTTCTCCGCGAGCAGCACGGAGCAATAAAGGTACAGATTGAGTCATGCGTCTTCAACGTCAATCGCAAAACTTACTTGACCGGGAACTCTAAAAACACTTTTATTGCTTTTTAAGCAGTTCTTCGTCACACCTTTTTTTATTTCTCTGCATTTGATCTTTGTCTTAACTTCCATGAGATCTGGGAATTCAGAAAATTAGTTTTCATTTGGACTCTTTTTCTGAGCGTACTTAAATACAAGTACACTCAAGGGTGGTAGCGATAGATCAATAGAATCTTCATATTCGTGAATACTCCATTTTTCAGAAGCTTTTCCACCCATGTTACCTGTATTGGAACCACCATATTTATCTGAATCAGTATTAAAGATTTCCTCATAAAAACCTTCTAGAGGAACACCTACTCTGTAGTTAGGGTGACTCTCTGGCGTGAAATTTGCGACAACTATTAGCCATTCATTATTTAGAGTTTCTCTTCTCATAAAACTAATCACAGAATTCTTGTTATCTTTACAATCTATCCACTGGAAACCATATTGATTAAAATCATCTCTCCATAATGCAGGATTAGATTTATAAAGCACATTTAAATCATCAACTAATCTTTGTATCCCTTGGTGTGGCTGATAACCTAATAGATCCCACTCTAAGTCATCCCAAACATTCCATTCTTTTCTTTGGCCAAATTCCATACCCATAAATATTGTTTTCTTACCGGGATGTGTCCACATATATGCAAGCAATGCTCGGGTATTTGCATACTTTCTCCAATCATCTCCAGGCATTTTGTGCAGGAGATGGCTTTTGCCATGAACTACTTCGTCATGACTTAGAGCAAGCATAAAGTTCTCTGTGTAGTTGTAGGTAATCGAGAAAGTTACATTGTTTTGGTGAAACTGCCTAAACCATGGGTCTACCTCAAAATAATCAAGCATGTCATGCATCCACCCCATATTCCATTTGAGATTAAAACCTAAACCTCCAACATCAGTTGGATTGGTTACTCCAGGCCAGGTTGTCGACTCTTCAGCAATTGAAAGAGCACCAGGAAAATGTTCAAAAAGAACATGATTGGCCTGTTGTAGGAACTTGACGGCTTCTGTATTTTCGTTTCCTCCATCTTCATTTGGTATCCACTGCCCTTCAGGCCGCAAATAATCCTTATAAAGCATTGATGCGACAGCATCAACCCTAATGCCATCAATATGGAATTGCTCGAACCAAAAAACTAGATTTGCTACTAGGAAATTTCTTACTTCGTTTCTGCTGTAATTAAAGATTAATGTTCCCCACTCTTTGTGTTCTCCTATTCGAGGGTCGGAATGCTCATAAAGGTGAGAGCCGTCAAAAAAAGCTAGCCCATGAGAATCCTTTGGGAAATGTCCTGGAACCCAGTCAAGGATTACACCTATACCCTCTGAATGACATGCATCTACAAATGCTCTGAACTCATTAGGTGTTCCATATCTACTTGTTGGTGCATACCATCCAGTTGCTTGGTATCCCCAGGATCCATCAAATGGATGCTCAGATATTGGCATCAATTCAATGTGAGTGAACCCTCTTTCCTTTACATACTTAATTAGTTTTTGTTTTAATTCTGGGTATGTAAGAAGTCTTGTGCCTGGTTTCAGATCTGCTGCAGGGACTGCAGTTCTTTTATTGCCATTAGGTTCTATGAACGGTTCATCTGAAGGAGCGTGCAACCAACTCCCTAAATGCATTTCATATACAGATATGGGTTGATCTAATGGGTTGCTGCTGTCCCTTTTAGTGATCCATTCTTGGTCAGACCACTTAAAATTGTCAATTCTAGAAACTTTTGAGCTTTGAGCTGGTCTGACTTCATGTTCAAAGCCGTATGGATCTGATTTCTCATAGCAATGTCCGTTTTGAGTTCTGATTTCGTACTTATATAAAGCTCCCTCTTTTAATCCCGGAATAAATAACTCCCAAATACCACCCATTCTTTTTTGCATTGGATGGTGGCGCCCATCCCAAGAATTTACTTCACCAATAACAGAAACGCTTCGAGCATTTGGAGCCCACAAGCAGAACATTACACCACAAACACCATTCATTTCAGAAAGGTGAGCTCCCATTCGACGCCAAATATGGTGATGATTACCTTCTGCAAATAAATGGGTATCTATTTCACCCATCCATTCATCTCTAAAAGACCAGGGGTCGTATTGTTGATGTTTTATTCCACCTCTATGAACTTTAACTTGATAATTTGAACCAGGATTTTCATCCAAAAGTGCTTCAAATATCCAAGGGTGATTTGGGGGTGTTAATGGTATTAATGACCCATTTATTAATAACTCAACTTCCTCAGCCTCAGGCATCCAGATTCTCGCAATCCATTTTCCCTGGAAAGGTTGTATACCTAATACGCTAAAAGGATCATCATGTTTGCAATCAGATAGTTTTTGCCCCTCTTGAGCCATCCAGTCGGAAACAAAACTGGTGGTCATAATCAAAGCTCAGGATGAAGTGGAGCTTATATGATTTGGCGCACTCTTGTTAGATTATTTTGAGAAGAGTGGACAGATCTCTAGCTTGGCCTGAGAAAGTTCTAGGGAGATTGTCGTTACTAGACAATATGGAGATGGAGACCCACAGTTATAACTTGGGTCTCCTGGGTTTATAGCAATAGCTGGCCAAGCTGCTCCAGATATTGACAATCTAAGGCGATCTCCTTTATGAATATCTGCGAATAATGGCTGCAGCGTCACATTTCTTTTGAGTGTACTTTTGGCTTTATTCCCAACTAGACGAAGTACTCCTGTAGAAATCTGCAGTACTTCTTTTGAATTTTGCTGAATAATTGAAATTGCAACGCATAGATCAAATCCATTCCTATCAGCCATTGCAATAATTTCAAGCTTAGGAACTCCTTTTAGTTGAATTCTTTCTTCAAGTGGTTTTGAGGTAAAAGTTGCTACATCGTTTCTCTTGTCAATTTCGGCTCTATTTGCAATACCAGGGTCTGGACTTAGGTGACCTCCTATTGAAGAAACGGGTCTCCATGGATCATGAACAATAGAGAGTTCCCCCTGCCCTTTGCCGAATTGAGTAAGTTCTCCATCGGTTGAATCTATGCATGCATTCCCTCCAGTACTTAGATGCCAAATCCTATTTCTAGTGTCTATAGGTTGTAGGTCAAACCATTTTTTGCTTGTAATATTCCAAAGTTTTTGTTGTCTGCTAGATGGGACCTTAAGAGTATTGCTTGGTTGAAGATATTTGTTGAAGAAATCTAAATGAATTTGCTGTACTTCTTCCCACCATCGCAAATGAGAAGCTGGTCCAATATGCAGATCTGGTTGACCACCTACTATGAGTGATTTTTCATAAAGATCAAGAATCCCTCTTAGGTGAGGGTCCCACCATCCTCCAATTAGCAAGATAGGTTGTTGGAGCCAAGTTTTCAGCGGTTTATGAGTCTTCCAGATTGGGTTTGCTTTATTTGATTCTTCAAACCATTGATTTACCATTCCTCTTGAATCATATTTTTTAAGTAGATCAGGCCCCTCCTGTAAGTAACTTTTATCTTCAAGGCTATTTCTAATCTCTTTCCAGACTTTCTCGTCACCATTTCGCTTTGCTTTTTGAGCGGCTAATTGGAGTCCCCATGCAAGCCCTATATGCCACCAAAAAGCCCCCCCCATCAGAGCACCAGTGGTTGCATTCTTCCAGGCCAGTCATAGCAGGCGCAATGCAATCAGGAGGAGGAGACCCCTGATTGGCTAGTAACTGTGTAAGCCCTTGATATGAAAATCCATAGGTCCCAAGACGTCCATTGCACTCTGGAAGAGACCTTACCCAGGAGTGAGTTTGAGATGTGTCTGAAGGCTCCTGGCAGAAACCACCGAACTCACCTGAGGAATCTCCTTGCCCTCTAACGTCTTGAACGACTACTAAATAACCTTTGCTTGCCCACCATGTTGGATGTGCGTATGTGATTGTTGAAGCAATTTCTTTCCCATAAGGTTGGCGCATTAAAAGAGCTGGCCAGGGCCCTGAATTATTTGGATGCCAAAGTCTTGACCAAAGCACTTCACCATCGTTTAGAACTAGTTTTGACTCTTTATTAGTAATTGAAGCCACAGTTTTGAAATTTATCTCACATCTGGACAATGCATGCCAATTACATAAATAGAAAGTATCTCTGCGTCAGCTGGACTTAGTTTTCTTTCTCGACTTATCTCGGTGATTACTTCTTTTGAAGTTGCTTCAATTTCTTTTGAGTTGTAATCTCGAAATCTTCTGCATAATGCCTTGGCCTCTAAAGGGTTTCTCTTGACACTTTCTAGAAGAGTAGATTGAGCTCTTGCAATAAGCTGATAAGAGATGATGCTTGCAGGTATTAGCATTAGCAACGCAGTTTTGTTGCTCATTGCATTGACTCAGAATAACTATATTTATATTTGATTACTGAGCAAATGACAAACGACCGCTTAAAGAATCAGATTTATTCCAGCTTCTCTTTGGCCTTGTTAATTAATTTCTTTGCTTTTCTTAGATTTAGGACTGGCTCTCTATCAGTGTCAAGCATTCTTTCAAATCTACCTGTTTTTGTAATTATCTCTTGAGGGTTGAGGTTTGTTAAAGCTTCAATTGTTGAGATGCCAGAATGCATTAGCAGAGCAGCCTCATCTTGAGTAGCATTAAGCTCGCATATAAATAAAGCTATGCAGCGTAGTCGTCTTAAATTCCTATAGGTGCAGTATTTATCCTTAACTAGGCAAGAAATATACTCATCCGTTAAATTCATTATTGCTTCCCAATTATCAATGCCTATGGATGACAATACTTGTTCTTCTTTACGAAAGTTTTGAGCGATTTTCTTTTTATTAATTAATAGTTTCATCTTGGATTTCTATTGATATGTCGTTTTCAATTGGATTTTCCTTTGCTTCCACAAGAATTGTTGTACTTTTGTTGATATCTCTTATGGCTTCTCCAAGAATTATTGGATGACTAACACCGGATCTCACCGGTACTTGTTTCCTTATCTTTACATGTACCTTCGCTCCATTACGCCCACCTCCTTTTAAATTCCCTGCAATTTGTAGTAATGATGGCTCTGTGGCATCTTCGGGGAACCCATCAGGTGCTTGGGCTATAACAAGATCGTATCCATTGTCATAAACGACAGGCGCATAAATTGCTCCTTCAACAACGAATGGTGGGGTATAACTTTCTGCAAAGGCCCAACAACTGCCAGAAAGTAAAAGTGTGAAAATAGTTGCACCAACAAGTCTAAACTTTGCTCCCCATCTAGTTAGGAAGGCAATTAATGTTATTAAACCAAGCCCAAGAGCTGACCAAGCTAGCCAGATAGTTGCTTGATGTAGGAACTGAGAAATTGACATAACCTGGTTAACAATACATTCACTCCTTATAGTTCGTCTGCTCCTCCCCCTAAAAGGAATTTAAAACTTTATGGGAGTAAAAACAGGATCATCAACAATTAAGCAATTTTTTCTCGCTGGGGGATTGATTTTTCTTGGTGGTTCTTTTTCATATTATTTTATCGATAAAGCTTTAGATAAATTTGTAGATACTTATGCTTCCAAAATTGAAAAGCAATTATCTAGTCAGTTAGGTCATCCCTTAGAAATTGGATCATACAATGGGCTTAGGCCTTGGGGAATAGCTATTGGTCCTTCTAAGGTCCTAGTTGGATTAAAAGATAAATCTTCGGCGAGTGCTTCAGGAGTGACTATTCAATTAGCTCCTTTAGCAAGCTTAATAAATAGGCGACCGGTAGCTATTTTCACACCTAAACAAACAAAATTGAATTTAAAGGCTAATAACGAGAATTCATATTGGGTCTTTGGTAATTCAATTTCAAAACGAGTTCCTAATATTGATTTAGTGGTTCGACTACGTGAACCGGCAAAAATATCTCTTGATCAGTACTCACTGGAAATAGATGCAAAAACTCAGGCTACTTTTAACCCTCGAAAAAAGTATTTGAAAGGGCGCTTCTTCTTTGACCTTGGTGAGAATGGGGCTTTGCAGTTATCAGGAAATTCTAATTGGGAACGTTTTACATTCCAAGGTGATGCTCGAGCTAAACGTATTAGGCTCAAATCACTTCAAGATATCTTTCTAAATAAACTTAACTTATCTACTCAAGGAGTTGTTGATGGTAATTTCAGCCTATCTCTTGATAAAGAAAGCGTTAGTTGTAAAGGAAGGCTTAAAGTTGGAGATGTTAGGATTAAGCATCCTAATTACGAAAATAGTTTCCTTTCTGATCTTACATCTATAAATTGTAGTCATAGGGGGATTCAACTATCCTCTAAAGAATGGAAATATGGTCCAATGTCTGCGTCTGTTAAGGGTAAGCTGCCTATTAAGAAACCTCCAGACAACAGCTTTGCTATTTCCAGCATTATCAGTTTATCAAAAGATAATGACTCTCAAGTAAAATTGGATGCAAGTGTTCCTATAAGTTTTGACTCTAATGGTATAGGCATAGGAGAGTTGGCAGCTCAAATAAATACAGATTCGTTTAATTTAAATCTATTAGAGCCATTACTTGGTATCCCTATGGGAGGGAGCCTTACAGTTAATGGCTCATTTAAAAGCTTTTCAAATTCCCCGAATAGCAAACTCTCTATTGCAGTAAATAACCCTCGGTTTGGAGCAATTAGACTTCAAGAAAATTGGCAAGGGACTATTGCTGGATTACCTGGAGGTGGCACCAAGTTAAATATGACACCAACAGGAGCAGCACTAGCTGGCAGCCTTAAAGCTGAACTTAATTCAAATTGGCTCTTAAGAAAGTTAATGTTTGATCGATTGGATGGCCAAATCTCTGTCCAAAGAGATCGGGGAAAATATTTATGGAAAGCAGAGAAATTTAGATTAGACCGTTTAGAAATTATCAATCCTCTTAGGAAGGGATTTCAACGTGTCTTTGGCGAGTTGGTTGGTGAAGGGTCCTTTAAATTTGATCCATTGTTTGTAGATGGCAAGATTTCATATAGCTATTTACGTGCTCTCGGCATTAAATTAAAACAAGTAAACCTAAAAGGTAGTTATTTTGATAAACAGTATTCTTTAGATGGTGAACTCTTTCCAGATGCTGGCCAAGGTAAAATTTCTATAAATACCAAAGGACGTTTCGGCAAGAAAATATGGGCAAGAGCTGTAGCCGAAGAACTTAGTCCAATTTGGATTTCAGAGAATTTCCTGAAACTCTCTGACTTTAAAGCTAAGCAACCAATTGCAACTGGAAGTGCAGCTGACCTTAAGGGCCTATCTATTCAGTCTCCACCAGGAGCTCTTGATAATCAATTAAGGAACTGGGTCTTCGCTCTTTTGTCAGTCAAGGATACTCAAGACACCAAGATTGATGACAATATAATTAAGACTAGAAAATTAGATGGATATGTAAATGCTGTCGCCGTACTTGAAGGCCCTGAATTA
Source organism: Prochlorococcus marinus str. MIT 9211 (assembly GCF_000018585.1). Taxonomy (NCBI): domain Bacteria; kingdom Bacillati; phylum Cyanobacteriota; class Cyanophyceae; order Synechococcales; family Prochlorococcaceae; genus Prochlorococcus; species Prochlorococcus marinus. Next base: position 959,981 of record NC_009976.1, on the reverse strand, counting down.
TCTCAACTCACTTTAGATTTGAATGCGTCAGGCAAAGTATGGATTAAGGGAAGTAATGTCAGTGTCCAAGAGATTAAACCATTTGCGGCATCTTTCAAGGGTCCCCTGAATGAGGATTTAGGAAACTTTTCGCTGATAAATATACCCTTCTCTCTCTTGTCATTATTTGTACAACCTCCAGCCTCTCTAGGCGGAATGTTTGGAATTAATGGTACCTATAGGCTTAAGAAAGGAGGCCCAGAGGTTACCGCTGACCTTGTCTTGACTGATGCCCGCCTAGCAGATCAAACTTTTGTTTTGGAACGAGGTAAGATTTTTATAGATAATTTCATTCTAAAAGTAGATATATTAATAAAAGCCGATTCGTCATCTGAGCCAATATCGCTTTTCGGCAATATACCCTTGAAGCCTTCTTTACCCTTTGACTTACGAGTAGAAACTCATGGAAAGATCTTAAGCTTTTTAGATGGTTTTTCGAATGGGGTTATTGTCTGGCAAAAAGGGAAAACTGATCTTAGATTGATCCTCACAGGGACACTAGAAGAACCAATAGCCAATGGCTTTCTAGTTTTTAGGGATGGTCAGTTTCTTTTGAGTAACAATCAAGTAAATAACTTTAATGGTGAAATTCTTTTTGATTTTAATCAACTTGATATCATGAGTCTCTCTGCAGATATAGGTACCAAAGGTAAAATTCGAAGTAGTGGATCTATTGGATTTTCTAATAATATAAAGCAGACATTAACCCCCCTTCGTCTAATCCTTAGCGACGTAGAATATAACTCTCTGGGAGCTAATTTCCAGCTCACATCTGAGATTGATATATTTGGATCATTAGTAAGTCCCATCATTGGTGGTGAAGTCAAAGTAGAACGAGGATCAATATCTCCTAAAGCTAATGCCAATCCTTCTGAAGGAAATTCAAGAAGTGGGACTGACGGAGGGTCATTTGGTTTATATAGAACGCGACAGCTCCCTGAACAACGATGGGATAGGAAGCAACCCCTTTCACTATTTATTCAAAACAATGAGGCGACTACAAATAAAATTCTAACTTCAGGTATTCCTGATGTTCTCACTAGAGTATCTTTTGACTCTTTACGTTTACGTTTAGGACCAAAGCTTAAGCTTGCATCTCCTTTATTTGTTTCTAGTGCTGTCGCCAGGGGAAGTTTCAATGTCGATGGAACTTTAACTTTAAACGGACCTTTGGATAATGATCTTTCTATTAGAGGAGTTGTTTTTATGAAAAATGGCCGTGCGACACTGTTTACAACGACTTTTCGTTTAGATAGAAATTATCCCAATGTTGCTATCTTCTCAAGTGGTATGGGTATTGTGCCTTTCCTTGATGTGAAGTTAAATACGCGTGTCCCAGATACTATTCAACAAGATTCTACAGATCCTTCAGCTGATTTAAACTTAAAAGGCCCTGGATCTAGAGGCATTGGAGGATCACGCTTTGTCAATATAGAATTAATAGCTACTGGACCGGCTGATCGTCTTGCAGATAACTATCAAGTGCGGAGCACCCCTCCAATGACAAAGAATCAATTGCTTCCACTCATGGGAGGAAATTCTTTAAGTACATTGATAGGTGGAGCTGCAAATACAGAATTAGTGAATTTATTAAATAGATCTTTTGTGTCTCCAGTCTTAGGAGATCTTACAGGGAACGTAAGTGAAAGACTCCAGTTCTCTGTTTATCCTGCATTTGTGAGTGACCCAGAAGTCTCAAATAAAGGAGCAAATAACAAATCAACCAATTCAGATGACTCGTCTCCAGAACAAGCCTGGGTTACTGAGTTTGGTATTGATTTAAGCGAAAGAATTAATCTGTCCATACAGGCAACTCCAAGTCGAGATGATATTCCTCCTCAAGGGACTCTTAAATATCAATTCAATCCTAATCTTGGTGTTTTAGGCTCTGTAGACAATAATGGTAACTGGCAGAGTGAGTTACAGATGTACCTAAGGTACTAATTTATGAAGAAACAAGGAGAACTTGTTTTTGGAGTTGATATCACTGAAACATATATCAGATCCGTACTCTTCGATTTAGATAGTGAAATCTTTATTAGAAAGAATACCGAGCCTCATTCGAGCCTAATGCCTGGAGCAGTTACTGTTGCATTGTCTCAATTGGTCGAATCGATGGACCCAGACAGTAAGTCTAATACCGTAGGAATCAGCTTGTCTCTCCCTGTAGATATTATTGGACGAATTGTAAAAGGATCACATGAATTACCTCAGTGGGTTGATGTCCCTTTCGTTGATTGGCTTGAGTTACGCCTTAATAAAAACATTCTCCTTGTTAACGCTAAAGGCTCTCTTCACCTAAATAGTGGATACAAATGTTTTAAACGCTTGATCTCTCATACAGAATTATCGCAAGAGTTAGCTGTAGCTTGCTTGGCTTTGGAACATTTCAGAATCTAATTGTATATTTGTTAGGGGATAAGTTAGTAGTAGTTGAGCAAACTAATGCAGGACTCCATGAACGTTCCAGAACCATCTACAGAGTTGGTTCAGCGCGCTATTTCCGTTAGGAGGGCAGCTACTTATTTGGGACAAAGCACAGATATACAAAGAAAAGAAGCTTTGGGTGCTATTGCTGATGCCTTGTCTTTGTGCCGGAAAGAAATAGTTTCTGCTAACCAGCAAGATCTCAAGAGATCTATAGAGAATGGTCTTTCAGAATCCCTTCTTTCTAGATTGAAACTTAATGAAAATAAACTTGATGCTGCTATTGAAGGAGTAAGGAAAGTTGCTTGTCTTCCTGATCCAATAGGCATACGACAATTACATCGGCAATTAGACGAGGGTCTCTACCTAGAACGCCTCACTGTCCCTTTAGGTGTGATTGGTGTGATTTTTGAAGCTAGACCAGATGCGCTTATACAAATTGCCTCTTTAGCACTTCGTTCTGGGAATGCTGCGATTTTAAAGGGTGGGAGTGAAGCAAAACTTACTAATGAGGCAATTGTCAAAGCGATTGATCATGGCCTTGGTAATTCAAGTATTAATTCTGACGCCATTTGCCTACTTACCACTAGACGGGAAAGCTTATCTTTACTTCGTTTAGATGGAATGGTTGATTTGATAATTCCTAGGGGGAGTAATGACTTGGTTAGATTCATTCAGGACAACACTCGTATTCCTGTCCTTGGCCATGCTGATGGTATTTGCCATTTATATATTGATAGTGCAGCAGATCTAGATAAAGCTCTCCGCATTGCAATTGATAGTAAATGCCAATATCCAGCAGCTTGTAATGCTATTGAGACTCTGCTTTTACATAAAGATATTGCACCCTCTTTTTTGGATAAAGCAATTCCATTTTTTAACGAATCGGGTGTTAAGCTTTTAGGTGATCAGGTTTGTAACTCGTTGGGTATAGAAAATAAGGCCGAGGAAAGTGACTGGTCAACTGAATACTTAGACTTAGTCCTATCGGTAAAAGTTGTTTCCAGCATTGACCAAGCACTTGATCATATAAGTCGTCATGGCTCACGTCATACTGATTCGATCGTTACGAATGACCCTAAAACTGCTAATAAGTTTCTTCACTCCGTTGATAGCTCTGGTGTCTTTTTAAATTGTTCTACAAGGTTTGCAGATGGATTCCGTTATGGCTTTGGTGCTGAAGTTGGGATAAGTACACAGACATTACCTCCTAGAGGTCCGGTGGGCTTAGAGGGTTTGGTTACCTATCGCTATTTTCTTAAGGGTGATGGACATGTTGTGTCTGAATTTGCTTCGGGTGCCAAGTCATTTTCACATAAAGACTTGGGGCTATGAAAGAACAACTACCTTTAGGAGTAATTGATGTCGAAGGTTTAAATCTTTGGTCACATGTAGGTGTTCTAGAAAGAGAACGCCTGATGGGACAATACTTTATTCTAGACTTTAGTGTCTGTGTCGATGTATCTTCAACTGTTGCTAAGGATGATCTGACATCTACTGTAGATTACAGCCTAGCCATTAAGGGATTGCAACAACTCTCTTTGGCTTGTAAATCTCAAACCATTGAATCTTTTAGTGAAAATATTCTAGACTTCCTGGAAGATTTATATGGCCTTGTTCCAATAAAAATAAAACTTAAAAAATGCCATCCTCCAATCTCTGGGTTTTCAGGTAGTGTCTCTATTTCAAGAACAAGAAACTTTAGCTCAAATTGACTTTGAAAGAACTAACCAGGCCAGTTGTTATGGTTCATGGTTTATGGGACAGTCCTGAGATCTTTAACCCACTAGTTAATAAATTGGATCAGCCCCCTTCTAAGATATTTCTACCATTTCTTCCACATAAACTCGGCAAAGTACCGATTCGTAATTTGGCATTTGAGCTTCACCAACAAATCTCTATACAATTTGCTTCAGATGTCTCAATAGACCTTCTTGGGTTTTCAATGGGTGGTCTTATAAGTCGAGTATGGATGCACGAGTTTGGTGGTTCTACACGAACAAAACGTTTCTTTAGTATTGGCAGTCCACAACAAGGTACTTTGACGGCCCAGTTAGTACCTTCTTCTGTCCTTGCTGGAATTGCTGATATGAAGCTAGGAAGTGAATTGATCAGATCTTTCGAAAAACATAAGCCTCTGTCAAGAACCGTAGAATGTATTAGCTTTTTTTGTTTCTCTGATTTAATGGTTTTCCCAGGGTGGCGAGCAGTTCTTCCCTATGGGAGGCACAAATCTGTTCCAGTTATTTCTCATAAATCTTTAATATCCCATAAAATATCATTGGATTTATTAGCAGACGAATTATTAACTGTGGATTAAAGGCCTGAATGTCTAATAAGTGCCTTTGTAGTCGCTGGTCTACCACGGAATAGCTTGTAAATTTCTGATGGATGCCTACTCCCCCCTTGACTTAGTACCGTCTCGCGGAATCGTTTGCCTATTCTTTTTATTTCATCTAGTTTATCTAAACCAACTTCCTCAAAGGCCGAAAAGGCATCTGCACTAAGAACTTCTGCCCATTTATATGAATAATACCCAGCAGCATATCCACCCGCAAAGATATGATTAAAGGCACATAAGAATTGATCTTCTGAAATTGGTGGCAAGACTGTTGTTGTTTTCGCTATTTCCCTTCTCATTTCATCTGGTGTTACGCCAATCTCTTTGTGCCATTGGCTATGCAATTTAATATCCGTAATTGAAAAGTGAATTTGTCTAAGTGTAGAAAGACCTGAATTGAATTTCTGATTAAGCTTCAACTTTTCAAACTCTTCTTCAGGAAGTGGAGCTCCTGTTTCCCAGTGTTTTGCAATTTCTTTAATCGTTGTTGGATCTAAACACCAATTCTCCATGAATTGACTAGGCAATTCAACCGCATCCCATTCGACGTTATTAATGCCTGCAGCCTGAGGATAGTCAACTGTTGTAAGCATATGTTGAAGTCCATGGCCAAATTCATGGAAAAGAGTCTTTACCTCTTCAAAACTCATAAGGCTTGGGGTGTCGCCTACAGGTGGTGTTTGATTACAAATTAAATAGGCTACTGGCAAGATAATATTTTTCTTATCGGATATATCTCTTGTTAAGCATTCATCCATCCACGCACCACCTCTCTTACTTTCAGGCCTTGAGTATGGATCTAAATAGAAGGATGCAATCTTTGCACCATTTGAATCTAAGACATCAAATAAACTTACATCTTCATGCCATCTTGGAAAATTTTCACTGGCGGGTTTAATTGAAATATCAAAAAGTCTTCCACAAAGTTTAAAAAGTCCATTGAGAACTTGTGGAAGGGGAAACCATGGCCTGATGAATTCTTGGTTTAGGTTGAATTGCTCTTGCTTTAGTTTCTCTGACCAATAGCTGATATCCCATGCAGCAAGGCTATTGCCCTCCTCAGCATTACTTCTTAAAGCAATGTCTTGAATTTGTTTGATTTCTTTCTTGGCTGCAACTATTGAGGCTGCTCGCAACTCTTCAAGAAGTGCCTGTATTTCTTCTACATTATTTGCCATTTTATTGTCGAGGCTTATCTCGGCCCAGTTTTTGTAGCCTAAAAGCCTTGCTTGATTGTTTCTTATTATGAGAATCTCTTCAATGATTCCTTTATTATTGCTTTCTCCACTGCTTGCTCTACTTACATAAGCCTTGTAAACCCTCTCACGAAGTGACCTGCTCTCTGCATAAGTAATAATAGATATATAGGTTGGCATGTCTAATCCAATTAGCCAAGGTCCTTCCTCAGCTGTAGGTTCATTCAGAGGGTCGTCGGGCATATCCTTTGAATCTTTTGCTGCCTTTGCTAAAGCCTCTAGGATTCGATGAGGTACTCCCTTTACTTCTGATTTATCAGTAATTAATAATGCCCATTTTTTGGTAGCGTCTAGAACATTGTTCCCAAATTTTGTAGATAACTCTGCTAACCGTTCACTGTTTATATTAAATTGTTCCCTTTGCTGTTTCTCCAGCCCAACACCTCTTTGCTTCATGCTGAGTATCTCTGTATGGATAATTCTCTGCTGAGTTTCATCTAATATGTCACCTTCATTAGATTCAAGTATTGAAATTGCTTTGAATAAGTTTTTGCTTTGGCCTATACGATTAGAGAACCGAACAATATCTGGTTGAAGTGAAGCGTATACATCTCGGTGTTCCTCAGAATTACACACAGCATTCAAATGAGCTACTACCCCCCAACTCCATCTAAGCTGTTCAGATATTTCTTGTAGTGGCCTCATCAGACTATCCCAACTCAAAATATCTTCTTGTTCAATTGATGTCTCAATTGTTCTTTCTAAGGATTCAAATCTTCTAGAGAGCTCTTTTAGTAGAGAAGGAATATATTTAAGTATTTGTTTTGGCGTTATCTCTTTGTAATTAGGTAATCCTTTGCCGACCAAGATTGCTGGAGTTTTCTTTGAATGGGACATATCAACTTATTTGAAGGGCTTGACTTATTGAAATTAGGGTTTGTGTCTCAAGGGTATTCGCAAGAGCATTTGTTGAGTTTTCAAATATGTCCGTCGCAATTCTTGGCCAGAATCCAATGATTAATGTTGGTAGCAATAAACTTAAACCTATTGAGAGTTCTCTTGCATTCATTTCTTTAACCATAGCCAATGCGGGGATCCTTGGGCCAAAGAATACTCGTCTACACATTGATAAAAGATAAATAGGAGTAAGTACAAGTCCAATAGCAGCTATCAATATTGTGATAGATCTAAAGATTGAAGTAAATCCTTCTTGGCTTGTTATACCAAGAAATACAGTTATCTCACTTACAAATCCACTCATACCTGGTAATGCTAGTGAGGCTAAAGAACTTATCAGAAAGAGAGCAAAAGTTATTGGCAGTACTTTTGCTAAGCCACCCATATTTGGGATTGACAGTGTATTAGTTCTTTCATAAAAAGAACCTGTCACAAAAAACATAGCAGCTGCTATAAGGCCATGACTTATCATTTGCAACATGGCACCACTTAGACCTAATGCATTAATTGCTCCAATGCCTAATAAAACAAACCCCATATGGCTAACTGAACTGCAAGCAATTCTTCGTTTTACATTGTCTTGAGCAAATGCATTTAATGCACCATAAATTACATTAACTATTCCAATTATTATAAGAGCAGGTGCAAGCTTTATATGAGTTTCAGGGAACATTTGCACATTAAATCTAATTAGTGCATATCCCCCCATTTTTAAGAGAATCCCTGCAAGTAGCATAGATACTGGTGCATTGGCTTCGCCATGAGCATCAGGTAGCCAAGTATGAAGAGGAAATATAGGTAGCTTTACTCCAAAGCCAACTAGAAAACCTAAATAACAAAAAATGGCAAATGTTCCAGAAGCTGATCTTGCCGTAAGCTCAGATAGGTTTAGTGTGAACTCTGAACCAGACAAAGCTAATGCAAGGCCACTTATAAGTATTAAAAGTGAGGCTAATGCTGTATAGAGAATAAATTTAGTAGCTGCATAAAGTCTCCTTTTACCTCCCCATATAGCGATTAAAAGATATACAGGAACAAGTTCTAATTCCCAAGCAAGAAAGAAAAGTAAGAAATCCTGAGATAAAAATACTAGAGCTTGGGCAGAAGCTTGTATTAGTATCAGTGAGAAATAAAGCTTGGGTTTATTTGTTATTTTCCAGCTTGCAATTGCAGCTAGAAGAGTTATTAAACCACTTAATATTACAAGTGGGGCTGATAGGCCATCTACTCCTAGTGACCATTCAAGCCCTATAGCAGGTAACCAGCTAATTCTTTCGATTAATTGTAGTTGACTAGTTTGCTTGTTAAATAAGAAACTAAAAACAATAACTATTAGTAAAAAATCTGCCGATAGAAAGCCTATCGCAATGTTTCTATGAATATTTGGTCTGGTATTTTCTTTATCATTAAACAATTGCATTATTAGAGCACCTAGTGCTGGTAATAACACTATTAAGGACAAGAAGTGATATGTGGAGTGGGACCCTGCTGTTATGAGCATGTTTGAGTCCATAGTTTGGGGTCGAACGTAAATGAACTTATCAGTCTTTGGGTATTTAGATAAGTAGAAGTACTCATAAGTCTTTGGAGGTCCATGAACTCCCTAGGGTTTGGAGGTTAAGCAGCGGGGCTCTACTGGCAACACCTTCTGCTTCCCAGGCTTTCACCATAGATTGACTAATAAGTTTTCCAGCCCCTTCTTTGTAGAGGGCTAATATGCTTGGTCCTGCGCCACTAATTGCACAGCCAAGAGCCCCTGCCTTTATTGCTGCCTCACGAACTGCAAGTCCTCCTTTGATTAATTTCCATCTATATGGTTCGTGTAAACGATCATGCATCCCTTCTGCAATCAGGTCTTCTTTACCAGTCCTTAGGCCATTTAGCAGAAGTGTTAGTAAGCCTAGATTCCTAACTGCATCTCCAATAGGAACTGTTTTCGGCATGACACGTCTTGCTTCGCTAGTACTCAATCTCAAAGAAGGTATTGCTACAACAGCTTTTATAGAACTATCCCATTCACATCTGACAATTCTCCATTGCCCTGAATTCCCTTTAGCAGTGAAGCAAAGACCACCTAGCAATGATGGAACAACATTGTCTGGGTGCCCTTCGATGTCAATAGCAAGTTCAAGAAGTTTCTCTTTGCTTAAAGGGCAATCAATTAAAGCATTAGCACCAACTAGTCCAGCCACTATTGCTGTGGCACTGCTGCCTAGTCCACGCGCTGGAGGAACTGCAAGTCTCACCCTAGCTTCCAGTGCGAATGGTTCTACCTCTGCTGTTTTCCAAACCCTGTGTGCTGCTCGATAAAAGAGGTTCTCTGGCCCACCACGTAGGTGGTTACCTTCTGTGCTTTCCATTATTAATTCAAATCTTTCGCCATCACCTTCAATCCTTTGAATGGTAAAAATGTTTTTTAGGTCTAATGCTGCACCTAAGCAATCAAACCCAGGACCAATATTGGCGGTGGTGGAGGGTACTTCCACATATACTTTTTTACCTATGACCGGCTGAACCATTTCTGTGTTTGTTATGTACCTAGTTTGACATTCGATTCGGCTATTAAATGAGCTTTGCATGCTGCGCAAAATAGGCCAACCTCTTTATCTGTTAATGCCATTATCGGAAGTTCATCAATAAATCTTGAAAACCTCCCTTTGTTTCTTATCGCAGATTTAAATGTATCCGAAGAGAATCCATCCAGATGCTTTGAAGCAGTTCCTCCACCAATCCATAAGCCTCCATAGCATAGTTCTTGTAAAGCTAGATCCCCAATTACTGATCCATAGGCGCTAAGCCAAATATTTAATACTTCATTCATTATGGGATCACTATTTTTGGCATATTTAGCTACTTCTTCTGGAAGATCATTATCTCCTTCAATTGGGTAATTCTCTGCTTTTATCCTTAAAGGGTGCGATTTTGAGTCTTGTTTCATAAGTCTCCATCGAGCTATATTTCCTAGTCCAGTTCCGCTAACTATTCTTTCTATAGAAACTCTATTTATTTTTAGGTCTTCTTTTAGCCAATTGGTTAGTTCCCATTCATTTTGAGTTCGCGGTGCAAATTCTTTATGACCTCCTTCACTTGGAAGTGATATGACACCTGTCGATGTTGTAATACCTCTTGCGATGCCAAGACCAGTTCCTGCTCCTATAACTGCAAAGTTTTTCTTCGAAAAACAATTTTGCTTTGTCCTGGGTAATTGGAGTTTTATATATTGAGTCTCTTTTAAGAATGGTATTCCATAAACTAAAACAGAGAAATCATTAATTAAGGACAATTGCTTAAGTAAAGCAATTTTGCATAAATTTTCATTATTTAATTTCCATGGCAGGTTGGTCATTCTGATTGACCCATCTATTTCCTGACCTGCAACAGCTATGCATCCATACTTTGGCTTCTCAATTCGTTCTGGAATATTAGCTATAAAATCTTTAAGTATTTGTTCGAAACTTTCCCAATGATTGGAATAATAATGTTTGTGAAATAATTTACAGACAGCTCCATCATTTTTATAAACACCTAGAAGTGTCTTTGTACCACCTATATCACCTGCTAAAAGATTCATTGCTTAAAATACATAATTACTTTAATACTTAGGTGGGTTGATAGCTTGCTTTAATCATAAGAAAAAATTAACAATATTAATCAAACCTCCCCTTAAGAGATATTGACTTGTTTAATATAACTAAAAACTCTTCTAGGCTGATAGAGCCCATATCATTACCCTCTCTAGTCCTTACAGCTATTTTACCTTCTTTTTCTTCCTTATCTCCTATTATTAGCAAGTATGGGATCCTATTTAATGTATGCTCGCGTATCTTAAAGCCTATTTTTTCATTTCTTAGATCTAATTTTACCCTATAACCTTTGTTTATTAATTTAGTAGTTAGACTTTCGCAACAAGAGGAATTCCTATCAGTAATGCCCATTACAATTATTTGAACTGGAGCCAACCAAACAGGAAAATTACCAGCGTAATTTTCTATTAATATGCCAATAAATCTTTCAAATGAACCTAGAATTGCTCTATGAAGCATTACAGGCTCTTTCTTCTCTCCCTTTTCATCAATATATTTTGCTTCTAGTCTTGATGGCATAGAGAAATCAACCTGAATGGTACCGCATTGCCATACTCTGTTTAGACAATCTTTCAATGAAAACTCTATTTTGGGGCCATAAAAAGCACCTTCTCCAGGCAGATATGACCAATCTAGACCTTTTGAATTAAGGGCTTCAGATAATGCCTTCTCTGATTTGTCCCAAATAAATTCACTTCCAACTCTTTTCTTTGGCCTTGTTGATAACTTTATTATTATCTCATTGAAGCCAAAAGACTTATATACTTCAAAAACTAAATCAATGAAGTTACTAACCTCAGATTGTACTTGAGCTTCAGTACAAAAAATATGCGCATCATCTTGCACAAAGTTTCTTACTCTCATTAGTCCATGGAGCGCACCTGAAGGTTCATTTCTGTGACATGATCCAAATTCAGCTAGTCTTATAGGAAGATCTCTATAACTTTTAAGTCCTTGATTAAAAATCTGTATATGGCATGGGCAGTTCATTGGTTTTATTGCATATTCTCGGTTCTCTGATGTTGTTGTAAACATATCATCTTTGAACTTATCCCAATGACCTGACTTTTCCCATAATGATCTGTCAACAGCTTGAGGAGTTTTAACTTCTTGGTAGTAATTATTATTTAGTACATCACGTATATATTTCTCTAAAACTTGATAAATAGACCATCCATTTGGGTGCCAGAACACCATGCCTGGTGCTTCTTCTTGGGTATGAAATAGGTCCATTTTTTTACCTATTTTTCTATGGTCTCTCTTTTCAGCTTCCTCAAGCCTATTTATATAGGCTTTGAGATCTTTTTTGTTTGCCCAAGCAGTTCCATATATCCTTTGTAGCATTTCATTATCTGAATCCCCTCGCCAATAAGCTCCTGAGACTCTCATAAGCTTGAATGAATTTAAATGTTTAGTATTAGGTACATGTGGGCCTCTGCACATATCAATATACTCTTGATGCTTGTATAGCTTTATTGTTTCACCTTCAGGTATATTATTAATTATTTCTACTTTGTATGGTTCGTTTCTATCTTTGAATGTGTTTAGTGCCTTATCTCTAGAAACAATTTCAACTACTACATCATAATTAAGCTTTATAAGGTCTTTAATCCTTTCTTCAATTCGGGCCAAATCCTCAGGGGTAAATGTTTTGCTGTAAGAGATATCATAATAAAAACCATCTTCAATAATAGGACCTATTGCCATTTTTGCGTCAGGGTATAATTGTTTAACAGCATGTCCTATAAGATGAGCAAAGGAATGACGTATAATTTCAACTCCCTCTTTATCTTTAGCGGTAATTATTTTTATCTCTGCATCATAATCTATTGGTATAGATATATCGACAAGATCTTGATTGACTTTGCCAGCGATTGCTGCGCTAGCAAGGCCAGGACCAATGTCACTAGCTATATCTGCAATAGTAATTGATCCTGAAAATTCTTTTTTTGTTCCATCTGGCAATGTTATTATTGGCATATTTTTAAATTGAAGTTAAGAATCCAAGAGCTTCTTTCACTCTTTTAATTGTTGCATTGGAAATTTCATCTGCTCTTTCCTTGCCTTGTTGAAGCATGTTATTTAACTCTTCGCGATCATTAATAAGTTCATAATAATTATTTTGTATTGGGCTGAGAGCATTAATTATGGCCTCTGTCAGAATTGGTTTGAATTTACCCCATCCCATATCTCCAAGCTCTTCTAGAGCTTTTTCTTTTCCTATCCCTCTTACCAAAGCATATATTCCTAGTAAATTATCTGCTTCTGGCCTATTTGTATTTCCTGCCTCTAAGCCTATCTGGGCATCAGTTTTTGCTCTCTTAATCTTCTTTGTAATAAGTTCTGCTGAATCTAACAGTGAAATTCTACTATTTTCATTTGGATCGCTCTTGCTCATTTTACTTTTACCATCACAAAGACTCATTATCTTTGCTCCCTCTTTCATTATTAAGGGCTGCGGAACTTTAAGTATTACTTGATCTCCTTTTGCAAAACGGGAATTTATTCTTTGCTGTGCAATATCTCTTGCCAACTCTAAATGTTGTTTCTGATCTTCTCCAACTGGAACTAGATCAGTGTCATAAAGCAGAATATCTGCAGCCATTAAAACTGGATAATCTAAAAGCCCAATTGATACATTGTCTCCTTGCTTTAAAGCTTTTTCTTTGAATTGAATCATTCTCTCCATCCAATTTAATGGTGTTACGCAATTCAATAGCCAACAAAGCTCAGAGTGTGCTTTTACATGGCTTTGGACAAATATTGAACAAATCTTTGGGTCCATTCCACAGGCGACATATAGTGCTGCGGTAGATAAAGTATTTTTGGCTAAGTCCTCGCGGTTATGAGGAACTGTTATTGCGTGTAAATCAACTACGCAGACAAGAGTTTCATGATCTTCCTGTAGGTCTACCCAGTTACGAATAGCTCCAAGCCAATTTCCAATATGAAGAGCCCCTGTTGGTTGAACCCCTGAAAGAACTCGTTTCTTTTTCACTGATAATTAACCCTTTGATTCAGAAGTTACACTTTCGTCGCTGATTACCTTGTCTTTAGTTGTTTCTTTCTTTGTTTCAAGTTCTGACTCTGTTTCGGGTGTTTCATTATCGGAATCTGTTTCTTTATTATTAAGAGCAATGCCTTCTTTGTCTTCAGTGAGGGGATTGTTATTTGTTGAGGCCTCTGGTGACGAGGGCTTTTCAGGTCTCGCGAAAGGGTTTGGCTTGTTATTGCTTCTATTTCCCCCTTGAAAATCTCTATTTTGTCCGGTCATCCCTGACTTACTGCTGTGACTGGTGTTTCTGTGACCTTGAGCATGTTGTTGGGTTATTAGGTCATTGAGTTTTCCTTCCTCAAGCATTTGACCAAGGGTTCTCAATGCAAAACCAAGAACAGCAACAGTTGAACGAAGGTTGAATGCTTCTTGAAGAGCTCTCGCTGCTTTCATCTCATTGTCACTTAGTCTGATCCTAAATCCTCCACCTTCACGAGGCCCAGAATTACGCCCTCCTCTAAAGCCTCCGTTTCTGGAATCAAAGTTTCTTTGGTTTTGTTGAGGATCTCCATAGGAATCGCTCATAAATTCAGTCCAATACCAAAATCAAGTTTGGCGCATCCGAGGCCTTCTTGAGAAGTTTTATTCGAACTCGTTTAGCAGATTCACACTTAGAGAAGATTCCAACCGAAATAATTTTGCTGAAAAATCAATTTATTGTTTATAAGGTTTGCCTTTGTAAAGGGAGGTTTTGACTTGCATTCTAGCAGTTTGGATTTGCCTTAATATTTTAAATGAGTTAATAAGAAGTCAGATTAGGTGAATCCGTGAACAAAAACACATCATTCCCTTTCCCCATCCCTTCTTTGCCAGTTAATAAGGTCGGGATAGTTCTTGGCTCGATGATTTTGGGAGAATGGGTCGTTAATGACCTTATTCATATCCCAGCTGGGGGGGTTGCTCTTATTACCGCCACAGCAGGAGCTTGGTTTTTGTCAAGATCCTCAAAGGGATCTTTTAAAGCACCAATGACAGTAAAAGGCTGGATAAGTCGATGCAATGAAGTGCTCGCTCAATTTCAAACACTTGAAGGAGAAGAAGAATATTCAATTAATAGTCAAAAGAGAGAAAATGATCTAGAGCAAATTACTCAGAGATCAAATCCTCAATCACTTGCACTGGTAAGCACATTAAGTAATGGCTTGCCAGAAATAAATACTTTTAAAGAAGCCATTGCAGGTCCTATTCCCGTAAAACTCTCATGGCTTCCTTCTTCCCTTCCAATACAAAACGATTTTTGGAAATACCCAACTAATCTTTTTGAAAAGGATTCAATTCTTTATTACCTACCTTTACCTTTAAGAGCGGTTGATCTTATTTGGCTTGAAAAAGTGCCTTTAGATCAACCTTCATGGATATTGGTTACTTGGGAAGATTCTTCTAGTTGGAATGAACACCATAAAGCCCTTCTATCCCAATTGCCTGATAGATGGAATAATCGCGTTTTACAGTGGAATGGCCAGAATGAGCAGATTAAAGATGTCTTAACTCCCGTTAGGCGTTACTTGGAGCAACCCGGCAAAAACTTAGATCTTACTCGGCAAAGATTGCTATCAAGACTTCATTCATCTTGGCAGTCGGACTTGGAGTTGTTGAGGAGAGAAAAATTTAGAGTTATTCAAAATCGCTCTCAATGGCTCGTGGCGGGAGCTGTATTTGCTTCCCCTGTTCCGACTACAGATCTTCTATCTGTTGCAGTAGTTAATGGCTTAATGATTCAAGAGATGGGTAAGCTTTGGGCTTGTAATATTGACCCTAATTTGTTAAAGGCAGTCGCTCGACAATTAGCCCTTGCAGCCCTTGCTCAAGGGGTTGTTGAGTGGAGTGGGCAAGCTCTTCTGGGTGTTGCCAAACTGCATGGAGGTACTTGGATCGCCGCTGGCTCTATGCAGGCTTTAAGTGCTGCATATTTAACTAGAGTTGTAGGTCGCTCTATGGCCGATTGGATGGCTTTGAATAACGGAGTTTCTCAACCTGACTTGGAATTATTGCATCATCAAGCTCCTGAGTTAGTTTCAAAAGCAGCAGCATCTGAAAAAGTTGATTGGAATTCCTTTATACAGCAGGCAAATGAATGGTTAAAAGACACTATTAATGACCCGAAACAACAACTTGGGCTTGGTTAATTCTTATCACTTATCTAAGTTGCTTCGATTATAAAGCCAATCTCACCTTTGGATCTGACTTTAGCTTATGTCTATACGTCTATCTAACCTGACTTACATTGCTACTTTTAGTAGGCGGCTCTCAATACCTGCTCTGATTGCTTTAGTCATAGGATTTCTTCTTTCTTGTAAGTCAAATACAAGTCAAATCCTTGAAGACAATAAATCTTCAAAACCTCTTGTATTAACAACATTTACTGTTTTAGCAGATATTTCAAGAAATATTGCTGGCGATAGATTGTTGGTTAGGTCTGTTACTAAGCAAGGTGTTGAGATACATGGATATAAACCCACTCCTAGTGACCTAGTTAAAGCCTCTAAGGCTGATTTGATTGTTGAGAATGGTCTTGGATTGGAACTTTGGGCGAAGGACTTTATAGCAGCAGCAGGCGATGTTCCTAAGGTCGTACTAACAGATGGGATGAAGCCAATACCCATCTCTGGAGATTTATATAATGGCAGGCCCAATCCACATGCTTGGATGTCTCCTAAAAGAGCTCAGCATTATGTAGATAAATTAGTACAAGCTTTTACTCTTATAGATCCTAATGGGAAAGAGATGTTCATTCTAAATGCTGAAAAATACAAATCAGAATTACAGAAATTAGATAATGAACTCATAGCCTCATTAGGCTCAATTCCCCCTGAAAAAAGATTACTGGTGAGTTGTGAAGGCGCATTTAGTTATTTGGCTGAAGATTATGGTATGGAAGAAGCATATTTATGGCCTGTCAATGCAGAAAGTCAGGTAACCCCTAAAAGAATGCTCAATCTTGTTCGCAAAATTAAAGAGAAGAAGATTCCCACCATTTTTTGTGAAAGTACCGTAAGCGATAAAGCTCAACGTGAAGTTGCTCGCATCAGTGGAACCACGTTTGGTGGTACGTTCTATGTTGACTCTCTTTCTCCCGCTAATGGCCCTGCATCCACCTTTCTTGACCTCCAGCGCCATAACGTTCAGTTGATTCGCCAAGGGCTGGCACAAAATTAAATTGCTCAATGACGGATTTATTTATTAACCAAAAAGAACGGGAATTCCTTCGAATAGAAGCTGAAGAGGTTTGTGTTGATTACAACGGTACGCTTGCTCTTTATGATGCAAGTCTCAAATTGAAGTCAGGGTGCATTTGTGGTCTCGTAGGAATGAATGGAGCTGGTAAGTCCACTCTCTTTAAGGCCCTAATGGGATTCATTCGTCCATCTAGAGGCAAAATTCGCATAAATGGACTTTCAGTTTTAAAAGCTCAAAAGGATCAGGCGGTGGCATATGTCCCTCAAAATGAGGGAATCGACTGTTCCTTCCCTGTGAGTGTATGGGATGTCGTGATGATGGGAAGATATGGCTCGATGAATTTTATGCGCATTCCTAGAGCATCTGATAGACAAGCTGTATGGCATGCAATTGAAAGAGTTGAACTGACTGATTTTTTGAATAAACCTATTGGAGCACTTTCTGGTGGGCAAAGGAAGAGAGCTTTCCTAGCTAGAGCAATAGCTCAGCGAGCTTCTGTTTTACTTCTTGATGAACCTTTTAGCGGAGTAGATATTAGGACTGAGAAGCTTATGGCTGAATTGTTTTTACAGTTTAAACAAGACGGCCGTACCATTTTGATTTCTACTCATGATTTAAGTCATGTTAGAGATTTTTGTGACCTTGTTGTTCTCATCAATAAGACTGTTTTAGCTTATGGGAATACTTCTGAAGTGTTCACATCAGAAAATCTTTCTATGACATTTGGCGGAATGCATCCCGACCCTATCTCTGGTGCCACGTCTGCAGGCGACTATGAACAATGAGTGAATTGTTTGTTTCTATTTCCCCTTCTTCTTTACTACTAGAACCACTGACCCATGAATTCATGAGGAAAGCTCTCATGGTTAGCGCTTTGGTTGGTGGTGTTTGCGGGCTACTTTCTTGCTATATGACTCTTAAAGGCTGGGCTTTAATGGGCGATGCTGTTTCTCATGCGGTAATGCCTGGAGTTGTTGTTGCTTATGCACTAGGCCTTCCGTTCTCTTTAGGTGCTTTCGTTTTTGGAGTAGGCTCTGTGGCTTTGATTGGCTTTGTTAAACAAAAGTCTAGAGTCAAGGAAGATACTGTTATTGGCCTTGTTTTTACAGGATTTTTTGCTTTAGGACTTGTTCTGGTCTCTAAGATAAAAAGTAATATTGACTTAATGCACATCCTGTTTGGTAGTCCCTTAGGTATATCTAACTCAGATGTGACTCAGACAATCATAATTTCATTTCTAGTTGTCGCTATATTATTAATATTTAGACGAGATTTAATGTTGTACTGTTTTGATGCAACTCATGCTAGATCTATTGGTATTAATACTGGTTTGCTACATTATTTATTGTTATCAGTTTTATCATTGGCTGCTGTTGCTGGACTCCAGACTGTTGGCATAATTTTAGTTGTTGCCATGCTAATTACTCCTGGTGCAACTGCATACTTGTTGACAGATAGGTTTGACCGCATGACACTTCTAGCTGTTATAAGTAGCTCAATATCTAGTATATTAGGAGTATATATAAGTTACTGGTCTGATATAGAAACGGGAGGGTCGATTGTACTTGTACAAACTTTGATATTCTTAATAGCTTTTTTATTTGCACCTAGGTATGGAATTATCAAATATAAGAATTTAAGCTCTAGATAGCAGTGTCAAAAACGTCAAATCATACTGTAAATAGACAGGAATTAAGTCGTCAGAAGTGGTATTGGTGGCCTCTATTCCCTCTTTACCCATATGGGATTCGAAAAACTGTATTTAAAGAATTAGTGCCTAATCAAATTTGGTCTTTTGAACAATTACAAGGACTCTATTATGTTGCCGTACCAGTTCGTTTGACGGTAATCAAAACATTAAACGGACTTATGTTAATTAACCCCTTGCCTCCTACAGATGAATTACTTGATATTTTGCATTCTCTAGAAGACAAGCATGGTCCTGTTGTTTCGATAGTTCTTCCAACAGCTTCAGGCTTAGAGCATAAAATTTCTATGCCAGCTATGGCAAGAGCTTTCCCAAAAGCACTTTTATGGGTTTGTCCTGGTCAATGGAGTTTTCCTTTGGCTATGCCTTTGGCTTTGCTTGGCTTCCCTGTGAACAGGACTAGAAGAATTTTTAATGATGGTTTACCTGAATCACAATCTTGCGAATGGATTTCTTTAGGACCTTTGGATATTGGTCTTGGAAGATTCCAAGAAATCTCCTGCTTTCATAAACCTACTGGATCGTTAATAGTTACTGATGCCTTGATTGGGATCCAGGATAAGCCCCCAGAATTATTTGATTACGACCCTACTCCAATTTTATTTCATGCTCGAGATTCTGGAGATCAGCCTCTAGTAGATACTCCTTTGCTTAGGAAAAAAGGATGGGCAAGGTTGGTTCTCTTCTCTTCATTTTTGAAGCCAGACAAACTTTCTATCCCACCGGTTGGAATAATCTTGAAGAATTCTTTTAGACCTGGTTTACGTAATTTAAAGGCTCATTTTGGCATCTATCCATTTGTCTGGGCTAAAGATTGGGAGACTTCAACTGCCAAATTAATAGGAAAAAACAGACCTCTTTTGCAAATTGCCCCTGTATTGGAAAGGCTTGTTTTCCCAAGAGCAAAAGATGAGTTTTTAAGATGGTTAGATACTCTTAGTAAACTTAAGGGAATGAGAAGGGTTATACCAGCTCATTTCTCAGCCCCAATAGATTTTAATTCTAGGATTTGTCGGGACTTTAGGAGAAAAATAAGTCTTTCTAATTGGGCTAAGTCAGATGGAAATTGGATTTTCCTTGATTCAGTTGATAAAAGTCTTCTAAAGAAAGGTGTTGTACCTCAGGATCCTTTAAGAGCTTTTAGAGATTAAGGTCATCTGTGTCTACTGCCATTTCTTGATCAGATATAAGCGATTCTTCAAGTTCTTTACGTTGCTCCATTTGTCTTAGGAAGTAGCCGGTCATCATGGCTGATGCTAAAAGATTAGCCAATTGATCCCTTGATGAGGTTACTTTTACTTCAAATTGCTCTCCAGGGAGCATGCCAAGAAGCCCCTGAACATTATGGCGGATTATGTCTTGAATATCTGTGCTTGCAGATTTGGCTACCCTTTGAAGAACATCTGGTGATTGGTCTTGAAGGTACTCAATAAGAGCATTACCTTCATGTCCATCATTGCTATCTGTAGTAAGAAACTCAGGATTGAACATTCCTTCAGCTCTCTATCTCAACATTGACCTTATCGCATTGTGGCATTAACTAACTACATTTGTTGAGGGAGAGAACCGAATAGATCCAATATTGTTAATAGGCCAATACCTTACAAGCGCAGTTCCAATTAGGTTTTCTTCTGGCAATTCACCCCAAAGATGTGAGTCAAGACTGTTGTTTCTGTTGTCTCCTAAAACCCAAAAGGAATGTGGTGGAACAATTATTTTTTTCATTTCATAACCTATAGGCTCAGATAACCATGTTTCTTTAACTGTCTCTCCATTCCTAATTAATTTTCCAGAATTAACCTCTATTTTATCTCCTGGAATTCCAACAATTCTTTTAATTAAGGCTGCATTGCTCTCGTAGCCTGCATCAATAAGTTGTTGAGGAGGATTGAAAACTACAATTGCGTTACGCATAGCTGATGGATTTTTAAACTTTTTGATCTTTGGACTTAGTTTTTCGACCAAAATACGATCTTGAATATTCAATGTGGGCAACATTGAACCAGACGGAATCCATCGTGGTTCAATTACTTGCCATCTCAGAAATATGGCGATCAAAATCCAGATAATTATCCCTGTCCAGCTATTTTTTTTCTGGTTAGGTTTTTTTTCCCTTGGAGAAGTCATTTAAAAATTTTTTTAGTTGTTTCATATTTGGAGTTTTTATCCGAGGATTGGATCAGCTACTCCATTTTCACTGTCTTTAGCACGCACCAACCTTTTCATAGCAATAAAGCTACTAAACGCTTTCCAAAGTTATGGGATGGAAAATCTAGTTCTTTGTTCTGGAAGTAGATCTGGACCATTGGCAATAGCTGCTGGAGGCTTGGCCGAGTCATTTGACCTGAAGCTTTATACAGCTGTTGATGAAAGATCTGCAAGTTTTATGGCTCTTGGCCTTAGTGCTGCAACTGGCAAGGGGGTAATTGTGATAACAACTTCAGGAAGTGCAGTTGGAAACCTTTTGCCTGCAGCTATCGAAGCAGATAGGTCCTGTCATCCGATTATTTTTATTACTGCAGATAGGCCTGAGCGATTAAAGAATTGCGGCGCCAATCAAAGTGTAAATCAAGAAGAGTTTCTTTTGGCTGTTTCTAGATCTGTTAAATCAGGCCCAACTCTTGGTATACATAAATTTACTTCTCAAACACTTAATGAACTTACTTCTAATGTTTGGGCCTTAGCTCATGATTTCCCTGGACCAGTTCACTTAAATCTTCCAATAGAAGAACCATTACTGGCTTCATTTGAAGACCAGAAGTCAGTATGGGATGGTTGGGTGCCTGATTCATTTAATTACACTCAATGTTCTATAACTGCCAGCAAATTAAAAGAACCACAAATTAATTCCAACTTTCCTCAGCTAGACCCTTATAAACCTGGAATCTTAATAATTGGTCCTTGGAGAGGAGCTCTTAAAGACTTAAATGATTTCCAAGAAACCGTTAAACTCTGGTCAGAATTAACTGGGTGGCCAGTATTTGCTGACCCACTTTCACTAGCAGCACTCAACTCTGATAGCTGTATTAAATATTGGGAGCATATTCTCTCTTCTGGGATCTCAATTCAAGAGAAAAATTTACAGATTCTTCGTTTAGGTCCTATGCCTTCAAGTCGAATACTTGAGAATTGGTTAAAGAATATTTCTTCATTGCAGGTTCTTATAACAGAAGGGGATACAAGACCTCTTGATCCTCTTAAGATTGCTTTTCAATATTCGAGAGGTTTTGTTAGCTGGTATAAGGAATTACTAAGGATTAATAAATTTAAAACGAAGATGCAGAGCAAACTTCTTACATCTTCGTTAAAAGCAATCAATAAGGATGATCAGATTATAGCGAATTGGTTAGGTGAAGAGTTCTTATTAGATGATGACATTACTGAACCATCATTGGCATATTGGTTGCCAAAATTATTACCTGAGGAAATTCCAATAATGCTTTCTGCTAGTAGTCCAATTAGAGATTGGATAACCTTCTCTGGTTGTGGTGGCTATGGTCCTAGATTTTTCTATGGTTTTAGAGGGGCTTCAGGAATTGATGGTACTTTATCTTTAGCTATGGGGCTTTCATTCGCTAAAGGTAGAATGATATTAATTACAGGAGATCTTGCATTGCTCCATGATATTAATGGTTGGTTATTCTCGCAAATCAAACCTTTGTCGTTAATTATAATATTGATTGATAACTGTGGTGGCGGCATATTTAAACAAATTCATAATAATCAAATTTATAAAGGTGATTTTAATGAGTTATTTATTATGCCTCAGCATGTAAATCATCTTGAACTTGCTTCAGCCTATAAAATTACATCAAGGCAGGTCAAGAATTTTAACGAATTAAAATTGGCTTTGGATTGGAGTTTAAATCTATCTGAGCCGGTCTTACTCAGAGTCACTACAAACTCATCAAGTGATAGCTCTTTAAGGAAAGATATATCCTATAGGCTGAAGGAATATGTAAATGAGTCTAAGAAAAACTCTACCTAATTATTTTCATCACAATGACTAAAAAAAATGGGTCTGATTATATGCCTAGACAAGTTTTGCCTGGCATTAGTTCAGTTGATTGGCAACCATGTGGCAACTTTACGGATATTTTTCTTGATAAAAGCAAAAATGGAATAGCTCGAATTGCAATTAATAGACCTTCTAAACGAAATGCTTTTCGACCACAAACTGTTTTGGAACTTTGTACTGCATTTGCCAATGTTCGTGATGATAAGAATATTGGAGTTGTTTTATTTACGGGAGTAGGACCCGCTGCAGATGGAGGTTATGCTTTTTGTTCCGGAGGGGACCAGGGTGTTCGAGGTGATGGAGGATATATGGATGAAGAAGGGGTGCCTCGATTAAATGTTCTAGATCTTCAAAGAATTATTAGAAGCATGCCCAAAGTAGTAATTGCTCTCGTTGCTGGCTATGCAATTGGGGGGGGGCAAGTGCTTCATCTTTTATGCGATTTAAGCTTGGCTTCTGATAACGCAATTTTTGGCCAGACCGGACCAAAAGTAGGAAGCTTTGACGGTGGTTTTGGTGCAGGTTATTTAACTAGAGTGGTAGGACAAAGAAAGGCACGTGAAATATGGTTTTTGTGTCGTAGATATAGCTCTGAAGAGGCATTAAGGATGGGACTCATTAATGCAATTGTTCCACTTCATGAGCTTGAAGCTGAAGGTGTTAAATGGGCAAAGGAAATACTAAAAAACAGTCCCACCGCAATTAGATGCTTGAAAGCAGCTTTCAATGCGGAGACAGATGGATTGGCAGGTATTCAAGAACTTGCTGGGCATGCAACTCACATGTTTTATAGGACAGAAGAATCTAAAGAAGGGCGCAATGCTTTCTTGGAGAAAAGGTCACCTGACTATTCAGAATTTGATTGGTTGCCTTAAAGGCTTATTATTTCGTGGTGGCTTATTCAAGTTATAAAGAATTTTAATGCGCGTTCTTTTCGCTGCTGCCGAATGCGCCCCGATGGTTAAGGTCGGCGGCATGGGAGATGTTGTCTCTTCTTTGCCACCAGCACTGGCAAAACTTGGCCATGATGTTCGATTGATTATCCCAGGCTATGGGAAGCTATGGAGCTTATTAGATATACCAAGCGAACCAATATTTCGAGCGCAAGCAATGGGCTCAGATTTTGCAGTTTATGAAACTAGACATCCTATTTCTTCACTCCCTTTATATCTTGTAGGTCATCCTGCTTTTGACCCAGAGAGAATTTATGGTGGAGATGACGAAGATTGGAGATTTACTTTCTTTGCAAGTGCCACTGCAGAATTTGCCTGGAATTCATGGAAACCTCAAGTTCTTCATTGTCATGATTGGCATACAGGCATGATCCCTGTGTGGATGCATCAAGACCCCGAGATAAGCACTGTATTTACGATACATAACCTTAAATATCAAGGTCCCTGGCGCTGGAAGTTGGAGAGAATGACTTGGTGCCCTTGGTATATGCAAGGAGACCACACAATGGCTGTCGCCATGCTTTATGCAGATAGAGTTAATGCAGTTTCTCCTACCTACGCAAAAGAAATTTGTACTTCAGAATATGGAGAGAAATTAGACGGTTTACTTAATTATATTTCTGGCAAATTAAGAGGCATTCTTAATGGAATTGATCTAGATGATTGGAACCCTGAAACTGATAAAGCTTTACCGGCTAATTTCAGCGCTTCGAATATTTTAGGTCGAAGGAAAAATAAAGCTGCCCTTCAATCCCAAATGGGACTTGATGTTAAACCGAATAGTTACTTGCTTGGTATGGTTGGCAGGCTTGTTGACCAGAAAGGTGTTGACTTACTTCTTCAGGTTGCCAGGAGATTACTTGCTTACACCGACTCACAGATAGTTGTTCTGGGGACTGGAGAATCCGCTTTGGAATCAGCCCTTTGGCAGCTTGCTACTGAATATCCAGGCCGATTCGCAGTTTTCTTAACATACGATGACTATCTGTCACGCCTGATTTATGCAGGGACAGATGCTTTCCTTATGCCCAGTAGGTTTGAGCCTTGTGGCATAAGTCAACTGTTGGCAATGCGGTATGGGTCGATTCCTGTAGTGAGAAATGTAGGTGGGTTAGTAGACACAGTTTCACCTCATGACCCTAGTAAACAGACTGGAACAGGGTTTTGCTTTGATCGGTTTGAGCCAATAGATTTTTATACTGCCTTAGTTAGATCTTGGGAGGCATATCGGCATCGTAGAAGTTGGCGTAGATTACAAATTAGAGCTATGACCCAAACTTACAGCTGGGACAGATCTGCTTATGAATATGAAAACATGTACAAAGATGTATGTGGTGTCAAGGAACCTTCCCCCGATGCAGAGGAGGTTGAGAAGTTTTCAGTAGGCCAAGATGCCGATCCTTCTCTAAAAAAAGCTGTAGTAAGTGATAGTGAGAAATAAATTTGTAAAACATCTCAGTTATCTAAGAACTTAGATAGCACTTATGGGAATTCAATTAAGTGAATTAATTAACCTTTGGGGTTATCCAGCAGAAGGGAAACTTTCTAACAATATTTTGGGACCTGTTTTTACTGATAGCCGTCAGGTACTGCCGGGTGGTTTTTTTGTCCCATTAAGAGGCCAGAACTTTGATGGTCATCAGTTCCTTA
The DNA here is from genome assembly GCF_000018585.1 of Prochlorococcus marinus str. MIT 9211. Taxonomy (NCBI): domain Bacteria; kingdom Bacillati; phylum Cyanobacteriota; class Cyanophyceae; order Synechococcales; family Prochlorococcaceae; genus Prochlorococcus; species Prochlorococcus marinus. The sequence continues at coordinate 934,876 of NC_009976.1, read as the reverse complement.
AAGAAGCATGCGATCGAGGAGCAAAAGCTGCGGTTGTTTCGAAGGATTCTACTGTTCAGATACCAGAGAATCTTATTTGTTGGAGAGTAGATGACACATTGCAGGCTTATCAACAATTAGCTTTATTACATAGACAAAGGCTTAGCATACCTGTTGTTGCTGTTACGGGTTCGGTTGGAAAGACTACTACACGAGAGTTAATAACTGCTTGCCTAACAACTCTTGGAGCTATTACCTCTACATCAGATAACAACAATAATGACATTGGAGTCCCACAAACTATTCTTCAGGCTGATTTCTCAGATGCCGCTCTCATACTAGAGATGGCAATGAGGGGATTAGGAGAAATACGCCGTCTTTCTTGTTGCTCAAATCCGGATATCGCTGTGATTACAAACATAGGAAATGCACATATTGGTCGCCTTGGTAGCCGTAAGAATATAGCTATTGCTAAGTGTGAAATAACTACATGCCTGAATCCTTCTGGAACAGTCATAATACCAGCAGGAGACCCATTGCTAGATAGTATACTTTCCGAAAAATGGCCAGGTAGGATAATACGAGTCGGCCTAATGCCCTTAGGCGAAGAACATACTTCTGCGTCTTATATAAAGAAAAATGCAGTTGACTTATTAGGAGTCTTAGATCTGAACAACAATTCACTCTCAGTTGACAAAGAAGCCCTCACCTTGCCTTTGGAAGGCATGCACAATGCGGTTAATTTTATGTTGGCAATAGCAGTTGCGTTAGAGCTAGGCATCTCTCTATCAAATATGAATAATCTCCATGTAAAGACTCCATGTGGTAGAAATAGTTGTTTTACATATGGCAATTTGACTGTTCTTGATGAGTCATATAACTCATCTCCTGAATCTGTTAAGGCATCTTTAGACCTCTTGGTAACCAAACCAGGTCGTCATTTTGCTGTTTTAGGAACCATGTTCGAATTAGGAGATGAAAGCATTAAATTTCATTCATTAATTATGCAACATGCTGTCGACCTCTCTTTAGATGGGGTTATTGTTGTTTCTGATGGAGAAGAGGCTGAAGCAATGGTAGCTGTTGGTAAACAGTTGCCAAATTTTTCGATTTTCTCTCAGCCTGAAGAGGCTCTACCTTATTTGCAATCAATATTAAAACCTGGTGACAACCTACTTTTAAAAGCGAGCAGAAAGATTGGACTGGAAAAGCTACTACCTTTTTTAGAAAATCTTATTGATTAGTTTCTTCTCGAGTCTTCCAATTCTCTTTGATATTTTGCTTTGACCTTTCAATAGCCAGTGAACCATCTGGAACATTTTTAGTCAGAGTTGACCCTGCACCTACGGTCACTCTGTTGCCTATATTAATTGGAGCAATTAATACGGAATTAGCACCTGTTTTAGTGTGATCTCCTATGACCGTTTCGTTTTTTCTAAATCCGTCAAAGTTTGCTGTTATAGTACCTGCTCCTATGTTCACATGGCATCCCACATGAGAGTCGCCTATATAACTTAGATGATTCACTTTTGTTCCTTGACCAAGCTCACTTTTTTTTATTTCTACAAAATTCCCTATTCGACAATTACTTGATACGTTAGTCTCTGGCCGTAAATGAGCAAATGGCCCTATCTTTACATGGCTAGCAACCTGGCAGTTATTTAATGTCGACTGCATTACGTTTACATTTTCGCCTAGCCTAGAATCTTCAATATATGTGCTTGGCCCTAGTCTACAATTGTTGCCTATAAAGCAATTGCCTCGCAAATGTGTTTGTGGCTCGATTACTATGTCTATTCCAAATTGGGATTCCTCGCTGATAGTGCAACTTTCTGGGTCTATAAAACTAACCCCTTTACTCATCCAGTGATTGCGTAAGCTTTGCTGTATTAAGTTTTCACAGTTAGCCAATTGTGCTCTGTCATTAACTCCGCTGACCTCATCTATATTATCTACTTCAAGGTGTATTGCTGTAGGTAATTGGGATATAGCATCAGTCAAATAAAGCTCACTCTGCTTATTCGTGCTAGATAATTTTGGCAATATATTCTTTAGTAAATCCCATTTAAATAGATATATACCAGCATTTGTCAGCTTGTTACTTTTCTCCTCCCTGCTACAATCAGCATCCTCAACAATCCGATCTACTTCATCTTGGTTATTTGAAAAGACGCGACCATATCCTTTGGGATTTGATAGACGAGCAGATAGAAATGTGACACTAGCTTTTGATGTTTTATGTTTAGCTATCAACTTTTGTAATGTTTCTGCCTTTAATAGTGGAACATCACCGTTAAGTACTAATAAATCACCAATGAAATTATCAAGTACTGGAAGGAGTTGCTGAATAGCGTGCCCTGTCCCTTTTTGAGGCACCTGGTTTATGTATTCAAGATGGGATAATTCTTTTAAATGGTCTTGTACTGCTTCTGCTTGGTGACCAACGATTACTAGAAATCGATCTGGTTTTAAGTCTTCGCAACTCTTTATCACACGCTTTATTAAACTTCTGCCTGCAAGTTGTTGGAGTACCTTTGGGTAGGAACTACGCATTCGAGTTCCTTTCCCAGCCGCTAGTATCGCAATTGCAAACATAATAAATTAGCCTTCGGGAGAAATCTAGTTCTCCTATCGCTATTTTGCATTCTTCCATTTCCTTTTCCAAGAACTTGTACTCTTACAAGTGCTTGATAGCTGATCTTTCATTCTTCGTCTTTTCATCTCTTGTGTAGTTGAATAACCACTGGGATCTCTATAAGGAATTCCTGCTCTTGTATTTAAATGCTCTTCTTCCATGTCGCTAAGGTGAGTGTATATCTTTAATTTTTCTCCTTCCGGTGCCATCTCCTTTCTCTTAATACCTATGGTCCCTGAGCTCCAGTCTTTAGGATTATTGATAGGTAAAAGAGACATGACTATTAGACCTGCATCTTTTAAGGATTTCCTTAATGATGCTGCAGAGCAGTAAGTAATTATCCTCCCATTATTGGCAAGCTTCTTGGTTAACATTTGAAGGAATTCCTGACTCCATAATTGTGGGCATTTTTTTGGAGAGAATGCATCAAGCATAATTATGTCAAAACATATCTCCTCAGGAATTTCCTTTAACTTTTGTCTTGCATCTCCCCAAATAACTTTCCCTTCACTCGAATTGTCCTTCCAATAGCCATTTACTTTTAATGAATTGAGTGCTTTCAATACACTTGCTGACCAAAGGGCTTTAAAATTAATATCGGAAAGAGCAATCTCTAATGGCCTTTTATCGATTTCTAACCCCCACCAGTTGAGTATTGCTTTACCCTTTTGTAGCTTTTCTATTATTAAGGCTGTGTTATACCCGAGGCCTAGGCAAACATCTAATACAGTGACAGTTTCTTTGGGGCTAAAACGATCTAATTCTGCAGGAATGAGAAACTTTTCTCGGCTTTCTTTAAGTGCACCATAATGACTATGAAATGATTCATTGTAGTGATTACTTTTAAGGCTAATGCTCCCATCTAACGTCTTGTAGAAACTAAGTTCATCATAGGGGGGGATGTTATCTATAAAATCAACCTCTTAGTCTCTCTAGATCATTCCAGAATTCTGGATATGAAACAGCTGCGGCATTGCTTCTTTCTATCGTCGAAGTTCCCTTGGCGACTATAGATGCAATGGCGAGACTCATTGCTACTCTATGATCTGTTTCGCTATCTAGATGGTTACCTTTTAAATGGTCGACCCCATGTATGGTTAGCCCATCAGGATGCTCTTCGATGTTTGCTCCCATTCTTAGGAGTTGCCTAGTCATAACTTTTAGCCGATCCGTTTCTTTGACACGAAGTTCGCTTGCTCCTGTGATTTTTGTCGTGCCATCGCAAAAACAAGCTGCCACGGATAGGATAGGAATCTCATCAACAAGACTGGGTACTAAGCTCGAATCGATTTTAAAAGGTTTTAGTTGGTCATTGTGAATTACTTTTATATCCCCTACAGGCTCGCCTGCAACGTCTCTGATATTAATTAATTCAATATTTGCTTCCATTTGTTCCATAACTTTTAATATCCCAGTTCGAGTTGGATTTAACCCTACATTTTCAATAGTCAACTCTGAATTTGGGATTATTGTTCCTGCTATCAACCAGAATGCTGCTGAACTTATATCACCAGGGACCACAATTGATTGACCTAATAGTTTGGATCCTGGCCATACACTTATATGCCGACCTCTTTCTCCACTTACTTCAAGATTGGCGCCAAAGGCCTTTAACATTCTCTCACTATGGTCTCTAGAACTCGTTGGCTCTATTACCTTTGTTGACCCTTCTGCTGTTAGTGCAGCAAGTAATATTGCAGACTTAACTTGGGCACTTGCCACTGGAGTGCCTATTACGGCTCCGTGAAGGTTACGACCAACAATAGATAATGGCGCTAGATCACCATCTGAACGACCATTAATTTCAGCTCCCATCAATTTCAGTGGTTGCCTAACTCTTTGCATTGGTCTTTTATTCAATGATTTGTCACCATTAAGCACAAAATGCCGACCTTTACGACCTACCAATAATCCAAGCAACAGACGCATTGTTGTTCCTGAATTTCCACAATTAAGCACTTCACTAGGCTCTTTTAGTCCATCTAATCCCACCCCTTGAATTGATACGACTTTGTCGCTTTCTATTGAGCTTATTTTTACCCCCATTGCCCTTAGGCAGTTTGCCGTACTTATAGGATCTTCAGCTGGCAGAAGACCTTTAATTATTGTTTCTCCTTCTGCTATTGACCCAAAAAGCAATGCTCGATGAGAAATAGATTTATCGCCAGGTACTTTAAGTTTTCCTATTAACTTGCCCCCAGGCTTGACTTCCCGCAATGATAATTTTTGTTGTTTTGGGATCAATTTGATCAATGGGCTTTATTAATGATGATTTTATTAGGAAGGAATACTTATCTAGGTTAATTTTGATTCCATTTATGAATTTGTGATTTCCTTTCTACTGATGAAGTAATCCATAACGTATCCGAACAATGTAGCGTCGGGATTGTTGCTAGTTATATCAGATAAACCTAGCTCTTTCCATCTTGAATCTACTCGCTTTTGGATTTCTTTGGAATGTTGCAGTTGCTCTCCCCATTGATGATTTATCTCTGCCCCAATTTTAGTTGTTGCATCAATAGCCATTCTTCCTCCAAGACCTATCTTTTCACTGGCGAAATCAAGAGAATCGAAAGGTGTGTTTTCAATTATTAAGAGATCTCTTTGTGGGTCCACCATGCTTGATATTGCCCAGACTACTTGTCGTGGATCTCTTACATTGATACTTGAATCAACTACAACAATAAACTTCGTATAAGTAAATTGTGGGAGAGCACTCCAAAATGCCATTGATGCTCTTTTCGCTTGCCCAGGATATGCTTTGTCAATAGAAATAATAGCTAATTTATAACTTAGTGCTTCCATCGGAAGAAAGAAATCGACGATCTCTGGTACTTGTCTACGTAGAATTGGTGTATAAATTCTATTTAGAGCAATTGCTAGCATGGCTTCCTCTTTGGGTGGCTTCCCGCTAAAGGTTGTATGAAATATTGGATTCTTTCTTTTGGTAATACAGTGAAAGCGAATGAGAGGCGAACTTTCTATGCCTCCGTAAAACCCCATGTGGTCTCCAAAAGGACCGTCTGACATTTCTTCGCCAGGTGTTATTGTTCCTTCTAATACTATTTCTGCACTACTTGGGATCTCAAGATCTAGTGTTTTGCAACGAGTAAGTCTTACTCCTTTACCAGAATAAAGTCCTGCGAATAACCATTCGCTTAATTGAATAGGTATCGGAGTGGCTGCCGCCATAATAATAAGTGGGTGTACTCCTATTGCGATTGCAACTTCTAGTTTTTGACCTAAAGCAGCAGCTTTTCTAAGATGACCAGCTCCTCCTCTAACGCTAAGCCAGTGGACAGTCATTGTGTTACAGGATTGCTTTTGTAGTCGGTAAATACCTACATTTGGTACTTTTGTTTCTGGATCTTTTGTAATTACTAGCCCGAAAGTAATTACGCTACCGGCGTCATTCGGCCATGGTCTAGTCAAAGGTAGTTGATCTAAGTCAACTGCCTCGTTGTTAAGAATTGTCTGATGACATGCAGGAGTCAAATCATAGTCTGGACGAGCTTTAATCAAGTTCCATAGCAATCCTCCTAGCTCGAAGGTTTCCTTGGCATCTCTTGGTGGTTTTGGTTGTTGTAAAAGGGCAAGTTTTTCTCCTATAGCTTCAAGCTCCTCCACTTTTTCTAGCCCCATACTCCAAGCAACTCTGTCGATTGTGCCAAGGACATTTGTGACTACAGGAATTGATGATCCAATGACATTTTCGAAAAGTAATGCAGGACCTCCCATGCTGAGAACACGATCACTTATTGCTGTAAGTTCAAGATCAGGGCTTACAGGTTCATGTATTCTTTTTAATTGACCTTTTTTTTCTAGGAAAGAGAGAAAATCTCTCATGTCTTGGGAACCTGGTCCTTTATTAAAAGGATTCATTTTGGTAAGGACTAGAGGTTGTTATTTAGTTACTCTGACGCAGCTAGCGACTATTTGTAATGATGAAGCTTTTTTATTTTCATGTTGCCAAAGATGTTCCGACTGGATACAACCCTAAGGCGGCTGTTGTAATCGATGTTCTTAGAGCAACAACCACAATTGCTAGCGCCTTAAATAATGGTGCTGAGGCTGTACAAACATTTTCAGATATAGATGAACTGAAGAGTAAATCGTCAGAATGGCCAGCTTCCTCAAGAATTCTATTAGGCGAAAGAGGAGGCGAAAAGATAAATGGATTTGATTTGGGCAATTCTCCAGTTGATGTGACATCTGATGTGGTCCGTGGTAAACGACTTTTTATGATTACTACTAACGGAACACGCGCTTTGTCGCGTTTACAAGATGCAGAAAGTTTATACGCGATGTCATTAATTAATCGCAGTGCTGTCGGAGATAGGTTGTTAGTTGATCATCCAGATGAAGTTTTTATCCTAGGTAGTGGTTGGGAAGGTTCTTATTCATTAGAAGATTCATTGGCAGCAGGATCACTTGTTTCATACTTATTGGAAAAAAAACCAGGATCTATTCAAGTTGTTAATGATGAATTGAACTCAGCAATGGCTCTGTGGCACTTTTGGAAGGATGACCTAGTAGGTTGTTTACGTAAAGCAACTCATGGTAAAAGGCTTGAGGGGCTTGGAAATCATGATGATGATTTTGTTTGTTGTTCAGCGCTCGATAAACTGAGTGTTGTCCCTATTCAGAAAGAACTTGGTGTTCTACGTTCATTCTGAGGATCCAACTATTTGGTTTTAACATTTTGACGGACTTTTTGTCGGCTGCATTGCAATTAACTAGCACCTCAAATGTTGAGGCAAATTTATCTGCTGCAGAGGAGCAAATAGAGATTGCGGCTCGAAGAGGAGCAGATTTAGTTGGTTTGCCAGAGAATTTTGCCTTTATTGGAAATGATGAAGACCGTCTTGAAATGGCATCAGAGTTAGCTGAAAAGAGCAGTCGTTTTTTGGTAACCATGGCGAGGAGATATCAAATTGTTCTTTTAGGAGGTGGATACCCTGTCCCTGCAGAAGATGGCAAGAGGACTCTGAACAGATCTGAGCTTGTTGGTCGGGATGGTCAACTACTTGGTAGATATGACAAGATTCATCTATTTGATGTTGATCTTCCAGATGGGAATAAATACAGGGAATCAGAAACTATTGTTTCTGGTAACCTACTTCCATCAGTTATAGATGTTCCTGGTTTATGCCGAGTAGGTTTATCTATTTGCTATGACGTTAGATTCCCAGAATTGTACAGACACCTTGTTGATAATGGTGCTGAACTATTAATGATTCCAGCAGCATTTACAGCATTTACTGGAAAAGATCATTGGCAAGTATTACTTCAGGCAAGGGCTATAGAGAATACAGCTTATGTCGTAGCACCAGCCCAAACTGGTGAACATTATCGGCGCAGACAAAGTCATGGTCACGCTATGATTATTGATCCTTGGGGAACAGTCCTTGCAGATGCTGGAGTACAGGAAGGAGCTGCTATTGCGCCTGTAGATAATTCAAGAGTTAAAAGTATTCGTGAACAAATGCCTAGTATCAAGCACAGGAAGCAAGAATTATTTAGTTGATGAATCTTCAGTATTCAAAGCCACTTAATTTTCTTGTTTTTACTGGAGTCTTTGTTAGCTCTATTTTCCTTTCGCTTCCATCCAATGCTGCAAGTGCATTGGCAGCATGGCTTATAAGAGATGAAGGTGTTTTGTTATTCCGTACGTCCAAAAACGCCAAGTTAAAAGCTTTTTTTCAATCCTCAAGTAACGGAAGAGGAGAAAGGGTTTGGGTAGATTTTCCAGGAGAATTATTACGACCTAGAACACTCCTAGGAAGTGGACCAATTAAGGAGATAAGACTTGGTAAACCAATGGATGGAATTACGAGGTTCGTTGTTGAATTTAACCCTTATGTTGATCTGAATCCTTATCAATTAAGACTAAAAGGCATCGCTCCTGACAAATGGGAGATGCGATTACCAGGTTTACCTACTAGAGGTCTTAAAAATATTGGCGAGGGAAGCATTCATAGGACTGCTGTTAATGAACCTAGAAAGTATCCTGCAAATTCCTCTTATAAAAATATACATTTTTCCAATCTTCCCACTGTTCCTAAGAATCGTTTTTTAGTGGTCATTGATCCGGGCCATGGCGGACCTGATTCTGGAGCAATAGGGATTGGTGGCCTTAGGGAGTCAGAAGTTGTTTTAGAAGTTTCTCATCATGTTGCAAGTTTTCTTACCAAGAGAGGAGTCAAGGTCGTTTTAACTAGGAAAAGAGATATTGATCTGGATCTTCCACCACGTGTAAACATGGCAAATAGATTAAGAGCAGATGCATTTGTAAGTATTCATGCCAATGCTTCTAGAGGTTTTAAAAAGCATATAAATGGCCTTGAAACATACTATTTTTCTGGATCTAGAGGCTTTAGTCTTGCTAAAAACATTCAGAATGAGATTCTTAAAGCTGCTCCACGGTCACCTGACCGAGGAGTTAGAAAGGGTAGGTTTTTTGTAATTAGACGTACAAATATGCCTGCTGCTTTGGTTGAGATTGGTTTTGTTACTGGAAGAGCAGATTCACAAAGCCTTTCGCAAGCAGATCATCGCAAAAAGGTTGCTTTTGCTATATCCAAAGGCATACTCAATTATCTGAAGGAGGATTAGTGAAACCGCTATTGGGAATTTTTGATAGCGGTGTTGGTGGCCTTACCGTTTTGAAAAATGTCTTGTACCGTCATGGAGATTTATCTGCTGTTTATCTAGCAGATACAGCAAGAATTCCTTATGGAGTTAAGAGTCCGCTAGAAATCCAAACGATTGCTCTTGGGCTTGTGGAATGGTTGAATATGCAAAATATTTCGGTTCTAGCTGTAGCTTGTAATACCACCGATTCTTTGGCTATTAAAATTGTTAAGCAATACTCTTCAGTTCCAGTTGTTGGTCTTATAGATTCTGTTGGAGATCTCGTTTTTGAGTCACGAATTGGCGTATTAGCTACTCCTTCTACTACGGAGTCAAGGGCTTATACCAAAGTTATCATGGCTTCAAATCCTAATGCTTTTGTCATAGAACAAGCTTGCCCAGCATTTGTCCCTCTTATTGAGACTGGTCAAATTAACAGTAATGAATTTCAGATAGTTGCGAAGAACTATCTGAAACCTCTAATTGACTCCAATGTCGAAGCAATAATACTTGGATGTAGTCACTATCCTTTGCTGAAAAGTAGATTGCAGGAATTATTGCCCAAGCACGTGAGATTAATAGATCCCTCTATTGGGTTATCCCAGAAACTAGATGATTTGATTGGATATCAATCTTTTGTTGAGAAATCGATCCCAACCTTTTGTAATGTCCGTTTCTGTGCAACATCTGACTCTGAAGGTTTTGCATCGAGAATATCCCGCTGGTTGGGTATCCACCCTCAAGTTGAATTGGTTTCTGTACGAAAAAACGCGTGCGTCTTCTAATATCTTTATAGCGAGGATTTATATGGCCACTGTAACTGAACTCCTTCAACCTGTTGAAATAGACCTAGAGCATCTGCTCACAGATCTACGTAGCCTGATAGGTGCTGGCCATCCGATTCTTCAGGCTGCAGCGGAACATTTATTTAGTGCGGGTGGTAAACGTATAAGACCCGGGATTGTCCTATTACTCTCTCGCGCTTTGTCAGTCGATGGAGAACTTTCTTCTAGGCACCGCAGATTGGCCGAAATAACAGAAATGATACATACAGCCTCTTTAGTTCATGATGATGTTGTTGATGAAGCTTCAACACGACGTGGAGTACCTACTGTCCACAGCCGGTTTAATCATCGTGTTGCTGTTCTGGCTGGAGATTTCCTATTTGCGCAAGCCAGTTGGCATTTGGCAAATCTAAATAATCTGGATGTTGTCAAATTGCTTAGTAGAGTAATTATGGATCTAGCTGATGGAGAAATCAAACAAGGACTTTATAGATTTGATGCTGGCCAATCCTTCTCTACTTATCTTGAGAAAAGTTATTGTAAAACAGCTTCTTTAATAGCCAATAGCTCTCAGGCTGTTGGTGTATTAAATGATCTACCTAAAGAAAAATTGAATTCTTTATATCATTTTGGGAAACAATTAGGACTAGCCTTTCAGGTTGTTGATGATATTTTAGACTTTACTGGCAATGATAAACAACTAGGGAAACCAGCCGCCAGTGATATGGCAAGTGGGTATATAACTGCGCCCGTTTTTTATGCTATAGAAGAAAACCCATCGCTTGAAGCACTTATTGTTAGGGAATTTTCTTCTCAAGGCGACCTTGAAAATGCATTAGAAATTGTTAGAAATTCTAAAGCAATTGCAAGATCTAGACATTTAGCAGAGAGCTTAGCCAAAGAATCTCATGAGGCACTTAATTGGCTACCTGATTCACCTTCTCAACAAGCTCTATTAGAATTGCCAAATTTTGTTTTAAGTCGACTGTATTAATTTAGACTTTGTTTTTGTTCTGTAATTAGAAGTACTATATTTATTTTGTAGCGAGATTTTAACTTGAGAATATTTAAAAGTTAGACTTAAAACTATTACATAGGATATTTGGAATTCTTTTAATAACCGTATCACTAGCTTTTCTAATAACCCTTGAGTGGCTTGAATGCAAGTAATCAGTCTTTTTTGTTATGTCTTCCGATCCGTCCGAATCAATTGAGTCGGTCCTTAATGAAGAGAGAGTATTTGACCCATCACCTGACGTTGCAGATGAGGCAAGAATAAGCAGTTTGTCTCAGTACAAGATGATGGTAGATCAAGCTAGAGAAGACCCTGAAAAATTTTGGGGGGAAGCTGCTCGTAAGGAGTTGCATTGGTTCGAACCATTTAATCAAGTCCTTGATTGGTCTAATCCACCTTTTGCAAAATGGTTTTCTGGTGGCAAAACAAATATTTCTTTTAATTGCTTAGATCGTCAGATTCAGAATGGTAATGGAGATAAAGAAGCGATTATTTGGGAGGGAGAGCCTGGAGAAATAAGACGCTTTACTTATAAACAACTACATCAAGAGGTTTGTCGAGCCGCAAATGCATTAAAAGATCTTGGTTTAGGGAAAGGAGACTTGGTTGCTCTTTATATGCCAATGGTTCCTGAAGCGGCTATCGCTATGTTGGCTTGTGCTCGTATTGGAGCACCTCACTCAGTTGTTTTTGGTGGATTTTCTTCTGAAGCATTACGTGATCGCTTGATTGATGGTGAAGCTAAAGCTGTCATTACAGCAGATGGGGGATACAGAAAAGACAAGGTTATCGAGCTTAAATCTGCTGTTGATTTGGCCTTAGCTAATAACGCATGCCCAAGTGTTAAATCTGTTTTAGTCGTTCAACGTACGAATGAATCAATAGACATGCAAACGGGAAGAGATCATTGGTGGCATGATCTTGTACCTTCCCAAAGCGATTTTTGCTCTGCGGAACATATGGATAGTGAAGATAGGCTTTTTGTTTTATATACATCAGGATCAACGGGAAAACCTAAAGGAGTTGTTCATACCACAGCTGGCTATAACTTATGGGCTCACCTTACTTTTCAATGGATCTTTGATATACGAGATGATGATATTTATTGGTGTACAGCAGACGTTGGTTGGATAACAGGCCATAGCTATATCGTTTATGGACCACTTTCCAATGGGGCTACAAGTGTTATGTATGAGGGTGTTCCACGTCCTTCAAATCCTGGAGCATTTTGGGAAGTAATAGAAAAACATAAGGTTTCGATCTTTTATACAGCTCCAACTGCTATTAGAGCATTTATGAAGAATGGGCGTTCTCTTCCTGATAAGTACAATATGAATAGTTTGAGGTTGTTAGGAACTGTAGGCGAACCTATTAACCCTGAAGCTTGGATGTGGTATCGCGAAGTTATTGGAGGTAACCGTTGCCCGGTTATAGATACTTGGTGGCAAACGGAAACTGGAGGTGTAATGATAAGTCCTTTGCCTGGAGCCACCCCTACAAAGCCAGGCTCAGCAACTTTTCCATTACCTGGTATCGAAGCAGATGTTGTTAATGCAAATGGTGAGACTGTTCCAACCGGAGAGGGAGGATATTTAGTAATAAGAAAGCCTTGGCCTGGAATGATGAGAACAGTTCACGGAAATGAAAAACGATTTAGAGAAAGTTATTGGGAATATTTAAGACCTACCGGCGGCAATCTCATCTACTTTGCAGGCGATGGAGCGAGAAGGGATTCGGATGGATATTTTTGGGTAATGGGAAGAGTTGATGATGTAATAAATGTTTCTGGGCATAGGCTTGGAACTATGGAAATAGAATCTGCTTTGGTTAGTCACCCAGCTGTTTCTGAAGCTGCTGTTGTTGGAAGGCCGGATGATCTTAAGGGGGAGTCCGTTGTGGCTTTTGTTACTCTTGAGGGTACTTCTTCTGCAAGTGACCATCTCATTAATGACTTGCGGAATCATGTAGGCAATGAAATTGGAGCTATAGCTAAACCTGATGAAATTCGTTTTAGTGACGCCTTACCAAAGACTAGAAGCGGTAAAATTATGAGACGAATACTTAGATCTTTAGCAGCAGGCAATGACATTAGTGGTGATACTAGTACTCTTGAAGACCGAAGTGTTCTAGATAAATTAAGGAACTAAATCTTTATCAAATATATCTAGAATAACTCTGAATTATGTTTTTTCTGCCACCCAGACTCTTGTCATAAAGTGTGACTTACCTTCGATATTAGTAAAGCCAGATGATGTAAGCCTTTCCTCTATATCGTCTTTTACATAATCTAAATAATATGGCTCATGGAAAAATGTTCTGAAATTTTCCATTACGGGTATAAATTGAGGAGAATCACTCATTTGAATAGAGTCTGCTATAACAAACTTTCCTCCTGGTTTTAATATTCTAAAACATTCATTTATAACATTCTGCCTAGCAACTCTAGGGAGTTCATGGAATAGAAATACACATGATATTGCATTAAACTTATTATCTTCAAATGACATATTTTCTGCATTTCCTTTAACTAATTGAACCATCTCACCGTTCCTATTATTTAAATACTTGCTGGCTTTTTTGAGGTAAGCTCCAGATAGATCTAGTCCGTAAAAATCAACATTTGGTAAGGCAACTCTTAATTGCTGAATAGTCCTTCCTGTCCCTGTTGCTACATCAAGCACTTTTAAATTCCTGTCTCCCTGATTCATAAATCTGGCCAGACTTCTTTTTATTGGCGATACGACTCTCCTCCTCATTGAATCGGCTGTTCCATTGAAGAGAATCTCAACTTGAATATCATAGATCTCAGCTGAATGATCACTTAAATAGCCATCGGTTTGGTGATGAAAATTCTGTAAGTAATAATCTGGATAAATTTCTTCTTTTATATTTTTAGGTAAGTCTCTGATTTTTCTTTCTCTTCTCCTTTCCCAAATAGAAGGCATGTCTAGCCATACCAGTGGGTATTTGGTAAACCATTCAATCCATGGGGCTTCAAATAGTAGCGATTTTGGATATATTCCAGCTTCAGCTTCTTGCCAGTCAATTTGTTCTAACTCCATCATTGAGGTACGAAGGTCCTCTAGGAGCTCTTTGCCAATATCTGAACCTCTTGGGAGTGCTTCTGGAGCGAATAACTCCATAAGCTTTGTGCTTAGGCCTTTATGGGCTAAGCCAGCAATGCTTTTGCCTTGTTGGAGGGTCTGGTATGCAAGCTTTGTAAGGTTTTGCTCTGCCATGAATTGGTTATAATGCACTTATCCACTCAGATGTTTCTTTTCTGAGGGAATGGACTTTGTGTTTTAGCAGAAGTTGACAATTCTTGTAAATTGCATAACTCAACTTTTACAAAATTTCCTTGGGATAACCTCTAGCAGGTTTTGTATTTCCTTCCAATCGTAGTAAGGCTCTTTCTTTTTAAAAACGAGATAATTTTCTTTGATCAAATAACTAGCCTTAACTGCTTCTTTGCAGGTATTAGGCCAGTCTTCAGTTTCTATATAGTTTTCAATTTTTTCTAGAGATAGATTAAATTCTATAAACCTATCCATTACTTCTCTTTCTATAATATTTTCTTTTCTAATTCTAATTAGATTAGTTGATATAAAAAATAATGGTATTATTATTAATGTAAATTTTAAAAGTAAACTAAACTTATTAACCCTTTTATTGAATTTGTTCATAGACTCTATCTTTGTAGCTTCTCTTAAATAATAAATAAAGGGTTTATAGATTAATATCTATAAACCCTCCGTTTAATTTAAAGCCTTTACACATCTTTTAAATTATTCTTCAATTATTATGCATCATAATACATAAAGAACTCATGTGGATGAGGCCTTTGTCTTAATTGCTGGACTTCTTCGTACTTTAATTCGATGAAATTATCTATAAAGTCTGAATCAAATACGCCTCCTTCTGTTAGGTAACTATTATCTGCCTTGAGGGCATCAAGAGCGTCGTTTAACGAAGATGGAACTGTTGATATTTTTGAAAGTTGCTCTGAAGGTAGTTCAAAAAGGTCAACGTCTACTCCATCGCCTGGATCTATTTGATTTTTTATACCATCTATACCAGCCATCATCATTGCACTAAATGCTAAATAAGGATTAGCAAGAGCATCTCCAGACCTGAATTCAAGCCTTTTTGCTTTTGGACTTGGACCAGTTAGGGGAATACGAACAGCTGCCGATCTATTCCCTTGGGAGTAAACCAAATTCACTGGTGCTTCGAATCCTGGGACTAACCTCTTGTAACTATTAGTAGTTGGGTTTGTAAAGGCTAAAAATGAAGGAGCATGTTTAAGTATCCCCCCTATATACCATTTTGCAGTTTGAGATAAATTTGCATATGTCCCCTCACCATAAAATAGAGGCTGACCATTTTTCCATAAACTTTGATGCACATGCATTCCAGTACCATTGTCATTCCAAACTGGCTTAGGCATAAAAGTCGCAGTCTTTCCATACTTCTTTGCTACGTTTCTTACAACATATTTATAGGTCATTACGTTGTCAGCAGCATTTATTAGCGAAGCAAATTTCATGCCCAACTCATGTTGTCCAGGCCCAGCAACTTCATGGTGATGTTTTTCAATTGGAATTCCAAGTTGACCCATCAATAGAAGCATCTCAGACCTTATATCTTGAGCCGTATCATTAGGAGATACTGGGAAGTACCCTTCTTTATATTGGATTTTGTAAGCTAAGTTGCCTCCTTCTTCTTCTCTAGCTGTATTCCAAGGAGCTTCAATCGTATCTACGCTATAGAAAGAATTACCTTCGCTGGAGTTATAACGAACATCATCAAAGAGGAAAAATTCAATTTCTGGTCCGAAGAACGCCGCATCAGCCAAGCCAGTTGATGACAAATATGAAAGTGCTTTTTGTGCCAATGCTCTAGGGCATCTGGCATAAGGTTCTCCACTTCTGGGCTCTTGTATAGAACATATGAGACTAAGTGTTTTGTGACGATAAAAAGGGTCTATCCAAGCAGTGCTTGCATCAGGCACCATTGCCATATCCGATTCATTGATTGCTTTCCAGCCCCTGATTGAGGAACCATCAAAAGCAAGTCCACTTTTAAATGCTTCTTCATCCACCATGTCAGCTGTTACTGTCAAATGCTGCCATTTGCCATGTATGTCAGTGAATTTGAGGTCAATTAGTTCAATGCCTTCGTCTTTGATCTGACTGAGAACTTCTCTGGGTTTTTTGCTCATGGAACGTTTTTAGGCTTATAAATATGAAATTAATTAGCGTTTGGATCTGTTTTTGTATCAACAAGTACTTTTTAAGACACTCTCCCTATAAAAGTTCTTCTAGCCTCAAGTTTTTTTTGTTTTACGGCCTTTTTAGCCCTCTAATAATTTATCTCCATTGCAATACCTAAAAGAAATTTCACGACCTTACCTTTAGGTGTTTAGGCTCATATATTAAATAAGCTGTTTTGGTCTTGACGACTGCAAAAGCCATTCCTTCAGTAGATAATTCTCTTGCCTCTTCTGTAGCACAAATCAATGTGCCTGAAAGGCTTCTGCTTGGACCAGGCCCATCAAATTCAAATCCTTCCGTTCTCAAGGCCATTTCCCTTCAGCCTGTAGGACATTTAGATCCTTTTTACATCAACCTAATGGCTGAGGTTCAGTCATTACTGAGGTATTGCTGGCAAACAAAGAATCGTTTAACACTTCCAATGAGTGGTACCGGGAGTGCAGCTATGGAAGCAACAATAGCTAATGTCGTTGAGGAGGGCGACACCGTCTTAATTGGCATTAAGGGATATTTTGGTAATAGATTGGCTGATATGGCAGGTAGGTATAGAGCAAATGTCAAAACAATAGAGAAGGATTGGGGGGAGGCATTTACTCTTGATGAAATAGAAGCTGCATTGATCGAGCACAGGCCTTCTGTTTTTGCCTTGGTTCATGCAGAAACTTCTACAGGTGTTTGCCAGCCTATGGAAGGTATTGGAGACCTTTGTAGAAAGTATGACTGCCTACTCCTTTTAGATACTGTTACTTCCTTAGGCGGCGTTCCACTATTCCTTGACGAGTGGAAAGTTGATTTAGCTTATAGCTGTAGTCAGAAAGGTTTAAGTTGCCCTCCAGGACTAGGACCTTTTACTATTAATGAAAGGGCCGAGGCTAAGTTGAATAGGCGATCAGACAAGGTCCCAAACTGGTATTTAGATATTTCTCTTTTGAATAAATATTGGGGTAGTGACAGGGTCTATCACCACACAGCTCCTGTGAATATGAATTTTGGTATGCGTGAAGCTCTAAGATTAATTCATGAAGAAGGTTTAGAAAATTCATGGGCTAGGCATAGAACTAATGCAGAATCTCTTTGGAATGGATTAGAGGACTTAGGTTTAGAATTACATGTCGACAAAGATATTCGTCTAGCAACTCTCACAACAGTTCGTATTCCATCAGGAGTAGATGGCAAAGCCTTTACGAGTCACCTTTTAAATAATTTTGGCATTGAAATTGGAGGTGGCTTAGGTAGCTTGGCTGGCAATGTATGGCGAATAGGTTTAATGGGATACAACTCTAAGGTTGAAAATGTAGAAAAAATTCTTGAAATTTTTGATTCTGAATTACCAAAATTTAAGTCTTAACCATACCGTTTTCTACGTCTTTGACTAAACCACTTACGTATTAGTTCTTGTGCTTCGTATTTCATTACCCCACCATGAACAATCATTTTGTGATGAGCACTTTTGTGAATTGATAGATCTATGCTCCCTCCCAAACCTCCTCTTTTAGTATCTGGCGCTCCAAAGATAACCTTTCCCATCCTTGCCTGTATAAGTGCCCCAGCGCACATTTGACATGGCTCAAGGGTGACAATAATTGTGCAATCATTAAATCTCCAATCCTTTTTCAGCCATTTTGCTTGGCGAAGAGCAACTAATTCAGCGTGCCCCAATGGGTCACGCTCAGTGTTTCGTGTGTTTCTTCCATGACCTATACAATGTCCTTTGTTGTCGAGGATCATTGCTATTACCGGCACTTCGTCTTCCTTACCTAGTTCATTTGCCCTGTTTAAAAGCCTTCTCATCCATTCTCTTGTTTTTATTTCGTTTAGTTCAATAGGTTTAGCTATTCGCATAATTAGTAAACATACATTGCTTATAACCACTTGGGATGGAGAATGGACATTTGAACTTGTTTAACTCTTGATCGGTAAAAGGGATATAAGTCAAGATCCAACCTTGGAGCTTTTTCCATCTCCAGATCAATTTGATGATAATTTTCAGGCATTCCTTGAGGAGGCTTGTTTAAAACTTTGCGATTGGTTTTCCAAGGCAGAAGAAACTGGTCCTTTGCCTTCAATCAATGATTTGCCCGAAGTAGGTCCTAAATTCGCTGGTTTATCCAGGAAGGATTTGTTGAAAGACCTGGATTTAATCATGAATGGCTCTTTTCAGCCTTCCCACCCAGGCTCATTAGCTCATCTTGACCCGCCTCCTTTAAGTGCATCAATTGTAGGAGACTTAATTTGCGCCGGTCTAAATAATAACCTTTTAGCAGAAGAGCTATCCCCCAGTCTTTCTAGATTAGAAAATAATTTGTGTAGATGGATTGCCCAAAAAATTGGTATGAAGACTGGTTCAGGAGGAGTGGCAGCAAGTGGTGGAAGTTTAAGCAATCTTATGGCGCTTGTGTTGGCTCGCCATCATTCTGGCCTCTCAACAGATCCAAATGCAGTAATTCTTGTTAGCGAAGAAGCGCATGTATCTATTTACAGGGCAATTAAAATCATGGGCCTGCCTGCTGAAGCGATTTATAAAGTTTCTGCTGATAATTCTGGGCGACTTTCCATTAATTCTTTGAACGAGCAGATTGCAAAATTAAAGTTTCTTGGCCATAAATGCTTTTGTGTTGTAGCTACTGCCGGAACCACCATACGTGGTGCCGTTGATCCTATTGATGATATTTCAGACTTTTGCTTTTCTGAAGGATTGTGGCTTCACGTTGATGCCTCAATTGGAGGAGTCTTCTCTCTAGCTGAGGAAACAAAGTCTGTTGTTCCAGGTTTGTCACGTGCAGACTCAATAACTATGAATCCTCAGAAACTTCTTGGGATTACGAAAACATCCTCTTTGTTACTTGTAGCCAATACTAATCACCTTTCTTCCTGCTTCTCAATAGGGTTTCCTTACATTGAACCATCTTGGGGATCGACTATGAATGGAGGAGAAATGGGAATGCAAGGAACAAGACCTGCTGAGATCCTGAAGTTATGGCTTGGTTTGCGTCAACTAGGACACTCTGGTATTCAAGCACTCCTAGTGAATTCCATTGAAAGAAAAACGTATTTCAAAAACAGAATCAACTCGGATATCTTTGAGATTATTACTGGCCCATTGCACTTAATTGCATTAACACCTAGTGCAATCACAAAAGAACAAGCAGCTGAATGGGCTTTGAGTACCAGGCAATTATTGATGGATAATAAATTTATGCTCTCACGACCACTATTAAATGATCGATATTATCTAAAAGCTGTTATGGGCAACCCTCATACACAAAATAGTCACTTAGACCAGTTGTCTAATCTTTTAAATCAGTCGATATAGTATTTCCTATGGATGATCAAGATCAGCGAGGTAAAATTGTTGCAATGATCACTGGCATTGTCTCAATATCATTAGGTATACTTTATTTGATACTTATAACAATACTCGACCTTAGAGGTCCTCTACTTCCTCCTCCTCCCGAAGCTTTAGGTGTGGAGGGAGCTCTCTTCTGCGCTCCTCTTTCAATGGTTCGACTACTCTATCTAGTGCTGTCTGTATAAAACTTTTTAGGCTAGATTCCCTCCTATATAAATTATAATGGCGTTGGACAACTTCTTGTATGCCACCATCTCCCCAGTCTTGATCTTGACTGAAGTAGGTAATAAAGCTCTCGCCAGCTACTTTTGTGAGCCAAGCAGCAGTAATACCCTGAACGACCTTCCCAATAACTATTGTTGGAAGGGTTAGGCTTAGCGAATTACTTATTATGGACATCCCACCTTTTACTATTCCTAGCCCTGCAAGAGTTCTGCCAACTGAAAGTGCTAGTTCTTGAGACCTTTTTCGGGTTAGCTTAAGCCCATAGTTTCGCGCTATTTCCATAACCATTTGACCATTAACAGCAGCGGCCCCAATCATGTCAACACCCGGTAGAGGTGTTATTGCAACAACTCCACTGCTTATCCATGCATAGCGTTCTACACAATTTTTCGCTGCTATCTTGCGTTGATTTGTTAGAAGTTTTCTCCCAGAATCCCCAAGATTTTTACATTGCAAAAGTATATTACTGGCGATAAGCTCCTCTCCTTCTTCATGGAGAATCCTTGCCACTTGCCTAATTAATCCATCAATCTCGGGGAGTGGTTGTAGAGGGTAACCACCTGGAACTGGTATCGACTGTGGAGATGCTGAAGTGGCTATTACATCTTCAGGATTGATCAAGTCTTTTGTATGTCTTCTTAGAGTTAATAAAAGTCTACGAATTTCTTCTTCACCACGAAGGTCGCATTTGTTCAGTACGAGCAATAACCTTTTTCCCCCTTTAGCAAGTGTGGCTATAAGCTTCATTTCGATGGATCTTAGGTCAGTATCCACAACAACGATTATTAGATCAGCACGGCTTGCTTTTAAAAAAGATTCTTTTTCTCTTTTATTACCTTCTTCGCCAGTTTCAAGAATGCCTGGTGTATCTATTATCTGAATACCTCTTTCAAGCCCCTTTAGTCGCAATCTATATGTATGACTTGTTTTTGTTGTCCCCATAGTTGCTGATACCTCCCCAACAATTTCTTTAAGGAGTGCTCTTATGAGAGTAGTTTTTCCACTAGAGCCAGTTCCAAATAGAACCACTGTGATGTCTCCTCTTACTAATTCTTGCTCTACAGAGGCTCTACGTTGTTTTAATGCTTCTGCCGAAACATTGTTATGAATGCGATCAATTAGTCGATCAATACTTTCAAGGCTTCGTCTTGCAGCTTGCCTACTGCTTTTCGGAGAGAAACGGCGATAATTATTTTTATAATGAATTAAAATTCTTTTAAGAAAGAAACGCCTTAACCAATTCCAACGTTTTTGATAGATGAAATAGCATAATATTAATAATGTAAGAAGTATTGCTGGAATATTAATTAAGCGAACAAGAGCAGCTATTAGTCCTGAGAAAATCAAGATTAAACATATTGCTGCTATCAAAATTAGAGGCTGTTTACTGTGGTTATGCATATCCCATGAAATTATTTTGGTTAGCGTTAGTAATATTAGTCTGGTTAACCTTCATAGTAGTTAGGGATGAAACTTAGGCTTGGAATGATTGCTAAGGATTATACAGATTACTCCTATATTAATTGAGATGTCTGCAAAGTTGAAAACTGGAAATTGGATGAATAATAATTCAAGAAAGTCATTTACATAACCTAGTATCCATCTGTCTAAGCCATTGCCTAATGTTCCTCCTAAAAGGAATGCTAAACCTATCCCTTGAAATCTTTTAATAGTCGGTTTAATAATTACATAACTAATTATTAATAGAGAGACTATAAGGCTTACAAATGCTAGGAATGTTGATTGGTTGTTAAATAGACTGAATGCTGCTCCATAGTTTCTTATGAGATTTAGTTGTAAAAACCCCGGAATTAAAACTATAGGATCACTCTTTTGCATAAAATCTAGCACTATATACTTAGATATCTGATCTATAAAAATAATTATTAGGCTTACTATAATAATAGTATATTTTCTTCTATTTAATGACCTTTTCATTTGGTTAATAATACAAGCCTGAGAAACTTAGAGATAATTGCAACACCTGGGCAAAGGAGAAGTTGTGATGGCAGCGTTGCAATAGTATAGATATAAATTAGTTCTATAAAATCTGTAGTCCATCTAGAACTTAATGCACCTAGTAAGATGTTGCTGATGCCTATTAAGTGGATGATTAGTAATCCAATAATGGCATAGAGCGTTAAATAAACAACCGAGCTTTTACCCTTTGTCTCACTGAGGACACCAATTACCCATACTGCTGGTACGAAGCCTAGTAGATATCCCATGTCAGGTGTAAGCAAATACCCAGTACTACCACCACCATGAAATATAGGAAAATAAAAAAGACCGATAGTTAAATATGCAACTGCTGAGACTAGTCCTGCTTTTGGCCCGGTTACCAATGCGCATATTAGTAGGGCCGGTACTTGCCAAGTGCTAGGAAGCTCATGAACCTTTGGAGGAAGCTCTATCCTTGGAAGTAATATTGCAGAAGGAGTCAACGTAGCAATTATTATTGTCATTAGACTTGCTAATGTAGCAATCAATGTATTCAGCTCTTTCACGTTTAGCTCCTATGTAATTATATCCTGCACTAGTTAACGCCTCTTCGCTAGTAATATCATTCTACTTAATTAGACTTTTTTGAAGGCTACTATTTGGATTATTTCTGGTTAATATTGTTTGAGCCCCTTGTCGAGTCGAGTAGTATTTTTTTATGAATATCTCCATTGGCGATAAGGTCTTTTTAAGAGTTCCTTTGCCATACCTTAAAACAACTGACCCTATGCCGATGCTTAGACCGGCCGACTTGGTAGGAGTAGATGAACTTGGAGAAGTTGTTGGCGTAAGACCGCTTGATTATTTTGAAGTAAGGTTTAGGCGAGGTACTTTTTTAATTGCTAGTGATAACCTTTCTCGCCGATCAGTAAGTGAATAACTTTTCTCTAACACCAATGACTTGCCAATATGTCAAGTGTTTTCTTTGGTCCGCATAAGCTTAACAATGGATTACTGAGATATCTTATTGCAGTGGTTTGTATCTCTTCTGCAGAAATTGTATCAACTCTTTTGAAGCATTCATTGTCATAGTTATCGCTCATACCAAAACTTAACAGCTGGGCTTTCCTTTCGGCTCTTTGACTAACTGTCTGCAAGTTATGGGCAACATTACCTTTAAACTTTGCTCTGGCTAAGAATAACTCTTCTTCTGATATCTTTTGTTCCAATTGTATTTCCCAGCATTTTTTGAGGAGACGTAAAGAATGCAATGCCTTCTCTTGAGTAGTTGCCACATGAATTGCAAAAGGTGCTTCATATTCTCTAATTGGATGGTAAACCCCAGTTTCGTATGCCAATGCATATTGCTCTCTAAACTTTTTAAATAGTAGACTGGACATACCAGAACCCAAATGACAACTCAGTAGTCTTAAGACCAAGTCATCTTGATGAGAGTGGCTAATAGTCTTTTGCCCTAAAATTAATATTACCTGGCTTGTCTCTTGGTGTCGAAGTATCAGCCTTTGCTTATGATTGTCAACCTTAAATTCTTTACTTCCTTCTGAAGTAATATTCACGTCACTATCTTTCAGGCTAGAGGAAGTAAACGAGAACAAGCTTTTAATATCTGATTCAATTTTCTTAGGGAAGCTACCAGAGATTACTAATACCTGTTCTCTTATAGACAATTTAGTTGATAAGTTTTTTAGATCATCCTCCCCAATAGCAGCAATACCAGCAAGGGTTCCTAATGGATCATGTTCATAAGGGGACTTGCGATAAATAATTCTCCTCCAACAATCAAAGGCTACATGAAAGGCGCTTTCTTTTTGTCTTTGTAGTAGTTGTATAGATAGCTCACGTTCTAAACTCATTTGATCTGATGCTATATGTGGCGCTGTAACCATCCACACAAATAATGGTAATAGCTTTGATTGATCTCTTTCTGTACATTTAAGACTGAGCAATATACCATCTTCAAAGGTGTCGCAACGTAAGGCAGCTCCGCACCCCTCTATTAGATCAGCAATCTCTATTCGGTTGTAGGGGCCACAACCCCTACTAAGAAGTGAACCTAAAAGATAATGAAGACCCTGCTTGTTTTTAGGGTCTGCTCTACTACCTTCTTTAATCCATAATTTTGCCGACATTATACCCGCTGTATCCCTGGGATCTAGAACTATTCTTAGCTTTTGCATTATCAACTACTAAGAGGTTTTGCAATTAAAGTGAAGCATTGGCTTGGCTGCAAACAACTAAATATTTCTTCTTGGATCATAGAACTTGACCAGCCATCTATATCCTTTAAAGGTTCAAGCAGTGGCTGATGACGGTTCCAAAGTGTTTGTGTACCTGTAATTGCTGCAACCTGTGCTGGATGTTCAAGGCTGAAGCAAAATCCATTTCTAACTAATTCTTTGGCACGTTTTGTTTCTCGTTCGCTAGGAGGACTATTAATACTTTCTATGAGAATTTGATTAATCGAATCTTCTACTTTGTTGAGATTTTTTTCTATGCAACACGCTTCTAGCAATACAAGGCCTCCCTGTTCAAGTGCAGTTAGGTCCATTTCAATTGATTCGACTATTTGTTGTTCCTCTCGCAAATTATTAACAAGTCTACTACGTCTACCTTCTCCTAGAAGAGTAGTCGCTATGTCATACCCCATTATTATGAACTGTTCAGAAGCAGGAGGTACTGGCCATGCCATAACTAATCTCGCTGACTCAAGTCTTTTAACCTCTACTATCTTTCGACCAATATTAAAGTTGAGTTTTTTTGAGTTTGGTTTTGAATTGTTGGGATTTGATTTATCAACTTGTTTGCCAAGTTCACCTTCGCTCAATATTTTTAATAAATTTCTCGGGGACTTCCCAGCGATTGATAGGACACAATTCTCTGGTTTATATAGCCTTTGATGGAACAACTTCATTCGATTCGGAGTCGATGCGTTAAGGCTTGATGCATTGCCTAGAATTGATTTCCCATATGGATGGTTGCTCCAACAACCTTCCAGAACCATCTGAAACACTTTCTCGTCAGGTTGATCACTTTGTTGAGCTATTTCTTCGAGTACAACTTCACGCTCCAATGAATATGCATTTTTCATAATGCTTGGACATAGGACAAGTTCGATTAATAACTTAATTGCTTGCTCGACACCTTCTGAAGGTACTAATACATAAAAATGTACGTCATCAAAACCTGTCGCAGCATTACTGCTGCCGCCAAGGGCTTCAATCTTTAAATCAAATTCACCTTCTCGTAACTTGCTGCTTCCTTTGAAAATCATATGTTCAAGAAAATGAGCCATTCCTTTCTCGTCACTGTCTTCAAAGGAACTTCCGGCCTTGCACCAAAGGTCAATGCAGGTAAGTGCAGATTCTGGCATTGATGTTGAAATACATTCCGCACCACTTCTAAGTGCCAATCGATTTATCTTCAGGTCTTGCAATCGAGCTCTCCAGTGTTTCTCTTCTAAGTTCCATTCTGAACCTTTTTCGCATATTGTTGTTTACTTGTTTATATACCTTTTTTGCTCTGGACCCTCTTTTGGAGTCAGTGAGAGATCGAATCAGGCATCGTAGGAAGTGCCTGGTCGGTTTAAGAACTTTGGATTTAGATCCAAAATTACAGAATATCTATGGAACACTTGCTGGAGATGACCTTTTTATAGTTAATGAATTTCATCAATCTAGAGGTTTTAGGAAGATTCATTTAGAGATTGCGATGTTAGGGTCATCTTTGGAAATCCTTCATTGTGTTTTCTTCCCAGACCCTACCTTTGACTTGCCAATTTTTGGCGTAGATATCGTTGCTGGCATGGAAGGAGTGACAGCTGCCATTGTTGATTTATCTCCTGTTGGTAAGGCCCTTCCGACTGCAATAGATCTTAAATTAAGAGAATTAAGAATTCCTTCTTTCACGAATCCAAGAAAATTGCCTGAATGGGGGAATATATTCTCTTCATATGTTCAGTTTATAAAGCCAAATGCTAGGTCTGAAGACTCCTTGTTCTTAGATTTAGTTGATGGCTTTTTAAACGTTCTTATTACGTGTTCTATATCTTCTACCCCAGATTCGCTTGATTCACCTCTTACGATTGAAAGATATGAGAGGCAGCAATTCTATTGTCTTCAACAAAAACGCAACGACAAAACTCGGCAAGTTCTAGCGAAGACGTTCAGTCCTCATTGGGCAGACGAATATATAGACATGGTTCTGTTCAATTGTCCCGACGACTACCTAAATTAGTAAAATCGAAATGGGTACTTTTCTCTAGCATAGGAATCATATCCCTAACGGGCTTACTGTTTATTAGTAAAAAGGCTGACTCACCTATAAATGACATTCCATTGGCTGAAGCAGAAAGACCCATAGAAGGAGTAGCTGCTTTAGGCCAACTCGTACCATTTGGTGATTCACGAGTACTCGCTGCGCCTGTAAGTGGTTTTGGTGGTACTCCCAGGATTTCTAAATTGCTTATCAATGAGGGAGATCAGATTGACAAAGGCCAAGTACTAGCAATTTTTGATAATCGACCACGATTGGAAGCTGATCTTGAAGTTAGTAAAGCGCGTTTACAAACTCTACTGAGTAACATCTCCTTTCAGAAAAGAGAAGTTGATAGATATAAGGAAACTTCTCGTGAAGGAGCTTCTGCATTTTCTATTTTTGAAGAAAAGCTAGACCAACTTAATATTTTAGAAGGCAAACGGAATGAGATTATTGCAGAAATAAAAGGCCTAGAAATTGACCTTGGCTATACACAACTGAAAAGTCCTATAGATGGGGTTGTCCTGAGAATTAATGCCCGACCAGGAGAACGGCCAGGGAATGAAGGGGTACTTGAAGTTGCATCTAATCACCTGATGGAAGCTCTTATTGAGGTTTATGAGTCGGATATTAATAGGGTGAGGCTTGGTCAGAATGTATCAATAATTAGTGAGAATGGAGGTTTTGATGGAACACTTTTGGGGAAAGTTACCCATATCAGTCCTCAGGTACGTCAACGTATGGTTTTGTCAACGGATCCAACTGGTGATGCTGATGCAAGAGTTATAGAAGTAAGAATTAGTCTTCAACCTACATCTTCTGACCAAGTAACTCGTTTTACTGGAATGAAGGTTATTGCAAGATTTATCCCATAGTGAAATTTAGATTCTTACAAAAACGTCGTATACCCTTGGCATGGTTACTTCTTACTCGGCAACCAATTCGATTATTAGTTGCCTTAGCAGGAATATGTTTTGCTGGCATTCTTATGTTTATGCAACTAGGGTTTCGTGATGGATTGTTTGATGCAAGTGTCACTGTTCACAGATTGTTTGATGCAGATTTAGTCCTAATGAGTCCTAGGTCAATGAGTTCGATAAGTATGAGTGGTTTCCCCCGCAGACGACTTATACAATCAATGGCTCATAAAGACGTTATTGGTACAACTCCCGTTAATTGGAACTTTCTTCTTTGGCGTAATCCAGAAACTTTATCTACAAGATCTATTTTAGCTTTAGGTTTCGAACCAAATGATCCGCTTCTTTTAGATTCTGGCTTCTCTTCGAAAGCACCATTGCTAAATAGCAAAGGAAGAGTTTTGTTTGATGTCCTTTCTAGGAATGAATTTGGACCTATATCTAAGTGGTTTTTAGAAGGAAAAAAAATTGAAACAGAAGTTGCTGGTAAGAGAGTTCGTGTAGCTGGTTTGGTTAGCCTTGGGCCTTCATTTGGTGCCGATGGCAATTTAATTACCAGCAGAGAGACTTTCTTACATTTGTTACCGAGTACCCCTTCTGGAAGTATAGAAATAGGTTTAATTCGTCTTAGGCCTGGAGCCGCCCAAGAAATGGTAGTCAGATCCTTAACAGCTAGCTTGCCTAAGGATGTTCGTGTTCTCACTAAAAATGATTTTATCGAATTTGAGAAGAATTATTGGCGAACAAGTACTTCAATTGGATTTATTTTTACCCTAGGCGCAGCTATGGGATTTGTTGTTGGATGTGTAATTGTTTATCAAATTCTCTATAGCGATGTAAGTGATCATTTGCCTGAATATGCAACGTTAATGGCAATGGGTTATCGATTAAAAACTCTTTTGGGGGTTGTCGCTCGGGAAGGAATGTTACTTGCTGTTATGGGTTATGTACCAGCTTATATTTCTGGGCAATGTTTGTATGCATTGGTAAGAACCTCTACAAAACTTCCAGTAGCTATGGACTCTCAAAGAGCATTAACTGTATTTATCTTGATCCTGCTCATGTGTATGTCCTCCGCAATGTTGGCAATGCGTCGCTTAGTAGATGCAGACCCTGCAGAGATCTTTTAAATTCTTTGGTCTTCTAGCATTGGCTCAACTAAAACATAAATCAGCGATTCCTTTAACTGTACAAATAAAAGATTTGTCCCATTGGTTCGGTAATGGATCGATGAAAAAGCAAGTTTTGCACTCAATCTCTCTCGAAATATCACCTGGTGAAGTTGTTCTACTCACAGGTCCCTCAGGCTGTGGAAAGACAACCCTTCTTACTCTTATTGGAGCCTTAAGAAATATTCAGCATGGTGACTTGAAGGTTCTAGGTCATCAGCTGCGTAATTCCTCTAGGAAAACTCGTCAGAGATTGAGGCGAAATATCGGGATGATCTTTCAAGGGCATAATCTTCTTAGATGTCTTACCGCTGAACAAAATGTTCAAATTGGTTCTGACTTATTAGCCAGTTTTACTTATGAAGAACGTAGAGCTCAAGCAAGACAATGGTTAGAGGAAGTTGGTTTGCAAGAACATATGAGCAAACTTCCTCATGATTTGTCAGGTGGACAGAAACAAAGAGTTGCTATAGCAAGGGCTTTAGCTGCTAGACCTAAACTTTTATTGGCCGACGAGCCAACGGCTGCTCTTGATAGTGCCACTGGAAGGGAAATTGTGTCTCTTCTTAAGCGTTTGGCATTAGAGCAATCATGTGCAGTATTGATGGTTACACATGACCCTCGAATACTTGATGTAGCAGATCGTCTCTTAAAGATGGAAGATGGTAGGTTGTTGCACTTTCTTGAGTAGGGTAGAAAGATAATTACATTTTAAAAATGTCTAAACGAAGAAATCTCAAGAAAGAAAAGCAGGAGAGGAATCGTGCTTATGCCAGAAAATTTAAAAAACGTAAGCTTCGCTCCCCTGGTGAAGGAGCAGGTAATGGAGTCACAGGCACAGCAAATAATGGCGGTGCTGCAGACTGACTAGATCGCATCGATTTTAAATTAATTGCTATATATGCGTTAACTTAATAGACAAGAGATATTTCTCGGCCTTAATTTCTTCCATATTTAGGATGTTTATAAGTGTTGTTATACCTACATATAATCGCCTCCCCATACTTCAGAAGTGCTTAATAGCACTTGAGAATCAAGTATTTTCCTCTGATATAAAAGGTTATGAGGTCGTATTGGTTGATGATGGCTCTACAGACGGAACATCATCTTGGCTTAGGGGGAATTTAACCAAGTTTCCTCATTTGAAATTACTAGAGCAACTGCATGCTGGCCCTGGACAAGGTAGGAATAAAGGTGTAGAGAATTCGCTTGGTGATGTGATTATTTTTATAGATAGCGATTTGGTTGTGACTGAATCTTTCATTGATTCTCATTCGCGCAGCCTTATCAATACATGGAATAAGAGAGGTGATCGTTTCTGCTTTACTTACGGGGCAGTTATTAATACTTCTAATTTTGAATATCCTACTTCAGAACCTCACAAACTACGTGATATTTCTTTTGCCTATTTTGCTACTGGTAATGTTGCCATAGATAAGAATGTTCTAGAAGCGGCAGGATTATTTGACCCTGCTTTTAAACTCTATGGTTGGGAAGATCTTGAGCTGGGAGAAAGGCTTCGAAGGATGAATGTTGAATTGGTCAAATGTCCTAAGGCTGTTGGTTATCATTGGCATAAAGCATTAAGTATTGACCAGATTCCAAGTTTAATTCGAATAGAACATGAACGAGCAAAGATGGCATTGGTGTTTTTTCGAAAGCATCCCTCTAGAAGAGTTCGTTTTATAATTCAATTCACTTTGTTTCACAGATTTATTTGGGAAACTCTTACACTATTTGGGTTAATTAACACCACCAACTTAAAACCTTTACTTCAATACTTGATTAGGAAAGGCTATCCAGGATTAGCCATGGAGATCTTACGCTTGCCTCTTAATTTAATAGGTGTCAGAGCAATTTATCGTGAAGCATATTCTCAAGGGCTGCATTGATTCAACCTTTTTGATAGATTACCCAAGTACATAAACTCCGCACACCTGACTGTTTCGGGTGATCTAGGTTGATCTGACTCTTCAGTTCAGCATAATGTATCCCTGTCAGGTGGAGGCCAACCCGAAACTTTAAAAATGGCTGTCGTAACTCTTTCAGAGATGATGGAAGCTGGTGCTCACTTTGGTCACCAGACAAGAAGATGGAACCCTAAAATGTCTCGTTACATTTATTGTGCGAGAAATGGGGTTCACATCATTGATCTCGTAAAAACTGCTGTTTGTATGAACAGTGCTTATAAATGGACAAGGAATGCTGCCAAAAGTGGTAAGAGATTTCTTTTTGTAGGGACAAAAAAACAAGCATCAGAGGTTGTAGCACTAGAAGCTAATAGATGTGGAGCTTCTTATGTAAACCAGCGATGGCTAGGGGGAATGCTCACTAATTGGACCACCATGAAAGCACGTATAGACAGGCTAAAAGACCTGGAAAGAATGGAATCTAGTGGCGCAATTGCAATGAGGCCTAAAAAAGAAGCTTCTGTCTTGAGACATGAACTTGAACGACTCCAGAAATATCTAGGAGGCTTAAAAGGGATGAAACGCTTGCCTGACGTTGTTGTTCTTGTTGATCAGAGAAGAGAAACAAACGCTGTTTTAGAAGCTCGTAAACTAGATATCCCTTTGGTGTCAATGCTTGATACAAATTGCGACCCAGACCTTTGTGAAGTTCCTATTCCTTGTAATGATGATGCTGTCAGATCAGTTCAACTCATTCTTGGCCGATTGGCAGACGCTATAAATGAAGGACGTCATGGCTCCAATGAGCATAGAGGTGGGCAAAGACTAAAGTAGTAGCATTTAGATAAAATCTTCTGCTACATAAGCCTGCTTTCTAAAATATTAAGGTCGTCAACTTCCCCTTTAATTCATTCATCATTCTTTTAAAAAACAATGCCTGACATAACAGCAAAATTAGTTAAGGAACTTCGTGACAAGACTGGTGCTGGAATGATGGATTGCAAAAAGGCTTTAGTCGAATCGGATGCTGATATGGAGAAAGCTGTTGAATGGTTGAGACAAAAAGGTATTTCTAGCGCAGAGAAGAAATCCGGCCGAGTTGCAGCTGAAGGTGCTATAGGCAGTTATATCCATACAGGTTCAAGAGTTGGTGTTTTGCTAGAGCTAAATTGTGAGACTGACTTTGTCGCAAGAGGAGAATTGTTTCAAGGTCTGCTTAGAGATATCTCAATGCAAATTGCAGCGTGCCCAAATGTTGAATTTGTAGCTGTTGACGATATTCCTGTTGAAGTTTCGGATAAGGAAAAGTCAATAGAGATGGGCCGTGATGATCTGTCTGGCAAGCCTGATCAAATTAAGGAAAAGATTGTAGCTGGTAGAATTTCTAAGAGGCTAAAAGAACTAGCTTTAATAGAGCAACCTTTTATTCGTGATACTTCAATCACTGTAGAGCAACTCGTTAAGCAAGTTGCTGGTCAGATTGGTGAAAATTTAAGAATCCGACGCTTTACAAGATATACCCTAGGAGAAGGAATTGAAACTGACCAATCAGATTTTGCTGCAGAGGTTGCTTCTATATCCTCAAAATAGTTTTGAATATAAATCGTAATCGAGTGGCTAACCTTGACCCCTTTGAACAATTAGGATTACTACGTCAAAAAACATTAGCTTTAAGACCTACTATTTACCGCCTTTACGCTCTTTATTTGCAAATTCTTAGAAATATATTATCAAATGTGGTTAGAGAGGCTGTTCTTGAAATAGTTACTTCAGGATCTAATGAAATTACAACCCTTCCCTCAAAGGAATTACAGGAGTCATTCCAGCAAAAGATTGACGAAATCGTTTCTAACATTATTTCTCTATTAACCATTGAGCAATTGTCTGATTTCGCCAAAAGTCTAGAACTAGAGAACAATAACTATCTGGAGACGATTAAAGACCAGTTGTCTACCAACATAGGCCCTAACTATAGAAATAATCCACGGACAGGTGATTGTTCAGATTCTATTGAACTAGGTCTTTCACTTCCAATTAATGAGCAATTAAATATAGAGCGCTGGAATGACCAGAAAGCTACATCACCTCTTGGTACTTCAATTCATTTGGCTTTTGACCCCAAAGTAGAGAATGACAAGGAGACGGTAGATACAAATATAGATGATCTAAGTTATCAAAAAGCTCCAGTTACTTCAGAAAATCCAAAGACTAATATCGATTTCTTAAAATCAATATTCTCTATGGCAGGCGATGCTATCTCATCCATTAAACCATCCACCCAAAACATTGTTGAACCAGATTCTCGGGAAACACCATTATTAGATACAGAGATTTTAAATACTAATATTTTACTTCCAGAAACAGCGGAAGACCTATTTTATTGGATTAATTCTATTGACTCAGCACTAACAACAAGATTAAAAAATCTTTCACACGCAATAAACATTGAACTATTGAGAATTGGCTTGATTAATAGTTTTGTTCCTATAACACTTTTAGAAGGTGTTCTTGCTGGCCAAATTCAGTCTCTTCATTCTCCTTCTAATATTCTGAGACTTAGGTTGCCAATACAGGACAATTCTTTAGATACAATAGTAGATATTCAATGTATTTTTATTCGTCCATCGGAACTTGAATTTGACCATTTTAAATTAAGAAAATGTAGAGATAGTTTCACAAATGAACTTGTCAGATTAACGAAAATGGTGAAACAACAACGTTATTGGTCTAAACGTTCATTGGTTAATGAGGTCAGAGAAAATTGGTGGCAAAAATCAAACCAGCCTAGATCCCTTAATCAAATTAAGGAACCATAGACTTTATCTCTGATCAAGTTCTTAAATGGATAAGGTCATTGCAGCAGGCCTTGACATTAGAGTCTGAGAATGGCTTCCGTAATATTCATGGAAGAAAAGAACGATTTAATACTTTTGTAGCACGAGAGCTCATTTCATTAGATTCAAAACATCTACCAAAAGAAAAAATAGATTTTTTGATATCTTTATCAGAAGGTTTTGAAGCTTATGATTCTAGCCCTGAATCAGCCAGACGCAGGCTAGTAATAGATACAAGAAAGGCACTCTATAGTCTCTCAAAGGTATTTGACCCTCCAACAACTATAAAGCCTCCAAAACTGAGATTACCAAATCAAAAAGACTATTCCAACGTAGAAATTAATGTTAAAGACTCTACACCCTCTTTAGACTCAACACTTTCAACGGTAAAGGGAATTGGGTCCAAAACAATTGAATTGTTAGCCAGCCTGGGAATTTTTACTATACGGGATTTATTAGTACACTACCCTCGTGATTATGTTGATTATTCTCAATTAAAACGAATTTCTTCTTTGGAAGCTGGTGAAACGGCAACTATTGTTGCTTCAATTCGACGAACAAACTATTTTACTAGTCCTCGGAACCCAAACCTTTCAGTTTTGGAATTGCTTATTCAGGATTCTACAGGACGAATTAAATTAACTAAGTTTTTTGCAGGGCGTAGATTTAGTAATCGGGGTTACTTAATGAAACAGGTTAGCCAATATCCTACTG
Organism: Prochlorococcus marinus str. MIT 9211; assembly: GCF_000018585.1. Taxonomy (NCBI): domain Bacteria; kingdom Bacillati; phylum Cyanobacteriota; class Cyanophyceae; order Synechococcales; family Prochlorococcaceae; genus Prochlorococcus; species Prochlorococcus marinus. The sequence goes on along the minus strand of NC_009976.1, from coordinate 901,222 downwards.
GGTCAACAGTTGCTGTGAGCGGTCTAGTTAAAGAGGGATCTTATGGTAAATGTTTTATAGATCCTATAATTGAGGTTTTAGAGAATCAAGGCACTTCTATAAAGTCAAAGAGTATTGGTAGATTAATTCCTATTTATCCACTTACAGAGGGGCTTACAGCAGTACGAATTAGAAGAGTTTTTGATTTAGTGTTGCCCTTTGCTGCTTTCTGGAAAGATCCTCTCCCTCAAGAAAGAATTAGTCATCACTCTTTGATGTCTATTCAAAATGCAATGAATCAAATTCACCAGCCTAATAATTTGGAATCCCTAAATGCTGCTAGAAGAAGAATAGTATTTGACGAATTCCTCTGTCTTCAATTAGCTCTTTTACGCAAGAGAAATCTTTTTAGAAAAAAGCCCGCCCCGCAATTAAAAAAGGTCAATCAGATTAATAGTTTAACTTCACAATTTTATTCTTTACTGCCTTTTAGTTTTACCAATGAGCAGAAAAGAGTGCTCCATGAAATTGAGTCAGATCTCGAATCCTCTGAACCCATGGCAAGGCTACTTCAAGGCGATGTTGGTAGTGGAAAAACAGTAGTAGCTATAGCTGCATTACTTTATGCAGTAGATTCTGGTTGGCAAGGAGCATTAATGGCACCTACTGAGGTTTTGGCGCAACAGCACTACAAGAATCTCTGTAAGTGGCTCCCTCAACTTCATGTAACAGTTGACTTAATTACTGGGTCAACTCCCAACTCTCGACGCAAGCAAATATTAGATGACCTTTCTACCGGTGGTGTCAATATAATCGTAGGTACTCATGCTTTAATCGAAGACTCAGTATCATTCTCTAGGCTAGGGTTGGTTGTTGTTGATGAGCAACACCGTTTTGGAGTGTATCAACGTGATTTGTTATTAAGGAAGGGGCTTCAACCTCATCTATTAACGATGACCGCGACACCAATCCCCAGAACACTTGCCCTATCAATACATGGTGATTTAGATGTAAGTCAGATCAATGAAATGCCACCAGGTAGGGAAAAGATTAAAACAAGTATGCTCCAATTCTCTCAACGGAACAAGGTTTTTGACCTTATAAGGGCACATATAAAAAAAAGGCACCAAGTATATTTTGTCCTTCCTCTAGTTGAGGAATCAGAGAAAATTGAATTAAGGTCAGCTGTTGACGTCTACCATGAACTGTCCAATGATCTTTTCCAAGAGTTTAATGTGGGTCTCTTGCATGGTCGCATGTCAAGCCTAGATAAAAATTCCACTATAAATAGTTTTGTTTCTGGTGAAGTAGATATTCTTGTATCAACAACTGTTATAGAAGTTGGTGTAGATGTTCCAAACGCTACACTAATGGTTATAGACCATGCAGATCGGTTTGGTCTCGCACAGTTACATCAACTACGTGGTCGTGTCGGGCGAGGGGCAAGCTTTTCTGAATGTATTCTTATTGATTCTGGCAAAAATAGCGATTCAAGAAAAAAATTAGAATATTTAGTTGGTTCAACTGATGGATTTGAGATCTCTGAAATTGATCTTCGTATGCGTGGTCCTGGTCAAGTATTAGGAACTAGACAGTCTGGTCTTCCTGATTTTGCATTGGCTAACTTGGTAAATGATTCTCATGTACTTGAATTAGCCCGTAAGGAGGCTCTTTATATCCTTAACAGTGACCCTGAACTTAATTCATACAAACTATTAAAAGATAACTTGGATTTACACTGGAAACGGTTTCTTGGCAACTCTCAACTAAATTAATTGTTTTTCCACAACAACGAGTCTCATATGCGACTCGTGCATCCAACTTTTTGTGGTTGGTATCTTTGGACTTTTTTATTCTTCGCTTTTACATTTATGTTTGATCTAGTGATTTTATGTTTTAACTCCTTCCAAATTTGATAGTGCTTGGAATTGCAAGGGTTTTAGTATTGAAAATTATTCGATTGAAACCTAGATTTACTATATAATTCTAGGCTCATATCATATAATTATTTATATCTACAGCTATTTATAGGGTTTCGTTTTTAGTAAAGCGAGATTACATTTGTGGAAAAACTATGTATTTTGTGGAAAGTCTTCATCTAGGGAAGTTAATTTAGTGCTAAGACCTTGGCATCAGATACCTATCTCTGCCTCTAAAGATCCTCTGGTAGAAATACCATTTAGATTATTGCGTTTAGAGCCTCATCCATATCTTTCTTTAGGTGCTCCTTACGCTAACGGATCCTCTCCGTGGAGACTGAGGTCCAAGGTTATTGATAGGTTATTTTTAGCCCAAGATCTTCTAAAAAATACCAATTCTGAGCTTCAACTTGCTATTTTTGACGCCTGGAGACCATTGGCTGTACAAAAATTTATGGTTGAATATTCGATTCAAAGAGAATGTCTTAACCAAGCAATTTCTTTTTCAGATAGTAATTATTCATCGAAATATCAAGAAATAGTTGATCAAGTTCAAAAGTTTTGGGCACCACCAAGTACTAATCCATTAACACCACCCCCACATAGCACTGGCGCAGCAATTGATATCACATTAGCTACCTCTAATGGTCTTCCTATTGACATGGGTGGGGCTATTGATGAGATTGGAGACATTTCAATGCCTAATCACTATTCACAATCAGCGAAGACTAACCCTAATTCTATCTCAGCAACTTGGCATTCCAGAAGACTTTTATTGCACGAGATGATGAGCAGCGCTGGTTTTGTACAGCATCCAAATGAATGGTGGCATTTTAGTTATGGAGATCAACTATGGGCATGGAAAAATAATTCAGCAAATGCCTTTTATGGCTCCTTGTCTTTTAGTGATAGTAACTCCATTATATTTTGATCTCCTAGTTCATTCATATGGTCACCGAAACTAATTTCTTTTTTAGAATTCTTCCAACTAATAAAGAGAGGCTTAAGTGTTTCTTCTAGTGATGTCAAAGGCATCCTTTGAATAAAAGGCTTCGCAAGCCTTTGCAAGTTCGGACTACCACCAAGCCATAGTTGATATTGATCTAAGCCACTACCTACCAAAGCTAGTTCCGCCATGTATGGCCTGGCGCATCCATTTGGACAACCTGTCATACGAAATAGCAACGTCTTTTGAATCCTCAGGTCAGAAAGCTGGGTGTTTATACGATCTAAAATTTCTGGCAGGATTCGCTCAGCTTCTGTAACAGCTAAACCACAAAGTGGTAGAGCAGGGCAGGCTAACGCATGCCTTTGAATAGGTTCAGGTGAATCAGGTTTAATAATACCAATATTGCTTAATTCCTTTTTAATAGATGACCTTTGATAACTTCCAATATTGCAGAGTAGTAGATCTTGATTAGGTGTTAGCTGAATATCTAATTTAAATTTATTAACAAGTTTACAAATGGCTTTTTTATACTCTCCACTAAGTCTACCTGATAAAAGAGGTATGCCTACAAAATATAGATCATGAGATTGTTTATGCCAACCAAGATAATCAAGTAATTTAGAGGTTGGTTCTTTCCTTAAACTTTTTATAGGGTACTTGAAGTAATTATTTTTTAGTTTGTCAATAAACCACTCAATGCCTTTGTCATTAATTAGATACTTCATTCTCGCATGTCTTCTTACCTTCCTGTCACCATAGTCTCTTTGGAGAGCAAGAATAGATTGAACCAACTCGAGCACATATTCTGCAGATACGAAACCAATTGGTTCAGCAGATCTTGCAAAAGTCTCTTCGTTATTATGTGTACGCCCCATTCCTCCGCCAACGTAAACATTGCAGCCTATAAGTTTATTTTTCGCATTAGTAAAAACAACCAAACCAATGTCTTGAGTTAGTAAGTCAACCGAATTATCACCAGGAACTGTAACTGCACATTTAAATTTTCTAGGTAAATAAGTTGATCCGTATAGTGGTTCTTTAATGTCTCCACTATAGACACCTTCCTTATATTGATTCTTTCTTACTTTTTTAACTTCATTAGAAGGGCTTATTTTATAGCTTATATCTCCGTCAACCCAAAGCTCGAGATAAGTTTTCTCAGCGTATGAGGGGCTAAGTACATCTGCAATTTGATTTGCTAAACGTCGCGCAACTGGGTAGTCACCATATGTAAAGGGCGCTGCTGGGGCCATTACATTTCTGTTTATATCACCGCAAGCCGCAAGTGTTGAACCCATTGATCTAATAATTGTTTCGATCACAGTTTTTAGGCTTTCTTTCTTAATCCCATGCATTTGGAATGCTTGTCGTGTTGTTGCTCGTAGAGTTCCATTGCCTAGCTGATCTGAAAGATGGTCTAATGCCACAAATAATTCCGGAGGTATATGCCCGCCTGGGCTCCTTAGCCTCAGCATCATTTGCCAGTCTTTCTCAACTCCTTTTTGCCTGGTATCTCTATTGTCCTGCTGATAACTTCCATGGAACTTTAAAAGTTGTACAGCATCGTTACTGAAATGATCACTATTGTTTTGTAATTCTGTTCTAAGGGGCTCTTTTAAGTAATCACTATCTGCTTTGAATTGTTCAAATTTAGTTCTGTCTTGACCATTGGCAACACAAGGAGAGAGAGGCGAATCGTCGATATCAGGCAAACTTAGTGCTTCTTTAGTCACGAAATACTTTTTTAAACACCTTAGCTAGAACAATCATACTTTTTTAACTCATTGTTCAATAAAGTGTGATATCTATCTACTTCTTTTCTCTGTGTCCACTTTTTTGCTTGAGATTGGAACAGAGGAGATGCCACCTGAGTTTGCCAGGTTGGCGCCTTCTCAACTTCATGAAATAGTGGTAAATGATCTGGCTCAGAAAAGACTTTCCCATGGACGTGTTATTTGTACAAGTACTCCAAGAAGGATCTCCTTAATAATTTCTGATCTGCTAGATAGAGCAGAAGATTTTTCTGAAGACAGGAAAGGGCCGCCTTCGACACAAGCCTTTATAAATGGGGTTCCCTCGCAAGCTGCTATTGGATTCGCAAAGAAATATCAGATCCTTCCAGAGGATTTAGAAGTTAGGGAAACTTCTAAAGGAGCTTTTGTTTATGCGAAAATTCTTGAGAAGGGTCTCCCTGCCTCTCAACTTTTAGTTGATTTAGTCCCTTCATGGGTAAACAGAGTGCAAGGAAATAGATTCATGAGGTGGGGAAGTGGAGAAACCAGATTCTCCCGACCCATTAGATGGATTGTATGCTTGCTCGACTCAGAGAAACTACCTATAACCCTTATAGGAACTGATCCACTAATTATTTCAGACAATATTTCTAGACCTCACCGCCTCTTCGATCAACCCGTAACTATTAGTTCTCCTAATAAATATTTAGAACTTTTAAGAAGTGTTGGAGTCTTAGTTGTTAGAGAAGAAAGGCAGAAGCTTATTAATTCTCTGATACAAAATGCTTCAAATGAACTTAAGGCTAACCCTGACCTTTCTTTAGATCTATTGAATGAGTTAACAGACATTGTAGAATTCCCTTCTTTAGTAAAATGTAGCTTTAGTGAATCTTTTTTAAGACTTCCTCCGGAAGTTTTAACTACAGTAATGAAGGTTCATCAGAGATATATACCCCTCTATTTGAAGAATATAGAAATAGACCCTCTAGCATTAGTTTCAGAGAAGATATTGCATCCATCTTTTTTATGTATTTCTAATGGTTTGTCAGCCGGGGAAAATACAATTCGCCAAGGTAATGAAAGAGTCCTAAAAGCACGTTTTGCCGATGCAAGGTTCTTTATTGATCTTGATTTATCAATTCCTAGTATTCAACGAAATGATCAACTTAAGAGAGTTACCTTCGCTAGTGGGCTAGGCTCACTTTATGACCGCGTTGAAAGGATTGTATGGCTTAGTAATAAGTTAAGTACCATCTTAAATATTAGTAAAAGTGACTCTCTTCATCTAACACGAGCAGCACAACTTTGTAAGCATGACCTTGTTAGCCAAATGGTAGGAGAGTTCCCAGAGCTGCAAGGTTTAATAGGCGGAAAATATCTTCTTTCAGAAGGTGAGCCTAGGGATGTTGCATTATCAGTCCTTGAGCATTACATGCCGCGGAGTTCTAATGATGATCTTCCTCAATCACATATTGGATCTCTACTGGCCATTCTTGATAAGCTAGAGCTTCTTGTTAGCATTTTTGCTAAAGGAGAGCGCCCTACTGGTTCTTCTGACCCTTATGCATTAAGGAGATCAGCTAATGGTGTTTTGCAGATTTTATGGAATAAATCCATCTCTCTAGATGTATATCAAATGCTTAATCTTTCAGTTAGTTATTGGAGAGAATTATTCCCAAACTTTAATTTCAACAGTCATCAGCTTCTAAATGAATTAACTAGTTTTTTCCGTTTGAGAATTATTAGCCTTTTGGAAGAATCAGGAGTAGATTCCGATATAGTTCAAGCTATAGCAGGAGAGTCGATCTCAATCGAACGTCTACTACGCGATCCTAATGACATTTTGGTTAGAGCAAAAGTCTTGACAAATTTACGAAGTACTGGTGATTTAAGTGGTGTACAATTTGTGGTTACTCGAGCTAAACGTTTAGCTGATAAAGGCACACTCCCTCTTGATATTCTTAGTGCTTCTGATGTAGTTGACACTTCTTTGTTTGAGAAAAATAGTGAATCAGAGATGCTAGATGTAGTTAATAAACTTGAACCTTTTGCAATATGTACATCTAGTACTCGTTATGAGCAACTGGCTACTGGCCTTAAAGATGGTAAACAGAGCTTATCTAATTTCTTTGATGGTGAACAAAGCGTACTTGTTATGACAGAAAATATACCTCTTAGAAATAACAGGTTAAATCTTTTGTCGATATTGAGAAATCAAGCTAACGAACTTGCAGATTTCGACTTAATAAATTAAACCAGTTATTTTAACTGACTTTCTGAGGGGTGTTTTTGACTTTTATTCCCCCTTTAATTGTGCTAACTGCAAGCATCTTTTTAACCTCTTCTTCATCTCTAACAGCGCTTGCAACTGGCTTATACGATTTAGGTGCTAACGCTCTTCCCCGTAGAACTGAGCCAAGTGTAAGGAATGTTAGTTTTAATTGCTGCCAAGGCTTCATTGCTACAACGGTCTTATAAAGATAGCTGTCAAAAGTTAATCTTTGTACGTCCATGTCATCACACATTTCTACAAAAGCTTCTCTTGCTCCATCATTTGAATAAAAAATATTTTGAAGTATTTCAAGAACCTTATAAGTAGTTCCGTATTTTTTATCCCACTTTTTAAGATATTTTTTTAGATCTTGTTCTGTTGGTATCTTGGCTCCATTTTTACTAGCTTCTACTATTTCTTCTGCACACATTCGCCCACTTTTAGCTGCAAAATAAATTCCCTCCCCAGAACTTTTGGTTACATAACCAGCTGCATCTCCAACTAGAGCCATCCTTCCAACGACTCTTCTTGGGCGAGGGTGCTCTGGTATTGGGTGAGCTTCAACTTTAATGACTTCCCCATTAACTAGCCTTTTTTGTGCTCTTTGCCTTACACCCTCTTGAAGACTTTTTATTAACGACTGATTCTTTTGCATTGTTCCTGTCCCTACTGCTACATGGTCATATTTAGGGAAAACCCATCCATAGAAGTCTGGAGATACATCCGTACCAACGTACATTTCAGCTAAATCTTCGTAATATCCCATTTCTTTTTTGGGGAGCTTTATACGTTCTTGAAAGGCGATTGCAACATTGTAGTCACCAGCATCCATCGCCTTGGCTACTCGACTATTGGCCCCATCTGCACCAATTATTAGATCTACTTCTAATTTTTTGTTTTCTCCGGTTGTCTCGCCATTAGAAAAATCAGAATATGAAAGGGTATATGGTCCTTGTTTGTTAGTTCCTGTCTCTATTTTAGTGACCAACCCATTTATTAAGGTCGCTCCAAGATCAGCTGCACGATTCCTCATAAAGGCATCCATTACTTCCCTTCGGCACATGCCTATATATTCATTATCATTTTCGCCATAGACCTTATCTAAGCTTATATTAACTTCTCTATTAGAGGGTGAAATCATCCTCATATTTCTAACCTTCCTGTCAATAATTGAATCAGGCAAGTCAAACTCTGAAACCATGCATAAAGGGATTGCTCCTCCACATGGTTTGGCGTTGTCCAATTTTCGTTCAAATATCCATGTCTTAATCCCTGCCTTTGCAAGAATTTCTGCTGCACAGGAACCACTTGGCCCACCACCGATAACTGCTATCCTCAACATCTTTTGAATTAAAGTTTGAATCTTATTTAAAACTTACATCTGTATTTGGATTTGCGCGCCATCTAATGGTCAAGACCGTTACGATCGAAACATGAATTTTTCTTTTAATTGTGACTCGGGCACAACCAGCTCGAAATAAAAACTTTGACGAGATTCCACTCGCACAAAGATCTAAGGCTGTCAGGACTAATGATTTAATTACTAGAAAAATTGTTTTTACAACATTTTTGTTAGTTGGTACCTTCACATTATTTTTTGGAACTAACCTTTTATCTATAAGAGATTATTTTTATAAGCAAATAGGGCTTGAGCGTCAGATAGACGACGATCGACTGCTTGGTCATTATCCTTACCCTGAGGCAATTAGCGAAGACTTGAGGACAATTTATCCAGGTCTACAAGTCCATAAAGATACATATACTGCTTTACTGAATATGAGAGCAGCCGCTGAAAGGGATGGAATATACCTCATTTTTTTAAGTGGATACAGATCTATAGACCTTCAGAAAGAAATATTTTATGACAATAAGTCTTTGAGAAATCAAGTCGCGGTTGAAAGAGCCAGAGTATCAGCTCCTCCAGGGTATTCAGAGCACAGTACTGGCTATGCAATTGATATTGGGGATGCCACTATGAGATATACAGATTTTGAAGTTGAATTTGAGCAAACACCAGCCTTTAGATGGCTACAAGAAAATGCAGCTAGATATCACTTCATACTTTCTTTCCCAAAAGGAAATTCCCAAAAAGTAAGTTATGAACCTTGGCATTGGAGATTTGAAGGTACTGTTGAGGCTCTTGAACAGTTTAAGAAAGCCAATCAGCAATTATTTTCAGAGATTTCCAATATTGATTAGAACTTTTTCTTAAGTTACCCACTTTGAGATATTGTTTCGCACTAGGCCTTTCTTTTAATTCTTTTTAGGCTTTTAAAATGAATTCAAAAAGTCAATCGATTCGCAATATTGCAATTATTGCCCACGTAGATCATGGTAAGACAACTCTTGTCGACGCACTCCTATCTCAATCGGGGATTTTTCGCGACAACGAGGCTGTACCGACCTGTGTAATGGATTCAAATGATTTAGAACGTGAACGGGGAATAACCATACTTTCCAAAAATACTGCAATTACATTTAAGGACACCCGAATAAATATTGTCGACACACCAGGTCATGCTGATTTTGGAGGAGAAGTTGAAAGGGTTCTTGGAATGGTAGATGGTTGCTTATTGATTGTTGACGCCAATGAAGGACCTATGCCGCAAACGCGATTTGTTCTCAAAAAAGCACTCGAAAAAGGATTGAGACCAATTGTGTTTGTTAATAAGATTGATCGCCCAAGAGTTGATCCTGAGATAGCTGTTGATAAAGTTTTAGACCTTTTCATTGAATTAGGGGCTGATGATGACCAGTGTGATTTCCCTTATCTCTTTGGAAGTGGTTTGGGAGGATTTGCAAAGCCGGATATGCAAACTAAAAGTGACAATATGATTCCTCTGTTTGATTCAATAATTAGACATGTCCCCCCCCCTGTGGGAGATAAAGACAAACCACTTCAGCTTCAAATAACTACTCTTGACTATTCAGATTTTTTAGGACGAATTATTATTGGAAGAGTTCATAATGGCTATATAAGAAGTGGTCAAAAAGCAAGCTTAATTAAGGAGGATGGATCTATAAAACATGGCAGAATATCTAAATTACTTGGATTTGAGGGCTTACAACGAATTGAGAAAGAAGAGGCTATTGCAGGAGATATTGTTGCAATTGCAGGATTTCCAGATGTAAATATTGGGGAAACGATAGCTTGCCCTGACGAGCCCAAAGCCCTCCCTTTAATCAAGGTTGATGAGCCTACATTGCAGATGACTTTCGTTGTTAATGATTCTCCATTCGCAGGGAAAGAAGGTAAGTTTGTAACAAGTAGACAATTAAGAGAAAGACTTTACAAAGAACTACTTACAAATGTTGCACTCAGAGTTGAGGATACAGATACCCCAGATAGCTTTGCAGTATGTGGTAGAGGTGAGTTGCATTTAGGTATTTTAATAGAAACAATGAGGAGAGAAGGTTACGAGTTTCAGGTCTCTCAGCCACAGGTTATTTTCAGAGATATTGATGAATTAACTTGTGAACCTTTTGAGACTCTTGTGTTAGATGTACCAGAGGAATCTGTTGGTATTTGCATAGAAAGGCTGGGCGAACGAAAAGGGGAGATGCAAAATATGTTCAATAGTAATGATGGAAGAACTCAGTTGGAGTTTGTAGTTCCTTCTAGAGGCTTAATTGGTTTCAGAGGAGAATTTATAAGAGCAACAAGAGGAGAAGGAATTATGAGCCATTCATTCTATGAATATCGACCAATGATAGGTGAATTTGAATCTAGAAGAAATGGAGTCTTGATTTCTTTTGAAGAAGGTGTTTCTACTTTCTATGCTTTAAAGAATGCCGAAGATCGAGGTCAATACTTTATTTCACCTGGAACAAAAGTGTATAAAGGAATGATAATTGGAGAGAATAATAGACCTCAGGATCTAGAGATTAATATTTGTAAGACTAAGCAATTGACAAACATGCGGTCAGCAGGAGCCGATGAACTTGATACTCTTCAATCACCTATTGATATGAATTTAGAAAGAGCCTTGGAGTACATTGGACCAGAAGAAATGCTTGAAGTAACACCAGACTCTATACGACTTAGGAAAAAAGTAATGAAAAGAAGAAGTAAGTAAATATGATTGATATAAACACTGAACATATTTTTAGTAAAGATAAGCGTTTTGATGATGCTATTAGTCTCTTTAATTCTCAAGATTGGTACTCTGCACACGATCTTTTAGAAGAACTTTGGCATGAAAGTAATGGTATGGAGAGAGTAACTCTTCAAGGGATCCTACAGATTGCAGTCGCACAACTACATTTAACTAGAGGTAATCATAAGGGTGCAACAATTTTATATGGTGAAGGTTTAGGAAGATTAAAAAGGCTAGGCCTTCCAGATTTCGATTTAGATATTAATAGACTTTGTATTATTGTAGAGTCTAGATTAAGGCTTCTCCAGTCAGAAGATAATCCAGATAAAGTTTCTATTCCAGTGATTTACAGAAAGTCTCACAAAGACTCATCAAAGACAGATTTAAGTTTATAATTATTAAATGAATAACCTCATCAATTAGACGTCATCAGTTAATCAATTATGAGCCTACAGCTGAAGGATGTTTCAAGATCAATTTCAGGAAGAAAGGTAGTTAATAATATCTCTTTAGAAGTTACTCCAGGGGAGGTAGTAGGGCTATTAGGGCCTAACGGCGCAGGGAAAACCACTAGCTTTAATTTGATTATTGGATTTCTTCGTCCGGACTTTGGTCAGGTCTTTTTAGAAGGCAAAAAAGTGACCCAATTATCTATGCCTTCTAGAGCAAAGCTTGGAGTAGGTTATTTGCCTCAGGAGGCAAGCATTTTCAGGCAGCTTACTGTTCATGAAAACCTCGATATAGCGCTATCACAAGCTGGAATGAGCACTTCTTTATCGCGTATTCGTAGAGAAAAGATTATTGAAGAGTTTAATTTATCTGGATTTCTTCATCGTCGAGGTTATCAGTTGTCAGGAGGAGAACGACGACGATGCGAAGTTGCTAGAGCTGTAGCATTGGGACCTAAGGGACCTAAGTATTTACTCCTCGACGAACCATTCGCTGGTGTAGACCCTATGGCAGTAGTTGATTTACAAATCCTTATCGAAAACATAAAGTCACGAGGTATGGGAATTCTTATTACTGACCATAATGTTCGGGAGACTTTGGCAATCACTGATCGCTCATACATACTTAGTGAAGGTAAAATATTGGCATCAGGGTCTTCGTCTGAAGTATCTAATAACTCATTAGTTAGACGTCATTACCTAGGAGAAAAATTTAAGCTTTGAGCTATTTTAATAAGCCAATCTCTAGAATAAATAACTATTGGCCTTATCTTATTAAGCCTTTTGTTAAGCAATGGCGAAAACTTCCATTGTTAGATCGATGGCTTTTAGGTGAATTAATACCCCCCTTATTATTTGCAATATCTGCCTTTACAGTTGTTTCCCTTTCTGTAGGCGTGATGTTTGATCTGGTAAGGCAAATAGTTGAATCTGGGTTGCCATTTAATATTGCAATTCAAGTTTTTCTGCTAAGAATACCAGGATTTCTTGTGTTGTCTTTCCCAATGGCTATGCTTATGGCAACTTTATTGGCCTATAGCAGACTTTCATCTAATAGTGAGTTAAAAGCCCTTAGAAGTCTTGGAGTATCAACAAAGCGCATGATTGCTCCAGCAATGGCTCTGGCACTGTTAATAACATCAATAACTTTTATCTTCAATAATAGTATTGTTCCTATATCTAATCGTAATTCAGAATATATTTTACAAAATTCACTGGGCAAAGCCATATCTAATCAAATAGGTGAAGATATTATTTTTTCACGCAAAGGCCGTATTGATGGCCTTAAGGATGAAAAGAAAAGAAAGAGTCTTACACATTTATTTTACGCAGGAAAAATTGATAAGAATAAGATCTCAAAGTTAACCCTGCTTGATTTTTCTAAGAAAGGTTATACCCAAATGATTGTTGCTAATAAAGCCTTATGGAATGAATCAAAAGGCATTTGGGATTTTATTGATGGAATGATGTTGACACTTTCTCCAACAGGAAATACCACTACAACTAAGTTCCAAAGTTATTCATATCCATTGGGTACAGGGCCAATAAAAATAGGATCAATACCCAAAGATGCAAATGATATGACTGTCTCAGAAGCTTTAAAAGCTGAACAATTATATCTGAAGAGTGGAAATATTAAAGAAGCTAGGAGAATGAGAGTGCGTATTCAAGAGAAATTTACCCTGCCAATGGCTTGTATAGTTTTCGGGTTGATAGGTAGTACTCTAGGAGCGAAACCAAGTACAACGACAAGTAGGAGCCAAGGCTTTGGGGTAAGCGTGTTCTTGATTCTTATATATTATGTTCTGAGTTTTAGTTTTAGCTCATTAGGTGTTAGCGGTGCCTTAACTCCATTCTTTGCCGCTTGGACTCCAGTTTTTCTTTCCTTAGCAGGCGGCGCTTTTTTACTTAAAAAAGCAAGTTGAATAAATTGATTTTTTAAGATGCAAAGATTCTTATGATATTCCTTTCACATTTCTCTAATTTAGGTGACCCAGTTTTATTAATGGCTTTCCTAGCCTTTGTACTAATTCTGGTTTCTCTTCCTTTTTCATTTTGGTCACTTAGTAGTAATTCAAATTCAAGCCTAGTAAGACTTTTAATAGGTGTTGCTAATCTTGTTCTTGCTTTTCAATTATGTACGAGATGGTTCTTGTCTGGACATTTCCCAGTTAGCAATCTCTATGAATCACTATGCTTTTTGACATGGACGTCTACATTGGTTCAATTAATTATTGAGCGAAGATACTTAAATCCAATAATACCAGCAATTTTAACTCCTTTTTCCTTACTAACAATTTCTTTTGCAAGTTTTGCCTTGCCGGGAGAACTACAAATTGCCGGACCTCTTGTCCCGGCTTTAAGGTCAAGTTGGTTGGTTATGCATGTAAGTGTAATCATGTGTAGTTACTCTGCATTATTATTGGGATCACTATTGTCACTTGCAGTACTTATATTATCTAATTCTAATGAGCTACAAATTCGAGGCTCTTCATTAGGAATTGGAGCTTATAGAACTAGTAATTCAACTAAGTCTGGCTATGTAAATTCTCGCAGTCTCCAACAATTATTTAGTAATGAAGAAAATTTAGATAATCTTAGCTACCAGACAATAACAGTTGGATTTTTATTATTAACTTTAGGATTGGTTAGCGGAGCCGTATGGGCAAACGAAGCATGGGGATCTTGGTGGAGTTGGGATCCCAAAGAAACCTGGGCGCTAATATCATGGTTAGTTTATGCTGCATATCTTCATGCTCGCATTACTAGAGGTTGGCAAGGCAGAAAGCCTGCTATGATTGCTACCTTTGGCTTTCTTATAATTGTTATTTGTTATATAGGTGTAAACTTATTGGGGGTAGGCCTTCATAGCTATGGATGGTTTTTAAGTTAAATAACTTACTCTTTTTTTAGCCTAGGTTTGTATATTTAATTAATTCATTGTGGCCGCTTACTTTCTCTTATACCTTTTATCGCTTGAGCATAGTCTGGCTGATTGAAAATGCCTGAGCCGCTAACTATTGCATTTGCGCCTGCTTCGATAACTTTCCAAGCATTGCCAGCTTTAATACCTCCATCTACTTCTATCCAAGGGTCGAGTCCTCTCTCTTGGCAGATAGTTCTCAAATCCCTGATTTTGTCAACTTGATTCTCTATAAAGCTCTGACCTCCAAATCCTGGGTTAACACTCATTATTAAAACTAAATCACAGAGTTCCAAGCAATATTCGAGAGTATCGATTTTTGTCCCAGGGTTGAGTACAGCCCCTGCTTTTTTCCCAAGGTCCTTTATCTGAGCAAGGTTCCTATGCAAATGTTGACATGTTTCAACTTGTACGTAGATATGATCTGCACCTGCTTTGGCAAAATCTGCAACATATTTTTCGGGTTCAACGATCATTAAATGCACATCTAATGGTTTTTTTGTAACAGGTCTAAGAGCTTCGACTATCAAAGGGCCAATAGTGATGTTTGGGACGAAACGTCCGTCCATCACATCTACATGTATCCAGTCTGCACCTGCTTCATCAACTGCCTTGACTTCTTCTCCTAAGCGTGAAAAGTCAGCTGAAAGAATGGAAGGCGCTATTGCAAGGGATTTCATTTTTATCGAACTTAGATATTTCTTTTAGATTCTATTAATTCAAGTCATTTTATTGAATGATGTACCTCCACTGATAAAGTTGTCCCCGCCTACCACCTAGAAATTATTTGGCACATGCAAAATTTAAGGTCATATTTTTGATCTCTTTTGCTAGTCCACTCTAGGTTCTTTAAGCAAAATTCCTACCTGCATTGTTTTACCAGTGGATCGCACATTAATTCAAGAAATTCTCGAGGTTGTTGAACAGGCAGCCATAGCATCTGCTCGGCTTACCGGCTTGGGTCAAAAGGACGAGGCAGATGCAGCAGCTGTCGAAGCAATGCGCAACCGCATGGGACAAATCCAAATGCAAGGTCGAATTGTTATTGGAGAGGGCGAAAGGGACGAAGCCCCCATGCTTTATATAGGAGAAGAAGTCGGGAGTGGAAGTGGCCCTGGAGTTGATTTTGCTGTTGACCCTTGTGAAGGAACTAATCTATGTGCAAATAATCAGAGAGGCTCAATGGCTGTATTGGCTGCCTCAGATAGAGGAGGACTCTTTAATGCTCCAGACTTTTATATGAAGAAACTTGCTGCTCCTCCAGCGGCAAGAGGAAAGGTTGATATCAGGAATTCTGCGACAGAAAACATCAAAATACTCTCTGAATGCCTTGGTTTGAAAGCTGAAGAATTAACAATTGTTGTAATGGATCGTGCAAGACATAAGGAACTTATCTCTGAAATACGTTCAACTGGTGCAAGAGTTCAGCCCATTTCTGATGGTGATGTTCAGGCTGCAATCGCTTGTGGATTCGCTGGTACAGGTACTCATTGCCTTATGGGTATAGGAGCTGCACCAGAGGGTGTAATCTCAGCTGCTGCCATGAGAGCACTTGGAGGGCATTTCCAAGGACAACTTGTATATGATCCAGCTATAGCTATGACAAGTGAATGGGCAGACTATACAAAAGAAGGCAATATTGAACGTTTAAATGAGATGGGTATAACCGATATAGACAAAATTTATGAAGCAAACGAATTGGCTTCAGGTGAAAATGTTGTTTTTGCTGGAAGTGGAATTACTGACGGTTTGCTTTTTCATGGCGTTAAGTTTGAAAATGATTGCACTCGAACTAGTAGCCTTGTAATAAGTACCCTTGATAATACTGCCAGATTTACAAACTCAGTATTCATCAAAGATGGTGCTAAAAGCATTGCTTTGAACTGATCCGCTCTTAATTATTTGGTAATTGCTTTATGAACATTGCTGTTGTCGGTCTTAGTCATCGGACAGCACCAGTTGAAGTCCGTGAAAAGTTAAGCATTTCTGATGACAATATACCTTCAGCTTTTAATACATTAAATACAAACGACCAGATTATTGAGGTATCTATTCTTAGTACTTGCAACAGACTAGAGATATATTCATTTGTCAAAAATTCTGATAATGGAGTTAAGGCAATTAAGGATTTCCTTTGCAAACACTCAGGATTAGGAATTGATGAATTAGACCCTCATTTGTTCTCTTATGACCAGGCCGAAGCAGTTAAACATGTGATGAGAGTCGCTGGAGGCTTAGATAGCCTTGTCTTAGGAGAAGGTCAAATCCTTTCTCAGGTCAAAAAGATGGTTCGGCTTGGACAAGAGAATCACTCGATGGGACCAATCCTCAATAGATTACTTACTCAAGCTGTCAGTACAGGCAAAAGAGTTCGCAGCGAGACCAATCTTGGTACAGGTGCTGTTTCTATAAGCTCTGCAGCAGTAGAACTTGCCCAATTGAAATTAGGACAGTCAGAAGGGAAGGACGAATTAATGAGCTTGGAGAGAGAAAAGGTCTCAATAGTTGGAGCTGGAAGAATGAGTCGACTTTTAATACAACATTTGCAATCAAAAGGTTGTTCAAAACTAAAGCTTATTAATAGGACATTTCAGCGCGCGGAGGCCTTAGCCTTAGACTTTCCTGATGTAGATATTCATTGTCAATTACTGGATGATCTTGATGAATCACTAAGAAACTCAACCTTAATCTTTACAAGTACTGCAGCTGAGAATCCAATAATAGATGCCGCTCGTTTAAAAGAAGTTGTAAGAGATGAAACCCTTCGTTTGATAGATATTGGTGTTCCAAGAAACATATCCTCTGATGTTAAAGGCCTTACAGGATTTGAAGCTCACGATGTAGATGATCTACAGGAAGTTGTTTCAAGAAACCAAGAAGCTAGACAGCAAATCGCCCTAGAAGCTGAAGCTCTAGTAGATGAAGAAGGAAGAATCTTCCTAGAATGGTGGGCAAGTCTTGAGGCTGTTCCTACTATTAACCTTTTAAGGTCCTCACTAGAGTCTGTACGTAAGGAAGAACTTCAAAAAGCTCTCAGTAGAATGGGTCCCGATTTTTCAGCTAGGGAAAGGAAAGTAGTTGAGGCATTAAGTAAAGGCATAATAAATAAGATTCTCCACACCCCTGTAACGAACCTTCGGGCCCCTCAAACAAGTTCTAACAGGAAAATATCGTTAGAAGTTATTGAAACCCTTTTTGAATTAGGTGTTTCGGAGTCCGAATAGGACTTATTTTTTGTTGTTTTTTCCTCTGCTAGTGAGATGACTTTTTGGACTGTCTCCCTTTATGGTTTTAGAGGACCATCTTCCATTAGGTTTGCACTACAAACGCATTCTATTTGGTCGTAATGAAGCGTGTCCTGGCCATTATCCTTGGTGGAGGTAAAGGGTCACGCCTTTATCCATTAACAAAAATGAGGGCAAAGCCTGCTGTTCCGCTAGCAGGTAAGTATCGCTTGATCGATATACCCATCAGCAACTGCATTAATTCAAACATTCACAAGATGTATGTATTAACTCAGTTCAATAGCGCTTCACTTAATAGGCATATTTCTCAGACATATAATCTAAGCTCACCATTCGCCCAAGGTTTTGTAGAAGTACTTGCAGCACAACAAACCCCAGAAAGTCCTTCTTGGTTCGAAGGCACTGCTGATGCAGTAAGAAAATATCAATGGATCTTTCAGGAATGGGATGTTGATGAATACTTGATCCTTTCTGGAGACCAGCTATATAGAATGGATTACAGTCAATTTGTTAATCATCACCGAACTACAGGTGCAGATCTTACTGTAGCCGCACTTCCTGTTGACTCTAGCCAAGCTGAAGCATTTGGTTTAATGAGAACAGATGGAGAAGGGAATATTAAAGAATTTAGAGAAAAACCAACAGGTGATTCCCTTAAGGCTATGGCTGTAGATACATCTAGGTTTGGTCTAACTGCTCAAAGCGCTAAAGAAAGGCCATACTTAGCATCTATGGGGATATATGTTTTTAGTAGAGCTACTCTTTTTGATCTTCTAAACAAACATCCGAATTATAAAGACTTTGGCAAGGAAGTTATACCCGAAGCTCTTAACCGTGGAGATGTATTGAAGAGTTATGTCTTCGATGATTATTGGGAGGATATAGGAACTATTGGCGCATTCTTTGAGTCAAATCTTGCACTTACTCAACAGCCAAAGCCCCCTTTTAGCTTTTATGATGAAAAATTTCCTATTTATACAAGAGCTAGATATTTGCCTCCATCAAAATTGGTAGATGCACAGATAACTGACTCTATTGTTGGTGAAGGATCCATTTTAAAGGCTTGTAGCATTCATCATTGTGTATTGGGCGTCAGAAGTCGAATAGAAAGTGATGTTGTACTTCAAGATACCCTAGTTATGGGTTCCGATTTTTACGAATCAGGAGAAGAGAGAATTGCCCTAAGATCTGGTGGGGGAATACCTCTGGGAGTCGGTCAAGGAACTACTGTAAAAAGAGCAATTCTTGATAAAAACGCCCGTATTGGTGAGAATGTTGCCATTGTCAATAAAGATAATGTAGAAGAAGCAGATCGCCCTGAAGAAGGTTTCTATATACGTAATGGCATTGTTGTTGTAGTAAAGAATGCAACCATCTCTGATGGAACAATAATTTGAAGATTGTTTTTTGGGTATATCAGCTCGATTTATTTAATTTGGGAGGCTTTATTCATTTTTGTATTTACAGATGGATGGTTCATTCCTGACATTTACCAAGAATAACCAGCAGATTCTCATTGCATTGGTCACACTATTCAAAGTAAAAAAATCTCTTATTCATGTCCAAGGCTCATTTTGGTTTAGTTGGTCTTGGCGTTATGGGAGAAAATCTCGTACTTAATGCTGAAAGGAATGGTTTCTCTAGTGTGGTTTATAACCGCACTTACTCCAAAACAGAGTCTTTCTTGCTCGGTCGTGGATTAGGAAAGTCGATATCAGGAGCAAAAGATCTTAAGGAATTAGTAAATAAATTAGAGCGCCCTAGAAGAATATTGATGATGGTTAAGGCTGGCCCTGCTACTGATGCTGTGATAAGTCAAATATCTCCTTATCTTGAGGAAGGTGACCTACTAATAGATGGTGGTAACGCACTTTTCTCAGACACAGAAAGACGAGTGGAAGAATTAGAAAGTAAGAGCTTTGGCTATATAGGAATGGGTGTTTCCGGAGGGGCAAAAGGAGCTTTAGAAGGGCCAAGCATGATGCCTGGAGGAACAAAATCTTCCTATGAATCAGTAGAGCAATTGCTAACTAAAATGGCAGCACAGGTTGATGATGGCCCTTGTGTTAGCTACATAGGCCCTGGTGGTTCAGGACATTTTGTCAAAACAGTCCACAACGGAATTGAATATGGTATCGAGCAGATACTCGCTGAGTCATATGACTTAATGAAAAGAATGTGTGGAATGACAGGTGATCAGATGGCTGACGTCTTTGCATATTGGAATAGCACAGAAGAACTGTCCTCTTATCTTGTTGAAATTACTGAAACTTGTCTTCGCACTAAAGATTCAGTTGACGGCACGGATCTTGTAGAAAAAATCATGGATAAAGCAGGGCAGAAAGGTACAGGACTCTGGACTGTAATTAGTGCTTTGGAGTTAGGTGCTTCCGTTCCTACAATTTATGCATCACTAAATGCACGAGTGATGAGTTCTCTTAAATCTCAAAGAGTATATGCATCGACTTTACTAAAAGAACCTTTAATTGGGAGTTATGAACTTGGCACTCCTTCAGATGGGATGTCTCCAATAATGGATGCAGTAGTATTGTCAACAATTGCTAGCTATGCACAGGGTATGGAGATAATGCGCATAGCTTCCCATGAATATAATTATGACCTACATATGCCTTCGATAGCTCAGATATGGAAAGGTGGTTGCATCATCCGTTCCAGGCTTCTAGTTCATATACAAAATGCTTTTCAAAAAGATCCTCAATTAAAAAACCTTTTATTAGATTCCTGGTTCCTCAATCAAGTTGACAAACGAATTGCTGGATTGGCAAAGGTGGTCTCATATGCATCACAGGCAGGTATACCAGTACCTTGCTTTAGTAGCACACTCGATTATATAAATAGCTATCGAACTTCGCGCTTGCCTCAAAACCTAGTTCAGGCTATGCGTGATTGTTTCGGCTCTCATACTTATGAACGGACAGATAAGGAGGGTTTTTTCCATACAGAATGGTTGAATTAATTAGACCCAATGGCTAGTTACAAAATTGATATTGCAGAGAATAAAGATCAAGCTGCTCAACTTGCAAGCCAACTTATCTGCAACCATATACGTTCTACTCTCACTCACAAAGAACGTTGTCAAATAGCACTTTCAGGAGGGTCAACTCCAGCTAAAGCTTATACTCTGCTAGGACGTGAACCTATCCCTTGGGACAGAGTAGATGTTTTCTTGGGCGATGAACGTTGGGTAGGATCTGATGATGAATCTAGCAATGCTCTTATGATTCGACGTACGCTTCTTGCTAGTCAACCAGGCTGCAACGCATCATTTTATCCAGTTCCAACTCTTGAATATCAAACACCTGAGGAGAGCTCTTTAGCTTTTATCAAGATTATTAAAACAATTTGCCAAGGTAATCCACCAGTTTTCGACTTGATTTTACTTGGACTTGGAGAGGATGGTCATACAGCTTCCTTATTCCCCGGTTCTCAAGCCTTAGCTGAAAAAAAATTATTTACTGCAGTTTCTGTAGGCAATGCTAGAAGGCGCATTACCCTAACGGCACCTGTTCTCTGTGCAGCTAACAAGGTTGTGTTCTTGGTCACTGGTCAATCTAAGCAAATTGCCCTTAAACGATTAGTTGACCCAACTGAACTACCCTCTAGAACTCCCGCAAAGCTGGTTCAACCAAATTCTGAAATACTCGTCCTTGCTGATGCTGATGCAGCTACACAGATTTAAATTACATCTTTTATGACTACTCTCTTGTGATGATTCCACCTGCTCGTCTAAGGTAGGGAAAGAGCTTTCTGTTATTTCAATAATCTCAATATCAGAAACATTTCCATTTAAAGAATGGACTCCTTTGAATGACACTATCATGGGGGGTATGAGCGACGCGTCATGTAGCTCAACTCCGGATGGTCTTTTAGTAAAAGGTTGCCTAGTAGAGGAAAATGGAGGCTTTGTAAGTTGTAGGTCTAGAATTCTATTTAAACCTATTGACTTGTCTATGTATGAAGGCATTCAGATTGAAATTGATGCAGAGGGTCAGACCCTTAAATTTGCAGTAAATTGTAACGACAGCTTTCTTCATGCCTCTTCTTTGTTTTTTGACCGTATTAGATGGGTCGCCGAGGTTAAAACGAAAAAGTCTGGTACTACACGAATTAATATTCCCTTTCACAATTTCCAGCCTACTTTTAGGTCAGAACCTTTGTCTTATAATCCGAAGTTTCGAACTGATGCGATTAATCAACTACAGTTATTATATTCAAAATTTGGTATGCCTGGTAAGCAGAACAATACTTTTATGCCCGGTCCTTTTAGAATCCTTTTGCGATCATTAAATGTCTACAACTGATACCTCTACTCATAATTTGCTGAACCAGGTAGCCAAGGCTGCTGATCTTTGCCTAATTCCTTGGAGACATTCTGTTGTTGACAAATCGTCTAATACCAACAACGGTAACTCGTCTTCTATTGATTTAATTTTACATATAGAAAATCGAAATATAGAAGGAGAACGCGTGCCAGAAGAAGATATTGATTTAGAAATTTTTAAAAGTGGTCTTGATTTAAGCATTACTTTGGCTTGGAGTTATTACGAACAAAGACCTATCCTTTGGCATGGTCAACATTCTGTTTGGATGGACGCTGGGACTGGTAAGCAGTGTGATGCTCCATCTTATAGTGCATCATTCGAGGCTTTTGTAAGGAGAGTTAGATCTCTCCTAATACCAGATGAAAACCATTAATATCATGGTTGATCAGTTACAGCACCCTTGCTTGAACTGCTAACTAAACGCGCATATTTACCTAGTATTCCAGTCTTATATTTAACTTCTGGTTTTTCCCATAAAGTCCTCCTTTTTGAGAGCTCCTTTTCATCTACTTCCAATTGAATCAACTTTTTGTGCGCGTCAACAGTAATCATGTCACCTTCTTTGACTAGGGCTATATTCCCTCCCACTGATGCTTCTGGTGCTATATGTCCCACTACCAAACCATAAGTACCACCGCTAAAACGTCCATCTGTTATTAGAGCAACCTTATCCCCTAGGCCTTGTCCAACTATGGCAGAGGTTGGTGCTAACATTTCTCTCATTCCGGGTCCTCCTACAGGGCCTTCGTTTCTAATAACTATTACATCTCCTTCTTGTATCTGTTCTTTTAAGATTGCGTCGAGACAGTCTTCTTCACTTTCAAATACTTTTGCTGGACCTTTCAACACTGGGGTCCTAATCCCACTTATTTTGGCTACGCATCCTTCGGTTGCGAGATTTCCTTTTAAGATTGCTAGATGTCCTTTTTTATATATTGGCTTTGTGATTGGAGATATCACATTTTGGTTCGCTGGTGGCTCTGAAGGGATATTTTTTAAGGACTCATCGATAGTTATACCTTCAATAGTTAAACAATCACCATGTAATAAGCCCGCATCTAAAAGCAGCTTCATTACCTGAGGTATTCCACCAGCTTTATGTAGATCTACAGTGACATATTTGCCACTTGGCTTTAAATCACAAATCACAGGTACCTTCTGTCGAATTCTTTCAAAATCATCTATGCATAAGTCCACTCCTGATGACCTAGCAATAGCTAATAAATGTAATACGGCATTTGTCGACCCGCCAACAGCCATGACTACGGCAATAGCATTTTCAAATGATTTCTTGGTTAGGAGGTCTAAAGGACGTATATTTTTTTCAATTGCATCTACCAGGACTTTGGCACTACGCTCAGCACTCTCTATTTTTTCCTTATCTTCAGCAGCCATTGTTGAGCTATAAGGCAAGCTTAATCCGAGCGTTTCTATTGCTGCGGACATGGTATTAGCTGTGAACATTCCTCCACAACTTCCTGCTCCAGGAATACAATTCTTTTCTACAGCAATAAGTTTATCTTCAGTAATCTTTCCACTTGTTAATTGCCCAACGGCTTCAAATGCACTTACTACTGTTAAATCACAACCGTCTAATTTCCCTGGTTTAATTGTCCCTCCATACACGAAAATTGCGGGTATATTCATTCTTGCCATGGCAATCATGGCTCCAGGCATATTTTTATCACATCCTCCTATTGCAAGAACACCGTCCATGCTTTGAGCATTACATGCTGTCTCTATTGAATCGGCTATAACCTCTCTTGAAACTAGTGAATATTTCATCCCTTCGGTCCCCATAGATATTCCATCGCTAACAGTTATTGTGCCAAACATTTGTGGCATAGCGCCTGATACTTTTGTTGAGGCTTCTGCGTGTAGGGCTAGGTTATTTAATCCAACATTGCATGGTGTAATTGTGCTGTACCCATTAGCAATACCAATTATTGGCTTGTTAAAATCATTATCATTAAATCCAACCGCTCGGAGCATAGCCCTATTTGGTGATCTCTGAATTCCTTGGGTGATTGCACTGGATCGAAGCATAATTGTTTTGATTTTCTGTTACTTATATTTTATTAAGCCTTTTATTCTTGCTCTCCAAGCTCTTCTAGTTGTCTTCGAACATCAGCTATAGCTGTATTTAATTGTTCCACTCTTTTCTCAAGGTTTTCATTTCTGTTTGTTCCTAGGTTGGAGGAGGAACTATCTAACGCTTCAGAACCATCTTGAATTCGAGGGGCATAGAGCATTGCTTTCTGCTTTCTTGCTTGTTGTCGTCTATCTGCTTCTGAGAAAAGCCATAAAGCAAGTCCTGCTGCTCCTAGTACAGCTCCACTTATCAAGGACCCCAAGGTGCTTGATGTTGACTCTCGATATCGATTCATAATAAATGTCATCTATGAACAGTCTAATGCTGCTCTGTCATTCGTGTATTAAGTCGCTCCAGTGGATTGCCAATTCCAGGAACCAATTCATTTGTTTCTGTTATCTCAGGATCAATACAAGCTGCATATATTGTGAGTTCAGGGAATAACTCTCCAATATCTTTAAGACCTTGACTTGAGGCTACAGCAGTAATAACTCTTATCTGTACTTGCTGTATTCCTTGCTCTTTAACTAACTTTAAGTTTGCCAATAGGCTTTTCCCAGTACAAATTTGATCCCAATAGAGAATTACGCCTGCAGTATTTTCTATAGAATTTGGAATTTTTCCTATGCATAAGGTCGAATTTGGGATCAGTTCCCTTGCGCCCTGCCAAAGCTCAAAACCTCCGGGCATATTTGGCAACACATAAATTGGAATGGCCTGATCAACGAGCAAGCCTTCAGTTTGCCCTCTCTTTGTAATAATTTTTTCTTTTTTGTATGGTATCCAGTCTCTTATTGCTTCGTAGCTCAACCATTTGCCAATCTGCGCTAAACCCGCTGCGTAGATAGGAGGAGGTGTTGATTCGATCCTTAGAATTGACAACCAATGACTTATCAAAGGGTGTGGAGGGATAACTACACGTAGTGTCATTGACATGATCTTTTGTGCTTATTTGCAATAACGTGAATAAATAAACTACTAGCTTTGTGCTCTATTTATCTTCTATGCCAATAAAAAAAATGCTTTTACGTCTTTTCAAAACCTTTGTTGTTGTCTTTTTGTTTATGAGCTTTTTTATCTCAGGTCAATTGGTATGGGCAAAACGACCACCTGAAATTCGAAATCAGGATGATTTAAATATTAGTCAAGACATGCACGCTCAAGACCTAAGTGGACGGGAATTTGTGAAATTTGATCTTCGTGGGATTAATTTCAAGGATAGTGACCTCAGTGGAGCAGTATTTAATAACAGTAATTTGACTAACGCTCAATTTAATGGGGCAGATATGCATGATTCCCTTGCTTATGCAACTAACTTTGAAAACACCGACTTATCAGATGCAAATTTGACAAATGCTCTTTTAATGGAAAGTACTTTCGTTAATACAAAGATTGATGGAGCCGATTTTACTGATGCGGTCTTAAGTCGGATACAACAAAAGCAACTTTGCTCTATCGCGAGTGGTACAAACTCAAATACAGGCATAGATACTGAATATAGTCTTGGTTGCTAATAAGTACTAGATCATCTGTTATGTCAAAACGTCTCCCTGTAACAGTTGTTACTGGCTTCTTAGGTTCAGGTAAAACGACTTTATTACGCTATCTTTTGCGAAATAGTAATTTAAGACTTGCTTTCATAATTAATGAGTTTGGAAGTGTTGGCCTTGACGGTGATCTCATTAAAAGTTGTGGGATTTGCCCAGAAGATGAAATTCAGGAACGTCTTGTTGAACTTAATAACGGATGTTTATGTTGCACTGTTCAAGAAGATTTTTTGCCCACAATGGAGGCATTGCTTTCAAAGTCAGATAGTTTAGATGGAATTATTGTCGAAACTAGTGGTCTTGCGTTGCCAAAGCCATTGCTTCAAGCACTCGACTGGCCAGAAATTCGTACAAGATTATTCGTAAATGGCCTTGTAACAATGGTGGACTCAGAAGCATTGTCTTTTGGATCCCCGGTAAGTGACTTACTTGCTTTGCAAAAACAGCGTGATGCAGATGACAGTATTGATCATTTAACTCCTGTTAACGAATTGTACGAAGACCAACTTAAAGTTGCCGATTTGGTTTTGCTTTCTCGATCAGATCTCTTGTCAAAGAATACTTTAGAAAGTATTAGATTAGAAACTTTAAAAAAGGTACGAGATGGTACTCCCATTTTACCTATCAGTAATGGTCAGATAGATCCTTCAATTATTCTTGGGATTAGAAATTCTGATTCCCTCCCGAATTTCTTTGATAATAAAAATAATCATGATGATCACTCGCATCTTGATGTTTTTAGTAATCATATTAGGTTAGAAACAGACATTGATATCTCTATTTTTCAGGAAAAAATAGCTCCATTAGTTTCTGAATTTCAAATTTTGAGATTAAAAGGGCGTATCTGGGTTAAAGGTAAAATCCTTCCTCTACAAGTTCAAATGGTTGGATCAAGATTTGATAGTTGGTTTGAGAAAGCTCCTAGTCAATCATGGCAACCTAAACAGTCTGGAATAGATATTGTCGTTTTAAGCCTCAAGGATGGAATAGAAGACTCTTTTACTAAAAGCCTTTCTCAATAGCTCCTCTTTTAAACAAAAATTGGAATTTATATTACTTTTTGCTTGCATAAACTTTCAAAACCTGTGAACCTTTATAAGAAAATTATTTTTCATTTAGCTCTCTCTGGATTCTCCTAATTGAACCTTTCTATAGCTAAAACCAAAGAAATTTCCGAAAACTTGGAAAATAGTTCAACTCTTAACTGGATTACCTGCTCAAATTGTGGTGGTAATGGTTATATGAAAACCAGTCCGAATTGCTATCACACTTGTCTACCTTGCCTAGGAAGGGGTCTTGTAGAAGACGATCGTTAGATAAAACTTCATTTTATTGATAAAACAAACTGAAGACCTATCTTTATCAATGACTCCCACAAGAAAATTTGGGAATCCATAAATTACTTTTTTATTTTCAGTAAGTGCCGAACTTTCAAGCAAAGGTATTTGTTAGCCTACGACCCTCAGTCTTAGACCCAGCAGGAGAAGCTGCTAAGTCTGCAGCAACAAGGCTTGGCCTTCAAGGGATTACAAGTATAAGAATAGGTAAAGCGATTGAGCTGAATATTTCTGCACCTTCTGAAGAGGAAGCTAGAAATACTGTTGAAACTATTAGCGATAGGCTACTGGCGAACCCTGTAATAGAAAATTGGAGCTTTGATCTTAATCAAATAGATCCTTCCATACCTGGCAAGAACTTATGACTATTGGCATTGTCGTTTTTCCAGGATCAAATTGTGATCGTGATGTTAAATGGGCTACAGAGGAATGCCTCGGCATACCAACAACTTTCCTTTGGCATGAGACAAGAGACTTGAGTCACCTTGACGCAATTGTTCTTCCTGGAGGCTTCAGTTATGGTGATTATCTAAGATGTGGAGCAATTGCCCGCTTTGCTCCTATTCTTGAGTCCCTACTTGAATTTGTAGATAATGGAGGAAAAGTATTAGGGATATGCAATGGCTTTCAAATACTCACTGAACTTGGAATATTACCTGGAGCATTAACTAGGAATCAAAACCTTCATTTTATATGTAATTCTATTGACTTATCGATTTCAAGTCATAGGACTGATTGGTTTGCGAAATACCAACTTGGTGAAAATATTAGACTTCCTATAGCTCATGGAGAAGGCCGTTACCATTGCAGCCAGGATGAAATAAAAAAACTAGAGGATGAAGATTCGATTGCTATTCGCTATAAAGAGAACCCTAATGGTTCAATAAATGACATAGCTGGTATTACCAATAAAAAAGGTAATGTTTTAGGAATGATGCCACATCCTGAAAGAGCAACAGACCCTGTTCTTGGCTGTATTGATGGAGCCAGAATTTTACAGAACTTGATTTCTAGCTAGTACTTATTTTATCAATGGCATTTATTTCTTAGTGAAGAGACTGAAGCAGTCAGCCCCTCACTATTTTCTCTATTAGGCAGTTACTGATGTTTTTGGCTCTAATGCTCCTTTCCCATAAAGGTCAGCATAGTAATTGGTGCTTTGTTGCTTGATTTTGCTTGCGTGACCTGCACACCAGAATTGTTGATAGCGGTCAAGGCAAACTTGTTTCATGTATTTACGTGCTGGCTTGTTGAAGTGTCTTGGGTCAAAATTAGTTGGATCTGCAGCCGCAGCCTCTCTTACAGCTGCAGTAAAAGCCAACCTATTATCAGTATCAATATTCACTTTTCTTACACCATTGCGTATACCCTCTTGAATTTCTTCTACTGGTACTCCATATGTTTCAGGAATTGCCCCTCCAAATTTGTTTATCATATCTAGCCATTCTTGAGGCACTGAACTAGAGCCATGCATCACTAGATGAGTGTTTGGAAGAGCTTTATGTATTTCAGCAATTCTGCTAATTGCTAATACTTCACCTGTTGGCTTTCTTGTGAATTTGTATGCTCCATGGCTTGTTCCAATAGCTATAGCCAGAGCATCAACTTTGGTTTTTTGAACAAAATCAGCAGCCTCCGCTGGGTCTGTAAGCAACATATCTTTTGATAGCTCACCTTCAAAACCATGGCCATCCTCAGCCTCACCTTTTCCAGTTTCTAATGATCCAAGGCATCCAAGCTCACCCTCAACACTGACTCCAACTGAGTGGGCAAAATCAACTACAGTCTTTGTTACTTGTACGTTGTAGTCATAACTTGCTGGTGTTTTTGCATCTGCTTCTAAGGAGCCATCCATCATCACTGATGTGAAACCATTTATTGCAGCTGAGTAACAAGTTGATGGCTCATTCCCATGGTCTTGATGCATTACTACTGGAATATTTGGATAAGTCTCTGTTGCAGCGATAATTAGATGTCGGAGAAATATCTCCCCTGCATAACTTCTTGCTCCACGAGATGCTTGCAAAATTACAGGGCTGTCAGTTTCTGATGCAGCTTCCATAATCGCCTGAACTTGTTCAAGGTTGTTCACATTGAAAGCGGGTATTCCATAGCCGTTTTCGGCTGCATGATCAAGAAGAAGTCTTAGTGGAACGAGAGCCATTTTGATTAAATGTTCAGATATAGACCCTGCCTGGAATCAGCCAAGGTCAAATTGACCAGGACTTTAGAAGATAAAGGTAGGAAATGTCACGCATTAAATAAATAAAGATCGTTCTTAGCTGCAAAAGTTATCTTTAATAAGTGTTCTGAATTCGCAGATCTTTATATTCGTCTCAAAATAATTCCTCACGAGACGAAGGTGAGATCCTTTTTGGCAAAGCTATTCTGATGGTTTTGAACTGCCTTTTGACCTGGAGATAAGAACCCTTTTTTGCACCTTTTATGAACTTCTGCCTAATTTTTAAGAAATTAGTGCCTTAAAGCACTTTCATATGAATAATCAACTTGCCATCCCTCGCCTTTCTACCAAACTTTTTTAAAAATTTAGTTAGAAAGAATTTTTTTCAATACTAACCAAACCAATAAAAAAATTAGGGATTATAGTCAGGAACTCATGTTATCTTACTATTCTATTTTCAACTTCTTAAGTACAGACTAAGTTTGTATAATCTGAACCTCAAATGAAATAATTTTCTTTAGTATTTGATTCTTAAGCAAAATCTGATCTTATTGGAAAGCAATCTAACCCTGTCAAATAATTATTAGATCAGGCTATTCATACTCATATCAATAGAATTTAGGTTGGATTCTATTATCTTGTCACATACTTTTTGGCTCTCTAGTCCTTCCATAAGGCCTGGTATAACTGGAGTTTTCATTTTAATACTTTCACACCACCGGTCATGTATCCTTTTAACTGGTGCTATACGCCCATCATCCCATGTTTTCGAAAAGCAGAACTTTTTTTTAGGTTGGACTGATTGGAGTTTCGTTTCATTGTTTGATAACCAGAGGCCAAAACCATGAACGTAGTCTTTCTGATTGTCACTGCCAAGTATTAGTGTCCCTTCGCTTCCGTAAACTTCTAGCCAAAACCCTCTTCCTTCTTTAGAAACTGCTGACAGAGTTACTTGTGCAGGAATTATGGACTGAATAGAATTAGATTTGAGTTGCAACTGAGCAAGACAGATATCCTCGCTAGTTACAGGTTTTAGTTCAGAACTATTGCTAGCTGGCCTCTCTTTTATAGATGTTGATAATAGACTGGTTACAGACGTCGTTGGCCCAAAGAACCAATGAAGAATGTCAAAAGCATGTGTTCCTAGGGCTCCAATTACACCTCCTCCTTTTTCTCTTTCTGAATACCAATTCCACTCTCTTTTCTTGTTTGCTCGACTACCCATTAACCAATCTAATTTTATAAGCCAGGGTGTTCCTATTGTATTGTTAGAAAGGAGTTCTTTTGCTTGTTGGAAATGTGGTACTGCCCTATATTCAAAGTCAACAGCAACAGTAAGTCCTTTAGATATAGCTAATTTTTGAAGGTTTATTATCTGTGAACTGTTTAGTGCTATTGGCTTTTCTAAAAACAAATGTTTACCAGCATTTAGAGCTTTGATAGCCAGCCCATAGCGTGGCTCGGGTGGTGTTGCAATTATTATTGCTTCTATATTTTTATCTTCAAGAAGTAAATCCCAATCAGTGTAGCCTGGGATACCATACTGTTCGCTTGCAATAGTTAAGCGATCAAGCCTAGGGTGCCATAGCGCAACTGGCAGCATTAAATCACTTTCATTTAAAGCCTTTAAGTGAACTTTCTCACCAAACCCTAAGCCAGCAATTGCAACCTTAATCTTATTCTTCGTGGATTCTTCTATAATCATTTTCTAACCGAATTTATTGCATGATTCCTCTATTATACTTTGTGTAAGACGATCATAAATTGATTCTTTCCAATAAGTTTTTTCTTGCCTTATCCCATCTATAACAATATCCTTATATCTTTTTCTTGAACAATCTATAGACATAGTGTAATATATCTCTCTTAACTTATTATTGTTATCATCCTCAGCTGGTAAATATTTAGTATTTACAGATATATAACCTTGGTGATCTTCCTTGATACTTAGGCTGTCCCACCATTGTCTTCCGTTTTTAGCGCTTTCCACTTCTACCCAGTCTGGACTTATCGCTTTTACTTTGACTACATTTAAATTAAAAATAAACAATGCTAATAGACATGGTATTAGGAAGGGAGAAAGTATTCTCTTGACTAAATTATTCATCTAGAAGCTTTTACTTTCTCTTTTCTCTATAGCCATGAAGCCTAAGTAGAACTCCTAATGTTTTCTTTAACTGGGTGCGAGGTATTATCTTGTCAACAAATCCATGGTCAAGCAGATATTCTGCTGTTTGAAAATTATCAGGTAACTTTTCTCTAAGAGTTTGCTCAATTACTCTTCTTCCAGCGAAACCTATTAATGCTTTAGGTTCTGCAAGGATTAAATCTCCAAGCATAGCAAAACTTGCTGTTACTCCACCTGTTGTTGGATGAGTAAGTAGAGGCATATATAGCAATTCAGCTTCTCGATGCCTTTCTAAGGCCCCTGAGATCTTTGCCATCTGCATTAGGCTTAGCATCCCTTCTTGCATTCGTGCCCCTCCAGAAGCGCAGACAATTAATAATGGAAGCTTTTGATTAGTTGCTTTCTCGATAAGCCTGGTGATTTTTTCACCAACTACAGATCCCATAGATCCACCCATAAAACGGAAATCCATAACGGCAAGTGCCAAAGGAATTTGCTCTACTTGGCATACACCTGTAGTCACACCATCTTTCATTCCTGTACTTGACTGACTTTCTCTTAATCGATCTGCATATGCTCTTCTGTCTTTAAAACCAAGTGGATCTACAGGACTTAGATGTTTGTCTGTACTTTTGAAGCTATTTTGATCCGCTATTAGCTTAATGCGTTCGTCACTATTTATTCGATTATGGTGACCGCAATTACTGCATACATTTGCATTCTCTAGGAGGTCTTTCCTATAAACAACTTGACTGCATTCCGGGCATTTGCCCCATAGGCCATCTGCTTCCTCTGCCTCTTGGATGACCTTCCCAACAAACTGGTCTTTTCTTCTAGCTGCAAACCAATCAAATAAAGACACAATAGTAAGCTTCTTTGATTAAATATATTTTGATTATCTTACATCTTTGCGTTTTAAAATTTCGACTTTACCATTAATCAAATATTTATTCGTTATTTTGCTTTGCTTTTTTCTTCTATCATTCTGTGAATTATAGGTGTAAGTATTAATTCCATTGCAAAACCCATTTTCCCTCCATTGACTACAATGCTTGTAGGACTTGACATGAATGATTCATTAATCATTCCAAGTAGATATTGAAAATCTATACCCCATTTTTCTCTAGCTCCTTTTCTGAAATGTATTATTACAAAACTCTCATCTGGAGTTGGGATATTTCTGCAAATAAAAGGGTTAGATGTATCTATCGTTGGTACACGTTGGAAGTTAATATCTGTACGGCTAAATTGTGGGCAAATATGATTTATATAATCTGGCATTCTTCTTAGAATAGTATCAACAATTGTTTCTGCTGAGTAACCTCTTTCTGCGTTATCTCTATGTATTTTTTGTATCCATTCTAAGTTTGTAATAGGTACTACTCCAACCAGAAGATCAGCGAGGGATGCAACGTCATAACCATCTCCAACTACACCACCATGTAGACCCTCGTAGAAGAGTACATCAGTTCCCGTTGGGATCTCTTCCCATGGCGTAAATTGCCCTGGACTTAGTTCAGTCCCTAGTCTGGCATTGTGTTCATCGGCTTCTTCTTGGCTGTGAAGGTAATATCTTTTTTTCCCACCTCCTGTTTGACCATATTCCTTGAATAATTCTTCCAGTTTGTCAAACAAGTTTGCCTCAGGTCCAAAATGAGAAAAGTTCTCTCCTTTTGCAAGCGCATCTGCCATCGCTTGTTTCATAGGGTTCCTTTCAAAGCGGTGATAACTATCCCCTTCCACAACTGCAGGTACTATTTCCTCACGAGCGAAGATATGCTCGAAGGCTCTTTTGACTGTGCTTGTTCCAGCTCCTGATGAACCAGTTACAGCTACTACTGGGTGACGCTTCGACATCGACGCTAAAGAGATTTACTTAATAATTTTCGCAGGTCGTCTGTCACTCTGATTATTTTTATTAGACAGTTATTGATCTTGTTATTTATGCAGCTGCAAGACTCATAAGAATTTGCTCCCCCATTTCCCTGCATCCAAGCACCTTTTTGCCATTAGTCATAAGATCTGATGTTCTATAACCATCTTTAAGGACCTTATCTATCGCATTCTCTAGGTCATCAGCTGCGTTGTTCTCTTTTAGACCAACCCTTAACATCATTGCTGCTGAAAGGACCATGGCCATTGGGTTGGCGATATCCTTATTTGCTATATCTGGAGCTGATCCATGAACTGGTTCAAAAAGTCCAGGACCTTCAAGTCGTAATGATGCGGAAGGAAGCATTCCAATTGAACCAGTCAACATAGCTGCTTCATCACTAATAATATCTCCAAACAGATTGCCAGTTAGAATTACATCAAATTGGTCTGGTTGTCTTATAAGTTGCATTGCTGCATTGTCTACATATAAATGATTTAATTCAACTTTTGGAAAGTTGTAGCTTAGTTCTATTACTCTTTCTCTCCATAATTGGCTTACATCTAAAACATTGGCTTTATCTATAGAACATAGTTTCTTTTTTCTATCGGTAGCAAGTTCAAATGCAACTCTGGCAATCCTATCTATTTCCATTGTTGAGTAGGTCATAGTATTAAAAGCTCTCTCACCATTCTCACTTTGTAATCTTCCTTTTGGTTGCCCAAAGTAGATGCCGCCTGTTAGTTCTCTTACCACAACAAGATCAACATTTTGGACTATCTCCTGCTTTAGAGAACTTTCACTAATTAGTGCTGGCCAGACTTTTACTGGCCTAATATTTGCAAATAATCCTAGACCTGATCTTAAATTAAGTAAACCAGACTCAGGCCTTTTTTCTCTGGGTAGAGCATCATATTTTGGGCTGCCTATTGCTGAAAGTAAGACAGCGTCACTGCTCTTACAGGCTTTTAAAGTTTCTTCTGGCAACGGATCATTATATTTATCTATAGCTGAACCACCTATTAGTTTTTGTTCATATTCAATTCCAAAGTTATATTTCTGAGCTACATAATCTATTGTTTTTGTTGCCACATCCATTATTTCTGGACCTATTCCGTCGCCTGGTAATAAAACAACATTGTATGTTTTCATCTTTAAGGATCAGTAAGGTAAATAATTTCTAAGAGATTAACCTCTATGTGATTTTGTCAGATCCCTTATTGATTTAGCAATTTCAGGGAGTTTTTTGAAATTTGCTGAACATCTCAGCCATAGCTTATTTGGCATGGCTGGGAAGCCACTTATGACCTCACCAGGAGATACATCTGCATGAACACCACATTTTGAACTCGCTATAACACCGTCCCCAATGGATACACGATTTCCTACACCAACCTGTCCAGCAAGAATTACTCCATCTCCTAATGAGGCTCCTCCTGCAATTCCTACTTGAGCTGCCATAGCGCAATTTCTTCCTGTTACGACACCATGGCCAATTTGAACAAGGTTATCAATTTTCGTACCTGAACCAATTCTTGTTTCGCCAACAGATGGTCTATCTATTGTGGATCCTGCTCCAACCTCCACATTATCTTCAATAACAACAATTCCTATTTGTGGCATTTTTCTCCAGCCATTTTTGCTTGGGATAAACCCAAAGCCTTCTGATCCAATAACAGCATTTGATTGAACAGTACAATTATTGCCGATATTTGTATTTTCATGGATTACAGCGTTTGCATGTAATTCACCCCTGATTCCTATCTGTACATTGTTGTAAATGACAACCCCAGGACTAATAACTGTTCCTTCTCCTATTTGACAGTAATCACCAACTGTTACATTTGCTCCAATTGAGACTTCCTTCCCAATCTTCACATTTTTTCCAATGACTGCAGTTTTATGAATTCCTATAAGAGGCTGTGATTGAGGATGAAGATACTCTAATGTTTCTGCAAAGGCTAATTTTGGATCTCTGAATGATGCCCAGGCAATCCCCCTGGAATTAGCTATATCTATCAATTGATTATTGTTAGGAAGCAATAAAGCAGAAGCATTTGTTGAACTCATGTGACTTAATAGATAACTATCATTCTCTAAAAAGCTAATTTCATCTGGATTAGCAATATCTATTGAAGATGCTTTAGTTATTTCCGGGTCATCTCCAAAATTAAAATCTTGAATATGTGCTTCTCCAATTTTCAGGAAGTCAATTAATTGGCTGAATTGCATGGTTTTTCGTATGAAAGATTTGACTAGAATTTCTACGTGAAGAGGTCGCTTGTCAAAACTAGGACATCTCTATGAATGACAACAGGTGAATTCTTATTATTTGTTGGATTATTAATTGAATTTCCTAGAGAATCACTACTTAATGAACTAATACCTCTAGCCAACTCTTTCCCTTTTGAGTTAATTAGTTTGACTGGTTGGTTGGCAGTAAACTCACCATGTATTTGCCTTATTCCTACAAGAAGAAGTGATGCTCCATTATTTTGGATTGCTTTACATGCACCTTCATCGACTTCTATAGCTCCCGCTGGATCTAAAGCATGTGCCAGCCAGCTTTTTCTATTTCCTATAGGTTTTGGACTTGGGTGAAATACCGTCCCACCTCTAGAGCCCTGAAGAATATTAGATAATGTTTCTGGTTTTCTTCCGTCTGCAAGATGAACTTTTATACCACTTTCAGTGGCTATTCTTGCTGCAACAAGTTTTGTCTTTATTCCTCCAGTACCCCAATTAGTTGGCTTTTGAATGGTCGATTCAATATCTTTTAATTGGTTTGGATTAAGAACATCTGTTATTGGCTTTGCTTCATTACTAACTTTTGGGTCTGTTGAATAAAGACGATCTATGTCGGTTAATAGAACTAATTGATCAGCATTAATGGCTGTAGAAACAAGCGCAGATAATGTATCATTATCCCCATATAGTAATTCCTCATTAGCTATTGCGTCATTTTCATTGACTATTGGAAGTACTCCCCAATCTAAAAGTCTTTTTAGAGTCATTGAGGCATTCCTATAACAATTACGTGAGCTAAAGTCCGAACGGGTTATTAAGATTTGAGCCACTTTGTACCCAAAAGTTGCCATATATTCTTGATATAAGTCCATAAGGTGTACTTGGCCAACAGACGCAGCAGCCTGTAGATCATTAATGTTATTAGGACGATCTTTAAAGCCAAGTTGAATACATCCCAGACCAACGGCTCCACTGGATACAATTATGTGTTGATCACCTCTGGCTTTAGATTCTGCTATACAGGAACAATAGTT
Organism: Prochlorococcus marinus str. MIT 9211; assembly: GCF_000018585.1. Lineage (NCBI taxonomy): Bacteria > Bacillati > Cyanobacteriota > Cyanophyceae > Synechococcales > Prochlorococcaceae > Prochlorococcus > Prochlorococcus marinus. The sequence goes on along the minus strand of NC_009976.1, from coordinate 864,873 downwards.
ATGGATTATTTTTTTTGTCGATAGCTTTTCTGTTCCTCTAAGTAAACTTGTCCCTATCTTTAATACCCAGAGTGTCATGATATTATTTTACCAAATACCTTTGCAATTTTCATTTCTAAATTTTGTAAATTAGTATCTTTAGACATCTCACCTTTATTGCCCATCGGCTTTACAAGTATTGTATAGATTCCAAGTCGGTTTCCAGCGAGAATATCTGTAAACAGTCTGTCTCCTACTATACCTATACTTCTTCTTGTGACTTCTAAATTCTTTATTACTTTGAGTATAGATGACCGTCTAGGCTTTAGTGCTCCATAAGTAAAGTCAATATCAATTTGTTGTGCAATAGTTTTAATTCTTTCTTTAGAAGGGTTATTGCTTACAAGATGTAAGTGAAAGTATTTTTTTGCTTCATCAACCCAGTCTATTACTGATTGATCTATCTTAGTCTCCTTCCCTCCTATAAGAGTTCCATCTACATCTAGTAGAAGTACCTTTATGTCTCTATCGGAAATTTCCTTTGGGGAGATCCTAGTAATAATAATTTCAGAATTCCAGTTTGGCTTTGGCCAATAATTAACCATATTATTAGTTATCTCTTTCTTCTAGCTCACTTTCAATTAATGGCTGAATTTTATCAAACTCATCCCCTTCTACCACAGTAGCTTGACCATCTTCAAGTTTACCAACTACAAAAAATGGGTCTAGTGGAATGTATAGCCCGTATTCTTCTTCTTCTACCTTAAAACTAACTAGCAATTCGTAAGTTTCTGATTCATCATCGAAATCTTTTTCCTCTAGCTCTTCAGGCTCTGGTTCTTCTAATTCACCAGAAACAGTTAGTGTTACAGCTGATCTTATAAGTCTTAGGTCATGTTCTTGTAGTACGACATCAGCAACTTCTAATACAGGTTCCTTTTTCTCTATTGTTTTAATGAGTTCAGGATCTCCTTCATCTAAAAGATGGAATAGACACACTGGTGTGTCAACAGGTGTTAGGAGAACATATTCAATATTATTAATTGGAACAATTTGTTCTAGAAAACATAAAAGCTCACTGTTATTACTGTCTCTTACTAATAGAGTTGGAACTTCACTGCTTTGTTGACTTTTTGAATCTGACATGAGTTTTTAGTATCCTAGGAAAAAATTAGTTGATTGAAGTTTGATTTTCAGTTTTTCAGAAATTCAAGCTCTGGACCTTCTGTTAGCCATTGCTCGAGAAGTAAAGCTGCTGCTGCGCTGTCAAGTTTCCCAGAGCGATCATTTTGAAGTTTGAATCTTTGGCCAGCCTCCCAGGTGCTGCTATGTTCGTTTACCCAGGCTAATGGCAAATTAAGCTCTTTTGCAATATTAATTCCATAGGTATAGCAATAGGATGATTGTTTAGTCTCTTTCCCCAAATCGCTAAGAGGCAAACCGATAATTATGCCCCTGACATCCCTTAAATCGCAAAGTTGCCTCAGCTGAGTAGCTTCATTATTGAATGTAGTTCTTTTTATTGCTTCTAGTTGGGTAATTGTTATACCAAGGGGGTCACAGCCTGCAATCCCTATGCGTCTTTTACCTACATCCAGACTTAGTACAGATTTTGATATAGCAGGCAACACAATTTCAGTGAATGTTTCTTAATGGTGATGGTAATGGAGGGCTTTGCGGTCTAAGTTTTTTTAGCATTGAATCTATACCTATTTGTTCTGAAAATAATTGTTTGAATTCTGCGCGTTTTAAAAGTGTCTTGCCAAGTATTACTTTCTCATCTATTAATTGCCAAGAAATATCCTTAAATAGTTGGCCTAGCTCAATATCATCTGAAGAAATATCAATATAAAGCTCTTTTTCTCTTCTTGCCAGATTATTTAAAATAATAGATAATTCTATTTTAAGACGACTATCCCAGGCAACGTCTCTAATTAGTTTAAAAATTTGCTTCTCCTGTGAAAAATAGTGAGGAATTAGCGCTGCTATTGCTTTTCTATACTTACCTTCAGATGAAATTAACACTCCATTTACCGAGGATTTGTTGGTCAGTATTTCCTTTGAATCTCTATCTATAATTTGTCTTATATGAACTGGTTCGCTTGATTGAGCTAGTCTCCAAACGTCCAGATAGTTTGTCTTATTGATTTGTTCCCATTTTATTGATGCACTAGAGTTGTTTTGTGTGATTTGGTTTTGTAGGGTATCTCCTTCTTGAGAGGGCTTCCAACGATTTATATATTTTAATGGTTGAAACCCATTATATCTTGCATTTGTTAATTCATCACTATTAGCTGTAGAACATATCGTTAGCCAATTTCTTACATTTAATACTTTGATCTTCAATGCATTATCGAAGAGAATTCTTTTAATGCTTCTTGTTTGAGGTTCTTTAAGGGAACTATTTAGAGTAGGTTCTGAAATCGCCCAGCAAGTTCCCTTTATATTCACAGGTATAAGTGCAATATATCCAAGAACTTGATTCGACTGTATAGCTACTAGACAACTTGGTTGCTTAGCTGGAAGTAAGTTGGGAAATCGTTCTTCTATCCTTGCAATTAACCCCTTAAAAACCATTAGTTGAAGCCACTGAAATGTGTCTCCATCTTTTTCCATGCCTATGGATGGAAGGTGGTTGAAACTTAAAAACTCAACAGTAATAGGTTTTGTATTATCGTCTTGCACTTTGGTATGGATGCTTAGTTAAATCTATCTATTTTTAGTCCTTTTGCTTGCATTTTCTAATAAGGTCTAAGAATTAGTATAGGTGTTTTTTCATCACCATTACCAGCTGGGTTTGATATAAGCGCTTTTTCGAGTAAGGGGTTAAGCTTTTTGTTACTTGAAGCAAGAACTTTTACTCTGCCTAAGTCATTTGCGTCTACTACAGCAATATTAATTCCAAGTTTTTTATAGGCCTCATCACAAAATCTTTGCGGTTGATTGGGACCTAGAACAATTGTTTGATCATATGGAGGAGTCGTTCCGGTAATGTCGTCAATTAACCTTGCCTGTTTACCAGCTAAATTATAGAAGTAGCCTTTAATTCTGAATAATTTCAATAAAGCTCCAATAATCCATGCAAATGTAACTCTAGAAGGACCTACCTCATTGATTAGTGATTGCATCCCACACGCTGTTGCAAGGCTACTTGTGGGATGAAAAAATCTACAAAGAATTTTAGCTAAATTAGATGGTTCTATAGTGGCTGGATGAAAGTAATTGCCTTGAGTAATTGATAGAGGTGTTTCTCCTATTATTATAATATCGGAAGGGTTAACAATGTTTTTAGTATAGGTTTTAATGACTTCTATGGGATCATCTAGGACTCCTAGTATATGTGTTTTTACTGGAAGAATTCTGGAGTATCTGTTTGCAATAAATGATTTCTCCGTATTCTTAGTAAGAGTCGGTTTAGTTATAGCTAATGAGAATCCAGACCTATTAGCATTTCTTCCTGAAGGACCATAATCAATCCAAAAGACATCTACCCAAGCTAAGGACACATGTGATGTAAGATCTGCAAAACTTGGATCGGTTATATTAAGAGTAAAGTCAACTTCAGTAGATGAATTGCTTTTTACTATATAAGCTTTCCAGTTATAATCGGATCTATTATTCATATCATTATGCTTTGGAATTATCTTAATTTCTTTTGTAAGTGCGCTTAGGTCTTTTTCACCATATAAGCTAAGTTTTAAGGATATTTCAGGTATCATTAACTCTATTCTTTTGTACTTATTCTCTATAAGGAGAGTTCCTGATATAAATATATTATTCGATGCATGGATTACATTATATGTAATCGGAGTTATTTTAAGGTTTGACTTCTTTCTAAAGTTATGATTTATTTCCAAAAATAGAAAAAATACAAGTAGAGAGAGAATTAAAGGCATATGTTTATAGCTTTAGGGGAACTTAAGATTTTTATTTACGAGGGTCAGTATATCCATCCTTAGAGGCATCACTATTATATTCATTAAAGCTCTTTATTGAAATAGTAAATTCTGGAGGCTCCAGACCAGTTGCTTTGCTGATCGCTGAATTAATGGTTTCAATTGAAACCTGACCTTCATCATCTAAAATTACTTGCCCCTGGCCATTAATTACAACAACTTGCGGAACATTTCCATGCCAATAATAAGATGCATCTTCCGGGTTATCTGAAGTTCTATCTTGAAATTCGTCGGTTGTTAATGGTATTAAGTCAATAGTTGAAGTCCATAAGAGTTTAAGTCCAGATACAACTGGAGCAAACTGCTTACTGTCGGCATTATCGTCTAAATAAAATATTAATACACTAGTCCGTTTGTTTTCCAATGATTGTTTTAGTGTTGAGGCGGGAGGAACAAGTGAACCATTACCTGCATAGATTGGAAATATATTACCGTCAAAACTATTTGTATCTCGTGCTGCATTGAGTGGATTGACTAATGTAAATATAAAAATAAAAAGAGTTAGAACGAATGTTATTGGAAGCTTAATTAAGTTCATTTCTTAAGTAGTTTATAAAGAAAGTTTATCTGGATAGAGATCTACCCATCCCTTGAGCTATTCCTTTGCCAACTAAACCAATGGCACGACCAAGTACGTTAGTTAGTAGTATCACCATGAAATTACCTATATATTTTACCAGGGATTGTATCTGCGGAGCCAATGCATCTCTTGCTTCTACTAATAACGTAACTTGTTTTTGGAGCCAACCCAGTTCCCTTAATTCTTTATCTCGTAACTCTGTTAATATATAAGATTCAATAGAGCTTTGGTTGATACGGTAGAGAAGTCTTTTACTTTCGTATAAATGAATAGGACGAGTAAATAGACTTTGTATTCTAGATTGCGAATTTAATTGATTGCGAAGACGTTCAAGTTCTCTTGTAGAAATAAGATTTGAAGTTAGCAAATATTGTCTAAGGTCTGGCCAAATTGATGCTTGATTAAGAAGCTCTGAACTAATAATTTCAGCTGTTCTTATAAGCCAATTAGTTAAGATCATTTCCGTTCTTATAACTGACTTTGGGTGATCGTAGGGAAGGTATTGGTCATCAACTTTTAAGGATTCATTTAAAATGAGGGTTTGAACAATATTTTTAGGACTAGGCATATCCTCATCAATCTCGTCTAATTCAGTTAGTTTCTCTAGACGATCTCTTAATAGTACAGAGTTTCCTTCATATTCTATTGTTGTATAAGGTTCTGCTATTGAGCGGATAGCCTCTTTGCGAAGGTTAAGTTGAAATGAATTCCAGGTATCTATTATTTTAGACTCATTCTTATCCAGGGAAATTAACCGCAATAGTAACTTTTCTAGTTGAGTAATCAATTCCAGTAAAAGTGTTTTTTGTTTGCATTCAGTAATTGCCTGTAAGGCAAATATAGTCCCTGTAGAGTTTGATAAAGGATCACTTACTGATTTTCTCAGGCGAGTTATTATGAGTTCTATTACAGCCTTCGAATCCCTTTGGGGGAGTACTATATCTGCTACAAAATTATCGTATATATAATCAATATCTGAAGTTAATTTAGCTGAAATATCACTTATTGGCATGTTATGAATTGGTCCCCATACCCAAATTAATATGTTTTTTGCGCTATTTAGTTCTCTCTTCCTACCGTTTATGGCTATACGCAGAAAGGGGTTTATGGGTAGAGGGCTAAGAATTGGTTCCAATTGAGCAATTTTCATATCAATTTGGTCTATCCCTTGTTTCAAAAGATACTGACCTATACCAATTGATCTTTTCCTAGTGCTATTTATTGGATTCTGAGCTTGTTTTAATTGAAATACCCTCCCCCCTTCTAGAATTGTTGAAATAGAGTCAACTAATGTCTTTATATCTGGATCTTGGAGTATTCCATCACTTTCAAAATTCAAAATTTCATTAGGAGGTATTGATGTTTTACTTGGCAGTAGAAGAAGTATTGGCGATGGTGCCCATCTTTCGGATAGCGTCCTTAGCTCAAATCTAATCGTCGATGGAATTACTACATTATCAATTGCCCATATAACAAGAGCTGGAGCTTTAGTTAAATTTTCTTGTCGCAATATAATCTCATTGGATTTATTGGCAGATTGCAATTGAGCTGCTAAAGACTCCCCAAGCAAGGATGGAGCTAACAACAAGATTTGTTGGTATCCACCTTCGGTCAATTTCTTTTCTATATAGTTTTCCATAACTTAACTAGCTTTTACCTAATCTTCCAGTCCTAAATCAATAGAAATCGCCTATTAGCTATTCTTATTTCTTTTAGGCTATGTTTTTTGCATTAAAAGGTTGGTCTTGAAGGTCAATATTTAACAAGACCTTTATAGCTTCTTCTAAAGAAAATTTGTTGTCATAAAGCGCTCGACCTACTATAACACCAGTAACACCAGCCTTTTCTAGCGTTGTCAATGAAATTAGGTCAGCTAGAGAGCCTATCCCTCCAGAAGCTATTACGGGTGCATTTGAGACTTTCGCAACAGAGGTTAAACTTTTTAAATTTGGACCTTCTAAAGTTCCATCAGTAGAAATGTCTGTTGAAATAATTGCAGCTATTTTCGCGTTGGAAAATTGTTTTATAAGGTCTTCAGTTCTCACATCGCTTTGTTCTATCCAGCCTCTAGTTGCTACTTTGCCTTCCTTTGCATCTATTCCTAATACAATTTTTTTCGGAAAAGCAGAGGCTAGGTCCTCTACAAGCCTTGGATCCTCTAATGCTGCCGTACCAATAATCACTCTATCTATTCCATAATCTAATAATTCTTTAGCCCTTTTACTTGTTCTAATCCCTCCTCCTATTTGTATTGGGATAGATAGGCTTTTAGCTATTTGTTTGATTACATCATCATTAGATGAAAAACCTTGCCTTGCAGCATCCAGATCGACTATATGCAATCTGCTTGCACCCATGTCTTCCCATCTAAGGGCTTGACTTACAGGATCGCTGTTGAATTTAGTTACCTTATTGTAATTACCTTGAACTAGCCTTACACAATTGCCTTCTAGTAAATCTATAGCTGGGATAAGCTCCATATTGAAAAAGTATCTTTTATTTATCCTCCACCTGAATGTGTATTTTGTGGAACCCTCGGCACGCTTCAATAGATATGTTCACTTGCGTTAATGCTTTGAAAATTCTTGTAATGGGCGGTACTCGCTTTGTAGGTAAAGCCATAGTGGATCATTTACTAATAGATAAGCATGAGATCACTCTCTTTACTCGTGGGAACAATCCTTACCCAAATGGAGTACGTCATATTAAGGGTGACCGCAAAACAAGTGATATAGATAAATTAGAAGGATTAAAGTTCGATGTAATAATCGACTGCTCTGGCAGAAATCTTAGTGAGACGGAAGATGTAATTGCCAAAACAGGCTACCCGGAGCATAGATTTATATATATAAGCTCAGCAGGAATTTATTCTTATTCGGAATCTCTGCCAGTAGAAGAAACAAGTCCCATCGACCCTAATAGTAGACATATAGGGAAAGCAGAAACAGAGAGTTGGTTGAAAAATGAGGGCATACCTTTTACGGTCTTTCGTCCTACTTATATTTATGGTCCATCTAATTACAACCCTATTGAGAAATGGTTTTTCGACCGGATTACCTATTCACAAATTATTCCTTTACCAGATCAGGGAATGGGGCTTACCCAACTTGGACATGTTGCTGACTTAGCAAGGGCAATTAAAGTTAGTTTGGATTATAAGATTGCTGAAAACAAGATATACAATTGTAGTTCTGCTAAAGCTATTACATTTAAAGGCCTTGTTTACGCAGCTGCCAAGGCTAGTGGAAGTAATAAAGACGAACTACGGTTATGTTCATTTAATACATCTAAACTTGACCCTAAAGCAAGAAAGGCTTTTCCTCTAAGGTTGCCACATTTTTTTACAGATACATCTCTAATTCAAAGAGAGTTAGATTGGAAACCTATATATAGTCTTGAAAGAGGGTTAGAGGATAGTTACTTAAATGACTACACCTTACTTGTTAATAATAAACCAGACTTTACTTTAGATAATACTTTATTTTAGAACTAGAGTATTTGAAGGCTGAATAAATTGAGAGTGTCAATGAAATCCAGTAGGCAGTTAAACCAAAATCAAAAACAATATCAGAGATTAATACTGGTAATTTAAAAGGGAAGAGCAAAAATACTATAGAAGTAAATTGCAATAAAGTCTTTAATTTTGCTGAGTTAGATGCTGGTTGACCTATATTATTAGTAGATCTTGACTCTGTAATTAATAATTCTCTAGTAACAATAATCCAAAGGGACCAAAATGGAATTATCGATTGCTGATTTAACCATAAAAAAACAGTAAATATTACAAGTTTATCTGCTAATGGATCAAGCTTTGCTCCAAAAACAGTTCCATTACCTTTTTTCCTGGCGAAATATCCATCTAGTACGTCTGTTATTCCAGCTAATATAATAAGTATCCATGTTAACAATAGATTTTGGTAAATTAAAGTAGCTAGAATAGGTATGCAAACTATGATTCTAATTGATGTTAATATATCTGCAAGACTTATTGATTTTGGTAGAATATAATTCATTAGTTAATAATAATGTTTTTTGAAGAAGACTAAAGTTAATTATACTATAAATATAGTATAAGATGTGAGCTTAAGCTTTGACCTTTAGACTATTACACTATTTGTGTAATTTCTATTAGCAATTGATTTTGCTATTCATTTGTGCGAATATTAATACTGTATTTAGTTGTTTTTCAGATGACAGCCTTCCTATTGATTACTCTGGTAGGATCTCTCGTAGCGATGTACTTTATAGTCCGTAAATTGGAACAAAATTAATTCTGCGTACATTCCAAATAAATACTTATCAAAAATCTTTCAGCATAAACATGTTTAGCAGGCAAATTCACTTAAAGGCAGGTGACGACCTCAGAGCTAGTATAGAAGAATATGGCCGGCAAAAAAAAGAGTCTGGTTTCGTAACTGGTATTGTTGGTAATCTTTCTGCAGTTGCATTTCAATGTCCCGGAATTGATGTTCCGACGATAAAAAAAGGTAATCTTGAAATTATCACATTAAATGGAACCTTTACACCCAGCAATGTACACCTCCATCTAAGTTTCTCGGATTCCGACTGCAAGGTCTGGGGGGGGCACCTTGAATTAGGGACTATAGTATTAAAACAAGCTGACATTCTATTAACTTCCTTAGATCATGGAGTAAATAGTTCCACAATTAAAGGTGAAAAAAACACTAAAGAAACTTTCAGACTAGAAATTGCAGTAATTCCCGATTGTCCATGGTCTAATCGTGCTCTAAGAATGATTAAATCAAGTAATATCGCTTATAGGGTAACGGAAGTTAATAGTGATGACTCATTTAAACTAGTACAATCAAGGAGTGGTAGTTCAACTTTTCCCCAAATATTTATAGATGATGAATATATTGGTGGCTATGAGGAGTTTAATCAAATCATTAAATCAGGAAAACTTTTTTAATTCTATGAAAGTAGATAACTTTTATAAGTATTCTAGAAGATACTGGTCAGACAAACCATTGTGGTGCCAGCCATGGAGCATCATAATAACAGGTATATTATCACTGTTATTATGCTGGCTTCTTACTAGTAATATAATACTTATATCACTATTGACACTCTTAATAACTTTATGGTGGTTTACTTTTTTAGTAATAGCACCTATACAGTATTATGAATATTTAAATAGTAAATAATTTAATAATTCATATGGACCGTGATTTTAATATTAGAACTATACAAAACAATGATATTTTAAAAATTACTGAATTAGCTAAAGAGGAAGGCTTTGCACCTGGTATTGGAGACGTAAACATATATAGAAATACTGATCGACAAGGCCTATGGGTTGCATGTCTGAATGACAGTTTAATAGGGTCCATTGTAGGAGTAAAATATAATTCATTTTATGGATTCATAGGCCTTTTTATAGTTGATAAACAATTTCGTGGAAGAGGATTTGGCTTAGCTCTTTGGAAGCACGTATTACTTAAACTTTCAAATTTAGATTGTATAGGATTAGAAGCTGCTCCTGACAGAATTGATGATTATTCCTCTTGGGGTTTTCAACCTTCTTCTAGGACCACCAGATGGGAATATATCGGAGATGGTAAACAATCAGGAATACTACATTCTTCAACTAATACTAAAGGTCTAATTTTACTTCAAGACTCAGAGATTACTGAGGATGTTATTCAGAATTACGACATGAATAAGGAACCTACTCCTAGGCCTCACTTTTTGTCAGATTGGCTATTTAATAATAACTCGAGTAAAGTTCTGGCATTAACTAACTCCCAAGGTTCCTGTGTTGGGTTTGGGCGTATTCGTAAATGCCTTTTAAAGAAAGGAATAGGTTGGCGAATTGGCCCATTGATAGCTGATACCCCAGAGCTGGCTTCTATTTTACTTAAAAGTCTTTTACTTCGACATCCAGGGGTGATACTAATTGACACGCCAGGTTTAAATCCATTAGCAGATAACTTAATGAAAGAGCTAGGTTTTAAATCCTTATCTCATACAATGCGAATGTACAAGGGAACCCAACCTTCAGTTTCTATGAAAGAAATTTATGGTTTAGCATGCCTAGAACTAGGATAGTTAATATAAATATTAAACAGGAACTAATAAACTAGATATTTCTTAGATTTTTCTTTTCATGACTTAGCTCTTCTTCAAGTTGATTAATTAGCTTGCTTACTAACGATTGGAACTCTGGCTGACAACCTTTAAAAGCTGCCTTATGTCGTATATGTTCATTACGTGTTCTTAGATCAGTTAGCATTAACTGTAGAGAATCTATTTTTGCGTTAGTTTTCATCTGTTTAACTTATTTGTAATAATATAATCTTATAGCTAAAATTCTTCAATTGATTGTTGCATTGTTAATCGCTTATTATTTGGACTACTTGTAATTTCTATAATCTTACCTATAGATTCTTTTGTTTGTAATGCCTCTATGCAAGAGGATGCTACAAGTCTTCTAGGTATAGAACCTTCTTCCTGAGTATTTTTAGAACTGTAAAGAACACACTCGTCTTTTATATTCTCTTCATCTTCATTTAATCCACCTGGCCTAATTACTGTCCAGTCTAATTGGCTATTTTCAAGAGCTCTTTCACCTATTCGTTTGAATAGGAGAATAAATCCAAATAGATTTAATGGATGTATTAATTTTCCTGAGCATAAGGAACTTACAAGAATGATCCTCTTTAAACCAACTCTTTGACAGCTTTCAACTTGCTGTTTGACGGCTCTAGCGTCAATCTTACAAGGGCCAGTTAAGTCAGCACTAGGTCTGGCTCCCGTAGCGATAATTAAGGCATCACAATCCCTAAGAGCATTGTCAAGTTTGGAAGGATTGAATAATGAGACATTACACCTTTCTTTATTTTCAAGACTTTTAGGAAGTATTGAAGAATTTCGTACTAGAAGTTTTGTCTGAAATTTCTTCTTAATAGCTTCTTCTGCTATCCGATAACCAGTTTTTCCTGATGCTCCGCTAATTGCAACTTTCATCATTTGCTTAGTAATACTTTGATTATAAGACTTTAATAGAAAATATCATACTTTTATCGTCTTGTTTATGCTTTCTTGGTTATGACAGCTTTATCTCTTTTGGGATATAGCTGTTTACACAAGGAACAAACCATGCCATTACAGCCTCTAGCAGTACAATACTCTCTTCCATAATATATTATTTGCAGATGGAGCTTATTCCATAATGACTTTGGAAATATCATTTTAAGGTCGGCTTCTGTTGTTTTAACGCTTGTTCCTGAAGTTAATCCCCATCTTTGTGCTAAGCGATGAATATGTGTATCTACCGGGAAAGAAGGTACGCCAAATACTTGAGATATAACAACACTAGCAGTCTTATGTCCTACACCAGGAAGAGATTCTAATTTATTTAAACTATCTGGAATTTTTGAAGAGTGAGATAGGATAAGTTTCTCAGCTATTAGATATGCATATTTTGATTTTTGTTTAGCTAGGCCTAATTGCTTTATGTATGAATATATACCATCTATCCCTAGAGAATGCATTAGTTGAGGGGTATATGCAATAGGAAATAAATCCTCAGTAACCTCATTTACTTTCTTATCAGTGCTTTGTGCACTAAGCATTACTGCTATTAAAAATGTAAAGCTATTAATATGCCTAAGAGGTATTTTAGGTGATGGGTATAGTGACTCTAGCTTCTTAATAATTATATCTGCTCTTTGACGTTTATTCATATAAAAAGCTATTTAATCTTATATTTATCATACGGATTCACCTTTGGTCACTTTTATAAAGAAAAAAGAAAGAACACCAACAATAGCTTTTCAGAAGGTTGCTTTAGAATTACATTATACCTATTAGACGTAAGTCTAAATTTACTAAATTCTAAAAAAATAGAATAGTTGACTGATATTCACCTACATATAAACAATCTTAGCCACTACTATGGCAGTTCAAGTCAGACTATACCTACCTTACGATCAATAAATTTATCACTTATTAGAGGCGAATTACTTGGTATTTTAGGCCCATCAGGTTGTGGCAAAACCACACTCTTGCGACTGATAGCTGGTTTAGAGTCTCCATCACAAGGAAATATTTGTATTGAAAATAGAATAGTTTCTTCTCCAGAGCATGTTCTGCCAACTGAACGTAGGGGCATAGGAATGGTTTTTCAGGATTACGCATTATTCCCACATCTAAATGTATGGAGAAATGTCTGTTTTGGGCTATCCACAAATAGCGACAAAGCTAAGGCTAATTGGTTACTAGAACTCGTTGGGTTGATTGATTTGCGAGATAGTTACCCTCATCAACTATCTGGTGGACAAAAACAAAGGCTAGCCTTAGCAAGGGCACTTGCTCCAGGCACTTCATTACTGCTTTTAGATGAACCTTTTTGCAGCTTAGATGTAGAGGTAAGACATAATCTTCGCAATGTACTAACTAGTGTACTTAGATCCTGTTCAGCTACAGCAATATTAGTTACTCATGACCCACATGAAGCCTTAGGCATTTGTGATCGAGTGGCGGTATTAAAGGATGGCTCTTTACACCAGTGCTCCTCCCCTGTCGATATGTTACAAAAGCCACTTACATCCTTTGTAGGTAAATTTGTCTTTCAAAATAATATAGTAAATATACACTCAAATGGTAATAGTTTCAATACACCATATGGTTCGATCATTGCTCAATCTCATCTTTTTAAATCACAGCCAAATGTCCTCATGTTTGATGAAAACTCCTTATCTATATCATTAAATCCCTGCGGTAAATGTACGATTATAAGCAAAGAGTTTCGAGCTTCTCAATGGATTTGTAGAATTCAGGATTCTCAAAATATACTTAGGGTTTCAGTAACATTGGATGCTAATATTAAGATAGGAGATAAATGCGACCTCAAATTTATTAATGGTAAATATGCTTTTCTTTATCCAGGCTGTGTTTCTTGTATTCTTAAAGCAAATAATTAGCTAGTTACCTTCCGCAGATACATTTCCCTCCCTTCCAGTTAGAGCATTTTCTTTTTTTACATTGCTTCTTCTTTAATTTATAGAAAGCATTACTGCTTTGATCAAATTTATCTCTCAGACTATCTAAGTGTGTCATGTAACTGCTGAATAAAAGCAACTGATATTCATTCTCATTTTACAATAAGGTCATCTTTTACTAGTAGAAACTTCTTTTTATATATTTATCTTGTATCATTTGTATGTATCAAGAATATTCAAAGCCTTAGTCCCTTTACTCATGGAGACTTGACATGAATGACATCAGCATGAATACATCGACAGTAATGTCAGGGCCTTCTGGAAGAGCAATGGCTCAACCTATGGAGACTTCCTTAGTCGAAGCTCTCTATCAACATTTGACAATGGAAAGAAATTCTAGCGCGCAATATTTTGCTATGTCACTCTGGTTTGCGGAAAGAGAATTAAGAGGTTTTGCTTCATTTTTTAAGCATGAATCACTAAGTGAGCAAGAGCATGCTTCTAATTTTGCTAATTATTTAATAGCCAGAGGACAATCAGTTGTTCTTCAGGATATAGCAGCACCAAATCAGCAATGGGAGTCTATTGAATCAGTAATATGTCATGCATTTCAGATGGAAGCTGATGTAACTAGTTCATTACATCAATTGTATTCTCTAGCGGAGAGGGCGACCGATACAAGATCTAATGTTTTTCTTGATCCAATTATAGAAAGTCAAACTAAATCTGAGGATGAATTCGCCCACATTTTGGGAAAAGTAAGATTTGCCAATGAGCAACCACCAGCATTATTAATCATTGACAATGAATTGTCTACCAACTGATAATTTACTAATGCCAGTTTAATGGTCTTTTACATATCTCTAATAAAAATAATTTTGATAAATTACCTTCCTCAGTAGTACTCTTAAAGCCTTTAGTTACAGCAATCAATTCATCTTTTCTAGAAATCAGTCTATCTATCTCTACATTTAATCTTTTTATTAGGTATACATCTTTAGCTGTCTTGAGCATTTTATTGATTATGTCGTACCTATTTCTTATATATTCCATTTCTCGACATAAGCTTGCAATCAGCGAGTCAGATGTAGCTAAAGAGACCTTCATTTTAAATACTCAGTGGGGCAGCTTCTACAAACTCTGGGGCTAGGCTAATAGTACTTTCTCCAGAGGGGACTACTAATAAATCAGCAGACCTTAATCGACTAATCAGGCGGGTAGAAGTAACTCGGGTAGACCCAATTAACTCACCAATCCTTTCGTGAGTTAGCCTGAATGGCAATTGACACCAGTTACCACATCTTCTTCCCAATCGATTAACTAATAAAGCCAATAGAGCTTGAAGTCTTTGTTCTGCGTTGCCTAAATGTCTAATGCGAAGTAATTGAAGAGTCCATTCATTAACTGGGTCATATCCGTTTGCTTCTAGAGAGTCGGCATCACTTTTAAAGCAGAGAGGTGTCAAAGCCTCAACGCAAATACCTTCACTGCAGAGTCTTGCTGTTCTGAGTTGATCTCCAGATTGAAGAAAGGCCAAAGTCATTCCTTCTGTCTCTTCACATGGACAATAAACTCGAGCAATTCCTTCTATTACCTCAAGGCAAGAACCTTCAGAACGCGAAGACGGGTCAATGAGTACTGTCTGCCCTGGCGTCATCCTTACTTTTGGGACTGGCCCATCAGGAAGAAATCTGTAATTCATTTAGATAACAACGCTGCAATTGAGAATCGCTCTCAACCCTACATTAATAAGATTCCTTTTTGCAACCGATTCTCAATTGCATGACCTTTATTGAGAGTTTGCGAAGATATTTACCATTAATATGTAACTTTTTATACGATATTTGGGGAGAAAGTTCGTTTTTGAAGACTTTGAAAAGGTTTCTCCTGAAAATATTTTATGGAATAGAGCTAATTGGTATGTCCAAAAAAAAACCCACTCAATAAATGAGTGGGTGTGTTGCTTAGTTGAAAACCATAAATTATGGCTTTTGACTTTTAAGGATAAATTCGTTTGAAATTTATCCAGCTGTTATTTTGGCGTTCTCCATATTGTCAAACGCTTTACCTACACGCTTAAAGTCAAATCCCATTCCTCTAAGGGCATGCCATAGGTGTCCTTGAAGGTAGAAGAATCCAAGGAAGAAATGAGAGTTAGCAAGCCAAGCTCTTGCAGTATGTACATCTGCAGGTAAGTCAGATGCTGTATCTGCAAAGTATGGTGCGAAATCGAATTGAAGTTTTAGAACTTCACCATAAAGGTCTGTTGGATAAACAGTTGTATTTGTTGAACACCAGAAGGCTGCAACAAATGCACAATATGCAACACCAGCTAATGAATAAGAGAGGATTGACTCTGCTGATAAAAGTCCTTTTCCTTTAAATTCGGTGTATTCACCAAATTGCTTGGTAGCAATGTGGAATGCTCCACCAGTAATTAGGAAGAATGCAAGGAATGCATGACCACCCATTACGTCTTCCAGGCTAGATATTGATAGGAAATCAGCTTGGTGATTCCATACCATTCCAAGGTCTAGGTTGTAATCAACAGTTCTAGTAATACCTTTGGCAGCATCATAAATTCCATGAATTCTTGCCCATTCAACGAACTGAATGTTGCCTAATCCTAGGAAAATAAGGTGGTGACCAAGAATAAAGGTCAATCTGTCTGGATCGTCCCACTCGAAGTCGAACTTTTTAGCTCTGGCTGAGTCAGGATAATTACCTAGATCTCCTTCATATCTCATTGAATGCAAGAGTCCTCCTGCACCAAGTACTCCTGAGAAAATGAGGTGTAATACAGCTACTACTGTGCAGCCATAAGGTTCAGTAATAACCCCATTAGAAACACCACCTATGCCAAGTCCAGCAAGATGAGGCAAACAAATAAGGTTTTGATTACCCATCGGAATAGATGAGTCATAACGAGCGAGTTCGAAAAGAGTGAACGCACCTGCCCAGAACATCATCAAACCTGCATGAGCTGCATGAGCGGCGATGAATTTTCCTGAACGGTTTGTCACCCCAGAGTTACCCGCGTACCAGTCATAGGTAACGTTTGGGTTCCCGTAGGTCTGCACGAGAAATAATTATTAAGGGCGTATATAAGATATTTGAGTCTTCAACAAACGTGTAATACCTTCACATTGCTTAGTAATATTGTATTTTTTATACAACCAAACTTATTTATAGTTACCACCAAACTTTAATAGTTGTTACTCTTTTGGAGGTTGTCGTGGTTTATTTGCTATGGGGTAGGATGGTTCCTACGATTTGTCAGTTATAAAATGCTCCAAGACCTAAGAGGTAAAGAGATTTGTGCAATTCAACTATTAAAAAAATCCTACTAGAAAACAAGCAATTTGATCATATTGCAAAGTCGCAAAACAAAAAATTAATTATATGCCTTGGTTTATTGGGAGATTTCGATAGTTTTGAATATGTTCAATCCTTGATGCAGAAATGGGATGAATTGTTAGAGCTAAAAATTGATTTGCTGGTTTTAGCAATTGGAACAGAAGAATCTAAACGAAAATTTTGCTCTTATACAGGTCTTCCATCTAATAAATTATCAGTATTTCAGAATTGCAAGATTCATAAGCAATTAAGGCTTTGTTATGGTCTTAAACTCCCAATAGGAAATCTGAATAATCTTATTTTGATGTGTTTAGGAGTAAACTCTCCTGGAACACTTGCAGAAGTTCTTAGAGGTTATATAGGAGATAAAAGGTCAAGCAGAATTTTTAATGAGGATGATGAAATTTCATTATTTAAATTAATTAAATTTAAAGGTAAGGTTTTTGATTCACTAGGAGATAAGAATTGTATGAGGCCATTTGAATTGGCATCTCTTAGGCTTCTAAACATGATAGAAGTGTTTAAATATTGGAATATTTATATGTTTGACCATAATTTCCTCACAAATCGATCAGCAACTTTTCTTCTAGACCATAATCTTGATTTAATATATCAATACAAATCTAATTCTTTACTTACTTATTCTGAAACAATGTCAAATCCATTATCTTTTCTTAAAAATAAGAACTAGTACTGATGGCTTTTAACAATTGTACCTATTGTGGTTCAGCAAGACTTATCGCCGATAGAGCACTAGCAGGCAAGATAATATGCGCCGACTGTGGCAGGCCATATGTTAAAAATAGATCTCTTTTTATAAGATCAAGAAAAAAAGGAAAAGGCCTAAAATCATCTCTTGCACTTATTTCGCTTGTAATCATTGTACTCATTGTAATAATTAATAATTAGGGGTGCTTCTCCAATAATTATCATGTCTATAAACTTTTATCTTAGTATCAAATAGTTTGCTTAAAGATTCAGAGTTTAGCATTTTATCTGGAGTACCAGAGCTAATAATTACCCCTTGCTTAATAAAAATAACTCTTTGAGTCTCTGGGATAATATTATCTAATGTATTAGTCGTATAAAGAAGAGTAGTATTTGTATTTGCCAGATTGCTCAATAACTTTATTATATCGTAACTTGACTTTAAATCGAGCATTGCTGTCGGTTCATCAAGTACCAAAACCTTTGGATCGTTAGTAATAGCTCTAGCAATGAGAACCTTTCTTTTTTGCCCATCAGATAATTCAGAATATTTTTTATGTGATATTTGCGCAAGATTGAGTTCATCTAATATTTTCGAAGCCTTTGACTCATAAATATCAAGTGGAATTGTATTTTTATTTATACCAATAGTTCCATAAAACCCTGATATAAGTATATCCTTAACCTTTTGACTTCTACTTATCCGCAAGTCAATATCGCTTTTAACAAAAGCTACATTCTTCCTCATATCCCAAATATTAATAAGCTCATTATCAAATATTTTCAAATATGAGCCATTTTTTACTACTGGATAAAATAAACGACCAATGGTATTAATAAGAGTAGATTTTCCAGAACCATTAGGACCTATTACAGCACAATGCTCATTCAAAGCTAATTCTAGTGATAGATCTTTTATTATTGACTCTTCGCCTATTCTTATTTCAACATTTTTAAATTGCAACCAATTAGACTTCATAGGAGTCTTTGGCTCCATATTACGTAAAGTTGCCAACTTGACCAGGCGAAAATTAATAAGTATAACCAATTAAGCCAAGCAGGGCGAGTATTATTTGACATACCTATTCTTTATTTAGATTAATAAGAATGCGAGCCCTATAGGAATAATTAGCCTAGCTATTAACTTAACCACAATTTCCCTGTTGTTTTTTTCTGCTAGTATTTTATTCTCAGGAGGGTATAACATAGCTAATTCTTGATGGACACTATTTGTGTCACTTTTAATTGGATGTATGTCCCATGGCTTATCCTCATTTAGGGAGTTTTTGTACCAATCCCAATAATATTGGATCATTTTATCTTCTCCTAAAAGCTTAACATTGTCCTTTTCTATATATCCCATTTGGTCATTAAATGTTTGAGTCCTTAGAATCATATAGTCTTCGGCAAAAACCTTATAGAATATTCTATGCTGAAGATTTTTAAATAGAATTAAACTATTAAAGAAATTATTTTTAAGGAACTTCCTGTAATGCCGAACTATAACTCTTGCTTGATTCTTAGCAAGGGGAATATGATCCAGAACTTGAATATACCGTGATTCCTCTGGATTACCCTTGTAAATTATAATCCGACCAGGTGGAAGAAATTTGATCCTTATAAATTCACCTTTATCCTTTTCCTTGTATTTATACTTGCTTTCTATTTGATTGCTGTCTCGTGTTATTTCTTGATTGAAACTTGTAATAACATTTCTGTTAACATCGGCATCAGGTATAGTTTCTCCATGAACCCAAAATAAGTGAAGTATGTCTAGGTGATTCTCAACTATTCTAGCCCAATCACATTTAAAATCTACTATAACTTCTTCAAATTTATACTCCTCTGTTTTAAATCCATAGGTGTTAAGTATTTTTGAATCTATATTTTCTTTAACTTCTATTTCTTCAAGGTTTGTAGATGAACTACCAGTATAATTTATAAATATATAGTCTCCTACTTCTTTGCATAAGTACTGATAGAGATGTATCTTAGTTGCATAATTATTGTAATTGCTGTCAACTATATGATTGCAGGTTATCCTACTTAAATTGGTGCACTTTCCTGTAGATGAGAATTTCGCGCCATGGTAAGGACAAACAAGTTCTCCGTCTATAATTTGGCCTCCTCGGAACGAGGCCCCTCTGTGTGGGCATAGATCTTTTATACACCTTAAATTTGAATCTTTATCTTTATATATCATCAACGGTTCATTGAACATAGTAAAGAAATAAGGATCATCCCCACTTATTTCTCGAATACTACAAACTGCATACCAACCAAGAAGACCACTCTTTAACTGATTGGTAGGTTGTTTAGATTTATGAGTCTTTTTCTCATTACTAGTATTTTCGAGCAAATTCTTTGTTATGGAAGCACCATTGCTCAACTTAACTTTATTAAATTGTTGAAACCTGTCATCTTCCATAGCGTTCTGCATTATTAAAGCTAGAGAAAAGCTTTAACAAGGAAATAATACTACCTTTTTGAAGCATAAAAGGTCATATCACCAAGAAAACAGTTGTTTCTGTAGTGTTGTTCAATCTTTTTAGATAATTTATATGTCTGTATGTTTCAATTTGTTTTAACTACAGCTCTCGAACTCTTTTTACAAGTAAATCGTTATACCTCTATTTTGCTTCAATTGATTCTACGTAATCAGTTGCTTCTTCTAGGTTGTTGCAGAATTTACATGTTCCTAGATAACATCCAAGATATCTAAGAAAAGATCTTTTGCCTCCTGTAAGCTGATATTTATGAATGGTTCCTCCTTGAGGTGTTGAAATTACAAGCTGAGGCAGTGGTGACATGAAGAAATTGCTTTTTTAAAAAATGCTATTTATTGACTGGAAAAGCAATAGGTATATTTACCCCCTGAACTTCATGCATTAATTGGAGGACTCTGATTATCTTCATATATATCTAATGGTCTACAGATATCAATAAATTTATTGTAATTGAATTATCAATATTCAAGTAATACTAGTTAATAAAGGCATTTATACGGTAATCCTTGTTTCAGAAATAAAAATAACGCTAGTCAGTGATTAGCGTTTAGTTGGTGGCGGGGGGGAGATTTGAACTCCCGACCTTCGGGTTATGAGCCCGACGAGCTACCAGACTGCTCTACCCCGCGATGCTCTCTAAGCATACATCTGACTTGTTACTTATTCACTGTTAAGTGTGTTTTCCTGAAAACGTAACTCGCCATGTACTTCTAGTTGTACTCCAGTATTAAGACATAGGTTTTTCTCTTGTAATTCTTGCAGTCTTGTTGGAGTAAGCCAATCAAGTTGCTTTAAAAGGTGTAGAGCAACAGCATGCTTTGCCCTTTTAGAGCCATCTTCAACTTTAATTGCTATGCCCATACCTTCTCCATTACGACCTAAACATTGAATACCTTCGGCACCTCCTTTGCTTATGAGTTGACCATGAGCACGCATTATCAATTCAGTATCAAAGCTTTCGTTACCAGCTAAAAGGATTGGATTTGATGTAATTGCTCTGTTTACTTGCTCTAAGTCCGCATTTTGCGAATTACTTAATTGTGCATAAAGCAAAGCCATCTGAGAAATACTTAGTTTCAGGGTTGGTGCTCCACAATCATCTCTTGCTACAACAAATTCGTCAGATGGGATACGTAATAAATCAGAGACTCTTCTAAAAATTTCTTTTTGCAGAGGATGGTCAACTTCTAGGTAATTTTCAAGCGGCCAGTTCATTTTTTTACATGTAGCGAGAAAGGCTGCATGTTTTCCAGAACAATTATGCTCCAACCTGCTTTTCCTACCCTCTGGTATTGGACATTTTAAGGCGTCAACTTCAATTTCAGAATTCCAGAGGATTCGAAAACCTTCTCTTGCATGCAAAGTAGTACCTGAATGAGAGCCACAAGCAATTGCTATGGATTTATCAGAACAACTTGTTTTTTCAACCGTTCCACTATTAATAAAAGGAATAACTTGAAAAGGTTTTAAAGCAGAACGGATAAATGTCTCATAATTTGTATTACCTGCACCCATTAAAACTCTACCTTTGGAGTCACAGACTACTGCATGCACCCTATGGATAGACTCAACTATAGACCCTCGTAATAACCTTACTTCTATTGGTTGAATTGTAGTGCTCATTGGATTAAAAGCGCTCTCTTTATGATAAAGCAGTTAGCTCGTTATTCTTGGTAGAAAGTTGTATATTAGTACTGAAATAAGTAATATAATAAAATTGAATTGAAAGCATTTCTGGACAAAACTAATTATTGGCTTTACTTGAAATTCTGCTATTAAGGCATCTCTCTTTTTCATTTCTGCTGTTTTTTGCCACTTCTGACCATCATGCCAATCTGATTCTTCGTATACCACAATATCTGATTGCAATCTCTTATATATATATGACCACCCTAGATATAACCTAGAGATAAGTAAAAGTGGGATAATACATGAAGATAAAAATACAACAGTTATAAGGTGGGTTATATGAGTATTAAGAATTATACTTCCGGTTGCTATTATATAAGATATAATAATAGATATTATCCATATAATTAGTATAAAACGATATAAATCTCGCTTTTGAGAAACTGGAAGCTTGAAAAACCAGGATTGTTTTATCTCAATAAATTCATTGAGTGGTATCTGTTCCTTAGGAACTGGTGATGGAAAGCTATTTTTCATTACTATATATAGGAGATTCTATATTTAATTTCTCACCATTACTCCAAAATGATTCCAGTTCATAATAACTTCTTTCTTTAGGTTGAAAAATATTTACGAGTACATCTCCATAATCTAGTAATGCCCACTTTCCTTCTGACGTCCCCTCCTTTCGTATAGGGAGTAAATTAGCTTCTTCTTCCAGACGGTCCTCCACTGATTTTGATATTGCTTTGACTTGAACATCTGATAACCCTTCAGTTATTAAAATCCAATCTGCAAGGCTTGACACCTTATCGATATTTATAACTTGAATATTTCTTGCTTTTTTATCCTCACAAGCTTGGATTGCAATGTCCACAATCGATCTGCTATCCATAAACGTTTTCACTAGTTATAGACTGACCAGAGCCTTGTTGATCTGCCATTTCGGCTCTTGCTTTCTCGGCACTTCTTCTTAAGGCCTCTAATCGATCTTCAAAAAAAGCTCTGTTTTTCTTTTTTCTTGTTTTGTCGACTAGTTCCTTCAAGGCTCCGCCTAAACTCTTATACGCGTTTGGAACGCTGTAGCCGAATCTGCAAGCTAAATCTATTGCCCTTTCATCAGCTGCAATTGCATCCTGAAGCCTTTTCTCCGAATTATTTTTTAAGTAAAGCCTATATCCAGCAAACCCCGATAAGCCAAGAGCCATAAGCAATAAAAGGCCATCTTGAACCCATAATTCACCTATTGCACCACCTAAGCCAATGGCCAATGCTGCCATTTCCCATCCATCCCTTGGAATAGTGTCGTTTTGAATGCGACCTACTTCATGCCAAAAAAGTAGATTTCTATGATCAATAGCAAGATTTTCCCATTCCTCTAGATCTAATTGAATTTCTACTTCATCGCTACCAATTTCCTCAAGAGTAATTAAAGGGGGGTCAATAGAAGCAGAAGCTTCAACAAATACCCAGCTTTGATTCTCAGGTGGCAGCAGTCCTTTTAAGCGCTGTAGCTCGCTCATGGTTTCTGGTTTCCAATTTATGCAACTTAGCTAGTATTTATTTGTTACTAGCTTCGTCATTGGGTGATTTGAATCAGTACTTTGTGAAGCTAACCGATTTAGAGCAAATTATTAAATCCAATGCCACGGCGTAAAGATATACGTCGCATTCTCATCCTAGGTTCTGGACCAATTGTGATAGGCCAGGCCTGTGAATTCGATTATTCAGGAACCCAAGCCTGTAAAGCCTTAAAAGAGGAAGGATATGAAGTCGTATTAGTTAATTCTAATCCGGCTTCAATAATGACAGATCCTGAAATTGCCTATAGGACCTATATAGAACCAATAACATCAGATGTCATCGAAAAGGTTATTGAGGTGGAAAGGCCTCAGGCACTCCTTCCGACAATGGGAGGTCAAACGGCTTTAAACATATCTGTAGAACTTGCTGAGAAAGGAATTCTTAAAAAATTTGGCGTAGAACTTATCGGAGCAGATCTAGCCTCAATAAAAAGGGCAGAAGATCGCCAATTATTTAAAGACTCTATGAAGAATATTGGAGTAAATGTATGTCCATCTGGTATTGCATCCAATATTGAGGAGTCTCTTTCTGTAGGAAATACAATATCGACTTTCCCAAGAATTATCCGACCTGCCTTTACCCTTGGTGGAAGTGGCGGAGGCATTGCATATAACAAAGAAGAATTTATATCTATTTGCAAGCAAGGATTGGAAGCTAGTCCAGTTTCTCAAATACTTATTGAAAAGTCTTTATTGGGATGGAAGGAGTTTGAATTGGAAGTAATGAGAGATATTTCAGACAATGTAGTTATTGTTTGCAGTATTGAAAATCTCGATCCTATGGGTATTCACACTGGTGATTCTATAACAGTAGCACCAGCGCAAACATTAACTGACCGTGAATATCAAAGACTAAGGGATTATTCAATAAAAATAATTAGAGAAATTGGAGTAGAAACTGGAGGGAGCAATATTCAATTTGCAGTGAATCCTATTGATGGTGAAGTAATAGTTATTGAAATGAACCCTAGGGTTAGTCGTTCATCAGCTTTGGCAAGTAAAGCTACTGGTTTCCCAATAGCAAAGATCGCAGCATTGTTAGCAGTTGGTTACAGACTCGATGAAATTGTTAACGACATCACAGGTAAAACACCAGCTTGCTTTGAGCCAACAATTGATTATGTAGTCACAAAAATTCCACGATTTGCATTTGAGAAATTCGGTGGAAGTCCTGCAGTTCTGAACACATCAATGAAGTCTGTAGGAGAAGCTATGGCAATAGGCAGATCTTTTGAAGAATCATTTCAGAAAGCATTAAGGTCCCTAGAAGTAGGTCTATCAGGATGGGGATGTGATGGTACTGATCAATTAATTAAGTCAGTTGATTTAGATAAATTATTGAGGACACCTTCACCAGAAAGAATAATGGCAGTTAGAACTGCAATGTTGGAAGGTAGGTCTGATGAAAATATATACAGAATTTCTAATATTGACCCCTGGTTTTTATCTAAACTACGAAACATTATTATAGCTGAACAGTCAATTCTAACAGATAAGAACATAGAGGATGTTAATGAAGAGGAATTATTTTTGCTCAAACAACTAGGATTTTCTGATAGACAAATAGCATGGGCTCTTAGAGTGAATGAATTGCAAATCCGGAGTCTAAGAAAACGGTTTAATATATTGCCAAAATTTAAAACAGTGGATACCTGTGCAGCTGAATTTAGCTCCTCCACTCCCTACCATTATTCAACTTATGAAAGACAAGTTAAAAAAATAGATTTAGACGGAACAATTAATAAGATTGAGCTAGATAGAGAAATTGAGGCAAGCTATACTAATAAAGTTCTTATTTTAGGTGGAGGGCCAAATAGAATAGGGCAAGGGATAGAATTTGATTATTGCTGCTGTCACTCATCATATCAATTTCAGGTAGATGGTTACACAACTATAATGGTTAATAGTAATCCTGAAACTGTTTCCACAGACTATGATACTAGCGATATTCTTTATTTTGAACCATTAACTCTAGAGGATATTTTAAATATTATTGAATATGAGCAACCTAATGGAGTAATCGTTCAATTTGGAGGTCAGACACCACTAAAGTTATCAATACCAATCATGAACTGGCTTAATTCTAGTGATGGAATCAAAACCCAAACAAAAATATTAGGAACATCTCCTATATCTATAGATAAGGCGGAAGATCGTGAGCAATTTGATAAAATTTTAAATGACCTAAAGATTAAACAACCTCGAAATGGTATAGCAAGATCTATTAGTGAAGCTATAGCTATAGCACAAGATATTAAATATCCAATAGTAGTTCGTCCATCTTATGTACTAGGGGGTCGAGCAATGGAAATTGTCTATGAAGATGAGGAATTAGTTAGATATATGAATGAGGCTGTAAAGGTTGAGCCAGATCATCCTGTATTGATAGATCAATATCTACAGAATGCAATTGAAGTTGATGTTGATGCTCTTTGTGATCGTACAGGTAATGTTGTTATTGGCGGTTTGATGGAACATATAGAACCAGCAGGTATTCACTCTGGAGATTCTGCCTGCTGCTTGCCATCTATATCGTTATCAAAAGATTCACAGCTAACTATAAGAAAATGGACCGAGTCCCTATCTAAAGCACTAAATGTTGAAGGTTTAATAAACCTACAATTTGCTGTACAGATAGATACTGAAGGTATAGAGCAAGTTTTTATAATTGAAGCAAATCCAAGAGCATCTAGGACTGTTCCATTCGTCTCTAAGGCTACAGGCTTGCCATTGGCACGTATAGCTACAAGTCTAATTGGAGGCAAAACATTAAATCAACTTGGAGTGACTAAAGAACCAATACCGCCTCTTCAAACAATAAAAGAGGCAGTCATGCCCTTTAAGCGCTTTCCAGGATCAGACAGTGTTCTAGGACCAGAAATGAGATCTACAGGTGAGGTAATGGGCTCGGCTACTGATTTCGGTATGGCATACGCCAAGTCAGAGCTTGCAGCGGGAGAAGCTTTGCCCACGAGTGGGGTAGTGTTTTTATCCACTCATGACAGAGATAAACCTTCCCTCGTTCCTATTGCAAGATCATTGATTGACTTAGGTTTTACCCTGACTGCAACTCTCGGCACTTCAAAATATCTTATGGACGCTGGAGTATTGGTAGAACCTATTCTAAAAGTTCATGAGGGACGACCAAATATAGAAGACCTAATAAGATCTGCACAAATTCAATTAATAATAAATACTCCTATAGGAAGGCAAGCAGCCCACGATGATAAGTATTTAAGAAGAGCAGCTCTTGATTATTCAGTGCCTACATTAACTACTGTTGCAGGAGCGAAGGCAGCTGTCGAAGCTATAACAGCATTGCAAAATCACAAAATAACAATTAATGCATTACAAGACATTCATCATTAATTATTACCATCAATTTATGGGAGTAACTGATTTTAATTTGTCATTTAGTTCTTTTGCCATTGATTGCCTACCATAAGCAATTACTTTGAGAGTGTCTTCATGAAATCTCAGTTGATTATCTGCTATTTGCATACCCTTAATTAATTCTTTAATATTATCTGGTAATGATTTGATGTCGTATCTCTTTCCTTCAAATGTAAGTACTGGCTCTTGATCATTGACAGTTGGATCCTTCATGATGAGTAGATATATTTATGAGTATATATGCTATCCCATATTGCTAATTACATTATCAATCTGCTAAATCTCTTATAAATTGCTTTTCACATAAGTCTCTATACTTTCCTTTCTTACTCATTAATTCATCATGACTCCCGACTTGGACAATACTGCCATTTTCAATATAGACAATTTGATCTGCTTCTTGGACGGTAGATAATCTATGCGCAATTATAAATACAGTCCTACCTTTCATGGCTTGGGACAAACCTGTTTGAACTGCTATTTCTGAGTCTGCATCAAGTGCGCTAGTAGCTTCATCTAATAATAGAATAGAAGGATTACCTAGAATAGCTCTTGCTATAGAGATTCTTTGTAGCTGGCCCCCTGATAAATTTGTTCCTCTTTCTTCTATAAATGTGTTGTATGAGCTACTCATTTCTGATATAAATTTATGGGCATTGGCTAATTTTGCTGCATTGATAATCTCTTCCTCTTTAAATGATCTACCAAAATTAATAGCTTCAGAGATTGTTCCAGATAAAATGTTTACTCTTTGAGGAACTATAGAAATTTTTTTTCTGATATCATTTATTTTTATCCCTTGAAGATCTATATTATTAATAGTTATCGTGCCATGTTTAGGTCTAATAAATCTTAGTAATAATGAGAATATAGTACTTTTACCTGATCCAGAGGGTCC
This sequence comes from Prochlorococcus marinus str. MIT 9211, assembly GCF_000018585.1. NCBI lineage: Bacteria > Bacillati > Cyanobacteriota > Cyanophyceae > Synechococcales > Prochlorococcaceae > Prochlorococcus > Prochlorococcus marinus. Next base: position 837,320 of record NC_009976.1, on the reverse strand, counting down.
AACAAGGGCTACAATACTACCAGTCTTTATATTTAACTTTATATTATTAATAACTTGTGGACCATTACTATAAGAAAAACATACATTATCAAATATAATATCTGATTGAGAAGAGATAAGGGTTGATCCAATGTGACGATTATCAATGTCCATTGGTTCTGTTTCAATTTCTAATAAACGCTTTAATGATGCTTGGCCTTGTTGAAGCTCATTGAAATTCGTAGTTAAATGACTTATAGGATCAATTAACATAAGTAATGCTGCAAAGAAACTGCTAAACCCTTCTGAATCAATACCTCCATTCTGAATTCTGAAGGCTCCAATAGCTAATATCAATAAGATGCCAAGTGCCTCAATAAAGCCAACTACTGGATGTTGTAGAGCTAATAACTTAAGTGATTTGTATCTTGCTCTTCTATGTTGTTGAACCTGTACATTAAATTTAGATTGAAACCATTCCTCTACGCCAAAGGCTCTTATTAGAGGAAGACTCTGTATACCTTCTCCCAATAATCCAGCAAGAGTACTTACTTGTTTTTGGCTTTTTTCTGAGGCTAGAAGTACTCTCTCTCCAAAATTACCTACTAGTAGTGATATGACAGGAGCTAAAATTAAAGTAGCTAAAGCTAATTTGTAATCTAAATAAAGCATATATCCAAATACTGCGACAAGTTGAAATATACAAGGTGTTGTGTCTTGAATTGTTTTATAAATTACTTCTCCAACTCTATCTGCATCCTCTGTAAGCCTATAAGCAATATCACCTGAAGATAACTTTTCAAGGGATTGAACTTCTATCCTTTGGAGCTTGGCAAATAGATCTTGACGAAGCTCCTGACTGATTTTTAGTGATGGGCCAGCTAAAAGTATATCCTGGCTAAATTGAGCTATTTTTTGGACTAAAAAGACTACTAAAGCTTGAATAATTATCTGTATTACTAATTCCAAATCTCCAATTCCAATCGCTGGTATTAATTTCCCTGCAAGCCATGCAAGAACAGGCCAGCAGATAACATATATAAGCATTGAGATTCCGCCCCAAATCAATTCCTTAGAATGTGGAATTAAACTGGGGAGAAACCTTAGGAAGCTATTAGCAGATTTAGAGATCATTCAATCCAATAAACAATTAGGAGATGTAAGGTACTGCAAATGAAACTATATCAATTTCTTAAATGGAAATGTCTAACCAATAGTGGTGGACAAGCTAAACACCTTATTAGCACAGGGTCCGTAAGTGTTAATGGTCAAATAGAGACCAGACGAGGTAGGAGACTTATACATGGTGATTTAGTATCTTTTGGCAATATTCAGGAGATCTTTTCGGATGAAGATCCTTCAGGCCGTAAGTTGGGTAATTGAGATCAGCAGGTTAGGTGCGTGAGCAAAACGGTAATCGCAGGCAACTGGAAAATGCACATGACATGTGCTCAGGCAAGAGATTTTATATCTGCCTACCTTCCTTTGATTAAGAACGTTCCTAAAGGCCGAGAATTAGTTCTTGCACCTCCATTTACAGCTATATCAACATTGTCTGAAATATTAAAAGGATCCAATGTATCTTTATCCAGTCAAAACGTTCACTGGGAGGACAATGGAGCCTTCACAGCAGAAATATCTCCCAAAATGCTCTTAGAGCATTCCGTGTCATATGCAATAGTTGGCCACAGTGAACCACGAAAATATTTCAGTGAGAGTGATAAACAAATAAATCTAAGAGCTAAATCAGCTCAAGCAAATGGCTTAATACCAATAGTTTGTGTTGGTGAGACTATTGAACAGAGAGAGAGAGGAGAGGCTGAAAGGGTTATAAGAAGACAGGTAGAGCAGGGTCTTGAGGAAACAGATAAGAAGAAGCTCATTGTTGCTTATGAGCCAATTTGGGCAATTGGTACAGGTAAAACATGTGAAGCAAATGAGGCAAACAGAATTTGTGGGTTGATAAGACAATGGGCCAATTGCCCGGAAATATTAATTCAATATGGTGGCTCAGTTAAACCTGGAAACATAGACGAGATTATGGCTATGAGTGATATAGATGGAGTTCTCGTTGGAGGAGCTTCCCTCGATCCTGAAAGTTTCGCAAGGATCTCCAATTACAAAGTTGAATAACAATACGATCTGGCCGTCCGGGTGGGGTCAAAGAACCGCAGTGATGGCAATTATAAATATTACCCCTGACTCATTTAGTGATGGAGGTAAATATTTAATAGAGGAAGAAGCTTTGAAAAGAGCTCTAATGTCAATTAAAGATGGCGCAGACGTAATTGACTTAGGGGCCCAAAGTACTCGTCCAGGTGCAAATATTATTAGCCCAGATGAAGAATTAAAAAGACTATTACCTATACTAAAATCTATACGTTCAAAGTTACCTAATTCAATTATATCTGTAGATACATTTCATTCAAGTGTAGCTGAGAAGGCTTTAGAAGAAGGGGCAGACTGGATAAATGATGTTACTGGTTCTAAATATGATAAAAGAATGGTTGATGTATTATCTAGTGGAAATTTTCCTTACGTTTTAACACATAGCAAGTCTAACAATAAAACCATACACTCTCAGGCAGAATATAACAATGTAGTAGAGGATGTTTATCAGAGTTTAATCGAATTAACTGATAATGCAATCTCGAAGGGCATTCGTGAAAAAAATATTATCTGGGACCCTGGGATTGGGTTTTCTAAAAACAGAGAACATAATATTCAGATATTAACTAACATTGATAAATTTTCTGGCGGAAATTTTCCTTTAATAATAGGAGCTTCCAGGAAAAGGTTTATTGGGGAGATTATTAATGAGAAAAACCCATTAAAAAGAAATGCAGGTAATATTTCAGTTGTTTGTAAATGTGTTGCGTCAAATGTGGATATGGTCAGAGTTCATGATGTCAAAGAAACTATTCAAACTATTCGCCTAGCCAATGAATTATGGAAGTAATTAATATTATTAGGTATTTTCAGTATTAACACCTTCTATTTTATCTTCAACCTCTTGATATAACTCCTTAAGTTGTTCTATGTTTTCTTCGGATGTATCCCAATATCCCCTTCCATTTACCTCTAGAAGTGTGCCAACTATTCTTCTAAAACTATGCGGATTAAGATCCATTAACCTTTTCCTCATTTCGGGATCATTTATAAAGGTCTCATTGGACTCCTCGTATACAAAGTTATCGACTTGACCGCTTGTTGCACTCCATCCAAGTGTGTAATTAAGTCTATTTGATACTTCTCTAACTCCTTCATATCCAGAATTTAGCATTCCTTCGTACCATTTTGGATTCAATAGTTTCGTTCTTGAGTCGAGCCTAATAGTTTCACTTAAAGATCTTACTTGTGCATTAGCTGTAGTAGTGTCGGCTATAAAACTATTGGGCGTTTTACCATCATCTCTTAGACTTTTTATTAGGTTTGTAGGGTCTGAGTCAAAATAGTGACTAACATCTGTTAATGAAATCTCTGATGAATCAAGGTTCTGAAAGGTTACGTCTGCTGTTTTCATGACTGATTCAAATACATTTCTATTCTGATTCATTTCTCCTGGATTATCTGCATTAAAAGCGTATGTTTTCCTAGATAGGTACATCTCTTGCAATTCATTCTCTTCTTCCCAGGTAGAATTCTCAACCGCTAAATTTACATTTGAGCTATAACTTCCACTAGCATTGGAAAAAACTCTACAGGCAGCATCTCTTAACTCGATTCCCTCCCTTTCTGCTTGCTCAAGAGAATGTTTCCTGACAAAATTATTATCTAATGGTTCGTCAGCCTCTGCGGCCATTTTCACAGCTTGGTCAATTAATGCCATTTGGTTTATAAATAAGTCTCTAAATACACCAGAACAATTAACAACTACATCTATTCTTGGCCTACCTAATTCCTCTAAGGGTATTAATTCAAGTTTATTAACTCTACCTACAGAATCTGGCTTAGGTTTTACCCCTACAAACCAAAGTATCTGAGCAAGTGACTCACCATAGGTTTTAATATTATCTGTTCCCCATAAAACACAAGCTATAGTTTCTGGCCATGATCCCTCATCGGATTTCTGTTTCTCAATAAGCTTGTCTACTACACCTTTAGCGGCAGCAACCGCTGCTGTAGTTGGGATAGATTGCGGATCCAATGCATGAATATTCTTGCCGCTAGGTAATACTGAAGGATTCCTAATTGGATCTCCTCCTGGACCTGGTAGGACATAGTCTCCATCTAGAGCCTTTAAGAGACTTTCCATTTCCTTGTCTGCACAAATTTGTTCTAAGCAAAAACGAAGATATTCAAAAAGGTTATCAAGTTCTTTAGAATCGATTTTTCTAAAACCATTCTGCCGGCATTTTCTTGTCCATGGATTCGATATACTAAATCCTAGATTACTCAAGAACTCTAAGAGTCTTGTTATAAGACTTTTTTCTAAAGTTACTCTTCCTCCTTTACCAGTTAAAGAAAGGACTAAGGATCTAACAGCAATTCTACTTGTTTCAGTTATTTTATTATTTAATTCAACATCAGCTAAAACTCCGTCATTATTACCTTTGTAGATTTCTTCAATATTTCTATTAACAGATTCTGCCAATAAACCAGGCAATGATCTTATTTGCTCTTGTTCTCTTTCAAGAGCTGCAATACTAACTAAACTAGCTATAGCTTCCTCAGCTGTAGGTGGCTTGCCAATTGTATGTAAACCACATGGTAGTAATCGACTTTCTATTTCCATTAATTGCCGATATATAGATCCGACAATTAAATCTCTTTTTTCTTGATCTAACTCTGATGCATCTACTTGAGGAAGATCTACATCTTTATCAAGGTTGCATTGTCTAGAAGTTTCTACAATTGCATTCACTATTTGTATACCTCGAGAACTTTCTCTAAGTTGTTGGTATGAACCAACTAATTCACTTAATTCCTTAAGACCTTTATATAAGCCAGCATTTTCAGCTGGAGGTGTTAAATAACTGATAGTTGATGCATATCCTCTTCTCTTTGCTATTGTCGCCTCTGATGGATTATTAGCTGCATAGTAATAAAGATTAGGCAATCCTCCTATTAAAGAATCTGGATAGCAGGATTCACTCATTCCCATCTGCTTACCTGGCATAAATTCTAGGGATCCATGAGTGCCAAAATGAAGTACGGCATCAGCTTTCCAGACTTTTTCTAGATATGTATAATAAGCTGCAAATCCATGATGAGGACTAGCACTTTTAGAATATAAAAGCCTCATAGGATCACCTTCGTAACCAAAAGTTGGTTGAACTCCAACAAATACATTGCCAAAATGGTGACCATAAATTAAAAGATTTTGCCCATCACTATTCAAATTTCCCGGGGGTTTACCCCAATTTTCTTCTAAGCGATCAGCATATGGAGTTAACCTTTCATATTCATCTACAGTCATTTTGTGCGCTATAGATAATTCTGGAGAACCTTCTATTGCTTCAGGATCATTTATTAGCCTTTCCATTAAAGCCTTAGGACTTCTTGGTAAATCATTAACTTGATAGCCTTTTAACTTCATCTCTTCTAAAACTCTATAAATTGACCCAAAAACATCTAAATATGCTGCGGTACCGACATTTCCTTTATCTGGTGGAAAACTAAATACAGTGATTGCAAGTTTTTTATCTTTCCTTTCTTTGATTCTGAGGGATGACCAACGAATAGCCCTCTCTGCAATAGCATCAACTCGGTCTTGAAGTGTATGAGCTTTGCCTGTAGCGTCATCTCTTCCCGATAAAACGATTGGTTCAATTGCACCGTCAAGTTCCGGAATTGCTATTTGTAGTGCAACTTGTACTGGATGAAGGCCTAAATCACTTCCTTCCCATTCTTGAGTAGTTTGGAAAACGAGAGGTAATGCGACCATATAAGGGCGATTTAATTTCTTAAGTGCTTCAATGGCCTTGGGATGATCCTGTCGTGCTGGACCTCCTACTAATGCAAATCCAGTCAAAGAAACAACACCATCTACTAAAGGCTTATTTTTATTGAGTGGATCAAAAAAGAATGTTTCAACAGGCCTTGAGAAATCAAGTCCACCACAAAAAATTGGTATTACCGTTGCTCCTCTAAATTCAAGCTCTTGAATAATTGCTACATAGTGGGCTTCATCACCAGTAACTATGTGGCTTCTTTGTAGCACTAAACCTATAACAGGACCTTCTCTTGATTTAATAGAAAGATCCTTTCTACTTGTTGTCCAATTCTGATATTCCTTAATGTCTTCAAACATCCTAGGAGCCATCGGATGCCAAATACCTAAATCGGGAAATACTTCTGGTTCATCTACTTCTAGTTGTACATTGTCGGTGGACTCATCTATATTAATTACATATTTATTAGCAAGCATTAACATAAAGTTCTTTAGATTGTCAGGAGTACCTCCTAGCCAATATTGAAAGCTTAAAATGAAATTTCTAGCATCTTGTGCCTTATCAATTGGTAGGTACTTAAGAATAGATGGCAAAGTGTTCAATAGTTTTAACATTGAGTCTTGAAATCCAGCTCCTCCAGACTCTTTCTTCTTCTTCATAAAATCCCCAATTATACTTTTGCTTTGACCTAGTTGTGCCATAGAAAAAGACCCTAGCTTATTTAATCTCATCACTTCAGGCATAGAAGGGAAGACGACTGACGCTTTAAGGTTTTCCTTATAAGGAGCTACTGCCTCTACGACCTTTCCTGCTAAATCCTCGATAAATATTAAAGATCCAATAAATATGTCTGCATTTGAAATGTCAGATTTAAAATCTTTATAATTTTGATCATTTCTTAATTCTTCAATTAAATACCCACTTAACTCAATACCTACTACACCATTCATAGAGTTTATTGATTTAGCTGCTTCTGTAAGAGCATTTTGGTACTGCGGTTCTAGAACTACATAGACAGTTTTAACGATATAACTGTGATTATTACCATCATTTGGCACTACTCTTCTATTTGCTGAACGAACCTGAGTAAACATCGCTCTTTCGACAATGTGCTTGGGACAGCCTACTTTTATAAGGGGCGATACTGTGGTTTTTACTTATGTGCTGTTACAACTAATCTAAACAATCCATATGATTCATTAAAAGCTTTTTGTAATGACTTCATCTGCTACGAACCAAATACCGGTTCTTGTCTCTGGAGCACTGGGGAAAATGGGTTCCGAGGTTGTTAAAACCATTCAACAATCAACTAAGTTTCAATTAGAGGCAGCCATAGACACTTCTCCCAGTCATGAGGATCTTGATGTTGGAGACGTTCTAGGTATTGGTAATTTAGGTGTGACAGTAACTTCTGACCTTGAGGGAAGCTTATGTGCAGTCAGTCAAAAATATAGAGATAGTTCAGTTCCAAATGCACCAGTGTTAATAGATTTTACTCAGCCATCAGTTGTTTATGAGAATACACGTTCGGCCATAGCTTATGGCATTCATCCAGTAATAGGAACAACTGGCTTAACCCAAGATCAGATAATAGATTTAAGCGATTTTGCAAGAAAGGCCTCTATTGGTGGAGCCATAATTCCAAACTTTTCTGTAGGTATAGTGCTACTTCAACAAGCTGCAGCGGCTGCCAGCTCCTTTTACGAAAATATTGAATTAATAGAATCTCATCATAATCAAAAAAAAGATGCTCCTAGTGGTACTTGTCTAAAAACTGCTGAGCTCATAGAAGAGACTGGAAAAAAATTCAACACCTCAAATGTTAAAGAGGAAGAGTTAATTGAAGGCTGTAGAGGAGGATTGAGGCAGAGTGGCATTAATATTCATTCAATACGATTACCAGGTATTGTCGCCCGACAGGAAGTTATTTTCGGTGGAGTAGGTGAAACATATGTTCTTAGTCACAATACAGTTGATAGAGCAGCCTATATGCCCGGTGTAAAACTTGTAGCCTCTAAAGTAAGAGAACTAACCACCCTAGTTTATGGGCTAGAAAGGCTTTTATAATGATCTTAAAACTTAGAAAGGGAGAATTAGAAAAATTAATTCCTGCTGTAGCTACAGGAAAACAATTTAATGCTGCTTCTGGAGATCCAAGAAAGATACTTCAACGATTAATGGTTTCTTCAATTGGTGGAGTAATAACCTTACTGATAAGCCAAAGCCAAGTAACAAGTCAATTCTATCCATTCTGGCTGCTACTAGGAGTAAGTTGCCTTCTTTATATACTCTGGGGTCCAATTCTAGAAGCCAGTAGAAAAAATGCAGAAGTACGGCGTTTACCAGTATCAGCATTATTTGAGGGTGAAGTCATAAATATTTTTACTAAAGAAAAGATAGAGAATAGACATGAGCAAGCTAATAAAAAAGGTGAATTAGAGTTAGTTGAGAATAGACGTACATGGATTTTTTTAGAAATAGGCGATGAAGATGGTTACCTGACTGAAATTAAATTTCCTTTAGAAAGCAAGCATCAGTTAATAAGGACAGGCTCCCTAGTAAGATTGATAATATTTAGCAATAATAGTAGGTTTGAATCTATAATTAAAACAAGCGATGCATGGTTTCCACGCGAGAAATTATGGGCTGGAAGTTACCCATACTTATTAAGGCCAGCCTTCGAAGAATTATGCTACTATAGATTTAGGTAATAATAAACTATAAATTTAAACAGATATAAAATAATATGTATAATTCGTCAAAAATTATAGGAGCAGGGCCAACAGGTATTCTAATGGCAATAGCATTATCTAGATTAAATCTAGATATAGATTTATATGATTTAAATTCGTTATCCTCTATTAATAAAAGATCAAGAACATATGCCTTAACACATTCCACCAAAGACCTTCTAATAGATCTTGGGTTATGGGAAAAGTTAAAACCAAAGTTAATATCATTTAGTAGTCTTATAGTGCAAGATACTGTTATCAATAGGAAGGCTATATTCAGGCTTAGCGATTTAAGAGTAGATAATTTAAAAGACAACTCTATAGGCTGGATTATAGAGCATTGCCATTTAATGAATGTCTTAACTACTGAATTACAAAACTCAGAAAATATCAGGTTCAAGAATAAAGAAGAAATTTCACCAGAGTTAGATGGCTACGATTTGTGTATAGCAGCAGACGGTCAAAATTCATTATCACGCAGAAATTGGAATATCCTAAGTATGTCAAGGCTATACAAGCAGACGTGTATTACATTTAAGGTTATTTTAAGAGGAACTAGAACCAGTTCAGCTTATGAAATATTTACTAAGGATGGACCTCTAGCCATTCTACCTCTAGGAGGAGATCATTATCAAATTATTTGGAGCGGTCCAGCTCAAATAAATTCAAGAAGACTTGAATTAGACAGGCAACATTTCTTGGACTTATTATCGACTTGTCTACCTACAGGAATAGAACCAGACATACTCATTGATATTCCTCAACAGTTTAAAACATCTTTGTTATTATCATTTCCAGTTACTAATAATAGAAAAATACTTATTGGTGAAGCATCTCACTCTATCCATCCAGTAGGAGGGCAGGGACTTAACTTATGCTATCGAGATGTAGCATACTTTTATAAGTTAATCCAAAAATCTAAAAGTTCTCCTATTTCAAATACCAGCATACTAACCTCTTATAATCTGAACAGAGTACCAGATGTTGTTTTAACTTCACTAATTACTAATGCTTTGATAGTAATTTTCTCAAATAACTACAAACTTCTTTATCCAATAAAAATAATTATTTTTGCTATTTTAAATAGATATAGAATAATAAAGAAAGTAGCTCTCGCTTTAATGACAGATGGTATATTTAAAATGCTACCGTTCAAGTAGAATTAACTAACACTCTATCTATTTTGATTATAACAAGTCAGCCATCCAAACCTCCAAGCAGGAAATTACTAATATACTTAAAAAGTCACTATGGGATAAGCGATAGTGCCATTGAATTAGGTTTAAAGAAGTCAAAGGAAGAGAATGCTCCACTTCCAATAATTCTTTGGTCGTATGGCATCATATCTGTAACAGACTACCAAAATCTATTGGATTGGCTGGATCAGAGTTAATTTAAAGAGTTATGATCAAAAAATACAATAATAGGTTTACAATAGTGCTGTAAATCTGTGTTCACTTTCCAAATTGATAGATCATAACTACCAATTTATAATCTCTGTGTCATCATTAAACGAGGATTAATAATTAGTCTTTCTTCACCGCACATGAATAAGTTCCATGAAAGTTAGTAGCTTCTTTAGTAGTTTAGGAATACCTGCATCAAAACGTCCTATATCAAGGAAGGGTTTCGAGAGGCTTGATCTTCTATTATTGGCAATTGAGTCGATTGATATTAATGGTCCTCAGCTAATAATTTCAGCAGCTAATCAACTAGGTCTTGATAGATTTTTTCCTAATAAAGTAGAACTGTGGAAATTCCGCTGTAACAACCCAATGCGAAGGGCATCTAAGCCCTCCATTCAAACTCAGGAATCAGCTGAGGCATTGATTTCATTAGTATCATTTATATCAGATTATTTCTACCCAAAAATTAGAATCCTTCTTTCCTCTAAAGAACCAGAGAAAATTAATGCTCAGAGATGGCTTTCCTTTAAAAAAAGGTTTAATGAATTAATTGAAGAGAGGATGAATCTTGGAAAAGGAGCAGTAAAAAAGTATCTAAATACCAACGATACCGAATTCTACCGAGATATTATAATTTCTCTTGCACTAAGCTCTGGCCCTGGAGGAATTAATAGGCTTAGAGCATCACTTCTAGACAATACATGAAACAGAATTACAGGTACGATCAGGCTTCAGCAAGGCTTGAACTAGAAGGAATAGCCGATGCTTCCCTAGGTTTAAGTATAGATACGATTTCAATACTTTTACTATGGAGGTTAAAGCTAATTGGTGGCCCTGAATTAGAAGGTAAAAAAGAGCATCTTCAATGCTTTATGAATTCTGTCCTGCAATATTCACGTTATCGCTTATCAGGCATCAAGAAGAAGATAGGCAAGCAAGGAGATTTCGTTACCATTTCACCAAATAATTCTTCAGGTCATTTACTTGTTCTAACAAGTACTAAAGAAGGAGTATCTCCTGTCGAAATAGTCATCGATGATGCGGAACTGACAGATCTAACAAGATGTTTTGATCAACTCAGAACAGATTCAAGAGTACTTATTAATTGGGATATTCCAAAGGAAAAGGGCCTCAATGCTTCCGAGCTTATTTCTAGCAAGCTTCTTCTAAGGTTTTTTTCTGCACCTATTGTGGCTGTAATTTCATTGGTTATATCCTCAACAAGCTTTCTTTTAATACCAGAATTACAACATCAAAACTCACAATACGAGAATGTAAAATCAGGCACAAATTACATTAAGAAATAGACGTCAAGTTGACTATTTCTATTTAATTGTCAAAATTGTAGAGATCTAACAGATCTATAACATATAGATGTATATGACCTCTTCAGGATCAAAAAGAAAAAGGAAGCTCTCCTCACAATATATTTTCAGAGGCAAGTCCGCAAAAAAAAATAAGACTGTACTTAGAAATTTAATAGAAGCGTTAATAATGCTTGTTACTGGCAGTAACCTTATTTTATTCCTTAATACACTTCCCAATGGTTTTAATCTACAAACCTTCTTTTTAGAAATATGGAAAGAGGTCTCTGATAGCTTGACCCAACTAGTTGAATCATTTGCTAAGATTAGTGGAGCCTTTGTCGTATTACTATTACTAGTTACAAGCCTTATCCTTATAATAGGTGGATCAGTACGATTATTTCGAATCCTAATTATGCTTTTAAATACAAATAAAATTAATAATAGTTAAGAGAACTTATAAAGTAGGTAGTAACTCATTATTGTAAAATTACTTTAAAAGATATAATTCTTATAAATTAATACTTCTATTAAACCTATAAAGTAAAACTGACAATTTTTTACTACTCAATACTATGGTTGACTATAGCCATTCTAGAATTGTAGTTATTCTCTCATTAATATTATCAAGTATTCATTTTATAAATCTATACCTTGCTCAATCGTTTTTATGGGTACCCTTAGGAATATGTCTAATATTAAATTTTATTTATATAACCAATGATCTTCAGAAGTTTAAATCATTTTCCAGGTCTATGCAGATTCCCATTTATTTAACTAGAATAGTATTGAGTTTATCTCTAATAATAGTTCTACTGTCTTCTATTGCTTCACTAATTAACATATCTCTTCTTCTTTTTGGCGAAGGAAGTACTGACCTACTAATATTTCTGTGTATATCATCAATATTACTCTTTGGCTCCTCGTTGGGTTTAATCAAGAAATTATTTGTATGAGAGATAGTTACTAATTTTTAAATTATATTTCAAGTATAATCTATTGATATATAAGATATATAATTTAAAAAACACCAAATTTTATGAAATACTCAGTCATTAAATTTAGCTCAGAGGATTGCGGCACATGTCATAAAATGAGTCACTATGATTCTAAGGTCTCGAATGAACTTGAATGTGAATTCATAAATGTTGTACTTCAAGAAACTCAAGTATATAGAAAATATCGTAGGATTTTATTAAAACAATATCCGAATAAGGAAGGAATGGGATGGCCAACTTATTTAATAGTGAGTAATCCTGAAGAAGAATTTACTATTAAAGGAGAGATCAAAGGTGGAATGCAAAAGGGAGATTTTAGAAGCAAGCTTAAAGCAATTATTTCAAAGTAAATTATAATTCTAGGTTTGTTGTAGCATCCTTCATTTTGGATAGCCATTCAAATAGGATATCCAACTGTTTTTCGATGGGTTGATTCGCAAGTCCTCTAAGTAATACCTCCGAAGAAGAATTGCCTTTCTTATATAGTATCCTACTGTGTAAGCTCTTATCGATTCCATTCCTAAGAACTTTAAAAGTAGATTCCTTCATTTTAGTTTCTAAAATAATATTTGGTTTTATCTGCCGAATACGGGAAAATCCTAAACTTTTACCGACTAGTTTAATTTGCATTACTTGCATTAACGAGGAGACAGGTTTAGGCAAGGCACCATATCTGTCTGACCATGCAAGACCCAATTCAATAAGTTTTCCTGATGTATGGCAATCAGTTGCTGCCTTATAAGCTGAAATTTTTTCTTGGTTATCAACTATCCAATTACCTGGTATAAATGCGTTAATTGGTAAATCTATAAGAGTTTCATCAACTTTTGGTATTTCATGTCCTTCTAGATCTGAAATACATTCTTGTAGCATTTCCATATACATATCAAAACCAATTGCTTCCATCTGTCCACTCTGCTGTAGGCCTATTAAGTTTCCAACCCCTCTTATTTCCATATCACGCATAGACAATTGATACCCACTTCCTAATTGGCTAAATTCCTGGATTGCTTGTAATCGTTGCTTAGCTTTATCATTAATTGTCGTATTACTTGGATAAAGTAGCCAAGCATGAGCCTGAACACCACTGCGACCAACTCTTCCTCTTAATTGATAAAGCTGTGACAGGCCAAACTGCTGAGCATCCTCAATTAATATTGTATTAACTCTAGGAATGTCTAAACCGCTCTCAACTATTGTAGTACAAAGCATTAAGTCTGCTTCCCAGTCATTAAAAGCTATCATTGAGCTTTCTAATTCACCTTCATCCATTTGACCATGTGCTATTAATATTCTTATTTTCGGAATCATATTACTTAATTTTGTAGCAATATCAGTTATACCTTCAATTCGTGGGACGACATAAAATATTTGACCTCCTCTATCAATCTCCTGGCATATAGCACTTCTGATTGCTTCTTCCTCATAGGGAATTAAATGAGTTTTAATAGCCCTTCGTAGAGGAGGGGGGGTAGTAATAAGACTCATTTCTCTAACTCCCGATAGACTCATATACAAAGTCCTAGGAATTGGTGTAGCAGTAAGAGTAAGAACATCTATATTTTTTTTAAATTGTTTAATACGCTCCTTTTGCTTTACACCAAACCGTTGCTCTTCATCAACTACTAATAAACCTAAATCTTTAAAACAAACCTTGTTGGAAAGTATTAAATGGGTACCTACAACTAAATCTATAGTTCCGCTTTTCAGTTCTTCTACAATTGCATTCTTTTCTCTTGAAGTCTTGAATCGATTTAAAAGCGCAATTTTAATTGGATAAGGAGCAAATCGATCAGATAACGTACGCCAATGCTGTTGAGATAGGATAGTTGTTGGAGCGAGTAATGCTGCTTGTTTTCCGGATATAATAGCTTTAAAAAGAGCCCTAATCGCTACTTCCGTTTTTCCATAGCCAACATCGCCACAAACAAGTCTATCCATGGGTTTGGGTTTTTCCATATCATTTTTGACATCCTTAATTGCAGTGAGTTGATCATGAGTAGGCTCATATTGGAATGCATCTTCAAGTTCAGATTGCCAAGGAGCATCAGGAGGGAAACTATAGCCCTCAGTTTTATTCCTCTCTGCGTAAAGCCTAATTAAATCTATAGCAACTTTGTTAATTGATTTTCGTGCTTTTTCCTTTGCATTAAGCCAAGCTGTACCTCCTAACTTTCCAATCCTAGGTGATTTGTCAGAAGATGATCTATAGCGGCCAAGAGAACCAAGTTGATCTGCGGCTACACGTAAAGTACCGTCTTGATACTGGACTAATAAATAATCTCTACTTTCTTGAGAGATAACAAATTTTTCTATTTTAATGAATTTACCTATACCATGATTTCTATGTACAACATAGTCCCCAGTTCTTAATTTATTATGATCAATACTTTTACTAGCTGATCTTTTTCTTCTCCTTACGTAACCACTATGACTGACAAGTTGTTGTCCATAAAATTCCTTATCTGTTAGTAGAAGTATTTTCCAAGGAAGAAAATTAATCCCTTCTAAATCAAAGTTTGATGAACTTCTGAGAGCAACAGGTGTATTTTGATCTAGTAATGTCTTAATGCGTAAGCTATCTTTAGAATTTTCTACGAATACTGAAATACAATCGTGTTCATTTAGCAGAGAGCTAGTTCTACTAGGTTGGGCTGAATAAATAAAGATTTTAAACTTATCATTTTGATATTTCTTGAGCATTTCACTTAACCTTCCGAATTGATTTGGATAGGTAAGAATTTGTTTGGAGGAAATATCAAATATATTCTCTCTATTATATTGATCAATAAAATCTGTAGTATCTAAGCCATAAAATCCATTTAGCAAGTCATAATTAGTAGTAAAAGTAGAATGAAGGTTATTTGGAGGAAGAGCTAAATTATTATCATTTAACTCTAAATTAGTTTCTAATTGATGATAGGTTTCTGAGACATGCTCTGTCCAGGCTGTTGAATGGGAATTACATTGATTTGGTTCATCTGTAATAATTAGTGATGAATTATCTATAAAATCTATAAGGGAAGAAGGGCTTGTCCAGGCTAGTCCTAGATAACGTCTTATACCAGAAGGTATTATATTATTTTTAAGCTTATCGATAGAGTCGGCGTCAAAATATTTAGCCAGAATTTCTGGAGTGAAAGAAGATAGCTTATTCGCTATTAATATATCAAAGTTGACCGGTGAGATTATTACCTGATTTATTTCATCAAGAGAACGTTGAGAAACTGGGTCGAATTCCTTTATTTTATCTATATTATCGCCATAAAATTCTAACCGTATTGGAGATTCATAGTTGACCGGATAAATATCCAAGATATCGCCTCTTCGACTCCATTGACCTTCCTCTTCGGTAGTAGTTGTTTTAGAATATCCAAGGTTTGTTAAATTAATGGCTAACTTATCTAGATCAAATATATTTTCCTTAACTAAAGATAGGCATGATGTTAAAAAAGAGTCCTTTGGAGGTAAATGTGGTTGAAGAGCTCTTTCTGTTGTAACTATGGCGATGTTATTAGTATCATTAGAGCAAAGCTCAGTCAAAACTTGTAATTGTCCCCATAATATCTCAGTTGTCGGTGGTATAGATTCATATGGGGAATTTTCTGATGTTGGATATATATAAAGTGAATCCCAAGAGAAATTATTTAGAATTGAATACCATCTTGTTGTTTCTTCTAATGTTGGAACAATGACTATTAGTGGTAGTTTCTCAGCTTTTGAAATTGTGGTTGATATAATAGTTTTAGCAGTTTTTGAACCTCCCGTTAAGATTAATCTGTTATTTCGTTGTATCCGTTCTATTAATTGAGAAGTTAAAGACGATTCTTTTAATTTGTCAATTATTGGTTCTAATGACATAATAATTAATTTTTATATAGGTTTGTTATAATTAGTTCAAGTAGTTAATTTCTTTTCGTTAGAGAGGATTAGGTTAAACATTAGAAGTTGTTTATTGCTGAGGTCGGATCTTGAATATACATTGAAATTATTAAATAATAGTTGTCTGGCCTTATCTAGAGTTAATTTTAAAGTCTTTAATTTTTCGTTGGAGTCTTTAATAAGATGCTCTCTATTAGATAAATGTGAAAAAGATTGAACTGACTCGCCGGTTCTAACATTTTTTAATAATTGAAGGATTAAGTGCATATCGTTAATGTCAATAATTTTATTTCTATTGTTAAATCCTAGAATATTGTTTAGGAATATACTTTCAGACTCTTTGTCCCAACCAATTCTATTAATCTCTTCATCAAGCTGTATCAGTTCATTACTCCAGTCTTCATTATGTACAATCTGATTATTTGAATGACTAGAAATATTAGTTTTAGTGGGTTGTGAATTGTCAGGAGTCTTATCTAAGTTATTCAAAGAATCGGAGTTCTTACCAATCTGGCTATATTTTATTCCATCTGACTCTCTTAACCTAGATTCTATTCGCTTTAGTGCATTATCTTCCGCTTCTTCAGCCGTTTGTCCCTGGCCTAGAGCGGATCCTATCTTCTGATCTTTAACCACTGCTACAACCTTTACTATGACAACCTGAGAATCTGCATAGGATAGTTCTGAATGGAACTGCATAGTATCTTATATTTAAATAAATGTTAGTCTTAATTGTATTCATAACATACAGTAGCTCCTAACAAGAAGCAGAACTTAATAGTTATGGACTCAGCATCATTAGATTCACTTACACCAATACTTGATGGAATAGACCGCTGGGTAGAAATAGCTCCTTTACTACCTCTGATAATTATTTTGGAGATAGTTTTATCCGCAGATAATGCAGTCGCATTGGCTTCAATCACAAGGCAGTTACGAAATATAGAATTACAACGAAAGGCTTTAAATATTGGCATATTTATTTCTCTAATTCTTAGAATGGTCCTCTTAGTTACAGCCAATTATATAATTAGATACTCTATTGTCCAACTTACTGCATCAATATATCTTTTTACATTAGTAATACGCTTTTTCCTTAGTATTGAGGATTCTACAACAAAGGAATCGAGCAGCAAAGAAACTCTCTCCATGTTACAAATTGTAGTTTTGTTAGCTATAACTGATCTAGCATTTTCTATTGACAGTGTTACAGCAGCTGTAGCAATTAGCGACCAATTATTATTAATAATAACTGGAACTGTTGTTGGAGTAATTGCCCTTAGGTTTACAGCAGATTTCTTTATACGTTGGCTAGAAATCTTTGTAAACTTAGAAGCAGCAGGTTATATCGCTGTAGGACTAGTTGCTCTAAAGTTATTTGTACAATCACTTATTTTATCTATAAATATATCTGATAGTTATTTCTTTATAATATTAGCCTCTATATTCTTATGGGGTTTTTCTAGAAAAATTAAGAAAGAAGATAGTCAATAAATATAAATTCTAATCAAATCTTATGCCTATTGATAGGTCTATCTGCTTAGCTAGTATATCAGCTGAAACACTATTTCTTCCTTCCATTTGACCATTTAAAATAAGAATTGGATAACTGGCTGTCCCTACTATAAATCCAAGCTTAGGAATAACAGCTAAAATCTCTCCAGGATAAGAAGAGGTTGATATATAATCAATAATATAAGAGTCATAATTATTTGAAATATAAGTCGAGAAGCTAGGAGTTAAAGGTATTGAGTTATGAAGTTTAATTCTTTTGCCATTAAGTGATGTATATGCAGCAGGGTATAGGCCCATTATAGTTCTATGGATTTCTTCACTTAGTCTTTTCCAGTCTATTTGAAACTCCTTCTTAGTTAATCTTTTGGCATAAATTGGATCACAATTAACTACATCTTGCTTTATAAGCTTAGGGTAGATTTCTACAAGGTTTTTAGTAAAGTGAGATGAAGTCCTTATTAATTCTAGAGCTTCTATAATTGTTGTGGCGGACAAACTACTTAGATCAGATGATATCTGGTAAGAGTTTCTTAATACATCAATTGGAAATTCCTTTTGTAAAAGTATGGGACCCGTATCTAATCCTTCTTCCATTAACATAATACAAATTCCAGTTAAAATGTCACCTTCCAATATTGCTCGTTGAATAGGGGCTGCTCCTCGCCATCTAGGTAATAAAGAAGCGTGAATATTCCAACTTCCTAAGGGAGGTGAATCCAGAATCAATAAGGGGAGTATTTGCCCAAAAGCTACTACTAAGTTTAAATCTGCTTTTAAGTTAATTATCTTTTGTTGGATTAAGCTTTCTTGCCTAATATTTTGAGGAGTTAGTACTGGGATATTATTTTCTAGTGCGACAGTCTTTACAGGTGAATGTATAAGTTTATTACCTCTAGACCTCCTTCTATCTGGTTGAGTCACAACACCGACAACATCATGGTCAGAGTTAATTAATGCTTCAAGAATAGGTACAGAAAATTCTGGGGTGCCCCAAAAAACAATTTTCACTTTTCACCTGTAATAGACAACCCATCTACCCAAACATGAGGTGATACACCAGCATGCGTTTTTATCTCGTCTGGTTCAATTTCAATTATTTCTTTCAGTAAGGTTTTAAAGTCTCCTGCTATTGTTGCTGATTCGATAGAGATTTTCTCTCTATTATTTACAAGCCAACCATCGAAGGGGAGAGAAAAAGAGCCTTGGCTTGGTTTAATACCTGCATGTAAAGCCTGTAAACCTTCTATTAGGACAAATTGTGTTCTGTTTGTTCGATGGTCCAAAGAAGAAGATATAGGGATCTCTTTATTCCTGCTTATAAGTAGCCAGTCAGGAGAAACTGAAACCTTTGCTCCTAAACCAGCATGTCCAGACGGCGGTACACCAAATTCTCGTGCTGTTGCTTCTGAGTGAATGAGATTCTTTAATACCCCATTTTTTATTAAACATAAATCTTTAGTAGGTGTACCCTCTCCATCAAATGTGACTGCTCCAAAATTAGATGGATCTAGTCCGTTATCATGCAAAGTAAGCAATGGGTTGGCAACTTGTGTATTTATTGTGCTTTTTGTAGAAAGACTAATACCATCTAATATTGATCTAGCATTAAAGATGTTGCTAAAAGCTGTTAAAAGCTCAAGAAACGCTTCGGGTGAAAAGCAAACAAGATATTTTCCCGTTTCGATTGGCTTATAATTAAGGTGACTAATTGTCTTTTCTGCTGCTTCAGCAACACACTTATCAACATCTATTTCCTTACTTCCATGAGCTAATACTATTGAACCTCCGCTTCTGGGCTTCCTACCTTTCTCTTGAGCCTTTGCATAAAGATATATACTAGATTGAGTATTTCTTAATACTCGAGAAGAACCACTGCTATTTAGATAGACCCTTTCATAATCAGACTCTGAAAATCCATTATAGGGTACTGAATCTATACTGTTATGCTTATTCAAGAGATCTGATTCTGCTTGCTTTAAACGTTCATACAAATATTTAACACCTGTAGCATCTCTAATTGGAATGTTAACAACAGGAAGTAATTCATTACATAATGGTGAAAAGTCTGGTGATTCCTGTGAGTTGCCATATTCACTTGCTTGATATGCTGATGTAAAGGCTTGTTTAAGAGCTTTATAAGAAAGATCAGATGTACTTGTAATCCCTACTAAATTCTTATTCCAAACTCGTATAGTTATCGAACTTCTTTGAGAAGATTTTAACTGTTTAGGTTCACCATTAAATACCTGAACAGAGGTATCAATACTTGAGGATACTCCTATATCCCATTTGTCTATTTTTAATTCTGATGATATTTTATCAATTTTTTCTTTAATATTTGCTTTATTAAGTACAATTAAGTCGTCATTAGTTGTTTTAGTCATTATCTTCCACCTACAGTAATTGAATCAACCTTAATGTGTGGTTGTCCAACAGTTACATTAATGTTTCCACTAACGGATCCACAGTAGCCTGCTGCCAAAGCTAGATCATTAGCACACATAGAGATCCTGGGCATTATTTCTTTAGCTTCACCAATAAGAGTTGCTCCCTTAACCGGTTCTTTTAATTTGCCATTTCTAATTAAATAGCCCTCTTCTACTGAAAAATTAAACTGTCCTGTAGCGCCTACACTTCCTCCCCCCATAGATTTGCAATAAATTCCATTATCAATGCTTTGAATGAGATCCTCTGGTAAATATTTACCAGCACTTATATATGTGTTGCGCATTCTGCTCGCTGCAGGATAAGCATAACTTTGTCTGCGACCACTTCCTGTTCTAGAAAAGCCAGTCCTCATTTCTCCAGCTCTATCACTAATGAATTGCTTTAATATTCCATTTTCAATAAGTATGTTTGATTGAGAGGGCATGCCTTCATCATCCATTGAAATAGAACCAAATGCACCCTGAGTAAGTCCTTCATCTATAGCAGTAACGCTTTGATGAGCAATCTTTTTGTTTATTTTGCCAATAAAAGGTGTAGTTCCTCTTTCTATCTGAGTTGTTTCAAGTAAATGTCCACATGCTTCATGAAAAATCACTCCTCCAAATTTATTCGCAAGAACTACTGGCATTTGGCCGGCATCTACATATTTGGCATATAGCATTTTTTGCGCACTTTCAGAGATATCTCTAGCTGAATCTTCTACATCCCATTCAGACAGTTGCGAAGGATTCCCAGTTGAACCATAGCGTCGGCCTAAGCTCGAACGATATTGCTTATCTACGGCTAAAGCATTCAATCCAATGGATTGATAGAGCCTTAAGTCCCTCCCAAATGTTCCATCACTAGCCGCAACAAATACTTCTTGAATTGATTTGGAATATGTTCCCCGACGTACTTCAAGATGCTTGCCAAGTTTATTTAACATAGATGTCCCTTCGAGAATTTTATGCGTTGCTTCTTTTAATCCTGGGCATTTCAGATAAAGATCTGACTTGATGGGTCCATAAACAGAAAGTTCTTTTAAGCCAATAAAGCGTGAATTATTTAATGAAGTAGCCTCCAGACCCAACATGCTTAGAGCCTGGTCAAGTGCGGTTTTTAAGCCTTTCCTTGACAGATCATTAGTAGACACAAATCCATCTTTACCATTAGAAAAAACTCTCAAGCCAACTCCTCTGCCAAATGATGGAGAAACACTTGTAATAAGGTCTTGCTCAGCCAATACGCCTAAATTATCTACATGTTCAAGGAAAATTTCTACAAGATCTGCTCCTGAGGAAACGCCATAAGCTAGTAACTCTTCTAGATTTTGCTTGAGACCTTCGATGGAAGATTCAATATCAAGAAAATCAGCTTCTAAACTTGAGATTGTAATAGTCAAAAATTTTTCTTCTAGCTTTATATATTACGCACACTCAAGCGAAATCTCATTATTAAAAAAAAATTATTTTGAATTAACAATTTTAAGACCTTGCCATCTAGTATTGCAATAGTCAATAAAAGACCAGTCTTTATGGATGAAATCAGAGATTTATATGCATTGCTTGCCCCTATTGGACAGTTAACTGGCAATGGTCAATTAAGAGAAACTGTCTCAGAGCGAAGGAATAGAAAAGGAGAGGATGTTGCTTTTTGGTATCTTTCTCCTGAGTTAGTGAAAAAGTTCAAATTATCTGAATCAACCCAAGAAGCTGTTATAGCAGATGATCCAACTGCTATTGATTGGGTAAGGCTTCGGTTTGGAGGTGAAGTTAAAACTATTAAACTAGATATAAACCAATTACGTCAAAATGCAATGGAACTTCCTCCAGGTCCTACAGTTAGAGACATTAGTGTGTTTAATTAGTTATTAAATACGCACAAGATTTTATGAACAAAAGCCACAAAATAATAGTACACAATAAGCAAATCAATAGAACAATATCTATTGAAGTCCCTCATGGAGAATACATATTGCGATATTTTGAATCTCAGGGTGAAGATTTACCATTTTCTTGTAGAAATGGATGTTGTACAACATGTGCTGTAAAGGTTCTTTCTGGGGACTTAGATCAAAGCCTAGGAATAGGTCTTTCAAAAGAGATGCAAGATAAAGGTTATGCTCTGCTTTGTATTGCCAAGGCTATTGGACCATTAGAAGTAGAGACACAAGATGAAGATGAAGTTTACGAAAAACAATTTGGCAAATTTTTAAGCGATATGGGAACTAAAGCAGGTAATCCTTTTGATATTTAATAAATATATAGAGTTAATTAATAGAATATAAGTAATTTATTCTAGACTTTTAACTAGATATATTAACTATAACGAACAGCTTGTGTCTTCTCCATTGGCAAGGCAAATTGGCGAGCTATCAATGAAACAAACTTAAGGAAGTGTATAGGCTTAGATAATTTTGAAGCTTTCCTCCATGATCTAAATGCATTTAATATTTCCTTTCTCATTTCTAAGAACCTTCCATCTTCAAAATTATAAACCCAAGGAAATGCATTTTTAGATGTGTTATTGGTTTGGATAATTACTTCCTCATCGAATTTAACAGGATCTATAGCGAGTAATTCATAAAAATCTCCTCTTTCACAGACGGTTAAGGTATGAGTAAGAAAGACTGTCCATAGGAAAAATCTGCTAAGAATTTTGCCTCTAAATCCCTTTGTCATTCCAGGCCAACAACGCATCATCATGTTTATACAATCACCATGACGGTTCTCATCCTGACACCATGGTTCAAAGAAATCGAATAATGGAGCACAAGCTTTATCTGGATGGGCTTTTAGGTGTCTATTTATTAGGATATAGCGCCAATATCCGATTTTTTCAGAAAGATAAAGGGAATAAAGGACCCAACTCAATGGGAAAAATGTGGCAGCTCTTTTTTTGGGTAAATTTGGAAGATCTATGTTTATTCCCTCTTCCTTAAGAGCTCTTCCCAAAAATCCAGCATGCCTTGCTTCATCTCTTGCTAGAAATTGGAAGAATTGGCCAAGTTCTGGTCTCTTGGCTTTTTTAAATCTATTGGATATTTCCTTGAAGAGTAAAAATCCTGAAAATTCTGATACTACTGAGCGTACAAGATAGCTTTCATAGACTGATTTATCCTTTGGCGAAAGCTCATTCAGGCGAGCCAATGAAGCTTTCCTATCAAAATGCTTGAGGTTATAATCAGCTTCCATTTCATTAAACATTGCCTGAAAGTCTCTTCTGGCAATTTCTAAATCTGTTTTAGCAGCCTTATCGAATTCAGTTGTATAAAACCTTGGTGTTAAAAGGTTTTCATCAAGATGTGGAGGCAACTCATTCCTACCCAGTGATCCAGAAACACTAGAAGCAGAGGCTGTTGCAGTCATTATCTCTCCATATCAGAGCCACGATCATACTTCTATACCAAGTATTTTTCCAAAAACTTCACGTAATTGATTATTTGATGTATGAAGAAATACTTTGATTGAACCTCAGAGAAACCAACAAAACTTCTAAGGCTAGTTCCTTCCAAGCCATTTCTGGCCATTTAACCTCTGGAGGGTTCTAGAAATTAATAAGGGCAAGGTAGTCTTCCTTTCATCAATCAAAAAAGATTCAAGAAGACTTGGTTCTGCTCCTGATTCGGATATTGCAAAATTTTTTAAAGAAGAGATTTGATTGGTAGAAAAGCAAATCCAAAACTTGCGATCTTTCGGAAGCTTTGCATAAACCATCCAGCATTTTCCGCCTGTAACTGGCCTTTCGTCCTCTTTAAGTGTTATTACGGGTGCAGAAATGCCAAATTTGTGAAGACTACTCTTAAGGCCTGGGATGAAATGATCAAGAATAAAAACATCAAAAGGCTTTTCTTCAATCTTTAGCGGTTTTTCCTTTACTTCTTGAGTAACTACATTGCTAGAGCTTTCTGATAAAGCTTGGCTGTTATCACCTTTAATCTGGTCTTGATGTGATTCTTCCAAGGCTTGAAGATATTGATAAAAGCATTATAAGCAACTTATATAAATAATCAAAGAACTTTTTTTATAACTATCATAAAATAATTACCAGTCTTCATCCAAGGTTGTCAGCCAGTCATCAACTAGAGGGTATGTACCATTTGAATATTTTTCTTCTATATTCCTAGATTCAGAAGATTGACTTTGATCACTATAACTATTAGTCAAATGATTAGAATGAAGATCGACAAACGAATTATTTTTTGGAATGTTTTCTTCAGACTTCTTTATAACCTTAAAAGGTACTGTTAAAGTAGGTGAAGGATCTCTAACATCTCTTTCTACAAAAAAGTTACCTTCATATTTTGCTTCTGGTTCAGAATCGTTGAATTGACTTTCAATCGATTCATAGATGTTGTTTGTAGGTTTAACCTTAACTGTTCTACTAGTTACAAGATGATACCTAGTAAGGAAAAAGTAAGGCAAGTAGCCGATAAAGAAACTAGAGGTTGAAGCTATTGCTAAGGCGGATGATAAAGGAATTTCTGGTGAAGTCCAAATTAAAAATCTAAGAGAAAATCTTTCTCTTGTATTAATTGCTGATATAAATAATACAATCAATAATGGGCTAAGTGATGCTAAAAGTAGGAACTTGTTAAATTTTTTCACTCTAATAATCCTTCCACCGCTTGATCTTTAAAAGATCAAGGTTAAAAGAATCAAAAAGTCTAACGACTAGAAAGTTAATCATGTCCTCTAGAGAATTAGGTGATCCGTACCATGCTGGAATACAAGGAACTATGTGTGCCCCGGCCTCAGCTAACTTAGTCATGTTTCTTAGATGTATTAAATTGAAAGGACTTTCCCTTGGAGAAATAACAAGTTTTCGGAGTTCTTTCAAGTGAACATCCGCACATCTTTCAATTAAGTCTAAGGCAAATCCGTTAGAGATTCGTCCAATAGTCCCCATAGTACATGGAACAATAATCATCCCATCAGTATGTACACTTCCGCTGGCAATACTTGCTGAATTATCATTCCATTTATAACAATTTAGTTTACCTGAATTTATCTTTAATCTATTCCTCCAGAACTTCTCTTGGCTAGCTGGATCGAAAGGAATCTTTGTATTTGCCTCTGCATCCCAGACTTTATAAGCTCCCTTACTTAAAATTAAGTGAACCTCTAGATTATTCTTTAAAAGAAGTTCTAAAGACCTTTCAGCTATAGGTTGAGCCGAGGCTCCTGTAACAGCAAGAACGATTTTAGTCATGATTATGAAGTTTATCTAATTTACACATTATGAGGATTCTGAGTCTATATCTGCAGCAATATTATCTTTGGTACTCGTTTCTAGATCAATTTGATTTTTTAGAATATCAACGCTAACAACCTTTACAAAAACTTGATCTCCAAGTTGATAGGTTCGTTTATTCTTTCGACCAATAAGCATATTTTGTCTAGAGCGGTATTCATACCAGTCATCATCTAAAGAGCTAACGTGCACAAGTCCTTCGGCCAGAAAGGGATTCAACTCAACAAAAAAGCCATAGCTCTGAACTCCCGTAATTAAGCCTTTTAGAACAGAACCTGTCTTAGCCTGTACAGCCCTAGTCTCTAAAATAGAGATTAATCCAGATTTAAATTGGGAATTTCTCTTAGAAATAGAATTTAGATGAGATATCTTCTTTTGGCTAATATTTTGGCGAATAGTAGCTAACTTTTGATCTGTAAAGACATCTAAATTTGAATCTCTAAGATTAATTTTAGAAGTAAAGTTTGGAGAATCCTTTTGTCGTGACTTAGTATTCCCTTTTGTACCAGTCAAAAGAGAAATAAGAATAAACTGATTGAGAATATCGCAATAGCTTAGAGAAGGGGAGCACCATGGGGACTCTTTATATGTATTGGTTTGCAAAGAACCTTCTAATTGGCTGACATTCGATTGTTCTTGTCCAAATATTTTAAATACCTTATTAGGCAAAATATTCTTAAGAGATTTTTGGATAATAGGTTGATCATTACTATGAGAAAGGGTATGAACAAAATCTGGTAATGAAATCAACCCGTCTTCGTCTAACTCTAATTTAGTGTTTAAAACAACTGCAGATTTTATTACTTCATTATATTGATTTAGATCTAGAGGTTGTTCTTCCAAGTAAATACCTGGGATTCTCAAAGTAGTGTGGTGTATATTCCATATATTATTAGCTGCTCTTGTGATTATATTAATTATAGAGTTAGGATCCGATTCATCTAATGAATCATGCCATGGTTTATATGCATTGCCTGGATTGACAAAATCATGATCAATTAATTTATTTGACTCTAAAGGTTTAGAAGGAAGTTCAAGGTATGCATCTTCTATTAATTTATTTTTTAGGAGTTGGCAAGCAAATAGCAATGTTTCCAATTGGGAAATACTATCTTTAATTGACTTAAGTTTTTGGGGAATAGTTCTAGATCGAGGTTTTCTCTTATTAAGAGTAGTTAAATGCTCTCTAGTGATTAATGCCTTAGGCTTAATCTTACTTAGGTAAAAATTCCAATTGGTATAATTACCATCTTTATCGATATCAAGTTCTAGAGTAATGGCATGATTAGATTTATCTACTTCAAATTTAGATTGATTGAATAAGTTAGTAGGAAGTAAATTGATCCAACTACTACCAAGGCATATAGATTCAGATCTGGCTAATAGCCACTCATCTAATTTATTACCTTGATTTATTCTTTCTCCTACCGTTGGGGAATGTATCCATAACTTAGCTCCTCCATGATAAGGTTCAGTGTATATTGACAAGAGGAATGGTGATTGATCACTTTCCCAACTTGTTAATAATAATGAGTTTTGAGAGGTTAAATCTACTCTGTTTTTTTCGTCTGGGGATTTAAGTGAAACCCTAGGGGGTTTTTCTTCCATAGATATATTATGTTTGGCTTTAATAATTTCTAAATCTCCTTGAGTTCCAGAATTAAGATTGAGTGTCTGAACAATCTCACCTAAAGCATTATATTGAGCAATTGGGTATTTATTTACTTTTACTTTAAATATATGATCTGAATTAATAAGGTTATCTGATATTTTCTTATCACTAGATATTTCAACCTTGGATAGGATCCTTTCATCCAAAGGGGTTGCTAAATAACCAGTCTCAGTTTTATCCAAAGATGCTAAGACATTTTCATTAATTCTCTCAAGAACACACAAAATAGTACCTTCTGGCGACTTTCTTCTAATGCCCTCTTTTAAAATTCTTACTAAAACTTTGTCTCCATGCCATGCATTATTTAAATGTTGATCCCTTATATAGATGTCATCATCGCCATCTTCTCTTACAACAAAGCAATAACCCTTGCTACTGCAGCGTACATTTCCAATAATTGTTGATTCTAATAATACTCTTTGAATAGTATCTGACGTATCCTTCCTTAAAATTCCTAATTTAGATAAGGCTTTTAGGGCTATATCAAGATGATTTCTCTCTAATTTCTTAGTTAGCTTAAGAGCTTTCTCAAGCTTCTTAACTTCTAGACTCCCTTCGCTGGGTAATAATTCAAGTATTCTGGCTACTGAGAGCATAATGAAGTGATGGTTACTGGTTGATTCATATTCAGCAACCTACAAGAATTATATTTCAAAGCGTAGTGTTTTTATACGATATAAATATCAAAACTATTAAAACTTTGACAGGGTAAGAATAATTAACTAAGTTTCTTGGCTTCTGTATGCACTAAGCAAAAGACTTACGCCAATGTACAAAAAACCAATAGCTGCAACCAATTTTAGAATATAGGATGGGATATAAGTAGATATAGACCCACCCGCAAGGGTACCAATTAAGCAAGCTATTACAAGTGCACTAGAAGAGCCAATAAATACTGCTATGGGTTTGTCACTTTTACCACTGATTGCAACTGTTGCAAGTTGTGTTTTATCACCAAGCTCTGCAAACAAAATAGTCGAAAACGTAGATATAAGAATAGGGTCTAGTAATTTCATGGGAAATTAATAATATTGAATCTACTATCTAAGGATTCTATTAACAACCAGAGACCTATAAGGGTCATTAGAGAACCAGCCAAATAACTAAAAAGGCTAGGGGGTATATGCTTTGATATATACCTTCCAAGAAGAACACCAAAAAGGCTTGATAATACTAAAGCAAGAGAAGCTCCTATAAAAACAATTAAGGGGCTACCTGACTCAGCGGAAAGAAGTAACGTAGCAACTTGGGTCTTATCTCCCAACTCAGCTATAAATACAGTTGTAAAGGTGCTAAAGAGGGTAATTGCAAAACTATTAGAAGATTGGTCTTTTAATTCATTCTCAGAAACAGTTGAATCATATTTTTTTATCATAGACTTATGTTGAATTGCTTCTGAGTGTATGTTCAAATCGTTTTAGGACTTGACTCCTGCCTCCATATATGGACCGAATATGTTGCCTACAAGACATAATTGCAACTGTATCTATAGAAGTATTATCTAATTTGAAAATACTTAAAAGATTTTTGACATTGCAAAAATCAGGCCTCTGATTATAAATAGTGCACGTTTTCATGGATTTGTTATAAAAACGACACCATCCATCATCTGCTACTAGGCGTAAATACTGAATAGTTTGTTCTTTAGAAAGTGCCTGAAGTGCTTCAACTCTCTCATGTGGAGCGAGTCTACAACATGCTCCACATGCCCTGATACACTGCCATCTCAGCTTTTGGGCTGCCATACTAAAGGAATATATCTGAATTAAGTGCTATGGAGTTAACAAGCAAATTACAAAAAATATATTTCATTCTCAAAGGATGCTTTAGTAAACTATGCTCTTGGTATAAATACTAACGTCTATCTAAAAAAATGGGAAATCTATTGCCATTTGTTGCTGTAGCACTTGCAGGTCCTGCAATAATAGCTCTTATTTTCTATAGAAGATAATTGCTGATTAGCATTACTGGGTAACCTCTCGATCCAACCCAGACAAAAGAACTAGAAATTAACCCTATTGGTAGTCATATCAATAGGGTTAATTTTCTAATTAAACTATTCCAAGTATTTCGCCGGAAATTGATACCAATCTCCTTATATATTTATTATCGGAAAATTGATTAATTGATTGATCATTAAAAGTTCCTTTATAACATATTTTTTTACCTAGACTATTCTCTATTAGTAAATTACCCTCTGGATCTAATTGGCATTTATAGATCCTATTCATGAGTGCAAAGCTTTCTACCTTAGAATATTCCTTAAAGGAAAAGATAGTTATTTGGTGCTTATCTGTATTAAAATAATTCTCATAATCTATATAAAAAGCAATATCTATACTAGAGGGATAAGTAGTAAATTTATTAGAGTTCCAGTTTATTGCCTTAACTATACTTTTTCCTTGCTTGAGATGTAATAACTGATGACCAGAATAAAAAGTCTCCTTTTTTAATATGGTACATCCACGTGTCCAAAACAAAGGGGCTGGATTTCCTTGCCCAAAAGGTTCAAGTAACTTTAGATAATTACATATCTGATTAGTTATTTGATCAAATTCAACATAACATTCTGGTTCAATAGTTGGTTTTGAATTATTAGACAACCAATGGCTAGCTGATTCATTAAGTTTTGACTGAAGGAGAGATATTTTTTCAGCTTTAATAGTAAAGCCTCCAGCTGCTGAATGGCCGCCAAATTTATGCAAAATCTGTGAACATTTCTTTAGCGCTGCCAATGCATTAAAGGATTTCGGAGATCTGACAGATGCTCTTAAAAAACCGTTTTTGTCGCTGGCAAGTATTGCTGTTGGCCGATTGTATCTTTCCATGATTTTAGCTGCAACAATACCAATAACACCTTGATGCCAGTGGTTCTGAGCAAGAACAATAAATGGGTTGAGTACTTCAGAATTACTTTCTAGAATTGAAATAGCTTCTGAAGTAGTTTGATTACATAAAAGCTTTCTTTCCTTGTTTATATTTTCTATCTTATTAACTATTTCTCGAATAGAAATATGATCCTTCTCTAGAAATAGCTTCAAAATTAAAGAAGGTTCAGATATTCTACCAACAGAATTAATTCTAGGTGCTATTCTAAAGGCAATATCCTCTGTTGTTATATTTTTATTATTCAACTTAGCTTTAGATAAAAGTGATTTTAAACCCTTAGATTTCGTATTTATAAGATTAGGAGTCCAACTTTTCAACCAATAACGATTAGCCCCTTTTAGTTTAGCCATATCAGCTACTGTACCTATACAAAACAAATCCTTGGATAAGGACAATTTATCTGTAGAATTTCTTTTAATAGCAATAGTTTGAGCTATTAGATATGCCAAGCCAACGCCTGCTAAATATTTATAAGGAGATGAGTATGGAATGGTACTTGGATGAATCAAAGCTAATAGATTTGGTAGATTCTCTTTTATCTCATGATGATCCGAGAGAATAACATCTATTCCATATGACTGAGCTAGTTCTATTTCATAGATGGCAGAGACTCCATTATCAACTGTGATAATTAAACGAATACCTTCCCGTCGAATCTTCTCGACGATATTTCTGTTAAGGCCATATCCTTCCTCTTTTCTTGATGGTATAAATGGAATTGGGGATCCATCAAGCCTAAGCAAAAAATCAACCAATAATGACGTACTGGTCATACCATCAGCATCGTAGTCTCCGCATATAGCAATTTTTTCATTATTGTTTATAGCAGAAATTATCCTCTCAGATGCTATGTCTAAGTCTGGGAAATGGTCTGTTGGATCTGGGAGGTCGGGGGGCTCAACTAAATCATTAATATCGTTGATATGAGTAAGTCCTCGCCTTAAAAGAATTGATTTAATTATGTGAGGAATCTCTTTAGGAATCGATTCGGAAAAACATACTGGGAGAGGTGTTATCCACTTAGCTGTTAGATTTCTCAAGAGTTCCTTGCTAGAGTAGTGATGTATGAGGTGTTAATTTACTAATAGACTAAAAATTATATGCAACAGCTTAAAACGGTATTTTGGGATCTCGATGGAACTATAGCAGATACAGAATTAACAGGTCATCGAGTAGCTTTTAATCAAGCATTTAATAAGTATTCTTTAGATTGGAACTGGTCCAAAGACGAATACATTCAACTTTTACATTTCCCTGGTGGAAGGAATAGAATCAAACAATATGCCCTACTAAAAGGACATACTATTACCGATGAACAAATAAAAAGTATTCATCAATCTAAAAAGTATAATTACATAGAATTGGTTCGGAAAGGGTCTATAAAAATAAGGCCTGGCGTTATTAGGTTGTTGAAGGAGTTAAAAGAAAATAATGTCAAACAGTGGATCGTTACATCTAGTGGTAAGTCCTCAGTAAAGGCTTTGCTAGAAGCTTATAAACTTAATACTTTTAGCGGTTATGTTACCTCAGAATTGGTCCAATTAGCTAAACCAAGTCCCGAGTGCTATATCAAAGCTTTGGAGCTTAGCAAAAGTTCCACCCGGAATTCAATTGCTATAGAAGACTCAATTGAAGGGTTGAGGTCTGCATCCCTGGCTAATTTAAATTGTATTGTCACTCTTTCGCCTTGGAGTAAATATAAGGATTCGCTTTATAAAGCTGCAGATATTATAGTTGATCATCTGGGAGACTATAACAAACCATCATATATTTTTAAAGGTTTAGATTCAACTTCTATAATAGATTATAGGACTTTAGAAAATCTACTAAAAAAGTCACTAAATGGTTAAACATAGAACTGGTTATAGCCAATTAATTGACCGTATAAGCGACGAATTTGCATCTTCATTTTCCGGTAGTTGGCGAAAACGCTCTATAGGTCTACTAAGCCTCCTCTTTGGCTATTATCTAGCAAGTAGTTTGTTCGCTTACTACCTACAAAGAACAGGGCAAAGAGTCTTGATAGTTCCTTTAATAATTATTGTTATTGAGTTATTAGTAAGACTTAAGAGGATAGTTAAACAGCCAATAAAGGTCTATTGGCTCTCAATTGATAATATAAGAATAGGAGTTACCTATGCAATTGTTTTAGAAGCATTCAAACTAGGGTCTTAAAAAAGTAGCCAGAAGATCTGTATCTATTCTTCAGCCTCTTCCTGCTCATCAATAGGGTATACAAAGCCTTGAGACCTTCCTGTCAGAACTGACTTACCTAAAGACAAAGCCTTTTGAGCAGCAATGCCTGCCTTGGCTTTCCATATGGAATGTCTCTGATTTCTCTTGCCCTTAGAGGTCTTTTTCTTTGGTACAGCCATTTCTGATCATCAAACCTTTTTAATATAATCCATTCTAGTTAGGCCCTAAGTCAAATCGAATCTATATTTGTAATGGTATCCATATCAAATCAGAAATAAATAAAAACCAACTGCAAAGCTATCTATAATATAAATATTCAACTGTTAATTAAAACAATTAATTAATTGTTCAGAAGAATGACATGTCGAGCTACAGCAATCTTTTAAAAGACATATCCTCAGGAAATATAAGGTCTATAATATATGTACCAGCAAGAAGAGAAGTATATGTAGTTTTTAAGGATGGCTCTTCTTCTAAAGTCCCAGTCCTACCAAATGATCAAAAAATATTGCGTTTAGCCGAAGAGAGTGGAACACAGTTAACAGTAAAAGATATTAGACAGGAACAAGCTGTTGCCTCCTTATTTGGGAATTTAACTATAGTTTTTCTATTTATTGCGGCACTTCTATTTATTCTCAAAAGGACTGCAGGTATTGCAAATAAGACCCTTGGATTTGTAAATAGCAAAGATCCAATAGACGATGCAGAGGGCCCTACAACAAAATTCGATGATGTTGCTGGTATATCTGAAGCATTAGAAGACATCAAGGAAATAGTCACATTTTTAAAATCACCCCAAGTCTTCTCCAAAATGGGAGCAAAAATCCCTAAAGGATTTCTACTCATTGGTCCTCCTGGAACCGGTAAAACTTTGCTAGCAAGGGCTATTGCAGGAGAGGCAAATGTGCCATTTTTCTCAATATCAGCCTCTGAATTTGTAGAGCTCTTTGTTGGCGTAGGGGCCAGTCGAGTAAGACAATTATTCAAAAAAGCATTGGAAAAATCTCCTTCCATAATCTTTATTGACGAAATAGATGCTATTGGAAGGAAGAGGGGAAGTGGAATAGGCGGAGGCAATGATGAAAGAGAACAAACCTTAAATCAACTACTTACAGAAATAGACGGATTTGCAGAAAACTCTGGGGTAATAGTTATAGCAGCTACAAATAGGCCAGACGTATTGGATAACGCCTTAATAAGGCCTGGTCGATTCGATAGAAAAATTGAAATTGGCCTTCCAGACAGGAAAGGAAGGCTTGAAATCCTCTCTGTTCATGCACGAACCAAGCCATTATCAGAGGATGTATCTCTAAACGCAATTGCTCTAAATACATCGGGTTTTTCTGGTGCAGATCTAAGTAATTTGTTAAATGAGTCAGCAATTATTGCAGCAAGATCAAATAAGACGAAAATAAGCAACATTGAGTTGAACCAAGCACTAGATAAACTAACCATGGGTTTAATAAGAAACCCCTTAACTAATTCATCAAATAAAAGAATAATTGCATATAACGAAGTAGGCAAAGCATTGGTTTCTTTTTTAATACCCACATCAGAGAAGTTAGACAAGGTATCTATTCTACCTAGAAGTTCAAAATTAGGTGGTTACACTCGATTTACACCTGATGAAGAGTTATTAGATAGTGGATTAATAACAAAGCGCTACCTTTTATCACGTTTAATACGAACGCTTGCAGGTAGAGCAGCTGAAATCCTAGTTTTTGGTAATCAAGAAATAACGCAGGTTTCGATAAATGAAATATCAGCAGCAACAGATCTTGCTAGAGAGATGATAACCAAATATGGATTTTCAAAGCTAGGACCAGTTTGTCTTGAGATGAATCAAGAAGAAGTATTTATTGGCAGATCTCTTATTAGTCCGTCTAGTTCTATAGCTCAAAAAACAATTACAGCAATTGATCAAGAAGTAATCCTACTGTCTAAGTATTGTCTTGAAAAAGCAATTAATTTACTAAAACCATTCATAAATGAAATGGATTTAATGGTTAACGTACTTCTTGAAGAGGAAACTGTATCAATAGAGAGATTCACTGAAGTAACAGGTATAGAACCACAAATAAATTCAGAGATATAAACTCTCTTAAGATGGTTAAAATAAACTATAAAAACCCTTCAACTTTACTAATATATTTCACCTGTTCCTATATATTAGGAATCTCTACAATAGAGATTTATAGGTATACACAATTTTCATGGAATGATTATTTACCTTATGGGCTTCTTCTTGATATCCTAGTTATAGTGCCTGCATTATTCATAATAGCTTACCTTAACTATTGGAAAGAACAGTGGAGACTTGTTACATATTCTCAAATAAAAATAATAGACTGTAATTCATACATTAAAAGAAAGAACTACACTATTTATCTAGTAAGTTCGACATTGGCATACTTTATATTGTTTATCAACAATCTTTTCATATTTTTATATTCATTAGGCATTGAAGGTAATAGCCTAAAAACTTATTTAGATTACTCTAGGAACAATATACCGAAACTTGATCTATTAATTGGACTTTACATACTAATATCTGCCTTATTAGTAAATAAGTTTACATCTAAAATACTTAGTTTTGTTAGTGGGCTGACCTTTTCTATTGCTTATCTAAACTATTGGAGATATTTACAGGGAGGACATAGTCAGAATCAAGTTGTTATTGAAGTTGACAACTTAATTAGCCATTGCATATTGCCCTTAACGGTGATTCTAGTTTTTATTTTGCTCAACATAGTACATGCTCTAATGAGATATTTGCTTGATGGAGAATCTATATCAGACTGGACTTGTCCTAAGTTCAAAGAGAAGTTTATATTGCATCTATATAGGCTAACTCCACTTATTGGAAGTATCTTCTTCTATTTCTGGGGAACTTTTTAAATTATAGACTTGAGAAATACTCCTTGCTCCCTTCTGGATCTGGCTTCATTGTCTTTTCCCCTGGAGTCCAATTGGCAGGACATACCTCGTCTGGGTTGGCTTGAACATATTGAAATGCTTGAAGAACTCTCAAGGTCTCATCAACATTTCTTCCTACAGGTAGGTTGTTAATAGTAGCGTGCATGATCACACCATCTGGATCGATGATATAAAGACCTCTTAAAGCAACACCCTCTGCATCGTCGAGAACGTTATAAGCCAATGAAATCTCTTTCTTTAAATCGGCAACCAAGGGATAATTGATATCGCCAATGCCTCCATCATTTCTTTGAGTTTGAATCCAGGCAAGGTGGCTAAATTGACTGTCTACAGATACCCCTAAGACCTCAGTGTTCTTACTTGAAAATTCGGAGTATCTATC
The DNA here is from genome assembly GCF_000018585.1 of Prochlorococcus marinus str. MIT 9211. Lineage (NCBI taxonomy): Bacteria > Bacillati > Cyanobacteriota > Cyanophyceae > Synechococcales > Prochlorococcaceae > Prochlorococcus > Prochlorococcus marinus. Next base: position 801,854 of record NC_009976.1, on the reverse strand, counting down.
GCTAAAAGCGGTAATTTCAGTTGGACATACAAAAGTAAAATCTAGAGGGTAAAAGAAAAGCACAACATATTTACCTCTGTAATTTGAAAGTGATATTTCCTTGAATTCCTGGTCTATCACTGCAGTAGCAGTAAAATCAGGAGCTTTCTGGCCAACACGGATACATTCGTTCGTCATCATTGGTTAAGGGGATTCAAATGAAGGTAAGCTTAGAATTTGTTCCCAGACAAAAGTCTAGATTAACTAATATACAGCTTTATGGAAAAATAGCATATAATCTAAGGGTAGATAATATGTTTAGTGAATCCGATACCGTAGTCCTACCTTAGGATACCAACAAATGAAAAAATCTTTTTGGGATAGTACAATACTAAAAAAATATAATTCACTATCTCATTACAGGCTACTATCTCAACTCTTGACTGAATTAAAGTCCTATCCATTGATTAGAGATAATCAAAAGGAAACCCAAGATAAGAAAATAAATAAAGTAGATAATAAAAATAAAGAATCAAAACAGATAAAAGCCAATGAAGACAAAGAAAGAAATGTATCTCAGACCATATATAGTAATATTCAAAATCCTTCAGAAGGTAATAGGTTTTTAACAAAAAAGGAAAGTGAGGCTATCAATTCTATTCAAGAAAATCAGAATAATGTCGAGATGAAGTAATTAGGAATGACCTTAAGTCATCAAAATAGAAGTAAACAAGGATTTATTCTGGAAAGAATTATTTGGGAAGTAAAACTAAAAGCTAATGATATAATTTATAACATTTATTTTAAAGTTAGAAGGTTAATGAATTATCACTAGACTTAAAGATTATGTCAGTGGAGAGACTTGAACTCTCGACCTCAGCGTTATGAATGCTGTGCTCTAACCAGCTGAGCTACACTGACAGGCATATGCCGCAAACTATCATAATACTAAGTGTCAAATTACAAAAGTAATATCAGAACGAATCAGAGGAAAAGCTTTAAATCAGCCTTCTAGGCTAGATTTGGTGGGCCTTGTGCTGAACAACTAGAAAATTTATTGAATATGGAATATAAATTTAATGATGTTGGGAACTATTTATGTTCGTAAAATATAGAAAAGCTAACTTAACTGGTCAACAAGCGCTGAATAAGAAGCTATTGCACATGCAGAAGAGAGATTAAGGCTTCTAACCCCATTACTTCCATCCGAATCTGCCTTGCCAGGCATAGGAATGGAAACCATTAAATCACAGGCTTCTCTTATATCTTCGGGCAGGCCAGTATCCTCTCTTCCGAAAAGCAAAACATCCTCAGGTTTAAAAGTTATTTTATTCAATGGGATACCATCTTTTTTACTAAATCCAATAAGCCGTTTATCTGAGATATGTATTTTAAAAGCAGAAAAATTCTCATGTGTTGTTAAATCAATAAAATCCCAATAATCTAGTCCAGCTCTTTTCAAAAGTTTGCTATCTAAAGAAAATCCAAGAGGCTTGATAAGATGCAGTGGTATTTGAAATGCTGCACATGTTCGCCCAATATTACCAGTATTTTGAGGGATTCTAGGCTCAAACAATGCAACTTTTAAATGGTGAGGCTTAACATTCATAAAAGGATAGTTGATCCGATATCGGTTAAGTTAATAGCTCTTCCATGAAGAACTAGCCAACTATCATGAGCTATATACTCCAACTTATGTACGAGTTCTCCAAGCCTATCTCTAAATAAATTTGCTTCGATAGTGGGAGGAGAAATTCCCCAACCAACCTCTTCTATAACTAGAACTATATGATTTGTAAAGGTTTGAACTAGGCGTAAAAATTGACTTTCTATCGCTGTCCATTCATAGTCATTATAATTTAAATATTTTAAAATAATGCCCCCTAAAGAATCAATGAGAATTGGTTCATTGGATGATATACCTGCAAAAAGAGAGTTAAGATCAATAATATTTTCAATTAGTTTCCAAGAGGATGGTCTTCTTTGCTTATGTTTAGATATTCTATCTAGCCAGTTTATATCTTCTTTATCTGAAAATAGTGTTGCTACATATGTGACATTAGAATAGTCTTGAAGGATTTGTTCAGCCCATTTGCTCTTGCCACTTTTAACTGGACCTGAAACTAATGTAAGTCTACTCTGCTGTAGAGATGCCACTATGAGACTATGTAAAAATAGATAAATTAATGTATGTCTAATTGGATATTATTTTGAAAAATACCACCAGGCTGCTAATGGAGCTGCAACTGCTAAAACAAGAACTCCTCCTACTAAAATAGTGGCTTGAGTGGTATTCATATCTTTTTTTCTAAGAACATTAAAATTAGGATCAACTACTGGGTTGTTAAGAGAAGTTTTCTCTAACTCCTCATAATTTAGTGCCCCTAAATATGTACTTGTATTATTAGAGAAAAAAGGTATAGGAGTATCTGCTTCTGCTAATGAGGGTCTAAGAATGATTAACGAAGCAAAGAAACAAAAGCAGAAGATTCTTATCAATACTTTTCGTAAGTCCAATGTACTTCTGGCAAAGTATATATATTTTGGCACTATGAGGCAATTTTGTCTACAGTTTTAAATAAAAATTAGAGAAGGGTAGATTACCAGTAAAGAATTATAATATAATAACAAAGAGAAGATTAGTCTTCTAGAAGGTATGTATGCCAATGATACTCGTTCTAATAGTCGGGATCCTATTCTCCTTACTTACAATAATAAATTACATTACTACGACTGAGATAACGCCAGCGCTAGAAAGATCTGAAATTCTATCCGCATTGTCATCTGTGTTAATAATATTGATTTATCTATTATCCAAAGGCGTAAGTAGTAAAAAGGAAGAAAGAAGCGACCTATCTTCTAATGAAGGCTTCTACCTTAAAGAGACAATAAATTCGGCAAATAAATTCGAGTTAGCATGGGGAAGTCAAATGATACTAACTGCAACAGCAGCTTCTACAGTACTCGTTTATTGGGATGGTGAAACTATCCTAAGAAGAGGTTTAATAACACAAGACAAGTTTGAGCCTAAAGAAGTTTGCTTAAGGGCAAAGTCAAAAGGGTCACTAATATCTCTTGTAAACACAAAGTTCTACCCTGGAAAAACAGAATTTGATCCAATTGTCAAAGACCTCCCAGCGGTAATAATTGTGCCACTGTTAGACAATGGTTATCTTGTAGTTGGAGGATGGAGTGCCAGATGCTTTACGAAATCGGATGAGAAATGGATTACTGGTTGGAGCGATAGACTTACTAAATGCTTAATTGATAATAAAATTAAATAGGGATAAAAACTTGGCTTTTGACTGGTTGATCGTTGGTGAAAAATTCGAATGTACCAGACTTACCATCCCAAATAGCTGATGAAGCATAAACTTTGAATATCTTTTTTCTCGAATTGTCGGATATGATATTAAAGTCATAAATATCATAAAATGTTATTCTTTCTAGATTTAGATTATAAGTTGCCCTTTTCGAACGAATAGATGTTGTATTGAAATTACCGAAAACATCTCCTAAAAAATTGATTGAAGATTTCTGCGTATGCCATTCAACTTTAGTAGATTTGATAAATATATTTTTGTTTTCTATATTTTGGAGTTTGACATTTCCATCAAGGTACATAATTTTTCCATTGTCATTAATCTTAGAGCTATTTGATTTGATATTATATAATGGCTTTTTTGAATTATAAATTATGATGTTGGCTGTCGAAGTTTCTATTTGCTTATTAACATTGTCAATAATTGCACTAGGGCTTGTCAGGTCAAATAATTTATTGCCTTCTGCATCTGACTGATTTAAATTAAACTTATTGATGGAATATAGGTAATCGTTAGAGTCTTGAGAGCTATGTGTACAAGATGCAATAGAAAAAAATATAAATATTAAAGCAGAAAACTTTAAAATATATTTTTTGGAAAAGCTTTTTAACATCTTTGCTATTCCTCTATTTTTTTGGAAATTGGAGTAGGCTTAGGAAGAATAGAACCTTTTGATAATACTCCCCACTTAATATGGTCAGACCAATTATCTATTTGTTCTGTATATCCTAACTGATTTAATATAGAACTACCAGTATCAGGGATTATAGGGAGCAAAAGCAATCCAATAATTCGACAAGACTCAAGAACATTATATAAATAATATCCTACTAGTTCTTTATTAGAAGGCTCTTTGATTAAAGTCCATGGTTGAGTATTGTTTAAGTAGACATTTGATTCTGTTGCCAACTTTATAACTGTCTCACAGACTGTTTTAAAATCAAATTCCTCATAGGCGAGCAATGAAGAAGTTATTGACTCTTGAGCTAGTAACTTAAGGTTAGAATCTTCTAGATTAATGTCGAAATCAGGTGTTCCATTATCAAACCACTTTCTAGACATTGTAGAGGTACGGTTTAAAAGATTCCCAATAGTATTTGCCAAATCATTATTAACAAGGTCCTGAAATCTTTTTTGTTGAAAATCACCATCCTGACCAAACCTTATGTCACTTAATAAATACCATCTAATAGGATCTTTTCCATACTGTTCAAGAAGCAATTCTGGATCCAGTATATTACCTAAGGATTTACCCATTTTCTGCCCTTCCCTTGTTAAAAATCCATGACCAAAGACTTTTTTAGGTAGTTCTAAACCTGCAGACATAAGCATTGCAGGCCAATAAATAGCGTGAAATCGAAGGATATCCTTTCCAATAACATGGACGCTTGCTGGCCAACCATAGTGGCTTAAATCTGCAAGGTTAATTTTATTTTGCATAGGAAGTAGTGAACTTAAATAACCAAGCAGAGCATCAAACCAGACATAAAAAGTATGGCCTTTATATCCTGGTACAGGTATGCCCCATTCAACATTTTTCCTAGATATTGAAAAATCACGTAAGCCTTTAGAAACAAAATTAAGAATTTCATTTCTTCGGGATAGAGGTTGTATAAAAGAAGGTTGCGCTACTAGGGATTCTATTTTTGATTGATACTTTGAAAGTGCAAAGAATAAATTCTCTTCATCACGCCACTCAAGTGGCTTTAAATGAATAGGGCAACAGGGAGATTTAGAATCAGGAGGATCATCTTTATACTCCTCACATCCTACACAATACCAACCTTGTTGGTTACCTAATAAAATATCACCAGATTTAACTACTTTGTCGAAAAATTGATTAACCAACTCTTGATGGCTGGGAGAAGTCGTACGAATGAAACTTGTATAAGTAATATCCCATTTTTTCCACAATTCCTTATAGTTTAATGATATTTTATCGCAGTGAACTTGTGGAGTGATTTGATGAGATTGAGCTGTACGTTGAATTTTCTGGCCATGTTCATCGACTCCAGTAACAAATTCAACTGTATTTCCTTGAAGGCGTTGGAAGCGAGAATAGGCATCACAAGCAATAGTTGTGTATGTACTTCCTAAGTGGGGCTTGTCATTAACATAATATAATGGTGTCGTTATGGTTATATTCATATCAATTCTAAAATCTGATTTTTAATATAATACCTATATTAGCGAAAAAAAATTGTATTAAAATAAATTCTCTATAAAACCTTGAGCATAATAGAATCTTTTTGAGTATCAATAGATTTAATTGAAACAACTATACGACTTCCTAATGTTGGGTTATTTGAATTAATGAAGTTGCAACTGAGGTCAATTCTTAACTTAGGAATATATATTAGGGCTAAATTTTTAGAAGGGTTTAACCACTTTAAGAAAACAGATTCCCAATCTTTATATTCTGATTGATCAAGCCAATTAAGGCATAATTGTCTTTTAGCTGAACGAAAGCGTTGAATAACTTGCTTATGTCTTAAATTAAATAAATCTATTCTCTCTAATACTAAATCCTCAGATATTTGATTAATGCCTTTAAGGTAATTAAGTATTTGATAATGTGTAAGAAGATCAATGTACCTCCTTAAAGGAGATGTGGCTTGTACATAAGCAGGTAAGCCAAGACTAGTATGTGCTTCAGGGGTGAGACTTATGTAGGACTTAGACAATTGGTTCTTAATTAGAAAATTACAAATGTGCTTATCTATATAGTTATTGGCTTTACTGGTATTTATGCTTATATTTTGTTGATTCTGGACTCTGAATGGGATGCATATTTTATTAGTCTTTGAAAAATCAGCCAATATATAACCAAATAAAATCATTGATTCACTAACAAGTTTTCTTAATCTTGTAACATCCTTAATTTTATGCTTTATAACATTATCCTGAAAATAAAAAATACCTTCTTCTTCTTCTATATTTATTGAACCTTTACTAACCCTATAGCTACGTCTATTTCCCATTAGTATACTTAGATCTATTAATTCCTTTTCTTCAAAAGGCTGTAAGTCTAAAATATCATCAGCATCTTCATAAGTTAAGGCTATAGTGGGTTTTATAATTGTCCTGTATAAATTTGAAGATACAATTTCACCTGCAGAATTAATCTCAGCACTGACACTTAATGCAGCACTAATTCTACCTGGTTTAAGACTTAGCAATTTTGTAACTAAATCATTAGGCAACATATATTCCGGAGATTCTGGCAAATAACATGTTGCTGCTTTTAGCGATGCTTCTATATCTATTGGATCTTCAAAACTAAGATATTCTGCTGGACTAGCTATATGAACCCAGATTTTAGTTGAATTATCTAGATACTCTATGGATACTCCGTCGTCTATTTCTGCTGAATCTATATCATCAATAGTATAGGTTTTAAGGTGAGTTAGGTCCTTATAATCTGTACTAGATAAATTAACTGATGAGTTTAAGATTGATTGTATATAGTCTTTATTTACTACTTCACTATATACATTGGTCATTTTATTAAAATATTAAGTATTTAGCGCCCAATTAATAATAATGAGAAATATTCACCCCTCAGGGTTAACGAAAGGAAGCAAAGCTATTATTCTAGCTCTCTTAACAGCGACTGTAAGATCACGCTGTTGTTGGGCAGTCAAGCCTGTAAGACGTCTTGGAAGGATCTTCCCGCGCTCGGTAATAAACTTTTTGAGTGTTTCAACATCCTTATAGTCAATAGGGTCACCAGGCTTGATTGGTGAAAGCTTTTTTTTAAAAACTGAACTTGGCATATTAAAAAGGTGTGTGGTTAAAAGAGCTACTTGATTTCTTTATGGATAGTCATCTTATTGAGTTGTGGACAGAACTTCTTGAGCTCCAACCTTTCAGTTGTATTCCGTCGGTTCTTTTCTGTGGTGTATCTAGAAACCCCTGGAGATCTCTTCTCCGAAGGGGGGACAGTCCTACACTCAGTACACTCTAAGGTGACAACTACCCTTGTACCCTTCTTAGCCATAAGGATCTAATCTCGCTAGAGAGATGATTGATGACGATATTCAATCTTACAAGCTAACGAGCTCTTTTTAAAAAATACTTCTTAAAAGTAGGATCAACTCATTACAGGGTTCAATATGAAGGCTTCTCTCTCGTGGTTAAAGGAATTAGTAGATACCAGTATGGATGTTGCTGAAATTGCTGAAAAGCTTTCAATTTCTGGTTTCGAAGTAGAGGAAGAAATTGATCTTGGGCTCAAGGTAAAGGGGATTGTTGTTGGAAAGGTTGAGGAGGTGCTACCACATCCAAATGCTGACAAATTAAAAATATGTCGTGTGGACATAGGAACAAAGAAGTCTCTCCAAATAGTCTGTGGGGCTAGAAATGTAAGAGATGGGGTACATGTACTTGTCGCGACAGAAGGGGCCTATCTACAACCGATAAACCTAAAGATAAAAAAAAGCGAACTGAGAGGTGTACTGAGTGAAGGAATGATTTGTTCATTGGGAGAGATTGGCCTTGAATCAGATACGGATGGTATAGAGATTTTAGAAGACAGTTTGTTGAAAATTCCTGAAATAGGCTCTAGCCCAAGGGGAATACTGGGGATGGACGACACAATACTGGACTTAGCTATTACGGCCAACAGACCAGATGGCATGTCAATGGTTGGCCTGGCACGCGAGTTGTCCGCAATAACAGACTCTAAATTAAATCTCCCGAAAATTAAGTCGTTAGTCGAATTTAAAATATTTGAACCAAAGGACCTTAGTGAAGAGGCAATATCATCTAAAGAAATATATAGCTTAAGTTATTTAGAGGGAGTAGACGGTAAAAAGAAATCTCCACTTTGGTTGAAAAATAGACTAGAAAAAGCTGGAATTAGATCTATCAATGCAATTGTAGATATAACTAACTATATTATGCTGGAACAAGGTCAGCCATTGCACGCTTTTGATGCTGATAAGTTAAACATTTTAACTGATAAAGAGGTTACACAGAATGACTTTGGAGTGAGGAGGGCAAAAGCAAAAGAAACATTATTGGCTCTAGATAATAACGAGTATGAGTTAAATCATGAATCACATGTAATAACATGCTGTGATAAAGCAATAGCAGTGGCTGGTATAATAGGAGGCAAGAGTTCGTCTGTAAATGAACATACTAAAAATATTTGGCTGGAAGGAGCCGTTTTCACTTCAACATCAATAAGAAGATCGTCTAGAAAGATCGGTATTAGGACCGATTCTAGTAGTAGATATGAAAAGGGTATTTCAGCTCAAATAACATTAAAAGCTGTAAATAGAGCTGTTGAGTTATACAATGATTGCTTTAAGTGTAGAGTATCAGATGGATTTATTTCTAAGAATTTAACGCCTAACAATTATGAGATAAAATTAAGGAGAGACAGAATACATAATATACTTGGAGCTTTAAAAGTTACAAGTTCTAATAAAAGCGGAAATAAGAGAACTTCAATACAAGATCCGCCTGATAATAATTATACAAAACGAAATTTAACTGACAATGAAATAGAGAATTCTCTAAAGAAAGTTGGATGTGAAATCAAATGTATAGAAGAAGGTTGGAAAGTATCTGTATTAGCAAATAGATCTAACGATTTACAGAGAGAAATTGACTTAATTGAAGAAATAGCACGGTTAATTGGCTATGATAAATTTGACGCTAATTTACCTGATCCTATAAAGCCAGGATATCTTAGACCAAAGCAGAGCTTAGAAAGGACGATTAGAAATTGCCTAATCAATAATGGATTACAGGAAATTGTGTCTTTCTCACTTGTACCAAAAGATGAAACTAATGAACAAATGGTAGCAATATCAAATCCATTATTGACAGAAACAAGTCACTTAAGAACAAATCTATGGGAAGAACATCTTAAAGTTTGCAAGAGAAATATAGATTCAGGTAAACAGGCATGCTGGGTGTTTGAAATAGGTAATGTTTACACGGTTGAGAAAAAAGAAATTTACCAAAAATCTATACTTTCTGGAGCTATTACGGGATATAGATCAATGGAATTATGGACAAATGAGGGAAAGCAGAGGGATATGGACTACTACACTGCTCGAGGGAAAATAACTCAGTTAACTGACCGACTAAAAATTAATGTAGAAGATAGACCATTGAGAAATGATGAAAGATTACATCCAGGAAGATCAGCTGAACTAATTCTTGAGGGAAAAAGATTTGGGGTATTTGGACAAATAAACCCTGAGCTTGCCAACAAATTAAATATAAATAGGTCTACATTTCTTTTCGAGGTGTCTATGGATGCAATGCTAGAAGCTGCAGCGAGGAGGAACAAATGGTTGAGATCATTTAAAGAATTTGCAACTGTGCCTCATATGCAAAGGGATATGGCTGTAATTGTATCTAAAGAGTATCTAGCAGGAGACATAATAAAAAAAATAATGAAAACTGGTACCCCACTTCTTGAAAGCGTAGAACTGATTGACAGATATGAAGGTGGGAATATTGACAGCGGAGAAGTTAGTCTTGCTTTTAGGCTTACCTATAGAAAGAAAAAGGAGACCTTAAAGGAAACAGAGATCAATCCTGTTCATGATCGGATACTGAAAGAACTCGTACAGAGTTTCAAAGTAAAACCTCGAATCTAATCAACAAGGCTTCCCACTTATCTCTTATGAGTCTAAACCTAAGTCTTACAAAAAGTCTAAATTGATACCAGCTAGATAAATGTTAGGTAGTTGCTCTTGGTAGCCTCTCTTTGGAGCAATTAGATTATGAGTAACTGTATATATAACAGTTACTCATAGAGTAAAACGCTTTTATACAAAGAGGTCTTGAAGATGCCTTTTTATTTGGACAAAAAGTGGACGGATATCCATACGATTGGAATTAACCATAATTCTATTTTCATTAAGGTGGCATTTACCATGCATTTGACATTTCTATTTAAAAGAAAAGGCTTTTATCTAATCTCAAGAGAACCAGATGATTATCGCAATAAGACTCATTACTAGACTCATGCGAGGCTTGTGAGTCTAACCAATATCAGACTAGCCCAGCAATAGACTCTATAATCTTAGGTTAGACTTGTTATTAGTCTACTACTAAGTCTAGTCTAAGACAGTTGATTCACTTCTTTCTGTAGAGTTCCTTTAGGAGTTGATAGGCTTCATTGATTCGTCTCATTGTCTCTGTCGATCCCCCGGCATCTGGATGATTAGCGACTGCCTTTACTTTATATGAATCACGGATAGTGGATAATGATAATGATGCTCCAGCCGCAGTGGGAAGGTCGAGTAGTTTGAGCGCTCCATGGATGGTCATAGTAGATTCCAATGTTTGAAAGGAGGTAACGTTATGCCTTCGTTTAAAGCTATTTACAAATCGTCTAACTAATGTTGGAATTCTATTTTTAAGAGTATGAGTAGCAAATGGATCCTCGAGAACCCCTGCTAATACAATAATTCGATCAAATTTCGGTTCAAGATTCTTCCAGCCACTACAGTATTGGCTCATCTGCAAGGTTGCCGCTTTCCAAGTAAATGGTCGATTCTCTGTCCCATCTATGTGTGACCATATATCACGTGCCAACCAAATCATTGCTGCCTCTAAAACATTATCTTTAGGTTTGCTGCCATATAGAGAGATCCAGTGATTCATGGTTTCAGTTAGGCAATTAGAGACTTCTTCTTCATTTACGTTATGTAAAACAGGGTCTAAAGAAGATGAAGTGGATGATGTGCGCCCAAGACTGGCCCTTAAGTTCTTGGTTTTAGTACGTACGAATCCTGGCAGATCTATTCCAGGTGTTGAATTAACAGATCTCTTGACTTGAGAAACCTGGTCAAAGGATTTATTCTCTTGAGATCCTAGTTTTGTATACTCAATTTCGGACGAACTAATTAATACAATTGCGTTTTCCTCGTTGTACTCCTCAGAAATATGATTATCTTTATCGAAAGGTATAGAGGATTTAGTCTCAAGACCTTCCTCGGGAGAAAGAGAGTTGCCTGAACCATCAACATTGTCGACCTCATCACAAAGTAGCTCTTCAAGCAATCTTTCAAGTACAGCCCCTCTCCTTCGTAAACCCCATTGCTGCTTTAGTTCGTCAAAACGTTCTATTATTTCATTAGGGAGATCAACGGATATTCGACGAGATCCATCGTTCCCAGAGGATGACACTTTCATTAATCAACTTTACAAAGATTAGTTGGCATTTAGTCTTTATTAAAAAACTTAGGTTTCTTTTTACATATTGAAAGGCTAAAGGAGTAACTGTTATTAAAAGCTTGGGCAATATTGTTGTAGGAAACTATTAATTAGTAGGGCTATTTATTTAGGTATAGAGACTTTATAAAGCAAGCTCGCATTAAAGTTATAAATTTAGTAGTATGTTAGGGAATATACCTATAGCTATGATTATTTCTGAATTTTGTGGTGGTAGTATTAATAGAGAAAAGAGAAAAATCTATTTTCAACAGAGAAAGCTTGAAATGCTTTCATACTATAGAGACTCTCTAGAAAGAAGAATAGCAGCTATTAATGCTTCTATAGAAACACTAAAAATTCAGATTGATAGAGATACTTTGAATGTACCAGAAAGCTAGATATAAGAATAAAATTATAGAGGGTCTACAACACCCTCCAATAGCTTAATGGGTCCATTCTTTGATAACCATTTGGTGTCAGATCCGGGTTTAGATAGCAAATACCCAGCAAAACCTAGTGCATTAAGACTAAAACCATGTATACATTCTCTGGACCTTCTTATAAGTGCAATCCATTCTGAAGTAATTAATAAATTATAAGGATATGAGGGCTTTTTATTACTATTGGGGGAGCCTAAGTTTAAACTAAATGCTAATTCAAGGTAATTTTGATAGAGTATATCCTTGAATCCTTTAGTAGATAGGTTTGATCTGATTTTACAGCTTCTAGTTAATAATGAACTGCTAGAGGAATTAGAATATAATAAGTCCTTAAACCACTTCTCTCTTGGGCATGAAGCTGAACCTTGCTCTCTTCTTAGAAGTTGCAGATGTCTATGTGGCTGACTGGCACCTGCCAAAGGGGAACTGTTAAAGAACCATAAACCAGTGGTATCATTATTGACTAATTCTAAAGCATTGAAATCTTCTAATGTTAACCATCCATTCTGAGGAGCCCATTTATTTGTAATAAGAAGCATATGTCCTTTTTGTACAGGGAATTTATTTAAAATTAAAATATGATTATTAGAAATATTTGCTATTTCTAAATTTGGATCCCATGGGCTAAAGGGATTTTGTGCTGGGCCAAAGTTATTATCTTTATCTACAAAATTAGTTATTAAAGATTTAAGTTCAAATAAGTAATCTGGTGACGTAATTAAGTTTTCAATATTAGTTTTTAAAGGTACTAGTGATTTAGCTTCAATGGCAGTTTTAGATATCGTTATAGCTTTATTCCAGTAAAATTCATTAGTCACTGTCAAGTAGGTGGTATGAGACGAAAATAAGATCTCTAAAAGTAATATATATGTTTTTATAAATAATTCATTTAATGTTCAGCAAATTTAAAAATTTCCAAATGGTCGATCAATCGCAACTATGGCTTGTTACTCAAGATATTATGCCATGTGATTGCTCAAGACATCCAGAGAAATAATAGACAAAACTGATTGATGCGTCGCCTCAAGTTTGATTTGGGGGGCTACGCCATCCTCATAAGCCTGAACCCATCGACGAGCGCAAATACACCAATGATCACCTTCCCGAAGCCCAGGGAACGAATATTCGGGCATAGGAGTCGACAAATCATTGCCTTGGGCTTTGCTGTATGAGAGGAATGAATCAGTCATTACAGCGCAAATTGTATGTTCTCCCAGATCTGCTTCGTCAGCCTTGCATAACCCGTCTCTAAACCAACCTGTCATGGGTTTACAACCACAAATCTTTAAAGGTTCTCCTAAAACGTTTAAATCCCTTTTATTGGAATGGGTTGAAGCCATAATGCAAAGAGCTATCTTAATATCAAATTACAAATTACTAACACATTCTGCACAAATAAGGTTGACGAAAGCGGGGGGCAAGGGTTTAAAGATCAATCAGTAATGCCTCTTAAATGGAGTGGGAGTTTTCTGAAGACGCAGCTTTTCTAGCTTTGTGCGATGCCTTTCGTGAAAGTGGAGAAACGCTAGCGATGGAGTTCTTGGCAAATGGAGAAGGAGCATTCCATTTTCAAGAACTTACTCAAAATGCAGCTGGGGAAGGAGTCGACCTCAGCGACTCAGATGTAATGGAAGAGTTTCAACAAGAAGTTATTGAAACTTTAGAAACGCTTTGTAGCGAATAAAAAGAAGCAAGTTACTTAAGCACTGAAATATTTAGCCTGGCTATGCAATGCAATAATTGCAGTTGTGCTTTGCTCGGGATGAAGTTGATCGCTGTCATCCATGCTCAATCCAATTCTTGATCCTTCAAGCCATTTTAACTGAAGCCTAGAGTCACCTACATTTGGACATGCAGGATAACCAAACGAATACCTACAGCCTCTATATCTCTGAGCAAGTATATCTTTAATATTCTTTGGCTCTAAACCTGCAAATCCACACTCAGTTCTGATAATAGAGTGAGAGTATTCTGCCAATGCCTCAGCTAATTGAACAATTAGACCATGAAAGAATAAATAATCAGTGTACTTATCTTCCTTATAAAGTTTATGAGCGAACATACTAGCTTCTTCTCCCATAGTGACAGCTTGCATAGGCAAATAATCAATTGGTCTGTCATTTTCCAGATCATTAAAATAATCTGAAATGCAAAGTTTATTGCCTGATCGCTGTCTAGGAAAAGTAAATGTTCCTAAATATTGATGGGAGGTTAGAGAATAAATTTTTAAAGAATTTCCGACTCGAGCACAAGGGAAATAGCCATAAACTAAAGATGGTGAAATTAGATTCTGTTCCTGTATGCGAGTTATCCATGATTCTAAAATAGGCTCTGCTGTATCAATAAGATCCTGTTCATAATCTTCGCGAGATTGTTCCTTTTTCTTTTTGAATTGCCATTGTCCAGAAAAAAGTGCATTACGATCTAAATAAAATGAATATTGCGAAAGATCCAATTGTTGGGAATTCAGGATACGATTTCCTTTGAAAGGGGGAACAATAGGCTTCTCTTTAAGAATGGTATTAGATCTACTAGTATTGGCTTGCAGAGTTCCTTTTGTTTTTAAACTATTTGTAGTTATTTTGATAGTTTTATTATCATTAATATAGTCGGGATTTTTACTGGCTGAAGGATTAGGAATTGATAAATTATCAGGGTTACCATCTAGAAAACCTAGCTTATTGTCCCAGCGGTTATTAATTTTAGCTTCCATATAAGCATCCATAAATCTAAGGTCAGTAAAAGCATCTTTTCCATAGATAACCATTCCATTATAAACCTGACTACAATCAGTATTAACGAATCTAGGAGTAAGAGCAGCTCCGCCAAGAATTACAGGTACTTGGATATTAGCTTCATTTAGAGCTTGTAGGTTATCCTTCATAAATGCTGTAGACTTCACGAGCAAGCCACTCATAGCGATACAGTCTGCTTGTATACCTTCTTGAGCTTTTATAATAGAGTTTACATCTTGCTTTATTCCTAAATTAAACACTTCATAGCCATTATTGGTTAGAATAATATCAACTAAGTTTTTACCTATATCATGTACATCACCTTTAACTGTAGCAATAATAAATTTTCCTTTGGATGATTTACTATCACTAGTTTTCTCCATAAATGGCTCTAAGATTGAGACTGCATATTTCATTGTTTCAGCAGATTGAAGTACAAAAGGTAATTGCATTTGACCAGATCCAAATAATTCTCCAACAACCTTCATTCCATCTAGAAGAAAAGTATTTACGATATGAAGTGGTTTATAACCCTCTAGAGCTATTAAGAGGTTTTCTCTTAATTTTTCCTTTTCTCCTTCTATTATATGACTTTTAAGACGTTTTTCTATTGGTAGTTTACTTAAGTCATCACTAGATGATTTACTTTTTGCTGAAACACCTTCAAATGCTTTAGTTAATTGTGTTAAGGGATCGTATATACATATATGATCTCGGTATTTTCTTTTGTCATATATTAAATCCAAACATATCTTTAAGTTATCTTCACTAACTTTACTTAATGGAAGAATCTTGGATGGAGAAATAATAGCAGAATCTAGACCAGAATTAATACATTCATTCAAAAATACAGAATTAAGTGTTACTCTCGCAGCTGGGTTCAATCCAAAACTAACATTCGATATGCCAAGGATTAGATGAACCGAAGGATATAGAGACTTAATATTTTTTATAGCCAGTATTGTTTCCTTAGCATTAAGCCTATCATCTTCAATACCAGTAGTAATAGGTAAGACAAGTGGGTCAAAGAAAATATCACTATCTTTTAATCCAAAACAAGTTGCTTCTTTGTAAGAACGCTTAGTAATATCTAATTTTTTAGAAGCCGTCCTTGCCATACCTTCTTCATCTATCGTTCCAATTACTACAGAAGAACCATGACTTTTGCAAAGCTGTAAAACCTGAAAGAATCTATCCGGACCATCTTCAAAATTAGTGGAGTTAAGTATACATTTACCACCAGCCTTCTTTAAACCACTTTCCATTTTTTCATAGTCAGTTGAATCAAGCATTAAAGGTATATTTACATTAGTTACTAGTTTTGAAACTAATCGACTCATATCGGCAACTCCGTCTCTACCAACATAATCAACATTAACGTCTAAAATATGCGCGTTTTCTTTTAATTGGCCTTTAGCTAATGATACAAGTCCATCCCAGTCGTCTTTGTTAAGTAACTCTCGAACCTTTTTAGAGCCACTAGCATTAAGCCTTTCTCCAACTATTAAAAAGGAATTATCTTGTTGATAACTTATTTTTTCATATATAGACGAAGCTGAAGGTTGTGTTGCTATTTTTTTTATCGATGGCAAATTCTGATCATTTGAATTAGTTATTTCTTCTACTAACTGAGTTAAACCCTTAATATGTTCTGGAGTGGTACCACAACATCCACCAATAACCTTAACACCTAAATCCTTAATAAAATGCATAAGTTGCATCTTTAGTTCTATTGGAGTTAAACGATAATGTGCTTTACCGCCGATATTTTCTGGCAAGCCAGCATTAGGAATGCAGCTGGTAATAAAAGGAGAGTGAGATGATAGATATTGAATATGGGATTTCATTTCCTCTGGGCCTGTTGCACAGTTAAGTCCAAGGATATCGATATTAAAGGGCTCAAGTATAGTTAATGCTGCAGATATCTCTGTGCCTATTAACATGGTTCCAGTAGTTTCCATTGTAATAGAGACCATTACTGGTATTTTTATTCCTAAACTTTTTTCAGCTAAACTAATAGCCAATAATGCCGATTTAATCTGTAAAACATCTTGACAGGTTTCTACAAGTACAAGATCAATACCTCCAGTAATTAATGCCTCAACCTGTTCCTGGTAACTATTCGTTAAATCATCAAAATCTATATGGCCTAATGTAGGGAGTTTAGTTGTGGGACCAATCGAGCCTGCTGCATAACGCGGCTTGTTTATAGTTGAGTATTCTTTTGCTAAAGTTTTAGCCATCTTTGAGGCTGCTAAGTTTAATTGATAAGCTTTATTTTCCAATCCATATTCAGCCAATACAACAGAAGTTGCGCCAAAGGTATTGGTCTCAATTACATCACAACCAACTTCTAAATAACTTCTATGAACCTTCTCAACAGATTTTGGATTTGAGATAAGTAGATACTCATTACAACCTTCAAATTGACTTCCTCCAAAATCTTCCTTGCTTAGTTCCTGTAATTGCAATGCTGTTCCCATTCCGCCATCAAATACTAATATTGTGTTCCTTTTTTTTAAATGATTAATAAAATCCATGTTTTCTTATGTAGAACTTCCAAATGGATTAATAAGAGTAAATATCGGAATACTATTCATATATATTTATTCTGGTCACCCAATCGTCAAATTTATCTGGTTGACCCTGAGTTATAGACAAAAGACGATCTTTTAGCTTTTTCATAATTGGTCTGGAAGAATTAAGCTCTGATGATTCAATTCTTTTTACAGGTGTTATTTTAGCTGCTGTTCCAGTAAGAAATACTTCATCAGAAATAAAGAGTTCGGTCTTGTCTACTGGCCTCTCAATAACATCAATCCCAAGATCTTTTGCAATTTCAATCACACTTGCCCTGGTAATGCCTTCCAAGATATCTTGATCAACGCCTGGTGTAATAAGGTTTCCATCTCTAACTATAAAAAGATTCATTCCACTTGCTTCACTAACTTTACCCTGAGCATTTAACAATAGTGCTTCATCAAAGCCCGATAGTGAAGCCTCAGTTTTAGCTAATGAGCTAGTAATATAGGCACCACTTATTTTTCCACGAAGAGGCAGTGAACAATCCTGTTGCCTAGTCCAACTACTCATTCTGCATGTAACACCTTCAGGGGATAAATAATCCCCTAGTTCTAAACCATAAATAAAAAAATCTGTTTCAATCTCATGAAGTCTTGGAGCAATACCAAGATCGCTTGTATAAACAAAAGGTCTTATATAAATTGGCTTTTTTGGTTTGTTAGCTTTAATAAAGCTAGATAAGGCATCATAGACATCTTCATATTTAAGGTCAGTTAACAAAAGTTGGGCACTTTGGCAGAGTCTTTTTACATGCTTATCTACTCGAAAAAGTAGAAAATTATTAGGGTCTAGAGGATCTGGAATGGCACGCATGCCTCCAAAGGCAGCTGTACCATAGTGAAGAGCATGAGTAGCAATAGAAAGCTTTGCTTTCTCAAAAGGAACACATTCCCCTCTAAACCAAGCGTATGGAAGGAAATTATGCATCAGGGTTGATTCCTAAGATATCCATTTTCTCACTTTCTAATGCTTTTTTATAGCTATCTCTTAAGGATAATGAATCAATGCATCGAATAGCAAGCATCCCAGGAGAAGAGACAACAGAAGATATAACTCTAGTACAGCAGCCAGAGGCTCCTGTACTTCTTCTAACGAGTGCAAGAACTGATATATCAACACTTGCTGCTGCTTTAGATTATAAAGCTAATGCTAAATGGAAAAATAGAATACGAGCCTTGCCCCTTGAGTATCTTAATCACCAAGCAAAAATAGATCATTATCTTACAACAACAGCTGAGTCTTCAAGAATAATCCTTATAAGGCTATTAGGAGGTAAGGGACACTGGTCCTACGGGCTAGATCAACTCAAAAAATGGCAAGAAAAAAATAATTCCCGGAAATTAATTGTAATTTCTGGTACTAAAGAACATGAATTAGAGTTAAATGAATTAAGTAATATAGAATTAGATGTTACTTTTAAGATTGGTGAATTATTCAGACTAGGTGGTACTGAAAATATCAATACAGTTTTAAAAATACTTGGATTAATACTAAATAAAAAAGAAATAGATCCTTCAAAAATAGCATTCAAAAAACCAGCAGATCCGACTAAATGGGATTGGCAAGATGAACAAGGTCCAAAAGTCGGTATAATTTATTACCTGTCAACATTACAAAGTGGAAATCAAGAGATAGCAGTTGAAATAAACAAATCTCTAAGAAAAAACAATTTAGTCCCCAGAGTATTATGGGTAACTAGCTTAAAGAAATTACGAGTACAACAAGAAATACTCAAGATTTTTAAACAAGAAAGAGTATCATGTATATTAACTGCGACAGCGTTTGCAAGCGTTAAATTTTCTGAAGTATATGAAGGTAAATTAATATGGGATGAAATAAATAAGCCATTATTACAATTACTTACTAGTACAAGATCCCAAGAAGAATGGAAATCATCCCATAGAGGACTATCACCGTTAGATTTCTCGTTACAAATTGTACTACCTGAGTTAGATGGCAAAATAAATACAAGAATAGTTGCCTTCAGAGAATTCGAGTCTGTAAACAAAGATCTCTATTCAAAGATAGAGAAATACAAACCATATAAATCAGGAATATCTTGGTTGATTAAATACATAAAATCAACTATAGATCTTTATTATCTAAATAATAATGAAAAGAAAATAGCAATAGTTCTTGCGAATTATCCTATTAAAGATGGACGAATTGCAAATGGAGTAGGACTCGATACACCTCTAAGTTTGGTAAAGACAATGTCCTGGCTAAAACAAAATGGATATACATTAAATGAGAACAATATACCTAAGAATAGTAAGGAACTAATCAAACAAATATTATCTAAACGGACTAACAGTAATGAATCTCTCCAAAAAGCACCTTTAGATTATTTATCATTAGAAGATTATTTAGGATGGTGGGGAACACTAACTTTATACAGCAGAAAAAAGGTTATTGAAAAATGGGGAGAACCAATTGCAAGCAAAGACCTTGAAAAAAATGGTTTTCCCATTCATGGAATTAAAAATGGTAATGTCTGTATATTAATACAGCAATCTCGTGGTCATGATTTCGATAATATAAATGATATTCATTCTCCTGATCTGCCACCGAGCCATAATTATTTAGCCCAATATTTATGGATTAGTCTAAGATTTAATGCTAATTGCATTATTCACTTTGGTAAGCATGGAACTTTAGAATGGCTGCCAGGAAAAAGTATAGGTCTGAGTGATGATTGCTTCCCTCAAATTGCTTTACCTCCTTTGCCGAATATATATCCTTTCATAGTTAATGATCCAGGAGAGGGGTCGCAAGCAAAGAGACGAACACAAGCAATAATAATCGACCATCTAACTCCACCTCTTGGAAGGGCTGGACTGTATGGTGAACTTTCCAAAATAGAAGCTCTAATAGATGAATATCATGAGGCTACTATGTTTTCATCTGACCGTGTTATGGATATTAAGTTAAAACTTAAAGCCCTAATAAAGGACAACAATATTAACTATGAAGGGTTATGTAGATTAGATAAAAAAATACAGGAGGTAACATTTGAGGATAGTTTATCAGAAGTAGAGGCTTACCTATGTGAACTTAAAGAAGCGCAGATTAGAACTGGGTTACATGTCTTTGGACAAGAGCTTAATCCCTATAAAGTAATTGAGCTAGCTCTTTCAATCTCTCTAGCACCTAGCTTTGAAAGATTAGGCCTATCACAATCACTAAGTGATTTTCTAGATTTAGAACTAGATCCATGGACAGATAATGAGTCTGAAATACTAGTTCAAAGTGATATTGATAAACTAAGTTTCTATTACGATAAGAAATTAAGAATAAAAGGTGATGGCATAGCTGCTCTGAATCTTATCTCTTATAACATAATAGCGACAATATACCAGGAGACCTATGGATTAGAAAGTATATTAAATGAAAATAGTCCAATAAATAACCTCATTAGAAATTTCTTAGACGAAAAGTCAAATCATTCTTTAATACTTTATGTCAAAGATAAAGTATTAAAGAGAATAGTAGACTCACCTTCTAAAGAAAAGGGTTCGTTATTAGATGCTTTAGCAGGTAAAAGGATTGAGGCAGGTCCATCAGGAGCTCCTACAAGAGGAAAGCCTGAGGTACTTCCTACTGGTAGAAATTTTTTCAGTGTTGACCTAAGAAGTCTTCCTACAGAATCTGCTTGGGACTTAGGTAAACGCAGTGCTCAAAAAATATTAGATCTATATCTTTTAGAATATGGTGAGAACTTATCTCATTTAGCATTATCTATATGGGGTACATCAACAATGAGGAATGGTGGTGAAGAAATAGGTCAAATATTTGCATTAATGGGAGTAAAGCCAATTTGGGATTATGTTAGTCGCAGAGTAGTCGATATTGAAATAATCCCCTGCTCAGTATTAGGACGCCCTAGAGTAGATGTAACAGTTAGAATATCAGGTCTTTTTAGAGATGCATTTCCTAATTTAATAGATTTAATAACAAGAGCAACAGCTATTGTCGGTGAGCTTGATGAACCTGAGGAATTCAATCCTTTGGCTTCCTCGATAAGAAATGGTGGTGCCAAAGATAGAGTTTTTGGTTCAGCTCCAGAGACATATGGAACAGGACTTCAGGAATTAATTAATTTGGGCAACTGGGAGGAGCAAGAAGATCTTGCAAAGGTCTACATGGACTGGAGTAAATGGGTTTATAAAGATTCAGAAACTCAAGTAGCAAGTAAATCTAGTTTAATCGAATGCTTAGAAAGAGTACAAGTTGTTCTTCATAGTCAAGACAATCGAGAACACGATTTATTAGATTCTGATGACTACTACCAATTTCATGGTGGTCTCTCAAGTGCTGTGGAAAAGTTATCAAACAAAAAGCCAAATCTATATTTTGCTGATAATTCTAAATATTCTAAGCCTAAAGTTCATACTCTTAATAAGGAGATTGACAAGGTAGTAAGGAGCAGATTACTAAATCCTAAGTGGATTAAAGGTATGATGAATCATGGTTATAAAGGTGCCTTTGAAATGTCAGCAAGTTTAGATTACTTATTTGCTTATGATGCTACTACTAAATGTGTTCCAAATTGGTGTTACAAAGAGATTGCTAATCGGTGGTTATTTGATAAATCTATAGAAAAGTTTCTAATAAAAGAAAATCCATGGGTTCTCAGAGATATGTCCGAAAGATTATTAGAAGCTGTCAATAGAGGCCTATGGAACAATATAAATAATACTGAATCAAATAAGCTAAAGGGCTTAATAACAAGATCTGAGAGGTTAATAGAAGATGATCAGTTCTAAAAAGTAAAAGGTTATCTTCCAAGTAGGGAAAGGCCATGTGTATCAGTACCACATGATTTAAGCATTTGTAAGGCTGTTACTTGTGAATTAATTGAATTGCAAATTAATCGGCTAGGTCGCCAGTCAACTGACATGTCATAGTCGTACCATACTTCAACACCATCAAATCCAATAGAGAAGGCCTCCTTAATTAATTCACTATAGGGAAGACGATATCTTGCGGGATGAGCCAATATAGATATGCCTCCTGCCTCATGAATAGATTTAACAGCAACATTAGCCTGTAAGAAATTGCCATTAGGAGCATCACCTAATATGTATGGCTTAATGAACTCTGATTCAGTATTGAATCCCAGACCGATCAGATGAACAAGACACCCCTTAAGCAAACAACTAATCTCAATACCGCTCCAAAAAAATGGTAAAGATGGTAAATGGTTATTATCTTTGAGCCAATTAGTTATGATTGAAAATGAGTCCACAGTATGATGGTCTGTTACGGCAATATGTCTTAAACCAATAGAATAGGCCTGTGAGATAAGCTCTATAGGTGATAAACTTCCGTCACTAAGGAGAGTATGACAATGAAGATTTATATTTTTTGGACAGCTATTCTCATCGATATTAGCTAGAACTTCCCTTAGAAGAAGTAATTGATCGGACATTTATTGCCTTATTTAGATTGTGATAATCTACGATATCTTGCATAGAACTGTATGGATAGAGCCATAAGTATAATTAAAAGAACAATAAACCATGTAGCTGCATTAGTAGGGAAGCTAGATTTAAAAACAACTAATAGAACAACAGAAACCAATAGTAGGGTTGGCATCTCATTTAGTATCCTTAATTGGCGGCCTGACCAATTACATTTATTATTTTTAAGTTGATTCATTAATCTATAGCAGAAAAAATGATAAACCAATAAAAGAAAGACAAAACCCAACTTAAACTGCATCCATGCTTCCGTAAGCCAGCTTGGTTCCATAACAACTAGGCCTGTAGCCATAGAAACAGTAAGAATCATTCCTGGAGTAGTGATGATATTGGCTAATCTAAGCTCCATAAGAGAGTATTGATTATAAAAGGCTTCTCTTATTTCTTCATCTAATTCCTTAGCCTCTACATGATATATAAAAAGTCTTACCAGATAAAAAAGCCCTGCGAACCAGACTACTACACCAATTATATGGAGTGACTTAAACCATAAGTAAGCCTCAGGAGGCAAAGTCATAGGATTTAAAGGGTATAAATATAAGATATAATAGATTTGAATCTATGTCATGTAATAATAAATTTTCTTTTACGTAAGAAACGTATATTATTATTTTAAACAATATCCCTTTCTATAGGATTAAAATATTTGAAAATAATTGAAGCGGTTTCAGTACCTAATCCCTCCA
Organism: Prochlorococcus marinus str. MIT 9211; assembly: GCF_000018585.1. Classification (NCBI taxonomy): domain Bacteria; kingdom Bacillati; phylum Cyanobacteriota; class Cyanophyceae; order Synechococcales; family Prochlorococcaceae; genus Prochlorococcus; species Prochlorococcus marinus. The sequence goes on along the minus strand of NC_009976.1, from coordinate 778,441 downwards.
CAGATGCGATTTCTTTTTCTGTAGCTAATTGAATTGCTTGAACAGATTTAAAATGTGCCAGTAAGCTCTTAATACGTCTTGGACCTACACCAGGGATATCAATTAATTGTGAACGTTTCATAGATAAAGAACGCTTTTTTCTGTGAAAATTTATAGCAAATCTGTGAGCCTCATCTCTTAATCTTCTTAACAGTAATAGGCCTGGTTGGTTTTTCTCTGTGTCTAGTTTATTGTAAGATCCAGGTACAAAGATTTCTTCATTTCGTTTAGCAAGAGAACAGACATTTATATCAGAGTCTAGGCCTAACTGCCTTAATGCCTCTTCAACAGCTTTCAACTGTCCCTTCCCTCCATCTATCATAATAAGATCTGGCCAATCAGTAATTATTAAAGGATCTAATGAACTAAGTTTTTTGTTTCTTAATTCTGTTAAGTCTAGGCCATCAGCTTTATATTTAGACCAGCGCCTAAAACGCCTTCGAATAACTTCTGCAAGAGCCATATAGTCATCACTGTGACCGCTACTTATTGAAGAGCTTTTAATTGCATATTTTCGATAATGCTGCTTTGCAGGAATACCTTCTATAAATACCACCTGTGAGCCTACGACTTCAGTCCCAGCCAAATGGCTGATATCATAGCCTTCTATTCTTCTAGGAACAAATGCTAAATCGAGAACTTGAGTTAAGTCCTCAAGCTCTATTAGATGTTTTGATTGACCATCTTTTACTCTTTCTAATTCTATATCTGCATTGCGCTTAACAAGCTTAACTAATTCTGCTTTCTCTTTTCTCTTAGGAATAACAATCTTAACCTGAGAACCTCTAAGTTCACTTAACCATTGCTCAAAATATGACTGTTGAGGGATACTACTTTGCAAAAGAATTTCCGGGGGTATTGTGACATTATCTATTTGGCTATAATATTCTTCCAATACCTTTTGTAAAATTAATTCACTTCTTAATTCTAGAGAATTATAGACAAAACCAATCCTACCTACTAACTTACCCGCACGCATTTGAAATAACTGGACACAACAAACATTACTATCTATTGACAATCCTAATACATCTCTACTTACAGTTGAGTCAGGAATAGTCATTTTTTGGGCTGCATAAAGTTGCTCAATACCTTTTATCTGATCTCTTATTATGGCTGCTTTTTCAAACTCTTGTAACTTAGATTGTATTAGCATCTGCTTATGTAATAAGTCTTTTAATTGATCTGTCCTTCCTTCGAATATCATAGCTACTTTCTTCAATGTCTTGTGATAATCATCAGGTTCAATAAGTCGCTGACAAACTCCAGGGCACCTGTTAATAGAGTAATTTAAACATGTTCTATCTTTGTATAAAGCTCTAGGTCTTTGCCTTAATGGGAACAATTTTTTTAATAAGAATAGTGTCTTCCGAAGAAGTGTGACGTCTACATAAGGACCATAGTAGCGATCTTCGCTATTGCGTAACCTTCTCCTCCTAGTAATAAAGATTCTTGGATATTCTTCGCTCCATGTAATACATAGATAGGGATATTTTTTGTCATCTTTTAATAAAATATTAAAGTATGGCTGATGCTCCTTTATTAAATTTGACTCAAGATTTAATGCTTCAGAATCACTATCAGTTAAAATAAACTCGATATCATAAACCTGTCTTACCATTAAGGATATCCTAGGTGACAAGGCAGTGTTATTAGTATTAAAATAAGATCTAACTCGAGATTTAAGACTTTTTGACTTTCCTATATATAAGAGAGTTTCATTCTTATCTCTCATTAAATAACAACCTGGTTCTGAGGGAATAGTTAATAGAATTCTCTTTAATTTATCTTTATCAAGTAACAGTGATTGACTAGATTCTATTATTGGCAAACTAAATCAACCTCCATAAGACCAACCGGTATCGGAGAGGATTAGAGGATCACCATCAGCGTTTAATTTTGCGGATATAACCTCTGCTACAAATACAGTATGGTCTCCATTTGCAACATTTCCTACAACATTACATTCAATGCCTCCTATGGCGTCTTCCAGAAGCGGAAGTCCGTTTTCGCCAAAGTTGTATGGGGCAGCTTCGAATCTTCCACCTAGACCCTTTTGTGGCTTGAAAAATACTGCGGCTAATTCTTTCTGATCTGCCCGAAGAACATTAAGAGAAAATTGGTTGGTTCTTTGAATAATGCCATGACTTGATCCCTCTGACCTAACAGCCATAACAACTAATGGTGGTGCAAAAGAACCCTGAGTCACCCAACTAGCAGTGAAACCATTGATTTCATCTCCTTCACGGACTGTACAAATAAAAATTCCATGAGGTATCTTTCTAAGAAGAACCTTTTTTGCCTCTAAGTCAAGAGTCATAAGCTTTGATTTAATAATCCAACTTTAATCACTAATCAAACAATACGATCAAAAAAGAACAAATTAACTATGAAAGCACTTTATCCAGGAAGTTTCGATCCTCTGACCTTAGGCCACCTAGACCTAATCAAACGGGGCTGTTCACTATTTGGAGAAGTGGTAATAGCGGTACTAGAAAACCCTACTAAATCTCCAACTTTTTCTTTAGAAAGCAGAATTGCGCAGATAAAAGATGCCACCAAAGAAATTAGGGGAGTTGAGGTATGCAGCTTTAAAGGTCTCACGGTTGAATTCGCAAAAAGAAAAAATGCAGACTTAATTTTGAGGGGGTTAAGAGCAATGAGTGATTTCGAGTACGAGCTTCAAATAGCCCACACAAATAGAACTCTTAATCAAAACTATGAAACTGTCTTCTTGGCAACAGAAGCACATTTTAGTTTTCTAAGTAGTTCAGTTGTTAAAGAGGTTGCAGCATTTGGAGGGGAAATAAATCATATGGTGCCAGAGAGAGTGGCAACGGAGCTTCAGCAAAAGTTCAAGTAATATTTACCCATCACTGCAGTAATGATTATTGTTGATAGAGTTCAAAATATTAGCTAACGTATACTCTACAGAGGAAAGACCATTACTTATTACACTAATATACTTATAACCATATTCTGTCTTTAAATAACCAGATATAGATCTTACGCCTGTAAGGGTTCCAGTTTTACCATAAAATCTACCTGTAAGTTGATTAGAAGCTGGAAAATCTTTTAAAGTTCCTCTTAGACCAATAATAGATAGTGAAGATATATAATGTTCCTTATAAATATGGTTACTCATGTTATACAAAAGGTGAGATATACCATTAGTTGTTACATAGTTAGACCGAGAAAGACCACTTCCATCAGCAACAAGGAAGCCAGGTGAAGGAAGTGGCAAAGTATTAAGCCACCCTTTAATTCTATAGGAAGCTACTTGAGGTGACCAATTTCTTGCGGCTGTTCTAAGCAAAACCTCAGAAGTGAAATTATGACTTTCAGAATTTGCTAAACCAATAAGAGCATAGAGAGGAGCTGATGTAGATTTTGATAATAATTTATAAGAATTGATTGATCTTGGTGATAAATTAGAACTAATTTCTAGGACTAAGGAATCACTTATAGAGTTTATTTGTGATCGTAGGGAATAAATAAAATTCTCCAGAGGTGATTTTATAGAATAAATAGAGGAGTTGCTTGATAGAGCTAGCTTAGTAATTGGAGCTCCATAAGCGTTTAATCTATCGGCAGAGGTCCAAGTAGATGGCCACCAGTAAGATCTAGGAGTTTCTGGAAGAGAAATATACAACTTATTTGTTTTAATCTCTTGAGAGTTAGAAACTATTATTTTTCCAAATTTAAGTAAACTAGTTAAGTCTAGATCGGGGTCACCCTGACCTAAGATAACATAATTGCCTTTATTATCTGCTAATAATGAGGTGGTGAGTTTAAAGCTTGGGCCTAATCTGTCTAATGCAAAAGCAGTTGTAATAAGCTTTTGATTAGAAGCTGGAATTCTAGGAACGTTTCCATTTATATCTGATATAATTGTTCCATTCTCATCTAGAACTGTAATACTCCAGTGATTGATATTATTGATAACTTCACCTTTTATAGAGTCCTGTAAAGTTGAACATATAGTTCTAGATTCTTTGAAAGGAAAAAATACCAGATATAATACATTATAAAAATCTCTAACAATATTTATCGAAGATTTACTAAACAATGGAAATGCTAATATTAGAAGTATAAAAATACCGGCAAATTTTGAAAGCTTCATGACAGTGTTGACTATAATTCTAATAAATCAATATTAATAATATCTTCATCTGGTCTAATATTATATGTTTTTATTTTTCGATATCCAATATTTGTATATTTAAACAACTGCCAACCAACATCGGAATGATACATAAGTGCACCCTTAGAAAGAGGCTGTAACATATAGGATTTAGACCAAGATGATATAAATTTTGTCCGTCTATCTCTTCCTACACTTCCTATACCAACCGCTGTATCCTCTAGTCTGCCATTAAACATAACAATCAATAAATTAGTTTTCTCTGCTAGAAGACTAAATTGATCAAAATCATAAGGTTCTGGTGAAACAACAAATAAGGCAGTTTCAATATTAGTCAATTGATCACTACCTATATAATCCTTAAATGTATAGATACTATCTTTAAATTCTGGATAATCTCGTTGGGCTAATGCACAGGAGCCAAAATCTGAAAATAAGATTTTTATATCTGTACCAGATTCAATGAACTTACGTGCTGTACGAAAAACAATTGGAGTAATTTTAAGGCCTTCAAAAAGTAAATCAACAGAGAGGCGAGAAGATTTTTTAGAAATGAATGATTTAGACAGAGATTCGAATAGTTGTAATTCTGCCTCCTTGAGATCGAAAGGTAAGTCTTTAATCATGTGTTTTGCTTATTAAAGATTATCTAATTGTTAGGAATTCTATAACGGTACGTAATATTGAAGGGATTTGGTTTAGATCTTGACCACATAACCATGGGCCTAGGCTAAGTCTTATACCAGATTGACGCAACTGCTTTTCAACACCTATTGCTTCTAATATAAGACTGTCATTAGCTTGCCCAGAAGAACATGCAGTACCAGAACTAATAAATAGACCTTTACGAGATAATTCTCTTACTATATCTCTTCCGGAAATAGGAGAATTATTTTCGTCGCTGACTGTAAAAGACAAATGATGTGGTAGTCGTTTAGAAGGATGACCTGTTAGTTTAAGACCTTTGATTAAAGTTAGTTCTTTACGTAGCAGGTTGGTTAGGTTTTTGACTTTTGTTTCCTCGAAAATAGTATCTTCATGTTCGCAATATAAACGTTTTTTAATGCTATTAACAGCTATAGACATGCCAGCAACCAAAGCTACTGCCTGAGTACCTGATCTAATGCCATATTCCTGTTCGCCAGCTCCATGAAAACGTGTTAAACAATCCTTTATATTATCACCCATAAGTAACATTCCTATTCCTTGAGGCCCTTGAAATTTATGGGCAGATAATGAAATCAAATCAAAATAGATATCATCTAGATTAAAAAGTCCCTGTGAAATTATTTGAGAAGCGTCGATATGAAAAATAATATTTTTATTTCTACATATCTCACCAACTAATTTTACTGGCTGAATAGATCCGATTTCACTTTGACCCCAGATTAGTGAAACAAGCTTTGTGGGAGGAGAAACTAATTCTTCTAAATATTCTAATTTTATAATACCATGATTATCTACCGGCCAAGTGATAACCTCCCAACCATATCTAATTAAGGCCTGTGTTGCTGATACAACTGCTGGATGCTCTACAGAACTAATTACGATTCGACCTGGATTAGTATTAACTAGTGAGCCTCTAATTGCTAAATTGATAGACTCTGTTGCTCCTGATGTGAATACTATTTGATCTTCCTTAAACTTAAAACATTTAGCTATATCATACCTACTTCTTTCTAAAATTTCAGCTGACCTAAGACCAAATTTATGAAGGCTTGATGGATTACCCCATTGATACATTTGTATACGGGATATCTCTTCAATTACTGATTTTAATGGAGGTGTAGTAGAACAGGCATCTAAGTATAGATTGCTATTATTGCTAGTTGTATTGTATCGCATAGTTAGATATTAAATGAACCTGAATATACGTATTTAGCATCGCCTATCATAAAGATAGAACCTTTCATTTTTGGCCAATTAATCTCTAATTCCCCGCCTGGTAGCTTAACAAGGATTAGATCATTGCACTTACCTAATTTAGCTAAAACTGCCAAGCAAGCGCAAGCTCCCGTTCCGCAAGCAAGGGTAGGGCCACAACCCCTTTCCCATATTAAAATTTCGATTTCTGATCGAGATTTAACCTGTACAAAGTGAACATTAGTATACTTTGGAAAAACCGGATGAGTTTCTAACTTTTGCCCCCATTCATATAAGGGTATATTTTTAATAGTTGGAACTTCTATAATTGCGTGTGGATTTCCCATACTACAAGCTGATACTAAAAAATCTTGATCTAAAATAGTGATTCGGCCTTGAGGAATGCCCCTCTCGTTAATTGGCAAAGTAGTAGGTATCTTTTCTGGAGCAAATATGGGCGATCCCATATCAACTTTAATATTACCTTCTTCAATATTAATTTGAATCTTGCCTGCTAGTGTCTCAACTATAAAGCTATCAACAAAATCATCCTCTGAATCATCTAAAATATAACGTATTAAGCACCTAATACCATTGCCACACATTTCGGGTTCACTTCCATCAGAATTAAATATTTTCATTCTAAAGTCTCCTCCAGCAACTGGAGGTAAAATAAGAATGATTCCATCACATCCAATTCCATAATGTCTCTTACATAATGATATTACTAGATGTTTTTCTGCAGAAACTATAGAGCTTGGCAGTAAGCTAAACCTGCCATCTATTATTATGAAGTCATTACCAAGTCCATGGTATTTCTTAAAGCCAATTAACGTCATTTAAAACATCCGTTTTTCATAAGCAAGCTTACTAACTAAGTCCAAATAATCTACAGTATAGAAGTTCTAACATAGATGGCCTTAGCAAGGTTAATATTAACCTGTAAAAGGCTATCTATTCTTTGTAATCAAATTAAGTGACAGATACTTCCTCTAGCATTTCTCGAAAAAGCCTTAGGGCAGACAGCTACCAACCTCAACTCATTGAGGAAAAATGGCAAAACGAATGGAAAATCAGTGGACTTTATAAAACCAGAGAACCGAAAGAAGACCAAAAAACTTTTTACGCACTCTCAATGTTCCCTTACCCCTCAGGTAATTTGCATATGGGACATGTCAGAAATTATGTAATAACGGATGTTATAGCAAGAGTTCATCGGATGAAGGGATTTTCGGTCCTTCATCCGATGGGTTGGGATGCATTTGGTCTTCCAGCTGAAAACGCAGCCATAGAGAGAAATATCCAGCCTGATATATGGACAGAGAAAAACATTTCTCACATGAGATCTCAGTTAGATCGACTAGGTCTTTCTATAGATTGGGATAGAGAGCAAACAACGTCAAAGAGTGAATACTACAAATGGACGCAAAGTATTTTTCTAAAGTTATATGAGGCTGGTCTTGCATACCAAAAGTCGGCTACTGTCAATTGGGATCCAGTAGATAAAACAGTCTTAGCTAACGAACAGGTTGATGCCGATGGTAAATCATGGAGATCAGGTGCTTTAGTAGAAAAGAAGCAACTAAAGCAATGGTTCCTGAAAATTACTGATTATGCTGAAATATTGCTAAAAGATATTGACACTCTGACTGAATGGCCTGAACGAGTAAAGACGATGCAATCCAATTGGATTGGGAAATCGGTAGGTGTAAAGATTAACTTTCAACTGTTAACAAAAGAGAAAGAGAATCTAAGCGTATTCACAACAAGACCCGACACACTTTTTGGAAGTACATATCTTGTTTTATCTCCGGAAGACAAGCTAGTAGATAAACTAGTAGACCCTAAATTAATTAATGATCTATCTAATTTTAGGGATTACGTATCTAAATTAAGTGATAAAGAAAGAACTGCTGAAGGAAAGCCAAAAAATGGTATGGCAATTGGAGCTTATGCTATTAATCCGATTAATCAAGAAAAGCTGCCTATCTGGATTGCTGACTACGTTTTATCTGGATATGGAACTGGTGCTGTAATGGGAGTACCTGCACATGATCAAAGGGATTTAGATTTTGCACAAAAGTATTCTCTACCTATTAAATATGTAATTAAACCATCTGGAATAATAGAAAAGAAAAAAGAAGTTAAAGCGTATAGTGAGGTTGGCGTAATGATAAATTCAGGACCCTTCAATGGTCAAAAATCAGATGAAGTAAAATCCTTAATAACAGAAAAGGGTATTAAAGAGAACTGGGCAGAAAAGAAGACGACTTATAAGTTAAGAGATTGGTTGATTTCACGACAAAGGTATTGGGGATGTCCCATACCAATAGTTCATTGCGCAAAGTGTGGCATAGTCCCAATAGAAAAGGAAAACTTACCAGTATTTCTTCCTACAAATATACAACTCTCTGGAAAAGGTAATTCACCCTTAAAAGATAATGAATGGACTAAAACACAATGTCCTATTTGCAAAGGAATCGCACGAAGAGAGTCCGATACTATGGATACCTTTATTTGCTCATCATGGTATTACTTAAGGTTTATTGATCCAAATAATAAGAAAAACATCATTGATAAGAATCTAGCAGATAGATGGATGCCTGTAGACCAATACGTAGGTGGTATTGAACACGCAATATTGCATCTTTTATACGCTAGGTTTATTACAAAAGTTCTAAGAGACAAAGATATGATTTCAATAGACGAGCCATTTAAAAAATTATTAACTCAGGGAATGGTACAAGGAATTACATTTAAAAATCCTAAAACTGGTAAGTATATTCCTCCCAACAAAATTAACAATATAAAGACTCCATTAGACCCATCAACAGGCGAGTCTTTAGAGTTGATATATGAAAAGATGTCCAAATCTAAACATAATGGTATTGATCCATCAACTGTAATAGATAAATATGGAGCAGATACCGCAAGAATGTTTATTTTGTTTAAAGCTCCTCCAGAGAAAGATCTAGAATGGGACGATGCAGATGTGGAAGGCCAATATAGATTTTTACAAAGATTATGGAGACTGATAAATGAAAGCAAAACTTACAACAAACTTTCTTTAGATAGCAATGAGAATAATAATCTAAATAATCTTAATCAAGACGAAATCTCTTTAAGAAGGTCAGTACACCTAGCAATAAAAGAAATTTCGAATGATCTTAATGAAGGGAATCAATTCAACACAGCAATATCAGAACTAATGAAGCTTAGTAATAATATGAACGAACTACTAGGTAAATGTAGGATATCAGTTGTGAATGAATCATTATCAATCTTAATCAGAATATTATCTCCTTTTGCTCCACATTTAGCAGAAGAAGCTTGGTCAACACTAAAAGGTAAAGGTAGTGTTCATGAGCAAAAATGGCCTGAATTTGATCCTAACGCCCTAAAACAAGATAATTATCAACTTGTCATACAGATGAATGGCAAGGTTAGAGGTTCGATTAAAATAGCTAGTGAAACTAATAAACAAGAAATAGAGAAAATCGCACTAAACAGCGATATAGCCAAGAAATGGTTAATAGATGGTTCTTATAAGAAAGTAATTGTTGTTCTGGGCAAATTAGTTAATATTGTCTACTAGGATTACAACTTCTCTCTCTTAAAAATAAGAGAAGATGGATTTTTCCAAGAGCCTTTTGCTGAATATTTATTATTAAATACTAAGTTTCTAAGTATAAAATATATTGATTCTGAGTTACTTGATGACAACCTAGTTGAAATTTGTTCGATTGAATAATTACTGTAGTCTGAAAGAATATCTTCAATTTGTAGCTGTAGATTCAATATATCAGCTGCTGCCTTCTTACCTGCCTCGACTCCAGGTTGATGATAAGCATTAATGTTAATCAACTCAGCATATAAGCCAACAGTTCTTTCAAATAGAGCTATCAAGGCACCTAAGCTAAGAGGGTCAAATGTTTTTAGCGTAATTGTTAAGCTCTGCCGATTACTATCACTAAGTGCCAAGCGCGTACCTTGCATAAACCCAGAAAGGTAATCACCAGGTAACTTATTATTTAGGCAAGGTGATTCGTTGTTAGTAAGAACTTCTATAAAAGTAACAAAGAAATTGTTAATACCATCTCTAAGTTGTTGTACATATGCATGCTGGTCAGTAGAGCCTTTGTTCCCATATACTGATAATCCCTGAAATACAATATTCCCTTCTCGATCATTCTTTTTACCTAATGATTCCATAACGAGTTGTTGTAGATAACGGCTAAAAACTTCTAAAGAGTCTCTATATGGCAGTACAACCATATCTTTCAAACCTTTTGCTGATCCTGATGAATACCAGGCCATTGCCATTAAGGCTGCTGGATTATCTAATAATTCATTATTTCGGGTAAGTTCATCCATTTTGGAGGCACCTAATAGAAAAGATTTAAGATCAGAATCTATTAGACCCAAGGGGAGAAGGCCGACTGCTCCAGTGATACTCGTTCTACCTCCTACCCAATCTGGTAAATCAAAAGTCTTTAACCAGTTCTCTTGCTTAGCTTTGTTATCTAGAAGGCTATTGCACATTGTTATGGCTACTGATCTTGTAGGCCAATTTTTACCATTGGTTTCAACAACATGCCTAGCTTGATCCATCGCTATCTGAGGTTCTGGTGTGCCTCCAGACTTGCTAACAACAACAAATAAAGTTGTTGAAAGCTTCGACTGTAGAAGTTCAAGTTTTTTATCTATTCCTATTGGGTCGACGTTATCAAGAAAATGAAATTTCAGTCCTTTATTTAATTCCTGTAGTGACTCTATAAGGAGAAGAGGTCCTAAGCCACTGCCACCTATGCCAATCCAAAGAACATCTGTAAATAATTCTCCAGCATCAGATCTGATGTCTCCACTTAAAATAGATGTGGTAAATTGCTCGATTTGACTAATTTGATTGGCTATTAATTTAGATATATCCCTACTGGGCGCTAGGTCTGGATTCCTAAGCCAATAGTGTCCAACCATCCTTTCCTCATCAATATTGGCCATTGAACCTTTTTCAAGAGAATTCATTGCCTCAAAGGCCTTCTGGAAAATTGGCTTTAATTCTTTTAGTTCATGTTCATTAACATTCATCCTGCTAATATCCACCCACAAGCCAAGTTCTTCGTTATGCCATAAAAGCTCACTAAACCTTTCCCATTGAAGAGAAGAATTATTAGGGCTGTAGTCAGGAAGGTTCATATTTGGATGATCAATTAAGCTCATAAGCCATCTTCATTTACAGTATGTATGCTCTTAGTCAGAAAGTACTTGGAGTAGAACAAAACTCAGTAAATAAAAACATTTGAGCCTATGTAAATATAAAGTTCATAGGATATACTCGATTTAATTGCCTTGGTTGAAAGTTTCGGTAAGAATATGAACTTAAGTGTTGGCCATAGTATTACTTCACCAGAAGTTAGTCAGTTTTATAGTTTTAAACCCAAAATAAGATTAGGAGTAATGGCATCTGGTAGTGGGACTAATTTTGAAGCGCTAATAAATGCTATTAAGAATTCCAAACTTGATGCTGAGATAAAATGTCTAGTAGTTAACAACTCTAAATGTAAGGCTATCGAAAAAGCCCAAAAATATAATATTCCATATGTAATATTAGATCATAGAAGTTTTGAATCTAGAGAAAGCCTAGATCGTGAAATCATTGAATACTTCGAATCGTACAAGATAGAAGGTATTGTAATGGCTGGTTGGATGAGGATAGTTACATCTACCTTAATAAATAAATATCCCAATAGGCTAGTAAATATACACCCATCACTATTACCTAGTTTCCCAGGTAATAATGCTATAAAGCAAGCTCTAGAATCAGGAGTCAAGATAACAGGTTGTAGCGTACATCTTGTAAAAGAAAAAGTTGACTCTGGTCCAATTTTAATTCAATCTGCAGTACCTATCTTTGAAAGTGACAATGAAAACATTTTATTAAGAAGAGTACAAAAAAGAGAGCATAAAATACTCTACGTTGGTGTTGCAATAGCAGCTCGTCTATGGAGAGAATAAATAACTATGGATAGAAAGTAGTTAAAGGTAAGCCTAATTCATGACTGAATCCAGCCATAATATTTAGATTCTGTATTGCTTGACCTGCCTGACCTTTAATTAGGTTATCAATTACTGAAACTAAGATAAGACGCCCATTCCTTTTATCAACCTGTAATGATAATAATGCTTTGTTTGTATACCTAGCCCACTTAGTTGAGGGATAAATTCCAACAGGAAGTATTTCTACAGTGCTATGTGATCTGTAAAAAGCTTCCAATACGGTTTTGCAATCTTCTGCAGTCAAACCCGGATCCCTTAATCGTGCATAGACTGTAGATAGCAATCCACGGACCATTGGAACTAAATGTGGTGTGAATTGAAGTTGAATGGGGGTCCCTGAAACAAGAGTTGCTTGCTGCTCAATTTCAGAAGTATGTCTATGTCCCAAAACAGAATATGGTGCTATTGATTCTGAGCACTCAGATAAGAGCAAATGCTCTTTAGGCTCCCTACCGCCTCCAGAGGTACCACTTTTGGCATCAATTATTAAACCTTCATTCTCAACAAGTCCTTGTTTGAGAAAAGGCATTAAAGGAAGTAATGAAGCTGTTGGGAAACAACCTGGGCAAGCTACAAGTTTTGACTTCCTAATATCACCTTCATTCCATTCCGGAATTCCATAAGTTGCTTCTCTGCATAAGGAATCGTCATTACGGATATATTTGGTGGATTCTTTTACATATACTTGCTTCCATTGATACAAGGAGCGGTAACGATAATCTGCTGAAAGATCAACTATACGAATATTTCTTTTTATCAATTCAGGGGTTAACTGAGAAGAAAGGCCATTAGGAAGACTAAGCAATGCAAAGTCTGCATGCTCAGCTATATCTTCTGGATCGGCTTTCCTAACAGTAAGGTCCTCAGAGGACTTAATAAAAGGTGCAATTTGGTGCCATTTATTACCAGCTGTTTTATTACCTCCCAAAAAAGTTACTTTGAAATGCGGGTGATCACTTAATAATCTCATTAGTTGAAGCCCCCCATATCCAGAAGCCCCTATGATCGCGACGCGGTTTGAATTATTGTTTGATAAAGACATAAGAGTATTTAGAATAACAGTCCATCAAATTGGACGATCAAAGTTTGTCTAATTCACAATTATGGCTTGATTACACTGATTCATCAAAACAAGGGGAAAAATTTGAAACCAGATATTCCGATGAATATAGTTTTTGATCCGATAGCGGATGGTTTAGCTGCTATTCGAAATGGTGAGTGCGTTGTAGTTGTAGATGATGAGAGTAGAGAGAATGAAGGTGATTTGATTTGTGCTGCGCAATTTGCTACACCACAACAAGTCAACTTTATGGCTACAGAGGCAAGAGGATTGATCTGTCTCGCAATGGATGGAGAAAGGCTGGATCAACTAGATCTTCCTTTAATGGTAGATAGGAATACTGATTCGAATCAAACGGCTTTTACCATAAGCATAGATGCTGGGCCTGAATACGGTGTATCCACAGGAATATCTGCAGAAGATAGAGCGAGAACGATTCAAGTAGCAATTAATCCAAAAACTAAACCCACTAATTTAAGGCGACCTGGTCATATATTTCCTCTAAAAGCAAATAAAGGGGGAGTACTAAAAAGAGCTGGCCATACAGAAGCAGCTGTAGATTTGTCTTTATTGTCAGGTCTTTCACCCGCGGGTGTTATTTGTGAGATCCAGAACTCCGATGGATCTATGGCACGATTACCAGAATTACAACAATACGCGCGAAGTTGGGGACTAAAAATAATTAGTATTGCTGACCTTATTAGATTTAGACTAGAGAACGAGCGATTTGTATATAGAAAAGCAATCACTAAGCTTCCAAGTATATTTGGCGAATTTAAAGCTATTGGTTATAAAAATGAATTAGATGGTACAGAACATATCGCATTAATAAAAGGTTCAGAAGCAGAGTTTAAAGAACCAGTACTTGTAAGAATGCATTCTGAATGTCTTACTGGTGATGCATTTGGATCTCTAAGATGCGATTGCAGACCACAATTAGAGGCTGCTTTATCTCGTATTTCTAAAGAAGGCGAAGGAATAGTTGTATATCTAAGACAAGAAGGTAGAGGTATTGGACTAATTAACAAGTTAAAGGCCTATAGCCTGCAAGATGGTGGACTTGATACTGTCGAGGCCAATGAAAAACTTGGGTTTCCCGCAGATCTAAGAAATTATGGAGTTGGTGCGCAAATACTTTCTGACTTGGGAGTACATAGACTTAAGTTATTAACTAATAATCCTAGAAAGATTGCTGGGTTAGGAGGTTATGGCCTGAAAGTAGAAAGCAGAGAGCCACTGGTTATATGCCCTACGGACCATAATGCAGCTTATCTAGCAGTTAAAAGAACAAAGCTAGGTCATTATATAAGTGAAGAAGATATAAATCCAGAAAAATATCTGGGTAAATCAATAATTGCTTTCTGGGATGGTGATTATGATATAGAAGATATATCTATGTTAGAAAAAGGAGCGGAAAGTGCTGCAACTTCCAGAAAGATAAACTTAACCTCTCAGAATAGCTCAAGAGTAAATGCATTACTAGATCGACCATTATTTATTTGGAGAGTAATATTTGAAGAAAATAAATATGTAAGTGAGGAAAATATACAAATCAAATCAATTTATTCATTTGTTAAGGAAATATCTGAGTGGGCCAATACAAAAAGAGTGGGTATCTTGTTCTCTAAAACCCTAGAGCAAGCAATTCACCCATCACACAATTTTAAGAATATCAAGCTTAAGTTAAAGGATTTAAATCAAATAGATATCAACAACGCCATTGAAGAAAACAAAGGAAATCAGACCATTTCCTTGGCAATTAGTTGGATTGCCTAAAATCCACTACTCAGAAATACTAACCTTAATAATCTTTGAACCATTCTCGAGGGATAATACGACGTCCAAATCATCTGTATAACCAAAAACTGTATGAACTCCATCAAGATGTGGCTGAGATTCATGAACTATAAAGAACTGACTTCCACCGGTATTTTTGCCAGCGTGGGCCATTGACAAAGCACCTGGAACGTGTTTCTTACTATTAATTTCGCAATCAATCTTATATCCAGGTCCTCCTGTTCCGGGCATCCCAGAAGCACCTTCTCTTGTATTCGGACAGCCTCCCTGAGCCATGAATCCTTTAATAACACGATGAAAAGATAAGCCATCATAAAAACCTTTATTTATTAAATCAACAAAATTAGCCACAGTATTAGGAGCATCTTCTTTATATAAGTCTATTTTAATTAACCCTTTGTCAGTTTCCATAATAGCTTGGATCATAATTAAACAGATAACTTATAAATAAGCTAGCGAAGATACCTGATATGTCTACCTAACAAGTTCGAAAGGTAATTAAATTAGAATCTGCAGAAAGCTTTACAATTTAATTTTCTCTAAGGCTATACGAAGATTATCATGATTTTCTTTCAAAAGTTTCTTTGATGAATTCAAATCCAAGCCTGAAAGAGCTATTAATAGGGCCAACTTAACAGAGCCTTCTGAAAGATTTAATAATTCATTAGCCTCTTCACGTGAAAGATTTGTTAGATCAGTAAGTATTCTAATTGATCTATCTAATAGTTTGGAGTTAGCTATAGATAAGTCAATCATTCTGTTACCATATACTTTACCAAGGCGAACCATTACGCCTGTAGAAATTATATTTAAAGCCATTTTTGTTGCTGTGCCAGCCTTTAATCTGGTTGATCCTGAGAGCAACTCAGGTCCTGTAAGAAGTCTAATGTCAATATCAGTATTTATATTTACTTGGTCTTTTGGAACCGAAGAAATGCAAATAGTTAATGCATTAAGAGTCTTAGCATATTCCAAACCAGAGATAACATAAGGAGTAGTCCCACCAGCAGTTATACCAACCAAGCAATCATTACTATCAAAACCTCGGTTTTTAAGGTCAATAATTGACAAATCAGTCCTATCTTCTAAACCCTCCGAGCTTTTCGTTAATGAAGGACTCCCACCAGCGATTATTCCCTGAACAAGCTCCGGTGGAGTGCAGAAAGTTGGAGGACATTCGGATGCATCTAGAACACCTAAACGCCCGGATGATCCAGCCCCAAGATAAAAAAGCCTGCCTCCTTTTCTTAATCTTATGTATATTTTGTCAATAGCATCAACTAAATCATTTAAAGAATTAGAAACTGCAAGTTGCGGCAATAGGTCCTCTTCAACAAAGAGTTGAACCATCTCGTATGTACTAAGTATGTCTAGATTTTTAGAATTAGAATTTATTTGTTCGGTTAATAAATAGCCTCTAGTTTTATTATCCATTATTCTAGTAATAGTGAAAAAGTTTGATTAAAGAAGATCTTCTAATCTCTTCCTAAAGGAGTCTAAGTCATTATCCGTATTCAGAGTTTTTGATTGATCTATTTTACTATTAGATTTCTCTTGCCATGTGCTTACATCTAAATTCCTTTCTGGAGGAGAAAGTAAAAGTCTTTCTTCATCTGTTTTAGGTAAAAAACCCTTTTCTACAAACTTCGCTTCATAACCAGAGTCTGAACAAAATGAGACAACTTCATCTCTATTTATAAGTTCAATAAGAGGTTTTGGAAAATCTTGTGCTTCTAGTAAGCCACAATATCTTTCAGCATCATCTCTGTCTTCAAACATAAGTACAATAGTATCGCCCTTTATCTCTAGAGAATGGATTCCTTCCTCATCATCACCTAGAGAGTAAATTAATATATAAACTTGCATACCTGAGAATTAAGTTGCTAAATATATTTTTATTATAGATAGATCTAGCCATTAAATACTTCGTCAGAGAGTTCTTGTAGTCTTCTGTATAAGGCTAATTCAGCTTCAGATAAATCGGCTGGGATAACGACAACAATCTCTACAATTTGATCTCCAGAAAATTCGTTATATTCTAGTCCTCGACCTCTCAGTCTTAAAAGCCTGCCTGAAGATGAGTTAGGAGGAACTTGTAGAGTAACTGGCCCATCAAGTGTAGGAATCTCAATAGCACATCCAAATAATGCATCCTGAGGGAACAGCTCAAGTCGATAGAGAACCCTTAAACCATCTATTCTTAAACCTTCTTCAGTTTGTACACGTAATTGTAAAAAGTGATCTTCCCCTCCATAAGCAACTCCTGAAAGCCTTAATCGCCAACCATCTCCGGCAAAGGGAGGTGTGTCAACTTCTACTAAAGTTCCATCAACCAGCTCTATTTGAATAGTGCATCCACACAAAGCCTCTTCAGGTGTTAAGTCAACAAGAGTTTCTAGTTCATGGGTTTTTTTAACTGGAGGAGGGTTATTGATGGACTTAGCGGGAGTAGATGTACTTTGATGATTCAAGGATTCAGTATCTTTATATGATTTATCATCGAAGTCATTTTCTAATTCTATAGGTGAATTTTCTTCATCTTCTCTAGTCATAAATGTACTATCTTCTTCATCATTGCTTATTCCTAAAACAATCCTTATATATTCTTCATAGGAAGGAAAGCCATTAAAAAATAATTCGTCAGAAGTATTAAAGGTATTTTTATTTTTCTCCCAAGAGGATCTTTTTTGGGGATCAGAAAGAACAGCGTAAGCTTCATTTACCAACTTAAATCTTTCTTCTGCATTAACATCATTTAAATTTAAATCAGGGTGCCATCTTCTTGCTTCTCTTCTGAAAGCCCTCTTTATTTGGGGTAAGTCACTACCAGGCGAAATGCCTAGAATAGACCAATAGTTTGGCTTAGTAGTAGATGTCATTATCCCAATCATTTAAATTTCTACGACGAGATTCTGGATTAGAATCACGTTTAGAGGATGGATAGTCCCAAGGATCATCGTCCCAATATTCATCTGAGAAGAGTTCATCTTTAAGTGATCCAAACGTATTCCGTATTCCTTGAATGGGATTAGATTCAGAATTTTTTTCGGCTGAAATCCTTCTATTTAAGCCGAAAAGAGCTTCTTGTAGAGCTGAAACTGCCAAATCTAATTCTGAGAGCTCATTAGCATCTAAAAGATCTTGTACATCCCTCATCGACAATTCAACAGCTCTTTGTTGACGTTCAGCTCCATAAGGACCGAGCTCCAAGGATGCGTCTCTAAGACGTCTCTCTGCTTGAGCGACAAGGGTCAAAGCATTATTCTTCTGATCTATAGATGCGCGCTTTCGTCTATCTTCACTGGCTTTTTCCTTGGCTTCAGTTATTAGTTTGTTTACCTCATTTTGATTGAGATTTGAACCTCCAGTAATACTTACTGATTGTTTCCTACCAGTAGTTCTATCTGTTGCACTAACCTCTAATAAGCCATTTGAATCAATATCAAAGGCCACTTGAACCTGTGGGACCCCTCTTGGTGCAGGTGGGATACCATTCAAACGAAATCTACCAAGCGACTTATTGTCAACTGCTAATTGTCGCTCGCCCTGCCAAACATGAACTTCAACTGAAGATTGATTAGATTCAGATGTGCTGAAAACATCTGATTGCCTAACTGGTATTGGAGTATTGCGAGGAATTAATACCTTCATTAGCCCTCCAACTGTTTCCAGGCCTAAAGAAAGTGGTGTGACATCATTTAGTAGTAAGTCTCTAAGTTCACCAGTTAATATTCCAGCTTGAACTGCGGCTCCTATTGCAACAACCTCATCTGGATTGACTGATTGACATGGAGTAATAGGAACAAATGATTTAACAAGTTCCTGAACCATAGGCATTCTAGTGCTGCCACCAACTAAAACGACTTCTTCTATGTCTTCAGTAGTCCATTCGGAGTCCTTAAGAACAGACTCAACTGGGTCCAAAAGCCTTCTTAAAAGGTCGCTACAGAGTTTTTCGAAAGTCTTTCTATCTAATTTAGTTTCTATATGAAGAGGGCCTTCAGTTCCAGTAGCTATGAACGGCAATGAGATTGGAGTGGAATTAACACCGGAGAGCTCTTGCTTGGCCTTCTCAGCCGCTTCAGAAAGCCTTTGAAGAGCTTGACGATCTCTTCTTAGATCAATGCCATGTTGTTTATGGAATTCCTCGGAGAGCCAGTCCACAATCTTTTTATCAAAATCATTACCCCCAAGCTGTGTATCACCTGATGTGGCCTTAACATCAAAAACACCATTAGAAATCTTAAGTAGAGATACGTCAAAAGTTCCTCCACCTAAATCAAAAACAAGTACCCGTGAGGATGAGCTTTTATCAAAGCCATATGCTAATGCGGCCGCTGTAGGTTCATTTAAAATTCGTTCAACCTGTATTCCCGCCAGCAATGCAGAGTCACGAGTAGCCTGCCTCTGCGCATCATTAAAATAAGCAGGGACTGTAATTACAGCTGATTCAATTGTTTCCCCTAAATAAGTTTCGGCATCATCAATCAACTTCCTAATAATGCTTCCTACTAACTCTTCAGGGGCATATTCTCTCTCTGTGATAGGGCAAACAGCCCTTACATTGCCTTGATCATTTGCTTTAACTGTATATGGAACAGAAAGACTATTGTCGTCTAATTCATTCCATTCTCTTCCAACAAATCTTTTTAAATTTGAGAAAGTATTCTTTGGGTTAAGAACTAATTGCCTGCGAGCCTGTTGACCAACTAATAGTTCACTTTCTTTTGTATAGCCAACTACTGAGGGAGTGGTCCTAGTACCCTCTGCATTTGCAATTACGCATGGTCGACCAGCCTCCAAAACTCCAATCACAGAGTTTGTTGTTCCAAGGTCAATTCCAACGATTCTGCCCATAGCAGTAATTATTGAACCCCTACCGTAACGGTGATTCTCAATAGAACCAAATAAATTTTATAGTGATACCCATAGAAATTAATTCTCTTACAGACACTGTTAGTGCAAAAAAGCAACAAATACCATAAATTTCTAAGGTGTTCCTAAGAATACCTTCTCAAGAGAAAGTGACTTCTGAGAAAAACAACAATTATGTTCTAAGGAATCGTCCTAAGTCAGAGAAATTCATTGACCTAGGTTTTAAAAATCTAACCATTGCCATGTCAGCAATGGTAGCCATAGTGCTTTTTGCAATTTTTATAGTCGTTTTTGTTGAATCAACCGAATCGATGGGACGGTATGGTCTGAGATTCTTAATTACTTCAAATTGGAATCCTGTAACCGATGAATATGGAGCATTTACAGCAATTTATGGAACCTTAGTAACTTCAATAGCATCTTTAGTCATAGCAGTCCCATTGGGGGTAGGAACTGCGATATTTATTACTGAAAATATTCTTCCAGAAAAAATTCGAGATTTAATAGGGCTAATGGTCGAACTACTTGCAGCTATCCCTTCTGTTGTATTGGGATTGTGGGCTGTTTTAGTAATGGAGCCTTTCATAAGACCATTATTAATTTTAACTTACAAAACATTTGGTTGGATCCCTTTCTTTAGTTCTGAACCAATGGGCCCAGGAATGGCACCGGCAATATTGATATTAGTAATAATGATATTGCCTATAATTACTGCTATATCAAGAGATTCACTAAATCAAGTCCCTATAAAATTAAGACAAGCTGCTTATGGAGTAGGAGCGACACGATGGAGCGCTATCTTCAATGTAATTTTACCTGCAGCAATTTCAGGAATTACTGGTGGAATACTTCTTGCTCTAGGTAGAGCAATGGGTGAGACAATGGCTGTGACAATGATAATAGGGAATTCCAATAACTTTAGTTGGTCAATAATGTCCCCTGGCTATACAATTTCATCTATGCTAGCCAATCAATTTGGAGAAGCAGATGGCAGCCAAGTATCGTCTTTAATGTATGCAGCATTTATATTAATGATACTTACATTAGCTGTGAACATATTTGCTCAGTGGATAGTAAGAAGACTGAGTCTTAAATACTAGTAAATATCAAAATCCTATAAGATATGAAAAAAACTGATTTAACTTACAAATCCAATCTGACAAGGAATATAACCAGTAGGGCTTTCACAATTATAGCTGGAATATTCTCATTTATTGCTGTACTTCCACTAATTCTTGTTTTAATGTATATCATATTTAAGGGTGGATCCTTAATAAGTTGGGACTTATTAGTTCTAGAGCCTCAACCACCTGGTGATGACCTTGGATCTGCTGGAGGAATTGGCAATGCAATTGTTGGAACATTTATAATTAGTGGAATAGCTTCAGTAATTGCTGTTCCTATAGGAATAGGAGGAGGAATATATTTAGCTGAATATTCAAAAGGTGGTTCTTTTGCAAGATTTATTAGATTTGGAACAAATGTACTTTCAGGAATACCTTCTATAATAGCTGGGGTATTTGTTTATTCAATTATAGTAGTTACAAAGATTTTTTTAGGGAGTACATTTAGTGGTTTAGCCGGAGGAATTGCATTATCTATTATAATGTTGCCAACAGTAATTAAGACTACTGACGAAGGTCTTAAGTTAGTACCAGATGATCTTAGAAGAGGTGCCTTAGGCCTTGGTGCCTCTATGTTTACAACAATTCTTTTTATAACCTTGCCAAGTGCTTTTAGGTCAATTGCTACTGGTATTGTGCTAGGCCTCGCTAGAGCCGCTGGAGAAACAGCACCGCTAATATTTACAGCATTATTTTCTTATTATCATATAACATCTATAAGTGATATATTTTATGAAATGTCCTCACTATCTGTTCTTATTTATAACTTCGCACTCGAACCATATGAAGCTCAAAATGAATTGGCCTGGGCTGCCTCCTTTGTCTTGGTAATACTGTTACTTGGAATGAACCTATTTTCAAGATTGATAAGTAAAATAGCATCAAATAAGTAAAATAGTACTAAAGTATAACTAACAATTCTTTAAGCTCAAAAAAAATAAGATGAAAATACCCCAAGATAAACTAATAAAAGGTGATGCTTCTATATCACTCCAGAATGTAACAATAAGCTATGGGGATTTTGATGCCGTCAGAAATATTTATTGTGATATTCCAAGAGGCAAGGTTACCGCTCTCATTGGCCCATCGGGCTGCGGCAAATCAACAGTACTTAGAGCAATTAATCGTATGAATGATCTAATTCCAAGTTGTTCGTTAAAAGGTCGAATTTTGTTTGAGGGTACAGACCTATATCATCCAACAATAGATCCTGTAGAAGTAAGGCGGAAAATTGGCATGGTCTTTCAGCAACCAAATCCTTTCCCTAAAAGTATCTTTGAAAATATTGCGTTTGGCGCAAGGATAAATGGTTATACGGGAGATATGGATGAGCTTGTTGAACAATCATTGCGAAAGGCTGCTGTATGGGATGAGTGCAAAGACAAGTTAAATGAAAGTGGCTATTCCTTATCAGGTGGTCAACAACAAAGACTATGTATTGCAAGAACAATAGCAATTGAGCCTGAAGTTATACTTATGGATGAACCTTGTTCTGCATTAGATCCAATTTCAACTCTTAAGATTGAAGAGACTATGCATGAACTTAAAAAAAGTTATACGATAATTATAGTTACACATAACATGCAACAAGCCCTTAGGGTAAGTGACATGACAGCCTTTTATAATGCAGAGGTATTAGAAGGAGTCTCAGGAGGGAAAGTAGGTTACCTAGTTGAATTTAATGAAACTGAGACAATATTTAGTTCACCTTCCCAAAAACTAACACAAGACTATATCTCAGGAAAATTTGGATAAGTTAATAGGACAAGATAGTAGTTAAGCTAGAAATAACTACTTTTCGGGAACTTAAAAAAACTATAACGGAGAGGGAGGGATTCGAACCCTCGATAGAGTTGCCCCTATACAGCATTTCCAGTGCTGCGCCTTCGACCACTCGGCCACCTCTCCAAGATGTTCTCCAAAGAGAATACTGAATCTAGCAGGAGGCTAGAATGTTATCTAATCAAAACCAAGAACAATAAAATAATCAGCAATTACAAAATGCCACTAATAAATCAATGACTCCATTAATTTGCGAAAAAGCAGCTGAAGATTCTTGCTTAGACAATTCAGACCTCTATTCGCTACTAGAGATTGGAAAGAATGCCGCCCAACAAGGGGGAGAATTATTGATGAAATACTACGGGGACATTAATTCAATAAAGAATAAGGGTAGAAAGGGTGATCTTGTAACGAATGCAGATATTGAGTCGGAGCAGTTAATAATTAAGCTCTTAAGAAAAGAAACCCCAAATATTGGAATATATGCTGAAGAAAGTGGAGCATCCGGTAAGAATACAAATTTAAAATGGTGTATTGATCCTTTAGATGGAACAACAAATTTTGCCCATGGATATCCCTTCTTTGCTACATCAGTAGGTTTAACTTGGAATGACAGACCTCTATTAGGGAGTATCTCAGTCCCCTTTTTTAAAGAGCTTTATTGGGGCTGTCCATCTATAGGCTCATTCTGCAATAATCAAAAAAATACAGTGTCATCAACCAAGTCATTGATAGATTCTTTATTAGTAACTGGTTTTGCATACGATAGGCATAGTGAAATTAACAACAATTATGCAGAGTTTTGCTGGCTAACGCATAAGACTAGAGGTGTTAGGAGAGCAGGTGCTGCAGCAGTTGATATGGCCTTTGTATCTAATGGCAGAGTCGATGGTTACTGGGAAAGAGGCCTATCGAAATGGGACTTAGCTGCTGGAGTACCAATAGTAGAATTAGCTGGCGGTAGGGTGTCTGACTATAAAGCTGAAGATTTTGATCTTAATAACGGTCGAATAATTGCATGTAATCAATCAATATATAAAGAGCTTGTAGAGGAACTAATTAAAGTTAATCCATTTGATGTGAACACATATTCAGAAAATAACCTCAAAACAAATATTGAGGGTTCTTCTTAAGGGAGTAATTAATGGCAAAACAAAGCACATTGGGATCTAAAGAATTAAACCCTAGGCAAGTTGAAGAAAACAACTTACTAGCAACAAAACTATCTGAAATATATAAAAAGTGGGGATACCAAGAGGTAGCGCCTCCACAGGTAGAAGGTTTAAAGACATTAATGGCGGGTGGAGGTATAGATAGCAAAGAAATTTTGAAGTTGGTAATTGATGAGCCAGTTGGATTAAGACCAGAAATGACTGCATCAATAGCACGAGCAGCTTCGACAAGGTATGTTGCTGAACCAAGACCATTGAGACTTTGGGCGTCAGGAACAATCTTTAAAAGCAGAGAAGAAAGTGATGGGAAAATAGTTATAGATGAAAGCCTGCAAAGTGGAGTAGAACTTTTTGGTATTGAGGGGATGGAAATAGAGGTTGAATTACTATATCTACTAATAGAATCACTAAAAAAGCTAAATATAGATGAGTCTTCAATGCCAATACTTCTAATAAATCATATTTCATTAATGGAGCTTATAATTTCTAAATTCTCCAAGAGCAGCAAAGAAAAGGTTACAGATATATTGTCGAATTTCGACTTAATTGAAATAGAGAAACTAGAACTCGACTTTGATGAAAGGAATACGTTGAAACTACTACAAGAACTTAGGGGAAGTCCTAGGAATGTAATAAAAACTCTAGAATCTTTGTATGGCAATAATAAGATCTTAGATTCATTAACTAAAATTTTTAATATCATAGAACCAATAAGTAATAAGTACAATATTCAATTACAATTAGATCCTACGTTTAAACCACATTACGAACTGTATACTGGTATTGTATTTGAACTTGTATGCAATACGAGAGAGACACCCGTAGTTATTGCAAGAGGAGGAAGATATGACGAGTTAGTAAAGATGTTTAACGAAAATCCAGAAGATGAAATAGCCGCTGGGTTTAGTTATTCAATAGACAAAATAAGAGAATTAAATACTAGATTAGAAACATTCGATACTAACCCTGAAAGAATTCTTGTAGCTTATGGACCAAATAAAACTATTAAGGATGCCATAGAATGCCAAGCTAAGCTCCACGAAAAAGGATATGTTGCCATAATTGAACTAAACTCATGCATAAATGAAGATCACGCAATGAAGCTTGTGAACCAAAGAAAATGTACCAAACTCAAATGGATTAATAGTTAAAAGAATGCCACATACAATTGTTAGTGATATATGTGAGGGAGTAGCATCTTGTTTCCAGGCCTGTCCGGTTGAATGTATTAAGCCAGGGCAAGGGGGAAATATGAAAGGCACGAACTATTACTACATAGACTTCAATACTTGTATTGACTGCGGAGTTTGCTTAGAAGTTTGCCCAGTAAAAGGTGCTGTAATTGCAGAAGAAAGACCTGATTTGCAAATAAACTAAACTAGTAGGTACGGTCAATACTCCCTTAAATCCTTTGGAAAAGAGTATAGATGATCCTAAGGTTGACTAACCAAGGGATTATCTATGACTGTTATCGAAGAAGGACAAATTCAGATACATACCGAGAATATTTTTCCAATAATAAAAAAAGCAGTTTATTCAGATCACGAGATATTTTTAAGAGAGCTTGTAAGCAACAGTGTAGATGCAATAAATAAACGACGGATGGCCGCTATAGCAGGTGACTGTATTGGAGAAGAAAATGCAAAGATAAATATAAAGATCAATAGAGAAAATAAAACACTAACTATTTCAGACAATGGAATAGGAATGACTTCTGATGAAGTGAAAAAGTATATTAATCAAGTTGCCTTTTCAAGTGCTGAAGAATTTCTAGAGAAATATAAACAGGAACAAGACGGCATCATTGGACATTTTGGCTTAGGTTTCTATTCAAGTTTTATGGTTGCAAAGAATGTTGAACTACTTACAAAATCTGCAAAAGAAGATTCCAAAGCTGTCAAGTGGAGTTGTGATGGGTCTCCAAACTTTAGCCTCGAAAAGACAGAGAAGCCAGAGGTAGGTACTGATGTTGTCCTTCATTTAATGGAAGAAGAGCTAGAATATATCGAGCCTACGAGAATCAAAACACTAATAAAAAAATATTGTGACTTTATGCCAGTTGAGGTTTGTTTAGAAGATGAAGTAATAAATCAAATGAACCCTCCTTGGAGGAAAAGTACTCAGGAATTAACAGAAGAAGATTATATAGAGCTATATAAATATCTATACCCTTTCCAGGGTGAACCATTGTTTTGGATACACTTAAATACAGATTATCCTTACAGCCTTCAAGGCATTTTATTCTTTCCTAAGATAGGTGGAAGAGCAGATTGGGAGAATGGTGAAATTAAATTATATTGCAACCAAGTCTACGTAAGTGATTCAGTAAAAGAGGTAGTACCTAGATACTTACTTCCTTTAAGAGGGGTTATTGATTCAACAGATATACCATTAAATGTTAGCAGGAGTGCACTACAGACTGATAGGAAAGTTAGATCTATAGGCAACTTTGTTGCAAAGAAAATTTCAGATAAGCTTAAGACATTAAAGGATGAAAAGCCTTCATTTTATGGAGAAATATGGGAGTCAGTTTCCCCTTTTATAAAAATAGGAGCAATGGAAGATGATAAATTTGCCAACCAAGTAGAAGATATTATTATCTTCAGAACTACTAATAATTCTTCAGCTGACAATAAAGATGATATTACTTATGAAGATAAAAGCTATACAACTATAAAAAGTTATTTAAATAGGCTAGAAGATCAGACTAAAAAAAGAATCCTTTACTGTACTGATGAAATAGGTCAGGCAAATACATTAGATCTATGGAAAGGACAAGGAGCAGAAGTATTAATGACAGAAACACTTATTGATACTCAATTCATTCCATGGCTCGAAGCTAGAAACGAAGATATAAACTTTCAAAGAGTCGATTCTGAACTAGATGAAAACCTAAGAGACGACTCACCAGAAATTATTGAAAGTGACGGAGAAAGCAAGTCAGATAATATTAGGGATCTTATGAAAGATTGTATTAATGATGAGAAAGTAACTATTCAAGTTCATGCTCTCAAAGGAGATAACTCTGTTCCTGCAATGATCCTATTGCCAGAACAAATGAGAAGAATTAACGATATTGGTGCCTTAATGGAACAGAAGCTACCAGGCCTTCCTGACCACCATGTACTCTTGGTCAACAGAAGTCACCCTTTAGTCAAAGGACTTGCAGAGCTTAAGGCAGCTTCAATTCTCTTAGGGCCAGGTCAGCAGTCAACTAACGATTCGCTTACTAAAGAAATTGCAGTACATTTATACGACATGGCTCGATTAAGCGTTGGAGGGCTTGAACCTAAAGCCATAGCTGAGTTCCAAAAAAGAAATGCCGAGCTAATGGGAAAGTTAATTAGCAAAGTCCTTTAAGGCACTCATTCTTTGTTATTATATTTTTGAAATCCAAATACCAGTCTCGGGTATAAATTAAATGTCTAGAGTATGCGATCTTTCTGGTACTAGAGCCAACAACGGAATGGCAGTGAGTCATTCTCATATACGGACCAAAAAATTACAGCAAGCAAATCTGCAACAAAGAAAGCTTTGGTGGGAAGAGGGCAAGAAATGGATAAAGGTAAGAGTCACAACACGAACTCTGAAGACAATTCAAAAGAAAGGACTCAACTCATACGCAAAGGCAATGGGTATAGACCTTAGTAAAGTATAAGCATCAATTTAACATTTTCAGCACTTAATAAAAACAATAAATAGATACATAATGCTTAACCTAATAAGAATATTAAGCAAGAATCTAGCGACTATATTAGTAGTTTTCCTTATTGCCTCTCCTACGTATGCAATAAATTCAAATAATATAAATATAGGTGATAAGGCACCATACTTTGAGCTAGATGGATATTCTAAGAATAATCCAGATAAAGATTTATGGAAGCTTTCTGATTTCAAAGGTGTATGGACTGTATTATATTTTTATCCAAAAGATTTTACTTCTGGATGTACAATAGAAGCAAGGTCCTTTGAAAAGCTAAGCCCTGAATTTGAAAAACTAAATGCAATGATAGTAGGTATAAGTAATGACATACAGGAAAGCCATGAAAGCTTCTGTTCAAAAGAGAGTTTAAGCTTTACTCTTCTAACAGATCTACAAGGGATAGTTAGCGAGAAATACAGTTCCTGGAATAAACCCTATAGCAAACGAAATACTTTTCTAATAGATCCAGAAGGAGTTATTAGATACAGTTGGATGAATGTAAACCCATTAAAACATCCTACGGATGTTTTAAAAAAACTGACTGAGTTACAGGTCTAATTAATGCATGCATTATCACTAGGTACTTGGACAATTCATCTTGCCACATTGATTGAGTGGACATTAGCAATCTTTCTTATCTCATTACTTGGCAAAAGAACTTCAAACAAAGCTTACAACTGGCTTGCAATTGCAATGCTGCCCAATCTTGCTAGCGCTATGGCAGCAATAACCTGGCACATATACGACAATTCAGAAAAGTTAATGGGTTTAGTTGTTATACAAGCGATTCTTACAACACTTGGAAATATTTCTCTTGCAGCTGCTGCTTGGAACCTATTGAGATTTGATCAGAGAAAGGCATGAACCTACTTAATTCTCAATCATTAATAGAAACCATAGGAGCAATTGACCCTAGCCCTTTCTTTATTTTATCTCTTTTGCCTTATATAGCTTTTCTTTATTGGGCTCAAAAAAGCTCGCTAATACCAAAAACATCTTTATGGGGCTTTAGGCTCACTCTCTTATTTGTCTTCATGTCAATTGTCTGTTCAGTGTTAGCCCAAACCATTTATGGGCAAGATTTATCAAATGTTGATCCGTTACATGGAGGTGCTGAGTTATTCCTTGCTATCAGCGATGGCTTGGTAGTACTAGGTTTCTTCAACTTGCTTGTAGAAAAGAGGTAAAAAACTCTTAAGAGGAAGCAAATCTTTGTGGTCAAATGTGCTTTATAAAGGAGAATGATTAAGGTGCATTAACAGAGTAATGATCACGACCTTATTGGCTACAGCAGATCCAGCAACCTTTCACTGGTCTCCAAAGTGTGCTGTAGTTATGATCCTATGCAATGTTCTCGCTTACGCGATAGCAAGAGCAAACATCGCAAAGCCTAATGAAGGTTTTGAGATACCAAATTCAAAATATTTTGGCGGTTTAAGCCACGCTTCTGTAGTAGCTGCAAACTGCTTAGGACATGTCCTAGGGATAGGTTCGATCCTAGGTTTAGCTGCTAGAGGTATTTTGTGATCTTTTAGCGAAGTTTCATCTACCTAAATCCGATTAAGTAAGGCAATAACTTAACACCAAATTTTTTAAACTTATACTCAAATAGTATTGAGTTGATATCTTTTGCTGTTGCTTTTTCAGAAAGTAATTTAATCAACTTAGTTATACGTGCATCAGCATCGTTGCTTGATAATCCCCTCCAAGTACGTTTACCGATTCTATTAGAAATACTCCAATGCATAGATAGTCTTTTAGATAATTCACGTTGATAGTTTTTAAAAATAGAGAAATCAGATAACTTATTATATTTATTTCTATTTATCATATCTGCTAAAAAAGTACATAAGACTTCTGCACTAGTTAAAGCATGTCTAATACCTTCTCCCCCGAGGAGATTTGAAGTACTGATGGTATCTCCAACACCAATAATTCTACCTTGGTAATGAGATTCAGAACGATTGATAGTACTACGAATAATACCTCCATGTTTATCAATTATGGGGAGATTCTCAAGATTATTCTCCCTTATAAGTGATTGCAAGTATTTGATATTGGACTTGAGATTGTTGAATGGTGGTAATCTACAAATCCCTACTTTTAGTCTATTTCTAGACATAGGGAATACCCAGCCATATCCATTTGGTACCCAATTAGATCCTAAAAAGAAACTGAGACTATTCCCCCAAGGCGAGTCTAAAAGTTTGTCTGATTGAATTAACCATTCAATACCGTTACCAACTAATATTTCATCTCTAATTTTAGGGGTAGTTCGTAATATTGAACGCCTGTAGCCAGTTGCATCAATAACTATATTGGCCTTTACATTTCGCCTATTTCCACTTTTAGAAACAAGACTTACATCTGCATAATCATGCAGAGACACAACATTTTCAACCTTCCAACCTAGAAGTAATTCAACACCAAGATTTTTCGCTCTATACCAAAGATGTTGCCTAAGAGCTCCAAAATCTAAAACAACTCCAAGAGGTTGATCATTCTCCCATTTAAAACATTTACCTTCAGGGGAAACTATCTTCCAAGCACTCCAATAAGACGATATAGATTCCATAGGTATCCATTTCTCATATATTGCATCAATGGGGAGTGCAGCACTTGAAAAAGCATTTTTGTTCGGGTTATCTAAACGCTCTACAAGTTTCACTTCAACACCGTGTATAGCAAGTAATCCTGCTAAATAAGCTCCAGCTGGGCCTCCGCCGGCTACTAATACAGTCAATTAACGGAATTTCTATTAAGCAGAGCTTGTGTTGGAATTGCTTAGAAATAGGCTATCGGAAGTGTCCCATCCATATCTCTTCATAATCGACTTACTCATTTGAGATGGTGTTAAACCCAATGATTCCTTACTTTGTTGGGGGCTTGCGTGATCAACAAGCTTGTCTGGAATACCAAGCCTAAAAGTTGGTACTAGTAAATCTTGATCTGAAAAAGACTCAACAACAGCTGAACCAAAACCACCTCCTAGAGCCCCTTCTTCGATAGTGACAACCTTGCCAATTCTTCTTGCTAATGGATGAATTAAAGCCTGATCTAGGGGTCTTAGGAACCGAGCATTTACAACTGTGGAAGAGATCCCAGCTTGCTTTAACAGTTCAGCAGTTTGGACGGCAGGTGTAACCATTGATCCATAAGCCAAAATCAATAGATCATCTCCATCTTCAAGAATTTCCCCTCTTCCAATCTTTAATGGTTCCCATCCTTCTTCCATTAACGTAACCCCTTCACCAGATCCGCGCGGAATACGTAAGGCACATGGTCCGTCATTTTCTAAGCATGTAACCAACATCCTTTGAAGCTCAGCCTCGTCCTTGGGAGCCATAACAGTGAAATTAGGGACAGACCTTAAATAGCTAATGTCATATTGACCTTGGTGGGTGGGACCATCTGCTCCAACGATTCCTGCCCGGTCAAGAACAAAAGTAACGGGTAGTTTTTGAATTCCAACATCATGAATCAACTGATCATAAGCTCTTTGTAGAAAGGTGCTATAGATGGCAACAACTGGTCGAAGTCCATCACATGCCATTCCAGCCGCAAGAGTTACAGCATGTTGCTCTGCGATGCCAACATCAACATATTGATTTGGAATAGCCTTCTGTAATAAGTCAAGGCCTGTTCCAGTAGCCATAGCTGCAGTAATTCCTATAACTTTATTATTTTGCTCGCAGATCTTTACTAAAGTTTGGCCAAATACCTTGCTATAACTTGGGGGTTTAGGAGACTTTGATGGAATTGATTTACCAGTTGTTAAATCAAAAGCAGATTGTGCATGATATCCAACTTGATCAGCTTCTGCATAGGGATAACCTTTCCCTTTGGTTGTAGCTACATGGACTAAGACAGGCCCTCCGACACGATGTGCAGCTTGGAAAGTACGGATCATTCTTGAAATATCATGACCATCAATAGGTCCCATATAAGTAAAGCCAAGTTCCTCAAAAACAGCACCTACTTTTGGTACAGCTAACCTCTTAACACTGCCCGTTAGAGATTTAATTTCAGGTGGAATTTCTCCTCCGATAAATGGAAGGTTTTTTACACTCTCTTGGACGCTATCTGATATGAACTGAACTGGGGCACTATGTCTCATACGATTCAAATATGTAGAAAGTGCGCCAACAGGAGGGGATATAGACATATCATTATCATTTAGAACAACTAAAAAGGGAGTGTTAGGAAGGTGTCCTGCATGATTAATCGCTTCTAAAGCCATACCTCCAGTCAGAGCTCCATCTCCAATCACAGCTACACATTTGTGATTTAGACCAAGACGATCTCTGGCAAATGCCATTCCTAAGGCTGCTGAAATAGATGTACTTGCATGTCCAGCGCCAAAATGATCGAAAGTGCTTTCTGAACGCTTTAAATAGCCAGCAACACCTCCTTTTTGTCTAAGAGTGTTGAAATTCTCATAACGACCGGTAATTAACTTGTGAGGATAAGCCTGGTGTCCTACATCCCATACAACTTTATCTACATCGAGATCTAGGGTTTGATATAAAGCAATAGTCAACTCAACCACACCAAGACCAGGCCCTAAGTGGCCTCCACTGGTTGATACAACCTGAAGATGTCTTTCACGAATCTGACAAGCAATATCTTCAAGCTGAGCAATTGTCAAGCCATGCAATTGATTAGGATGACTAAGCTCACTCAGACGCATAAACTTGAAAATTATTTAATACAATCTAGAAGGTCATCCTTACTTTCGTTCAAAATCTTACTTAATCGAAAATTCAATATCAGAAACAAACAGACGCCCAAGTTGCCATAATGCAGATATGGAGGACTATTTGCAAAAAATCCTTAGAGCTCGTGTCTATGACATCGCAACAAAGACACCTTTAGAGAAGGCTAAGAATTTAAGTAATCGGTTGAAAAATAAGGTTTGGTTGAAAAGAGAGGATCTACAACCAGTGTTTTCCTTCAAGTTGAGGGGGGCATATAACAGAATGGCATCTTTAACAGACGAGGAATTAAAAATTGGTGTTGTTGCATCGAGTGCTGGTAATCATGCGCAGGGAGTTGCTCTAAGTGCGTCCTATCTAAAATGTAGGGCCGTAATAGTAATGCCTATAACAACACCAGCAATGAAAATCACCTCTGTTCGAAGATTAAAAGCAGAGGTAATTCTTTATGGTGAAACATATGATGAGGCTTACAAAGAAGCTCAGAGAATAAGTGAAAAAAATGGGTTAGTGTTTATACATCCATTTGATGATCCTGAAGTTATTGCTGGCCAAGGAACTATTGGTCAAGAAATACTCTCGCAAATAGAAAATCCGCCTGATGCAATTTATATAGCAGTTGGTGGGGGTGGACTAATTGCAGGCGTAGCCTCATTCGTAAAAAGTCTATGGCCAAGCACAGAGATAATTGGGGTAGAACCAACTGATGCGTCTGCAATGACAGATTCATTAAAGGCAGGCAAAAGAATTGAATTGAAAGATGTCGGCCTATTTGCTGATGGAGTAGCGGTTAAAAAAGTAGGTGAGAAAACTTTTGAATTAGCCAAGAGATATGTCGACAGAATGATTACTGTTAATACCGACGAAATATGTGCAGCAATTAAAGATGTATTTGAAGACACACGG
Organism: Prochlorococcus marinus str. MIT 9211; assembly: GCF_000018585.1. Lineage (NCBI taxonomy): Bacteria > Bacillati > Cyanobacteriota > Cyanophyceae > Synechococcales > Prochlorococcaceae > Prochlorococcus > Prochlorococcus marinus. Next base: position 745,204 of record NC_009976.1, on the reverse strand, counting down.
TCAATACTGGAACCAGCAGGTGCTTTGTCTATAGCGGGTCTAAAGTCTGACGTTTCTAACAGAAACTTAGTTAATAAAAATTTAGTCGCAATTGCATGTGGTGCAAATATGAATTTTGACAGACTAAGGTTTGTTGCTGAAAGGGCTGAGTTAGGAGAGAAAAGAGAGGCTATGTTTGCAGTAGAGATACCAGAGAATGCAGGGAGCCTTAAGAATTTATGCAAAATACTAGGCAACAGAAGTCTTACAGAATTTAGTTATCGAATGTCTGAAGGAAATTCAGCCCAGATCTTTATGGGTTTAGAAGTAGAAGGCAATAAAGACAAAGGTGACCTTATAAAAAGTATTAATTCGAAGAGTTTTAAATGTCTTGACCTAAGTGATGACGAGCTCTCAAAAGTTCATTTACGGCATATGGTCGGCGGAAGATTACCAATATCAGCCAATGCCCTCTCGAATAAAAACTATAAGGAACTTCTTTATAGGTTCGAATTCCCTGAAAGGCCTGGAGCCTTAATGCGTTTTGTAAACACTATGAGACCTAATTGGAATATCAGTATTTTCCACTATCGCAATCATGGTGCTGATATTGGGAGAATAGTTATCGGAGTACTTGTAGAAGAAAAGGATCTTGAAGCTTGGGAGAGATTCCTCAAAGAAATAGGGTACAAAAGCTGGGAAGAAACCAAAAATCCGGCTTATCAGCTTTTCTTAGGTGCACAGAATGGCTAATCAAGTTATTTTCTAAGTAATCAATTGCTTTTTTGGCCATCAAAAGCGAAATCTCACCACTAGAAAGAGATCTAGTTAAAGGTATATCCTTACCAGCAAAGCTAGAAGCAGTGCTTTACCTAAAAGGCAAACCACTATCGCTTTCTGAGATGGCAGAGTTAGTAAATGAGACTGAAGATATTACTGAACAAGCCTTATTTGAATTAATGGCTGGGTATTCTCAACGAGACACTGCTTTGGAAATCAATGAAAAGAAAGGAAAATATAGCCTTCAACTTAAAACAGGTCTAGGAGAACTAGTAAAAAATCTCTTGCCCGTAGATATGACTGGAGCTACCTTAAGGACACTTGGAACAATTGCATTAAAAAAACGAATTCTTCAATCTGAGCTTGTAGACCTAAGAGGCTCTAGCGCCTATGAACATATAAAAGACCTTGTAGAAAAAGATTTTGTTGAAAGAAAGCGACAAAGAGAGGGGAGATCTTACTGGCTTACACTTTCAGAGAAATTCCACAGAACATTCTCTGTACTTCCTGATATCAAACCGACAAACGACCAAGATGTCGCTTAAGATAAGAGAAATCCTTTAAAATTAATGGCATCAACAGTTATTTCCAATATTTTTGGTGTTTTAAGCCAAACACTTTTGATTTATTCCTATATTTTAATTATAAGAGTATTACTAACTTGGTTTCCTAATCTTGATTGGTCTAACCCTATCCTAAGTAACATAAGCGCAATTACAGACCCCTATCTTAATCTATTTAGAGGTATCATACCTCCACTAGGGGGTCTAGATATATCTCCAATACTTGCATTTCTAGTAATTAATTTCTCCACAAGCTTAATAAATAACCTGCGTTTTGCTTTCCTAAATAGTAGTATTCTAAATTATTACTCTTAAGTTTTAGCATAATTAAATATTTAGTGACTATCTTGAATCTCCACTTCCTTTTAATTTCCCTCTGGATGCTCTGCTAGATAATTTAGCAAGATTTGCTTCTGCAACATCTTCAAGATCAAATCCAAGTTCGGTAGATAATTGTGCCAAATACCAAAGCACATCTCCTAATTCATACTTAATTAACTCTTTAACCTCAGAGTTAAATGCCCCATTATTGTCTCGCAATACCTTCTTTACCTTGTCTGCGACTTCACCTGCTTCTCCGACAAGGCCTAAGGTAGGGTAAATTGGATTTTGCCCCCTATTGGGGTACAGAGCTGTTTCTCTAGATTTGTGTTGATACTGATTTAGGTCCATGATAAGTATTTAGAAAGGAACAAGAGCCATTCGAAGTGTGCTCAAAATGTTATTTTTCTGAGTATCCAGGGTCCATCTAATGACAAACATACATTTTAAAAGAAGGACCAAGATTGTTGCGACGATTGGACCAGCAACTGAAAGTAAAGAACGTATTACAGAGCTTGTTGAAGCTGGCGCAACAACCTTCAGGCTTAATTTTTCGCACGGAGACCATAGCGAGCATGCCAAGCGAATAGAAACGATCAGACTAGTCGAGGCGAAGCTTGGGGTTAAGATTGGTATTCTTCAAGATCTTCAAGGACCCAAAATACGTCTGGGTAGATTTAAAGATGGTCCTATAAGACTAAATAGTGGTGACAAGTTCGTACTTACCTCAAAGGACGTAGGTTGTAATAACGAAATAGCTAATGTCACATATGAAAAGTTAGTCAGTGAGGTGTCAATAAATAAACGAATACTTTTAGATGATGGCAGAGTGGAGATGGTCGTGGAAAGGGTAGATAAACTTGAGGAAAAGCTACATTGCAAAGTCGTTGTAGGTGGAATGTTATCTAATAATAAAGGTGTAAATTTCCCTGATGTTCAGTTATCAATAAATGCTTTGACTCCAAAGGATAAGATCGATCTTTCCTTTGGACTTTCTCAGAGTATTGACTGGGTAGCACTTAGTTTTGTTAGGAACCCTGATGATATAAAAGAGATTAAAGAGCTTATTAGAAGTCATGGATATACCACACCAGTAGTTGCAAAAATAGAGAAGTTTGAAGCTATTGATCAAATAGATGCCATTCTTCGCTTATGTGACGGTGTAATGGTTGCTAGGGGCGATTTGGGTGTAGAGGTGCCTGCTGAAGAAGTCCCATTACTACAAAAAGAGCTCATTAAAAAATCCAATAGTTTGGGAATTCCAATAATTACGGCAACGCAAATGCTTGACTCTATGGCTTCTAGCCCAAGACCAACCAGGGCAGAAGTTAGTGATGTTGCAAATGCCATTCTTGATGGCACTGATGCTGTAATGCTTTCGAACGAAACTGCTGTAGGAGACTATCCAATAGAAGCTGTGAAAACCATGGCGACTATTGCCAAACGAATTGAGAAAGATTACCCGCAAAGAGCGCTAGAAAGCCATCTACCAAGCACCATTCCAAATGCAATTAGTGCTGCTGTTAGCTCTATATCAAGACAATTAAATGCCTCTGCAATATTGCCATTAACTAAAAGTGGTTCAACTGCTCATAATGTAAGCAAATTCAGGCCTCCAACCCCTATAGTTGCTGTAACTAATGAAACTGATGTTGCAAGAAGGCTCCAATTAGTTTGGGGAGTTACTCCAATAGTTATTAAAGAACAAGAAACTACAACTAAAACATTTAACTTAGCCATGGAGATGGCCCAGGGTATGGGCTTACTTAAGCCAGGTGCTCTTGTGGTCCAAACAGCTGGCACAATAACTGGAGTAAGTGGATCAACTGACCTAATAAAGGTTGGCATAGTTAATGACATAGTTGCCCGTGGAAATTCTGAAGGCAATAATTCTGTTTGTGGGAAAGTGAGAATTGCAAAGGAACAAAAAGATTTATCCGAATTGAAGAAAGGTGAAATATTAGTTTTAGATAAAAATATTAATAATTATTCTCAAGCTTTGAAATATGCAGCAGGAATTATATTAGAAGGAACCTTAAATATAGAAAATAATAATACTGTGCCAACAATATATAATGTAAAAGGTGCTACAGATATCCTAAGAGATGGTGATATGGTCACACTAGTCCTAAAGGAAGGGACTATTTGTAGAGGTGAAATTCTTAACGATTAAAAAGATTTAAAAATATAAATGGCTAGCAAAGTATCAGTTAAAGAAACATTGATAATGTCCATTCGGACACTTAAATCGAATAAGTTAAGAAGCCTATTAACAATGCTTGGAATTGTAATTGGGAATGCTTCTGTAATTACTTTAGTAGGAGTTGGCAAAGGCGCTCAAAATCTTGCTTCTAACCAGTTAAGTAATCTAGGAGCCAATGTACTTTTTATAGTTCCAGGGAATAATGACACTAGACGTAGAGGTGTTGCATTCCCAAAGAATCTTGTCTTAAAAGATGCAGAAGCTATAAAAGAACAGGTACCTTCTGTTAAAAGAGTCGCTCCACAAATTTCATCAAGTGAAGTGGTTCAATATAAATCAAAAAGCTTTAGCTCTTCAATTCTAGGTATAACTCCTAATTTCCTTCAAGTCCGAAGTTTTGATATCGCTAATGGGAGATTCATTACTAAAGAAGATTTAAAGTCAGCAAGAAATGTAGCTGTAATAGGTTCCGATCTTAATAAAGACCTTTTTATGAGAAATCAGGCTATAGGAAAAAAATTAAGAATAAAGGACCAATCATTTGAAATTATCGGTATTATGGAACCTAAAGGTGCCGTATTCGGAAATAACCAAGATAAGAATGTGTATATACCATTAAACACAATGGTTAATAGAATCTCCGGGAAGGACCCTACTTATGGAATCAGTTTAAGCTTTATAAGTATTGAAGCTCTTAATGAACAGTCAATTAACAAAGCAAAGTTTCAAATAACCAATCTACTTCGTCAAAGACATAAGATAACTAAGGATGATGACTTTGCTGTTAGATCTCAAAAAGATGCACTAAATATTGTATCAAATATTACTGGTGGGCTTACATTAATGCTGGCGGCTATAGGAGGAATATCATTAATAGTAGGTGGGATTGGTATTATGAACATAATGCTAGTTTCTGTAAGTGAACGAACAGAGGAAATAGGTTTAAGGAAGGCCCTAGGTGCAAGAAGCTCAGATATATTAATTCAATTTTTAATAGAGTCTCTTATTCTCTCTATATTAGGTGGGCTAATTGGAACTTTGGTAGGCGTTAGTTCTGTAGGCGCTGTAGCTTTAATCACTCCATTACCAGCTCAAATAGGTGCGAAGGTAATTATGCTAACTGTCTCCTTATCAGGATCTATTGGATTAGTTTTTGGTGTATTACCAGCTAGAAGAGCTGCGAGGCTTGACCCAATTGTAGCTCTAAGAAGCCTATAAGAAATTACTCTCAAAGCCAAAGCTAATTAAAGGATTTTTTGTGGGGAGCAAATCCCCACTCAACGTAAAGGTCTTATAAACTCTTAGAATGACATAAGATTTTATTTTTTCATGAATCAGAGAGTAAAGCTAATACTTCTATGGTTGCTGCCTATTGGGATGGTTGTTCTTATAAGCTGGCAAATACTAGGTAATGGAGACACAACTGCTCTAAATCAAAGCAGTAGCTCACTTGCTACTAGAAACTCAGCTGTTTCAAAAATGAGTTACGGGCGTTTTATTGATTACATCAATGCAGGAAGAGTGACATCCGTTGATATTTATGAGGGTGGTCGTAATGCTGTAGTTGAAGCAATAGATCCAGAACTAGACAACAGAGTTCAAAGAATAAGGGTTGATCTACCAGGGCTAGCACCTGAACTTATAAATAAATTAAAAAGCGAAGGTATAAGCTTTGATGTTCATCCGCCAAGAACGGCCCCACCTGCTCTAGGAATAATAGGTAATCTTATCTTCCCAATATTATTAATAGTAGGTCTAGTCTTTCTTGCTAGAAGATCCAATTCTATGCCTGGTGGACCAGGGCAGGCAATGCAATTCGGCAAAACAAAGGCAAGATTTGCTATGGAAGCTGAAACTGGAGTCAAGTTTGACGATGTGGCCGGCGTTAATGAAGCCAAGCAAGATTTAGAAGAGGTGGTGACCTTCTTGAAACAACCTGAACGTTTTACTTCTGTAGGTGCTCAAATTCCTAAAGGTGTTCTTTTAGTGGGCCCTCCTGGAACAGGTAAAACTCTTCTAGCAAAGGCAATAGCAGGAGAAGCAGGTGTACCTTTCTTTTCTCTTTCAGGCTCAGAATTTGTTGAGATGTTTGTAGGAGTAGGAGCAAGTCGGGTAAGAGACTTGTTTAAACGTGCAAAAGAGAATAGTCCTTGCCTAATATTTATTGATGAAATTGATGCTGTAGGGAGACAAAGAGGAGCTGGAATCGGAGGTGGAAATGACGAAAGGGAGCAAACTCTTAATCAATTACTTACAGAAATGGATGGATTTGAAGGTAACAGTGGAATCATTATTATTGCAGCAACAAATAGACCAGACGTACTAGATTCAGCACTTATGAGACCAGGGAGATTTGACAGGCAAGTATCTGTTGATGCTCCAGATATTAAAGGAAGACTTTCTATCTTAAAGGTACATTCTAGGAACAAGAAATTAGACAAGGTACTTTCACTTGAAAATATAGCTCGAAGGACACCAGGTTTTACAGGGGCAGATCTAGCGAACCTACTAAATGAAGCGGCAATATTAACTGCAAGAAGAAGAAAAGATTTTATAGGTATTACGGAAATAGATGATGCCGTAGATAGAATAATTGCTGGAATGGAAGGGCAGCCTCTCACCGATGGAAGAAGCAAACGACTGATTGCTTATCACGAAGTTGGCCATGCGCTTATTGGTACTCTTGTGAAAGATCATGACCCCGTGCAGAAGGTAACTCTTATACCAAGAGGTCAAGCAAAAGGACTGACTTGGTTCTCTCCAGATGATGACCAAATGTTAGTAAGTAAAGCACAACTAAAAGCTAGAATCATGGGTGCTTTAGGAGGAAGAGCTGCAGAAGATGTGATTTTCGGAAATGCAGAAGTTACAACTGGTGCAGGTGGGGATATTCAACAAGTTGCTTCAATGGCCAGGCAAATGGTAACCAAGTTTGGGATGAGCGACTTAGGACCAATATCATTGGAGAATAGCTCTCAAGAAGTTTTTATTGGCAGAGACCTAATGACAAGAAGTGATAATTCAGATGCTATTGCCAAGCAAATTGATGATCAAGTTAGAGAGATAGTTAAAAAGTGTTATAGAGAGACACTAGATATAGTAAATAATAACAAAGCAGCAATGGATGGATTAGTAGAGGTATTGGTTGAGAAAGAAACTATAGATGGAGATGAATTTAGGGAAATATTATCAAATTATTGTGAGATACCAGACAAGAAAAATGTTGAGAATATAGTCATATAGTTATAAGAAGTTAAACAATATTAACTGGCCTTTTATTGAAGATGTTATCTATAATTCCATATTCAAGTGCTTCATCAGGTGACATATAAAAATCTCTATCAGTATCTTGAGAAATCCTTTCAATTGGCTGGCCTGTTCTCTCAGCCAACTCATTATTTAGTCGATCTTTAAGAAAAAGGATCTCATCTGCTTGGATTCTTATATCACTTGCCTGGCCTCTTGCTCCTCCAAGAGGTTGGTGAATCATTATTCTTGAATGCTTAAGACTACTTCTCTTGCCCTTTGCTCCTGCACAAAGAAGAAAAGCACCCATGCTTGCTGCAAGTCCAACACATACGGTATGAACGTCGGGCTTTACGTGCTCAATTGTATCGAAGATACCTAAACCATCATAAACTGAACCCCCAGGAGAGTTTATGTATAAGAAAATATCCTTTTCAGGGTCCTCGGCTTCTAAAAACAAAAGCTGAGCAACAATCCTATTAGCAGAATCATTAGTTACAGGTTCACCTAGAAATATAATTCTCTCTCTTAAAAGCCGGGAATAAATATCAAAGGCTCTTTCTCCTCGACCTGACTCTTCAATTACAATAGGGATCATCGAAACTTGATCGGTTTCCACGATATTAACTGGCAATCAGCTAGAGCTATGGTCTTTTAAGAATTAAATTATGAAAATTGCGTCAGCGACTAACGGTATCCGAAAGTAAAGCGATATTCCATAAGGAATTTCCTTTTGTAGTACCAGCGGTTTATAGACGGTTGGTAGACGAATTGATAGTGGAACTAAATTTGCTTAAGAACCAAGAAAGATTTGTAGCAGACGGTGTATTTGCAATAGGTTTAACAAGTATTTTTTTAGACTTCACCAAGGGATATAAACCAGAGAATCAGAAAGGAATACTTCTAGAAGCAATATGTAAGTGTACAGGTTTTTCAGCATCAAACTTAGAACAAATAGCATTAGAAGCAAAAAAATTGGCTAATGGTTTAAATACAAATGAAATAAAATCATTAATTACTGACAATAATAGAGATGAAAAAGAAAGTACCTACAAACTAATCAATAAAAATAATCACTATTCAAGAATAATTGCTATTGGAATCTATAAATTAGTAGATATGCAAAGTAATGGTTTCAATAAAGAAGAGGCTACGGAAAACTCATATCTTGACTTGGTAAATAACTTTGGCTATACAAAGGAGAGGGTCGAGAAAGATGTAAACTTATATAAGAGCAGTCTAGATAAAATAGAAAAGGCCCTGGAACTAATAGAAATGAATATAAAAGATGAGAAGAGGAGGAACAAAGAAAGGGTATCAAGAACAAAGCCAGGCCAGTGATTTATAGGTTTACTTTCTCCTTTTATCCTTAAAGTCTACATAAGATATATAGGCAACTGAAAAAGTTATAAATAAGAGCAGTGAAAAAGTTATCAAAGAAAGATATGTATTAAAGCCAAAACCTTGAAAATAAGAGATATAATTAGAAATCAATTGTGCCATCTCCATTTCTTCCCCAAACAACCATTGCTATTGAAAAGGTAAAGATTGCAGCCAATGATGCCCAAGCAAAAGTAAAAAGCATTTTGATTATACTATTATTTTATTAAGTATAGCCTATTACGCCCCCCCGTTGCGCAATAGACTCTAGCTAAATGGCTTAAAAATGGGAAGAGTCGTACTAACTCATAGCACTCACATAAAAGGCCTGATTGATATTCTCAAAAAATTAGCTAAAAATTATAAAATAAAATCAATAACTCCATCAGTTTTATCTAAAACTCGATCAAACAGCCCAAAACTTAAAATAAAGCTAACAAGGAAAACAATTGGTGGATTTAAATTAGTTGCAAGGAAAGGTAGTCAAGCTCAAGAAATTTATATAACTACTAAGCTTAATGAATCAGATTTGCTTAAAGAGTTGGAATCAATATTAAATTAAGCAGGTTCACTACCTATAAAAGCCATATCTGAGAATTTAAGTTTATCGGTTACGTTTATAGATTCAAACATTTCCTTTAATAATTCTTCCTTAATTTCATCCATAGCCTGGTCTAAGTCATTATTCCTAGTGGGCATAGTAGATAGTTTTTTTTTTGAATGATAGTGTAAATAAAAAAAAGGGGAGATATTTTCTAGTTTTCTGATAAAATCTTAATAAATCTAGAATAACGGTTAATGAGACAAAAGAGAGCAAGTTTATTTGCGGCTCTATTAGGCTTAACATTAATAGAATCGCCTATTTTAGCTATTGATAGAGTTGAAGTAATTAGATTATGCAAGAAAGCTAGAAGTTTTACAATGTGTATGAGAGAGTTTGAAGGAGTGAGGTTTAATAAAAGAATTCAAAAAAAACCTACAGATGCACCTATTAAGATTAGAGTAATACCTTACAAAGGTTGAGTTATCTAAGAAAATTTTATTATCCTTTAGGCAAGATACTTTTGTCTTTTTAGTCTCTTTTTATGGACCTGCAGAAAGTATTAATTAGATTATATTCAAAAGGCTGATTCGGAGCAATCCAGCCTTTCCATTTGTATTCAGTGTCTGTAACATTAATAACATTTTTTATACAGCTTATAGCTAAATAAATTTTGTAGTTAGCGATATTCTCTGCCGGCAATATATAGTTCTGACTTTGAGTTTGATAATTATTTAAATCTAAATATACTGGTCCAAATTGCCTCATTGAATGACTTTTATTACGAGATTGGGAAACAGATAAATTTGAATAGTAATTAATCGGATTACTGTAAGAATATAGAGAATCATGTGGACTAGCCACAGAAGAAAGAATTGATTTATTGAAAGAACCAAATATAATTAGTAAGAGATGTATTGATCGTGAAAAGAAATATTTAGAAGTAACCATAGTCAAGGGAAATAACTAGATAAAAACTAGATCTCATATTCACTAATAAAGTTCTTTAGGCTTTCCTGATAAAGTAGCATCAAAGTATCTGAGTCTTCGTTATATCCTATTGATGTATAAGCACTTTTTATATAATCAAGCTTAGATTTGACTGCTGAAAAAGCTATTGTATATTCTGTCCTTATATCATCGTCATCTATATCATTGATTTTTGCTATATAAAGCTCAACCTCTCGTTCTGATTTTGAGATCAGCTTTTCATAGTCTTTGGATAATTTCCTTCTTCTTTTTGCCATTTAATTATAGGTTTCTTAAAGACTACAGTATAAAAAAAGGAAATTCAAGATTTTCACTATAAATAATTCACATCAATGCAAGTTAAGTTTACTCAAATAATTTACATCATAGTGATAATTTAGCCAAATTCCAGTAATATTATAAATATTTTACTTTATGGCAATGAGTGAAGGCAGTGCAAGCCAAAAGCAAATGAGTGAGGCTAAAGACGATAAGAGGTCTAAAAGAAAGCCGACATCCTTAAAGAGAAAAGATTCCAAACGATTGCCTTGGTGGATAGAACTTTTTTTCGTTCAGCTGGGATTACCAGAAAATCTATTATTGAAGATCTTAGATTTAAAGAAAAAGTCTCAATCACATTTTTCTAAAAATATTCGTATTTACAAAATTATTCCTATACTTATCCTAGCAATTTTATATAGCAAGCCAATATTTAAGCAAGCTAATAACAACAATCTTTGTGTGAAGAAAACAATAGAATTCCTAGATAGAAATGATTATGAAACATCTAATAACATTGCTTCAGCAGTTCATTACTGTAATGGAGGAAATATGACTAATTTTTTAGATTAGTAGAATTAACTTTTGTATACTTAATATTATATGTTGGCTTTTCTAAGGTTCTCTTCCCTTCTATTAGAGAAGAAAAAATATAAAGGGTCCTACCTAAAATAGGTACCCAAATTTTCTCGTAGGCAAAACTAAGCATTTAGAAAGAAAATAGACCTTATCAATTAGATTCTATAATACTACTTGGATATATGATTTGGTAGATAGCAAATAAATGCTTTGCATGATATAGTTAAGAAAAAAGGGCTGAGTTAAAAGGCCCTTAACCAAGTAAACAAAAATGGCAACCGCAAAAGAAAAAAAAGAAGAAGTAAAGAAGCACCTTAAAAAGTTAAGGTCTGAGCTTAGAACAATTCATCTCGCAGTTACCGATGAGCTAAAACTTCCAGAAGCTGACCAAGTCAAGACACTTATGACAGACATGGAAACATTGCTGCAAATAGTTGACCCTAAATCTGCTAAGAAGTCTAAGAAGTAACTTTTCTGTTAAATTTAAATTCTAGATGTTATTAAACTCACAATATTGGAAAGAATAAATAATATTATAATACTATTGTTTAACTTCATTGACTGAATGGGTAACTTGTACAAGCTGAGAATAGTCACACTAATACCTATAGCATTACTTCTTGGGGGATGCCCAATTAAAGATAGGCTGAATTTCAAGTCAGACCCAACAGAAGAGATTCAAAGTGAAGTCAAGTTAAAGGAAACCCTTGAGGTATCAATTTCCTGCAACAGAGAAACAATACAAAAATATCTAGATGAAGGGTGGGAAATAGTTGATTCAAGCACTTCTGAAGTTGCCTGTAGCTGGAAAACCAAGAAAGCAAATGATGATTGCGATATAACCCTAGACAAAGGCTGCAGAATAACAGTGCCTGATATTCTTGGTGAAGAAATACTTTATATCTTAGAGAGGGAACAGTAATTATATCTATAATATAATTACTGTTATAATTTAACCTTGAGACTTCTTACTACAGAAACAAGAAGACGCTTAGAGGCTTTAATTGATAAAATAAGCCTTGGCGACTCAGTTAGCCTAAAAGAAAGAATAGAATTAGACAAATATTCAAAATTTATACCATTTGTCGCTGGTAAAGTAAATCAAGCTTTAAGAAAAAGAAAGACACTCGAGGAAGAAGGTCTTATTTAAATCATATTTTTTATTTAATGGTGTTTAAAAAACTAAAATCTACTAAGCTTTTTTTTATTTTAGCTTTATTTACTATTACTACTGGATATATATATGCCACACCGTATATTTCAATTATTTCACTAAAGAATGCTATAGAAAGAAGAGACATAGAAAAAGCCAACAAATTTATAAACTATAAAAAGGTAAGAAAAAGTCTTGAAAAAGAGGTTCAGAAAGAAGTTATGACAAGGATATTAGAGAAAGAGGAAAGTCCTACTATTAGTGAACTTCAATTACTGATTCTTAAGCCATTAATCAAAAAGGTTAGTGAAGTTATGATCGAGTCGACCGTGAATCCAAATGGTTTAAGAGTTCTTCTTTATACTGGTGACTTAATAGATAATAGTGGATCAGAAGAAGTGGAAATGACTAAATTAGTAAACAAACAGAATATTTCAAAGGTACAGTCAAATGATTTTCAAAAACAGAAAATTAGTCTTTATTATAAATCGCCAAATATATTTATTTTAGAGAGTAAAATACCAGAAAATAACAGGAAGGTTATTAGCCTGTGGAGAAGAAAAAATATAATTGACTGGCATTTGACAGCAATCAGACTCTTTTATTACAAATAATCTGGATTGAGAAAAACAATGCAGTGATTTTCCTTATAATTTCTTTAGATTTAAATTCTTCGAATGAATATATCACTCCTAGCGGCTATGGCCTCAATTGGTCTCATCCTTATGAGTACTACCTTTTTGGTGGCTGTAACAATAGGATAGTTTTATTCCTGAGCCCTGTTTTTGCTTAAATCCCGGGTCGATTCCCAAAGATAAAAGCGAAAATCTAAAAATGAAAACTAGATCCCGATCATTCCTATATGATCAATGTATCAACAGATACAGAAAGCCTGAGTAGAGTTTATAGATTAAGTTTTTATAGGTTTTTTTATGTCATATGAGGCAGGAAGTCAAGAGTGCAGGCGAATTGTCGATGCTAAAGATAACCTTATAAAGGTAATGCAGTCTCTTGACAATTTACAGTCAGCCGAAATGATAAAAAATAAATTAAAGCTTATTTATGATGAGTTAGAAGATATGCACGAGAAGCGTAAGGAAATAGAACATAAGTCTAGTTAGAAAATAGTGTATATTTACTAGGCATGTTTACCAAATTATGACTTGCGAAAATCTATCCTCTACTTAGATTCATAGTGAATGATGTCTGTCAGAGATTGCTTATATATGTAAAATAATAGAAAGATCATAATAAAAAGAGGAAAAAGAATTTTCAAGTATGAAACTGAAATCAATACTCCTACAAAACTAATGATTAAAAATAGGCCTCTAAAATTTTTATGTAAAGTATCAAATCTTGATAGGCTAGTGAGGTTAGTTAATTGAGGCATGTCCACTATGTCAATAAAATATATTGTATATTTTAGAGCTTTTCTCAATTTAAGCTAGTGCCTTATTTACTTTATAAAATTTATAAACATAGCCATTTCGCAAGTTTTTTTTCAAAGTCCCTTTTCCTTTAAATTTAAGGCTTAAGGAAGTAAAATTAAATTCTGTATATAAACTATTTCTCTCTAGTTTTATGAGAAAAATCTCCAATAGTATTTTTTTGCTAGCAAATTTCACTAAGTCAAGTAAGTAGACATTAGAGAAAGTGGATGCAGACAGAGATTTCTCAACAAGATCCAAGGCTATAATTGGATGTCCTTAGTGTGAGGAATCCAAATGAAGCTTTTCCAGCGCTTGCTGGTAGCTCCTGCTGCTTTGGGTTTAATGGCTCCTTTAGCTGCAAATGCAGCAGAGGTCAACATCCAAGATGTTGGTAATTATGCCGGCCTAGAAGAGCAGCATGTTGAAACCACAGCTCAGTTCTCAGACGTTGTTCCAGGGGATTGGGCTTATACAGCTCTCCAAAACCTAAGCGAAAGCTATGGTTGTGTAGGTAATGCCTACAGTCAAAACCTTAAGTCAGGTCAAGCTCTTACTCGTTATGAAGCTGCCTCACTTATAAATTCATGCCTTGAAGGCGGACTTGTGGCTAGTGGCCAAGGTCTAAGTCAAGATGCTGCACGTCTATCCAACGAATTTGGTTCAGAAATGGCCATTCTCAAAGGTCGTGTTGATGGGCTTGAATACAGACTTAACGAAGTAAATGCTGGTACATTTGCTAACACCACATTAATTTCAGGTAGTGCAACATTCACCGTAGGTGCTGTTGACGACTCTACTTCTGGCGAAAAACTTCATTCTATCTATGCCTATGGCATTGATATGTCTACAAGTTTTTCTGGAGAAGATTCACTTGATGTAGCAGTTATTGCTGGTAATGCAGGCACCCAGCCCCTAAACGTTTTAGATAGCGCAGAGGGAACAACAAATCAGCTTCAGATTGATAAGCTTACCTATTCATTCCCAGTCGGTGACTTCAGAGTTACTGCAGGTCCTTTGATGGATCAGGATGATATTATTTCAGCTAAGCTTTCAAGCTATTCAGCTGAGTTTTATATAACACCTCATGAGTACTCCAGAGCCGAGACTGAAGAAGGTCCTGGTGTTGGTGCTACTTACTTCTTCGACAACAAGTGGAATGCTTCAATTTCCGCAGTCTTTGACGATGGTGATGATGCCAGCAATGGTATTTTAACTAGAGAAGGAGACGATGTTATAACCGGATCTATCGGTTACGACGGAGACGGTTGGGGTGGTGGAGTCATCCTGTCTTCCGGAGACAAAAACGGCTCAGACACTACTGACTACGACTCATGGGGATGGGGTCTCTACTGGGAGCCAGAAGATTTCCCACGCTTCAGTGCAGGTTATGACACCCAAGAGAATGAAGGTGCTGCCGACAATGACTCTTGGTACATAGCTGCTGACTACGATGGTTGGGGCCCAGGAACCCTTAGTGCTGCTTATCAAGTCATTGATGATGAAACCAATGAACTTGCAGCCTTCGAGGTTTACTACAACTGGGATGTTGCCGATGGCATCTCTGTACGACCTGGTCTCTTTACTCAAGAGGTAGCTGGTGGTGAAGATGAAACAGGCGCAGTCGTTGAAACTACCTTTAAGTTCTAACGATTACCACTAACTAAACAAAACTCCTCATAAAAAAACCTCCACTTTGTGGAGGTTTTTTTTTATCATATTAAATCAAGCAATAGAATACTTATATAGAATAAAGCAATAAAAAGCTTATTTTACAAAAGTCCTATTTAAAAAAGAATAAGTTGCACCTATAGTTATAAGACAAGATTCATATTTAAAGTGATAATTTTATTTATATAATATTCATTTAATATAAAAGTTATAGGTTTATTTTAACTTAGCTTTAGAAGTTGAACCATAAGAAAGTCATTACCGAATATCCAAACAAAAAGTCCCGACAATGCTATAAACGGACCTAGTGGATATGCTTGACCGAGCTTTAATTGTTTAAATGATATAGCTACAATTGCATAAATTGAAGCGGATACAAAAGCTAGAACTATTGTAAAATAAGATCCTATTATTCCATTCCATAGACCAAGCATTGCAATAAGCTTTGAGTCTCCATCTCCTAGTGCATCCTTCTTTAATATTTTTCTTGCACTTAAACGGATCACTTCAAAGAAGTAATAACTCATAACTGAAGCGAATAAATAATCCACTACAATATAATAATTAGAGTAACTATAAAGATAACTAAAAGCATGAATAATCCCGAAGATGCCGCCAAGCCTAAGCAATGATTCAGGTAACCATAAAGAATAAATATCTATTAAAGATAGGGAGAATAGTACTGTAACAAGACACCAACCTAACAATAGATAAGTTACGTCATTAATATTTATGGTGTTAATCTTATGACTATATTTACACAATACAAATAAAACGCCTGTAAAAAACTCAACAAAAGGATAGACAAGACTTATTTTATAGCTGCAATTACGACATCTTCCTCTTAGAAGTATCCAACTAAGTATAGGAATATTGTCAAACCATTTTATCTTTACTGTGCAGTTAGGGCAATAGCTTCTGGGAAATACTGGAGACTCATTTTGAGGGAGTCGTCTAGCTACAACCGAAATAAAGCTGCCAAAACAAGCTCCTATCACAAAGCAAAGATAGCTTGGAATATCCATTGATCATTTAAAATAAATAGTACTTGTTGACATAAAACAGTCTTTCATTCATATTAAGAGCATAGACTTTACTAGTTTCTCTAGTTTTTTTAAATGAACCTATTACATGAATATCTAAAAAACCCAAGAGTAAGGAAGGTTTTAAGTTCTAAGCCTGGTAACAAAGGCTTTTCATTAGTTGAGCTTGTTGTTGTAATTGCAGTTCTGGCGATTTTGTCAGCAGTAGCAATCCCAAACTTTATATCAGTCCAATCAAAGGCTCAAATTTCCGCTGTTAAGAATGGCTTGGTTAACGGTATTAAAGAATGTGTAGTAGCTTATCTAGATGATCCTGAAAATATACCGGAATTTGCTGAGATAAATGCCTTTAATGGTGATTACACAGGATACGCAATAGAACCTTTAGCGGAAGATCAAGAGGGATGTTTTGAAGCTGAAGGTATACACGCCGCCGGAGTTCTTCCAACTTTTGCAATTACGTATGATCAGGCCACTGGAGAAATTGTAAAAGAATGCGATGGAGCTGATGAGGAAGGTGCGAATGAATACCTTACATGTATAGAGCCTCAGGGAGAAGGCAATAACCAATGGACCTGGTAATGAGCATATTATTCATTTTATTTAATTAGTTAATAATAGAAAGAACTACAATCTATCAATAGATTATTTAAATATCTATGAGAAAGACAATCTACTTAATTTCAAGAATCACTACCTTAACCCTATTATTAGCATTGACTGGTTGTACATCGAAAGAAAAGGTTGATAACTTCAAGATTGATATCCCTCAAAGAAGTAATCAAGCAAAAGCTCTTAAAGTTAAAAGTATAGGTAAAATTACTACTCCTACTGAAACTCCTAAAAAAAATCAGTTCTTAAAATTAGAAACCTCTACTGACCTTCAATCATCTGGAACATTTGGTAAATCAGATCCTTTCTCTGAATATTCTGATTCATCTAGCGGTATCTTATCCCCAAGCCTTAAGTTAAAAGGTATCATTGCTACCGAGAAGAAAAAATTCGCTCTTGTAGAGTATAGAAAAAGAAGCGGCTCATTAGAAGAAGGTCAAATAGGAGGGAAAACAACTCAATTGTTACCTATGGGAGTAAAAGTAAAAAGAATTGATGTAGCCAATCAAAATGTTACGCTATCTCTTAAAGGCAAACAATATCAGCTTTCTTATAGCTACTAGCTATGGCTTGTTATTAATCAACCGAAACCTATACCACGTTAATTCCTTCTGACTAGAGCACAGGCCAGAAAATAAATATAAATAAGTTACATTAAAGTTGACATTAGAGCCTCATATTGCTAGGTGTATAAAAGAGGATGTATCGTAAAAAAAATCTTAAACTATTCATTTAAAGATTAATTCATGAAACAAAAAAACAATCCACTAAGTAATAAGAATCAGCCAGACAATGGTTTTACCCTAATAGAAGTAGCAGTTGTAATGGCTGTATTATCTGCCTTAAGCAGTTTTGCTATACCTAACATAATTAATACAGTTAAATTGTCTAGGATAGAAGAGACCAAAGCATTGATGAATTCATATGCTGCAGATTGCCTTGGGCAATACAGGGTATCGACAGACATAACTGAGTTAAAAGAAAAAGTACCAGAGTACCTAAGTGATCAGAAATTGGCGACACTGGGTTACCAATTAGATCCTAAAAACAATAATTGTGAGACTCTAGCAGTCAAACCATTAAATAATAAGGACAAAGATCTGCTCTATGAAATGCAGTTTCGAATTTATGAAGATGATAAAACAGGTTCAGTAAAAGTATTTAAAGGTGCAACTCCTTCAGATTCACCTAACCCAAGAAGCTTACCTTCATGCAGAGGATGGGCTGGAGAAAATTGTGGTTTAAGTGAAGAAGCACAAGCCAGAATTGATCGTCTTAATCTAATTGCAGAAGAAAGAAACAAATGCACTACAAACTTCAATAACAAACAAATAAACAAGGCAACTGGTCCAGTAAAAACATGGAGGGCACCAGTAAATGATGAAGATATGGGCGCTTGTGAAGACCAAGGAATTTGTTTATTTGAAGGTAAATCTTATAGAAGTTGTGATGAGGTAGAAGTAGCTAGACAAAAGAAATATGGTGATCAATGTAAAGACTGGACTAAAGATATGGCTAAACAAAAGAATAATAAAAAAAGTGAAGAAGGAGAAGGTCAAACTTTAGACCCTCAATGTGGAGGTCAACTCTATTGGTTTCACTCTGGAGACATATTAACAAGTTTTGAAGAATGGGAAGAGAAAAATGAAGACATGAAGAAGTCTCAATGCGAAAAAGATAGATCTAGAATAAAAACAACTAGTCATAAGGGAGAATATGTAATTAAGCCAGCTGATGGCATTAAAGAGCCTTGTGGCAATAAGATATTTGTGTATGATGGGGAAATATTGAACTCTGTTGACTATGACGCTAAATTAAAACAAATAGAAGCAGATAAGAAGAAGAGAGAGGAAGACAATCGAAATAAGCAAAAGAAAGAGAAAGAAACAGATAAAAGAGGCAATATATGTCCTAAGAAAACATATACAGATAATCAAGGTTTAAAATGCTGTCCTTCTAATCCCACTAAAAAATGTAATAAAGATAAGAAGTATAGAAAGAAAGCTTCTATTTGCGGATGTTGGTATAAACAGAAATAATGTCTCAATTCTCAGTTACTTCTATAAGGAATTTAGTAGATCAATATTTTTCACTCCAGTGGTGTAGAGATAACTTAGTTGTGCCTCTTGGTATTGAACCATCATTACCACCTAGTCCTGGGGTTATCACAATAGCCGTTGGTAATATTGTTTTCTTAGGAACGATTGGAAACACAATTAAGGAAAGGATAAATCAATCAGGATTAGAATGTAAATTTGTAGAGAGATCACCAGAGAAAATTAAAGAAATACTTGATTTGGCAGCTGAGGAAAGGTTTATAAGTGGAGAAGGTATTGAAATTTCTGAATTTACTGAAGAGGCAGTAATAGCAGCCTTACAAGATACTGCTACTGAAGGTAATGATGATGATTTCTCTTTGGAATTTGATGATATAGAAGAAGAAGAATTAGTCGATGAGACTGAGGATCTAAGTAATGAAATGCTAGAAAGCAAAACACAAAGAGCAGCTGGAATGATATTGATAAATACATGCAGGTCAAATGTATCTGATATACATATAGAGCCAAAGATCGATAATTATAAAATAAGGGTAAGAAGAGATGGAGTTATGCAAAAGTTCTTATCTATGCCAAAGAGGGCTGGTATTCAATTAATAGCTTGTTTAAAAAACATGGCGCATATGGATATAGCAGAGAGAAGGGCTAGTCAAGATGGAAAGATCCTAAGACAATATGAAGGTAATCGAATGGAGTTCAGATGCTCAACTGCTCCTGGTAAATATGGGGAAGGAATGGTACTTAGGATTCTAAACAGCGATGCCTCAGTACTAAATTTAGATGTTCTAATACATATTGAGAAAGTCAGGAATGAATTTAGAAAGATAATAAATAACACAAATGGTATAGTTATAGTTTCTGGACCAACAGGGTCTGGCAAATCAACAACTCTAGCAGCAGCATTGAGAGAAAAAGACAATGGAGAACTTAAAATTGTAACAGCAGAAGACCCTATTGAATACGATCTTTCGGGGGATATAATGCAACATCAAGTTAATAGAGCCAAAAATCAAACATTTGCAAATTTACTTCGAACATTCCTTCGTCAAGATCCTGACGTTATATTAATTGGAGAAACGAGGGATCCAGAAACAGCAGAATCTTCTATGGATGCAGCAGAAACTGGACATTTAGTATTTACAACACTGCATGCAAATACATCTTCCAGTTCATTAACAAGGCTACTTGACATGGAAGTCCCTAAATATAAATTAAACGCCTCAGTTAGAGGCGTATTAGCGCAGCGTTTATTGAGGAGGGTATGTCCAGAGTGTAGTGTTCAAAGACCAATTAATAATAATGAGTCTCAAATAACTGGTATACGCCCTAATACACCTATAAGGTATGCAAATGTACTTTCAAGCGAAGAAAAAGAACAGCGAAAGAGAGAAGGAACTCTCTGCGGTCACTGTTCTGGGACAGGATATAAAGGTAGGGTTGGTGCTTATGAGTTATTAGTAATAAATAGACCAATCCAAAATGCTATAACTAGCAATAAGACTGATAAGGAAATCGAGGAAATGGCTGTAGATAATAATGAAATGCTTACTTTAATGAAATATGGAGTAGAATTAGTCAAGGAACAACTTACTACTCTTTCAGAGCTTGAGAGGGTTTGTAAATCAGATGACTAACTTAAATAGATAAACCATGAGCATCTCCAGAGAAATTGTTAGCTATGCCATGAAAGCAGGTTCTTCAGACATACATCTTGAAGAAGGTTCTCCAATTGCAGTTAGGGTAAATTCTGATATTAAGATAAGTGGTCAAAAGTTGCGGAGCCAAGATATGGATAACCTGATGATGGAGTTACTAGGAAAAGAAAAAGTAAATGAATTTAATGAATTAGGAGATTTAGATAGTTCAACTAGTATAGAAGGTCTTTCAAGATTAAGAATCAATGCTTACATTGCAAATGAAAAGAGATGTTTAACTTTAAGATTATTACCAGACAACCTTCCTAAATGGCAAGATCTAGGCCTTCCAGAGCCTTTTATAAAGTTATCAAAATTAGAAAGAGGTATGGTTTTGTGTACAGGACCCACAGGATCAGGGAAATCAACAACATTAGCTGCTTTTATAAATTGCATACTAGAGACACAGAAAAGGCATATACTTACAATTGAAGATCCTATTGAGTTTATTTTCGAACATACAGAAAACTCAATCATTCATCAAAGAGAGGTAAAAAGAGATACAGATTCCTTCGCAAGAGCTTTAAAAGCTGCGCTTAGGGAAGATCCAGATGTTATTTATATAGGAGAGATGAGAGACCTTGAAACAATACAACTGGCCATAACTGCAGCAGAGACTGGACATTTAGTTTTGGGTACATTACATACATCCTCTGCTGCAAAAACAGTAGAAAGAATCGTAGATGTTTTTCCTGGTGATCAACAAGAACAAGCTAGGTTGCAAGTCTCAACATCACTTGCTGGAATTATGTCTCAAACATTATGTAAGAACACTTTAGGGAAAAGATCACTTGCCTACGAGCTGCTAATAAATACACCTGCAATAGGTAACCTTATAAGAGAGAGAAAAGTAAGCCAAATCTATTCACAACTGCAAACAGGTAGCAATGATGGAATGAATACATTAGAGCAATGTCTAAATGATTTAGTTGCCCAAGGATTGATTACTAAGGAACTGGCTTTAAGTAAGGCATCTGTAACTAAGGCTATAGACGAATAAGAGGATATAGAATGGCTAAATATGGCTCGGCTAATAACAACTCCACTTTAAAAAATGATTCCGCAGATAATTCTAATAATAGAAAATCCACTTTAAGTAATAGCTATCTTGCACCTAATTCAAAATTAAAGGTAAATCAAAAAGATCTTTTAGTTTTCTTTAGACAACTTTCTGTAATGCTTCAAAGTGGTGTTCCTTTAGCCCAGGGTCTCGAATTACTTTCAGAGAATATGATAAACAAAAAATTTGCTGCCTGTATATTTGATATATCAAGAAGATTGAGTGGTGGCCAAGAACTTTCAAGCTGCCTGAGAATATATCCAAGAATATTCGCACCGATAACAATCGGTTTAATTGAAGCTGGAGAAGCTGGTGGAATACTATCTAAAGTTCTTGAGCGGATAGCCTTATTGCTTGAAGCCAATGCAAAGCTCAAAGGACAAATCACTGGTGCTTTGGTATACCCTTTAGTTGTTTTAGTTCTTGCAGTTACTATTAGCTTAGCTTTATTGATATTTATAGTTCCAACATTTAAGGAATTATTTGATGGCTTAGGTGCTGAATTACCTGGGCTAACAGCATTTATGTTGTTACTGTCTAATATAGTTACATCAACAGGGTTTCTTGTTGGGGCTCCAATCACAATATTTATAGTAATTTACTTTATAAAGACTATTTATTCTAACAAGTCAGGCCGGGAAGTTATAGATAGATTAATACTTAAAGTACCACTATTTGGTGATTTAATTCTTAGATCAGAAATTGCATCAATGAGTGACACATTAAGTACCTTAGTTAACTCAGGAGTACCACTCGTAGAAAGTTTAGAAAGATGTCTTTCTGCATCGGGCAATGAAATAATCAAAATTGCAATTAAAAAGTCAGTGACGATGATTCAACAGGGGCAGTCATTAAGCTATGCGCTTTCACTATCTAAAGTCATGCCTAGGCTAATGTTCTCAATGATAAGGATTGGCGAAGAAACAGGGGAGTTATCATTTATGCTAGAAAATTTATCGGACTTTTATAAGCGTGAAGTAGAGGAAACAGTTTCAGCTCTAACTAAAGCGATGGAACCACTAGTAATATTTGTAGTAGCTATTATTGTAGGAACAATTGTTGTAGCTTTATACCTACCTATGTTCGATCTTATCAATAAAATGGGTTGATACAAATTATCGTGGCATTTGTTATGCAATAGGGTTAATCAATCATTATTTTCTTCTATATCGAGAAAAGTAGTATCCATCCTAAATTCAGTTGCATCATCTTTATCATCCACTAAATCCTTTGATTCATTAGTTAATGTGATTTCTTCCTGAGATGCCATTGATTCTGAAATATCTTGATCTATACCTAAAAAAGAGGCATCCATTGAAAACTTAGAAGTTTCCTCAGAGAGATTCTCTGAGTGGGGTCCTTCAGATGTTTTGAAGCCTTCATTATTAATTGAAATTGATGAATTAACTATAGGCTTTGTTTCTGAACTTGTTAGTCCTTCATTGTCTCTGAGCTCAAGAGGAATGTCTTTACCAGAGGGGATTATTTTGTGATTAGATTCTTTAGTATATTTTAAATTTGGATTTTCCAAATTAGATGCTGAAATGCTATTATTTTTAGTACTAGATAAAGGATTATTAGTACTAGAAGCAAGAGTTGGTATAGAAGGTTTATCTATAGTGTCAAAAGGCTTATTTTCAAGAGGCTGTTTAGAGTTTAATTGCTGTATGGATGTACTAGTAATCTCTTCTGATATTTGTTGATTATTATAAGATTGATTCGATAGATCGATGAGGTTTGATTTACCTTGCTTAGGAATTAAGTTGGTTTTGTTTACATTCTTAAATGAAGGGTCAGATTTAGAATTATCTAATGCGCTAATTATTCTTAGCTTATCTGGAATGTAGGATTCGACTATATTTGAATTAACGGAGTGAGTCTTATATGATGATGATCTCTGATCAATCAAAGATAAGCCAAGTCCAAGTAATCTAGAGATACCTTGAGGTGAAAATTTTGTAGGGTCAAAATTTACTTTGCCAATACCTGGGGAATGGACTGGTGAGATTAAATGTACTGGTAGGTTTAATGATTCACCTAAAGAGTTAACAATATCCTCGTGTTGGCTGTTTACTCCAGAGAGGTAAACACTTACAGTACCTTTTAAGGAATTTTCTTTAAAAAACAAACGAATTGATTTTTTTAATTCTCTTACTAAAACACGAAGATCAAGCTTAGATATTTTCATAGATCTTTTGCTAGAAGGAGAGCCATTATCTTTTACTGAAGAAGATTCATAGAGATCCTTGGTATTATAGGAGATGTCATTATAATTCTTTATTGAGGCTAGGCGATCAATAAATATAGGGCCTGAGCTATCAGCCAATATCATGTGCGTACATTCTCCTACAAGTTCTAGTAAAACGATGTAATTATTATCTCCTAATGAACTTATATGATTATTTATAAGGCGCAATTGGCATAGAAAATTGAAATCAATAGTACATACATCAAGACCAGCAGAAAACAATGTAGATATTATTGTATCGCTAGACTTCTTTGGAATTGAGCTTAAAAAATACTTTTTAAGTGTAGTTCCATTAATGTTTTTAGGATGGAACGAAGTAGAACTTATATCGAAATCTGATTTAGTCAAAGGTATAGGTATTTGGAGAACAGAAGAAGGGTCAGAAACATATTTATAAGCTTGCTGATCGTTTAAGTCAGAAGGAATATCAATAAGTCTTGTATAGGTAGTGTCAGATGACAAAACTATTGAGCATTTTAGAGATAAAACACCATTCTCTTCAAGGACATCCTTAAGAAGTTCTGCCATCAGATTAGTATCTGTTGGGATAGACTTATCCAAAGCCTCTGGTGGAATGTCAATTCGAACGAACTTATTAAAATTTATATTGTTTTTATCGCCAGAACTAGCAACAGCTATATTTATCTCATCAACTCTGAAGTCAATGAGTACAACTCTATGAGAAATCTGCTTTCTATAATCTTGTAATTTTTTAAGTATATCTTTTAGGGTTAAAGATGAAATTTTCCGAGTAAGGTCTGTAGTGGCCATAATACTTTTCAACAAAAAGGTTGTGGTCTGCAGAAAATACGCCTAACAGGCAAAGATTCTCCAGATACTCCATTAACTGGAATAGCATAAAGTATGTAAATCCCTGGCTTGGCTCCTTCCTTATTAGAAATTAATTCGACCAAATCACTTTCAGGCATATCCGAGCTTGGTTTTATGCATATCTTATACCCAACTGGAGTCTTCGGTATATCAGCTCCAGGCAAGTCCCAACCATCGTCGTCATAAGGTCCATAAGGTTTATCAGTACAATTCAAGTCTAATATTTCCTCTTTTGAATAGCCAGGTTGATTAAGTATGTAAGAAATTCTGTCCATTTTAATAAGTAAAGTATTATAGTCATTAATAAAATCATAGGGCTCTACTCCCACTGGTCGAGATCTAGGCTTATAGAAAGATGCAGTAAATTGTGTAACTATTACAAAAACTGCAGAAAATGCAGATAGCATAGCGACAGAAAGAACCACTTCAGGAAGAGTCATTCCCTTATTACGTAGAAGATTATGATTAATTCGATATTTCATAATTTATAGTTTTTACTCATCTATTTAATCTTCCAAAAGTTGTTCTATATGGGTATAGATCTCTAACTTAAGATTCTTGATTTTCTGGGTATCAGAATAACCAGCTCTATTGATAATTAACTTCTCATGCCTGGATAAAGCTAAACGCTTGGAATTATTCAGAGCTCCTTCGCCAACTTGTATTGCAATTAAAAGTGAGGCTGTGGCCATAGACATAATAATAGCTCCTACAAGTGATTGAATCATTATTAATCTATCTCTTCAAAAGTACAGTAGTTAGTATAAATAGAGAATGGATCATAAATACATGAGTAATAATTATATTCATCATTATTATGAGAAATAATTACTCTATGTCTTATATCTGCATTAACTACAATACATGAATCTGAAAATCTATCATCTAGGAATCCATAATTGTCGGATATATCGGTATTTGAAGGATCTAACAAATAGCCTGATCTAGAAGATCTCGATATTATCTCGTCGCAAATATTATCTATCTCTTCAGTATCTGATTTAATCTCTTCAATAGCGATTAGTGATTCAAGATCAAACTCTATAGCTAAGGTTTCCTTTTGATAATTGGATTCTACTTGATAATTAATTGGACTAAGATTATTAATATTATATGCTATTTGAAGCATAGCTACTATACCACTCATCATAGCTATACCCATCCCAGCATACAAATAACTCATAATTTATCTATATATTTAAAGTCTTAATTGCTTACCATAAGCAATAATTTTGAATTGAATATTTAACAAGCTTGTATCATCATCAGAACTTACCGAGTCTGAAGTAAAGGATAAATCCTTTGTAAGAATTATATTCTCCATATTTTCAAGGTCACGTATAAATTCAAGAATATTATTAAAGGAAGCAGAAAGAACTAAATCTGCTGAATATTTTTCTATTCCTTCTGATAAAAATGGGTCTAATTTAGTGGAGAGTACTTTTTTAGTATTGGACTTTTTCTTTCTTCTAGATTTTCTTCGTTTTGATTTCTTGCTTTCTGGGGTAGGTACTGGTGCTACATATCTCTCAATCTTTCCAGGCTTTAAGCTTACTATCTGAACAAAGTTATTAGAACAAATAGTATTAATCTTTGCGAGCAAAGTGTCTAAACTATTTTCGCCTGCCAACAAAGTTATAATCTGATTCTTGGTTGAGCTTAATTGATTATACTTACTATTAATAATAGCATACTGGTTTTCTAATTTGCTATACTCTAATTTCTTTCTTTTATATTCCTTAAGTTCATAATATGTCTTGTTCATATTAACAGTGAAGGGAACTACTAATGAAAATAAAAGAATGATTGATAATGAAGCAGAAGTTATTATAGGTATATAAAAGGATGCTCTTTCAGGAGTAAGAATTCGATTCGTAGATTTTTCAGTTAATAGATCACCTTTCATTGATTAAGCCCCTGGGATTCCAGATAATCAATCCTATTAGCCATACCATATGATCCCAACTCTAATAAAGTTAACTTGTCTAATGGAGTCACCTCTGAACTAACTTCTCCAAGAATTTTAAACCTCAAGTTAAATCCATCGCCTTCGTCTAAACTTGCCAGTTGACCTTCATTTTTAATATTATCAATAATAATAGCTGGCTTGAAGAATTTCGAACTGGCTAATTTTATAACAAACCTATTAATAGCCTCAACTCCTTTATCCTCAACTGCTAATCCCTCTAAAACAATTTTACCACCTTTTATAGAAAGAGAGGTTAATTTAATACCTGAAGGGATTATGTTACTAATTTCTTTTAGAAAAGCCGAGTTGGAAATTATATTAGCTATGTCCTTTACTAACTTGGAATTAAAACTTGCTAAATCCTTCATCCTATTAGATTCAACATTCAGCTTCTTCTCTAATAAATCATATTCTCTAACATAACTTTCAAGACTAGTTTTTTCCCTCTCATACAGCATTATTCTTGAATAAATAAGAATAAAAGAAGAGATTACTATAGTGATAATACCAATTCCTAAATAACTTCCTTTCCTAACTAACTTTTTAGTAGCGTTAAAATAAGATCTGTTTTTTCTAGAGTTAGTTCTTCTTGCTCTCAATACGTCAATTGACGAATAGTTATTCATAAGATTAGCCATGATTTCATCTATTATTCACATCAGATAACGTAGTATCATTAGTTTTACTATAAGTTAAGCTGTCTTTTATAACTTTTGGGGTAACCATAATAATAAGTTCACTCTTTTTTCTCACAGTAGAGTTGGTTCGAAATAATCTTCCAAACAATGGGATATCACCCAGGACGGGTGTCTTAGTAATTGCCTTTGTATCATCCTCTTTTATTACACCAGTCAAAACAAGAGTATCTCCATCTCGAACTCTTATGTTACCTGTATCAAGACGTCTAATGCTTAAGGTAGATATATTTCCACAGTCACCTATTGATTGTGTCTCAGATACTGCAGATATATTAGGGCTAAGGCTAAATGTTACATAACCATTATCATCAATTTTATGGACTTTTGCTCCAAAAGTTATTCCTGCAATATCAGTCTGAGGCTCGCATAAAGTTGAACCATCCTCAGCACTAGAAATAGTGTAATTAGTAACAACAGATGTACCTACTTTTACAAAACCTTCATTCGCCCAAGGTCGTCCAATAGTTGAGTCGCCTAAACCTAGAGATCCAGATACTTCTGATCCACCAAGTATCTCTTCCTGACTTTCACCCAGAATCAAAGTGGGGTTAGCAAGTATTTTTGCATTATTGGTTAGGACCTTAGATCTAAACCAACCCATAAACTTCCTACTTGCTAGAGAAAATGAATCTGTGACAGAAAAATCAGTTGGAGAGAATGACTTATTACCAAACATATACATCAATCCTTTAGACTCTGAATTAATAATGTAGTTATCCCCAATTCCATATTCGAATGCGTTCTTCATATCAGTAGTATTGTTTAAAAGTACATCTATTACCTTTACTGACAAAGCAACTTGTCTTTGGCGAAGATCCAATTGTTTTAAATACTTTTCTGCAATTGAGACTAAATATGGGTCCCCAATCAGAGTAATTGTCTGAAGTCGACTATCAGTAGTTCCTATTAAGCCTCTAAGAGGTCCTATATTAGAAGTATAAGAGAAAATCTCATCTGGGTTTCCATTTGTAGCTGTTGATATACCATCAGTACTTTCAGATCCACTAAACATATTGGTTTTAGTCCAGACTTTTGTCATTTTTGCTCCTAAGCTTCCTAAATAGTCTGCTGCTGCTGAAGCAGATACTTGATTTAAGCGATAAACCCTAGAAACCTGAGGTCCAAAACTTTTACTTAAAACATCTTTACCGACCATTAGTATATTTCCTTCTTGCTTTCCTTGAAGTCCAGCAGCTAAAAGTATACTATTCAATACCTTTTGGTAATTTTCTTCTCTAAATGAAAGAGTTACTAAATCTGTACTTTTATCAGAAGATTCATCTACGTTATCCTTCACATGAAGGAATCCATAGTTAGCAATCCTAGATAATGTAAGCAATGAATCTATTGGACTTGCTTTTACTAAAGTAATAGTTGTCTTAGGACCTTCTAAGTCAACAAATCCTCTACTATTTATAAATATTTCACCAACTGCCATTCCACCAAGAGGTGGAGCTTGGGGACCCCGATTTTTTCTGCTTGCGTCAAAAATTAAATTATTTTTATTAATTGAGTTAGATGTTGTTTTATCCTTAGACCTAGATCCACTTGCTTGAAGTACATCTCCCGAAAAAGAAGATACAAATATAATGAGGAGTACAGAGAAGTACCTGCTAAATACAGACAAGGTATTTAATGGAAATAGCAAGTTGTCCTTATATTTCTTATTCATAAAGCTAGTCACCAATAGAAGATTGGAAAGGTGACCGAATATCATTGGTTTGAATTGGCCGGTCAAGGATTTGCCGATCCATTACCTCTTCATAAAGTATGTGTATGGATTCGGCGTCCCAATTAGAAGTTGCATCAGGGAACCCAAACCCTGAGAACTGACGACCTGTTCCCAACCCAAATAATTCTCGCAATTGATATTGAGATGTTTGAGAAGGAACAGTGGTTCTGGTGTGGCCATACGATTCATTATCGAATCTTGATGGTACATCCTTAGATTTATCTGGGTGCACATTATGGCTTATCAATTGATGATCTTGAATAAATAACGCTTGGGAATTAACTAAGGGAGTAAATGCCACGTTGATTCCCATGAAAACGCTTGCTACGATCTTGGTTCTTCTGGATCCCATATAGGCATTTATCTAGATTCACTAGATCATATCTGCTAATTTATGAATCTACGGAATAAGAAACTATTATGCGTATACTCTTTAATACTAATAAACAAATAATCCAAGTTAATCGCCAAGATGAAACTACTAATAGTTTTTATCTGTACTGTTTTACTTAGCCTATGGGGGAATTTTACATATCAATTTTACTCAGGGAAAGATCCAAGAGACGTTTCAAGAACGAAAAGACTTATTAATTGGGCTATATCACTAGCGGTCTCAATACTTATCTATTATTTATTTAGGTTAATAGGCTAAAGGTTAGCAGTCCATAGAACAATTAAATCAACAAGTAAGACATGGATCTAAAATCTGGTCTAATGCTGACCATGCAAAAGCAAGCCTAGTATTCTTAATAGGTGTTTCTAGTCTTTACTATTCCTTTAACATAGTCAGTACTGATTAGCTCTATAAAACCTGTATCTATATTGTGAACCTGGAAAAAGGTCCAATCTTCTGGAATCCTTGGCCCTTCTATACATGCAATTATCTCGGCAATATACCAATCTTTATCGGCCTCCCGCTGAACGAGAACGTAGTCTCCCCTTTTAATATTGTGAAGATCTTCAACCACGGAAGACACCGTAAAAAGAAGAGTCGGACTAGAATAATACATCTGTTCTAGCCCGACCCTTCTTTTTTTGCTTAATGAAGAATCTGTACACATGCAAAGGCCTTATAAGAGAGAGTCTAATTAGCTATGGAATCTACTTTTAATTTTTAAGTATGAAAATTTAACTTATATAAAGAGATCCTTGTGAATTATTTATTAAATGGAGAAAAAGCATTTCCAAGGATTAATATCAAAGGCAGCGAAGACTTTTTATGATCATCCTAGAATACCTTCGAAAGATTTTGTTCCATAATTACTTTACGATGCTTGGAATAATCTTTCTGACTATTATAATTTTTATACCTGTTTCTAAAATTTCTATAGCTTTTCAAGAAGTTCAAGCAGCAAATGCATTATCTATAGAAAGTAAGGCTTCGAAAAATATTTCTAAAAAGTTCTGCAATTCTCTTGGTTTTGGATTGTCGGACGAAAGTGCTATGAGGTTTGCTCTAGGTGAGAATAGTCAGGAAAACACAAACAACGCCATTACAGGGTCAACCAACCCTAGAGATCTAATTAGCAGTATCGAGTCAGATATCATGGAAAAGTGTGGTTATTTAATTGGTTCATCTGACAATCTCAAAAGAGGCGAGATTGAAGAAATGATAAATAATCTGAAGAGTTAGTTTGATAAATAAAGTTCTATAAAATTGTGTAAATATAAGAGGCTTATATATATCGATAAACTATCTATTATTTTCATAAAAGTAAGTTAAATAGACTTTTAATATCAAAACTTAGTTCTAGTTCCTTATAAGATGAATATATTTGTCACATGTGTAAACCTTGTTTTAGGATACATCTATTGTCCTTCACCCTTCCATTAGGGTCGGCAAACTAAGCTCTTTTATAATGGAATTATTTAGACCGCTTTATAGGATCAACAAAAAACTTCTTTTTTGGGGACTAATTGCCATCATATGGATCATTTCTACATATTATGATCGAACTTGGTGGAACAATAGTAATTTAGTTCCTGCATGGGATCAGGCAGATTATTTAAATAGTGCTCTTTCTCATGGTAGAGCGCTTGGGGTATTACAAGGTGGGGCATGGGAAGGCTTTAGAGGACTAATAAGCCATTCTCCAAAAATTCCACCTTTAGCCTCATTTGTAAATGGAACAATAATTGCATTTTCGGGTGATGCTCCTAAAGACGCTGCCTGGAGCCTAAGTATTTGGCATGGATTACTACTATTTAGTGTTGCAGGCATAGGGGCTAAACTAAATGGAAGGTTTTTTAGCTGCATATCAGTCATATTTGTATCTATAGCTCCTGCTCTTGTCGCCTTAAGGTTGAATTATGTTCTAGAGATGCCTCTATGTGCTGCAACAACCTTGGCAATATGGCAACTAGGTTCTTGGGTGAAACCTGATAGTGATAACAATAAAAATAGAGTCTATATAGCAGCAGCTTGCTGTTCAATTGCCCTTCTAATTAAGCAAAGCTCATTGCTAATATTATTTCCCTCAGTTATATGGGCAATTATTAAAGTAGTAAATACAAAAGAAATTAATAACAGGCAAATATTTTACTTTTTATTCATTACATTTAGCAGCATTCTGCCTTGGTTTAAACACAATTGGATTACAGTTATTAGCGGAACAAATAGGGCTGTTATTTCATCTGCTATCAATGAGGGAGACCCGTCTATATTTAATTTAGATGGGTGGACTTATTATTTCAGTATTATACCTAAGCAAATAGGTATATTCTTTTTTATAATTGGTCTAAGTGGTTTAATTTTCCACTTCATTAAGAGAATTAAAGAGTTAAAGATCTACAATAGTAATGAACAGCTAGGTAAAGTATTTACAGCAGATAGTTTTTTCTTTAAATGGCTGGTATTTAATTCCATCTTTTGCTGGTTCCTTACGACAATAGTTCCAAATAAAGATCCACGTTACATAACTCCCATATTGCCATTATTAATCATAATCTTATCTTTTGGTTGGTACGAATTTGGCAAGTTCTTATTTAAAAAGCTATCAAAGATTACTTATTTTGTTACCTTAATAGTTATTCCCTCTATTATAATATCTTCACTTCCTTTAATGAGAAAAATCAGTCTTTCCAGTACAAATAGACATAAGGATTGGCAGATTGAAAATATAATAAATGAGGTTCGTTTAATGTCTGAGGATAATGAGAGTCTTACAGTAATTGTGGTTCCAAGTTTTGCAGAATTAAACCAGCATAATATTAGTTATTATGGAAGAAGGAACGGTACCAACATAATAGCTAGGCAGCTGGGTAAACACTCTAGCGATATAGAGCCATGTCTGAAACAATGTGAATGGATTCTTCTTGCTGAAGGTGATATCTCTACTGGAAATTCAGTACGACCATCGGCTTACGCTTTAGATCATGCAGTGCGAAGCAGTAATTATTTCTATAAAATCAAAGAATTTAATCGAGTAAAGGGTGGTCAATATTCTCTATGGAAAAGAAAACCGCAATTTGTTAATTATACTAATTTCGCGGATTCTTTCCAAGTATTAGCCAAAGGGTTAGAAGAAGGTCCTATAGGAGTAAAAAGAGTCTTTGATATCATTGCTGTTCAACATATGATTGATGGACATAAAAAGTATCAAGCAATAGTAAGAGAGCTATCCTTGAAGAAGCTAGGCGAAAATCCTGAGGATACTAATGCACATTGGAGCTTGGGCTTGCTTGCCATTCT
Organism: Prochlorococcus marinus str. MIT 9211; assembly: GCF_000018585.1. Lineage (NCBI taxonomy): Bacteria > Bacillati > Cyanobacteriota > Cyanophyceae > Synechococcales > Prochlorococcaceae > Prochlorococcus > Prochlorococcus marinus. The sequence continues at coordinate 712,478 of NC_009976.1, read as the reverse complement.
TGAAAACAGACCAAGGGAAGCTGATTTCCATTTCTCAAAGCTTGAAAGCTTACTCCAGAGCAATCCGTGGCCAAGTGCTTATCGTTCTATAGTAAATCTTGCAAATTGGAATCCATGGCAAGCTTATTCAATATCAAGTAATTCACTAAGGGCACATGATGATCCTGTTCTCAAAGCAATTAATGATATTAGCTATATCTTTTCTGGAGGATTATGGAGGATTACATCTACCTATAATTCACTAAAAGAGGCAATTACTCAAATTGATAGCTCGACTAGTTAAAAATATTCTTCCAGCAAGACACTTATAGATTTATTAGCTAGATTATTAAAGGAATAAATTTAATGATGCTTGATATCCTTGCAGAGACAACAATTAGAAACCCAATTTTCATGTTTGTTTTTTTTGGAGTGATTTGGTTTCTTCCAGGGATATTATTACGGAGACTGAATGAAGCAAAAGCCAAGAAAAGAAAAGAGACATTACAAGCCGAGAAAATAGCAAGGCTTTATCCAAAAAATTAGTAAATATTTTTCTAGATAAAAGTAAATTTCTTTTTAATTAATTTGTCTACTGTGTTATTTGCCACAAAAAATATTAAGCCTATATGACTTAACTAAGCCTGAGAAGCTGCTAATGCTGGGTCTAAAACAGGTTGCATAAGACCTCCATCTCCTCCATTACCACTGTCATCATCATCAAAACCTGAAAAAAGTATCTTGATCCCTAAAAAGGCCAAGATCCCAGAGAATAGAAGCACTAAAAACTCGTTGATCAACTTTAATTCTTTGAAATTTCATGCAAGATAAACGATTTTTATAAATTATGTGAGTGGAAGTACCAGTTAAAGAAACACCACTATCAAATACCTTCTTCTAAAGCTTGCTGACAAGTCTTCATTATTGATGAAAGCTCATCTAGTCACTACTGCTTGTTCCTTCCAAAGACTTGGCACCACTATCAAGCTTTCTTAGATGTCTGATTTTATTATTCAGTTTACCAACAATTCACTGACAATGATTTCTCTAGAGAAGGCATTGCTTAATTAAGCTATATAAGCTTAGATGCAGATAGTTGAGACATTCCTTCGGAGTAGTTGCCGAGGGTTTTTTTTTATTTGTTCTCGTCTTAAGAATGTGTGGAACTTACTCACTCTCAGTTGACCTGGAAAATCTGCCTCGACCAATAAAGAACAGCTTAAGCTCAAAGCATAAAAAGAATTATCAACCTCGTGAGCTAATCAGACCATCTGAACCAATCCTTTCCTTAAAAGCCGAAGGTGAGAAGACTTCTGCTTCCTTGATGCTATGGGGTCTAATCCCTAGTTGGGCCAAGAATTTAGAGAAATGTCCTAAACCATTTAATGCAAGAGCCGAAACAATTTTAGATAAACCCACTTTTAGAAATGCTTGGAGGCATCATCGCTGTCTAATCCCTGCATCTGCCTTTTATGAAAAAAGCCATCTAATAAAGAGAAAAGATTCTGCTGTATTTTGGCTGGCTGGCCTTTGGAATAGATGGATTAGTGCGGACGGATCAGAAATAGACACTTGTTCTGTGATCACAACACAATCAAATAATCTTGTTAAGCCTATTCATTCTCGAATGCCACTCATAATCTCTATGGGGTTTGAGAATTACTGGATTAAACAAAAAGATGCTCTTGAATTAAGAACCTTGGAAAGAATTCTTTTAGATAAATGGAGCCCAGAAGGCTGGATTGTAAAACCAATGTTATCCACAAAGAAAAGCTATCAAATGAGCTTATTTTAAAAATATTGGTTTAGAGTTAACAAATTAATTAAGTTAAATTATGAAAATCAATTATAGGTTTTTCCTATAAACAGCCAAGAAATTATTTGCAGGCATATCAATAATGTTTAAATTATTATAGCCAAGATCTATTGCTAACTTATTAATTAGATCAAGATCTCGCAGTCCCCAATTTGAATCTATAATCTTCAATGATTTATCAAAATTCTCGTTGCTAATACTTGTATATCTCCCATTTCTTTTAAATGGGCCATAAATGATAAGTGGATCACCCTTCTTAAGATGATTAAGGGCTTCATTGAAAAGAGATAAAGTAGAAGACCATTCTGTGACATGGATCATGTTTATACATACTATCGCTCTAATCCTTGAACTTAAATAGTTGGAAACTTGCCAAGGAACAATATTGACATCAATATCTAATGGCTCTTTCATCCTACTAGTTAATCCCTCAGAGATTATCCAAGATAGGATGCTATTTCTATTAGTTTTATGTGGATCACTAGTTTGCCAAGTAATATGATTGAAGATAGTTTGAAAGAAAACAGCATGTTCACCACTTCCACTTGCTATTTCAAGCACAGTCCCACTGCATGGAATATACTCAGAGATTGAATTTGCTATAGCAACTCTGTTACGCTGAGTAGCAGGGAAAAAGAGTCTTTCGTCCTGATTAGCGATAGTTTCAGACTTCTTTTCTAATTAAATATAGAATATAAAACAAATACCCCACCTAAGTTAAAGAATTTTCCAAAAGAAAAATGAAATTACCAATGAGTAAAACTATACTAGTAATATCCATAATCATTTTATTGTTTATTCAATTAGCTAAACCTGCTCTTGCAACTCCCTCGCAGAAGTTTAGAGAATACATGGAAATATGGACTGAGAATAGTGAGTTAGCAAGCAAATACCTTAAAGAAGCGGAAAATGAGTTTAAGCAAGGTGACGAGCTAGAAGGATGCGTTAACCAGCGCAAGGCTGCTATTTACGGGATCAAAGGGACTGAATCACTAATCAAAGCATTCGAGATTAGTGGTTCAACCAACGATTTATCTAATATAGAGTCTGGCCTGGCAAAATGGAAAGAACTGAGAGACTTCTGCTAGCAAAGAGAAATTAGTTCTTAATTTTACCTTGAAGAATAAATCCCTTATCGACCAATTCCTGATATAGATAACGAGCTTGAAAAGTGAATACTTGCTCTTCCTTTTCACCTCTTCTGATATGGAAGTAATTACTGTCTAACTTATTTCTGCTGAAAATAACCTCCAACATTCCCTTTTGCATAACCCACTCGTCATTGCTTTCATGTATCTGATTAGGGCCTCCATCCCATGGGGCAATTTCTGGATACTTTACTTTTTTCATTAACCAAAAAATACTTACATTTAAATACTAACAAAAATAAGAGAATGGAACTATTCCACAAGAAAAAGATAGTTTCCAAGAAACGAAACTTGACGCTTCAAAGAATAGACTTGCCATATTGGTTGTTGATATGTCTCCAACCATTGTCAATCAGCTCTCTCCAAGTCTCAAGTGCCGGTTCTAGATTGACCTTTCTCCTATTTTTAAACTTAAAAGGAGTCCCGAGTTGTGTTGCTTCCCACTTGTCCATATAAAACTGAGGGGAGGCATCCTTGGGAGCAATGTCCTTATGAAATAGGAGTAGCCAATTACCCTTAGGGTCCAACAGCCAACCGTCTGGTATATCCAAGGCTTTCTTAGCTCCCATAAAAACTATGCGTACACTTGTACTATAGTAAAATTTTTCTTGTAGTCAATTGTTTGTGTCGCTCTACAAGTCTAAAAGGCCTTTATGGGTAATTCTCTTGCCAATCAAAAATTCAGCCTATTAATAGGTGGTATGGATTACAAGTTATTAGGCAATGATTTTGGTGAGTTCAAGCAACCGAATCTAATTCAAATAAATCTGCTAATTTCCTAAAATCATCTTTGTACTTGATCATAGTTTTAACGTCTTGAAAACCGTCACTCTTAAGCAATTTTATGAAAGCAATTCTTAAGCCAGTCAAATCATTTTTCTTTTTATTGGTTCTTAAAGCTTCTTCGTCAAAAAAGCCTGTGAATCTCTCGCAAATAACCTCATAATTATCGCATGATTCCTGATCACGAAAACTTGTACCATCCTTAGAGATAAAACTCTTTTTGGTTTTCGTGTTACTGGAAAACAAATACCAAAAGGCCGCTATAGTTCCTATCGAACCGACAATAAGAAGCAAAGATTGAATCAGAAGATTATTCATTGTAGTTATTAATATAATCTAAGATGCTATTAGAACTAGAGTAAGATTCAATCATGTTGATAGAGATCTTTAGCCAAAGCGCACCCTTACTAGTAATCATACTTATTCTTCTAAGTATTAATCTAGGAATAAAGGCCTATTTAAAGTCACAGTCAGAAGATGATATTTGAAAATCTGCATAGGTAAATCAATTAGAAGCCTATAAGACTAATTTGTTGAACTTTAGTTGACTAAAAAAAAAATTTGCAAGTAAATCAAACTAATAAAGTCCAACAGAAGTCATTTTCGATAGGCAGAGTTTGTTCACTAAAGACAATTGCATAAATAAAACTATGCCAACAACCCCTCAACCTTTGTAAAGCCTTTTTGAAGCAATGAAGCATCCATCAAAACCATTTGATGCTCCAAGGCATTTACTGCATCTCGAACTATTTTTATATATGCATACTCTCGAGCAAGCAGCCACCTAGGCATATTGAACAAGTCTATAAACTAATGCCTCAACAACAATTGAAAATAGACTTGTTCAAAGTATTGTCGATAGCGCTGCGATCTTCGTTGCCTTTGGCAGGTCCTTCTAGCTAAGCTTCATTCGTTGAATGCACAGGCATTGAACAAAGATGCAAAATCAGGGAAAACGCTCTTAATTCCTAGCCTTTTCAAATATTTTCGAAAAGATTCCTGAGTCCTTGCATAGTAGTGAAATTTGTATTAGCTATAGCATTTAGGTGATTCTATATATCTATTTGGCTTAGGTGCTTCAGGGCTCATTGTTGCTTTGAACTGGTCGAGCATCGATACTTGCAACTATTTGAATCTTTAAGTTGAGACATTGAATAGGGTTTGGCTATTAGCCTATAGAGAATAAACTTTGAGAATTCGATAATGATATCCTTTGGCATAACAATTGCGACTTAGAGGTATATCTAGAAAATTCTTTGTAGACATGACTAAAACTTAACTGTAGAACTAGGCGATTAATTTTTTGTGCGGAGCAACTGGTTTCTTAGGATTTAATCTTTTGAGGGTCCATTTAGAAAGAATGCTTAGATCCGCCATACAAGGGAAAAGCCCTCCACAAGCAACTATGAAGGGGCTTGCTCAACAGAGCCAATTAATACGAATAGAAACACTGCTACTTGCATTTTTTGTTTTTTCTTGTATCTTCAAAAAGCTCAAGAAGGATGATTATGGAAACTACTTCTTCTTTGGTTTATGAAACCATATATGTAGCCGATGTTATGGCATGCACAACTGTTAATGGTTGTTTATCACAGAGAGATGCCAATGCACTTCTAAGCGAGCATGGTGCTGACTACGAAGAGTTTGCCGAAGAGTGTGGAAAAATTTTAGATGCAAAATCTATTTTGCATTGGTTAGGCTACTAATAGCTCTCAATACTTGAACTCTAAAAACTAAAGGTAAAACTCAAATTTATTATTAATTGGTTGTATTAGCTGAATTTTCTTAATGCCAAGCAAGCTTAATTTCTTTGTACAATTTTTCTGCCAATCTCTCTGCATCAGTTTTAGAAGGCTTTTGCTTTTTTTTCAAGCCTTTTGATTTTGCTTTGAGTGCTGCTGACACGTTTCTAAAACCTCTTTGACTGTTTGTATTTAATTTTTCCATACTCATATCCCATTATAGGGTGATTGTTTCTTAAAAAAAGTTAATTATTTCTCTCAGTTGATACAAATGAAAGCATATATGAATTAAAAACCTCTTCTCAAGGAAAACAATCCTGGAATTTATAGAAGGTGCTTTGTTAATACTAGATTTTTCTCTTCTGGGTGTGTGCTTTAGTCTTTAAAATAATTACAAGAGATCCCTAAGAAAATTGACTTCCTCGCTTTACTGATATGAATCTGACTATTGACTTGGCAAAACTTACTGGTATTGTCCCTACCCTTAGCACTGAAGCAATTAATAATTCGATAATCGGTTTAGCTCCTTCGATCAAAACCTTCATTGCCGTAGTAGCAATTCTTGGACCTTTGAGTATTGCCGGAATAATTCTCTTCCTAAAAAAGATTGAGCAAAAAAGGCCTGATCGTATTAGGTGGCGATAGTGAAGCAAATATTTTATCGCTGGACATTTCCTCGTTGGAAATACATGACTAGTCAAGAAAAATTGAAGTTCAAAAGACTCTGCTTATTACCAATTTTTGCTTATGGAATCTGGCTCACATTAAAGCAACTAACTCCTGTATTCCTTATCTTTCTTACCGGATACCTAGCCTACAGATGGTTTGAATCCCAAAAAAGAACCCGATAGGAAATTTTCTTGCAATATAAAAAGTGCGCAGTTTTTTTTATAAGAGGTTAAAAGGAAAGATCTCCTGGTCGTATTAATAGAAATTAAGTTGATTGTCAGGACGTTAAGCCTCTTAAGAGGCTTAACGTCCTGACAAAAGATCGCTATTTAGCTGCTGGAGCAGCAGGAGCCCTTCTTGCACGTCTAGCTTTTCTTGGCTTTGCTGTTGCTTGGGAAGCTGCTGCTGGTTTCTTTGCTTCTACCTTCTTTGTTGCTGCTGGTTTCTTTGCTGTAGCTTTCTTTGCTGTAGCTTTCTTTGCTGTAGCTTTCTTTGCTGTAGCTTTCTTTGCTGCTGGTTTCTTTGCAGGGGATTTTCTTGCTGAAGATGCCTTGCGAGTACGATGAGCAAGAAGCATTGCCCATTCTTCAGAGCTGACGTTGGCAGGTTTATTACCATGAACCTCAGTCTGCCTAGCTGCCTTCTCAATGTCCTTGATTAGGTTTTTCCAAGAAGCTGCATAACGTTTATCAGACTGAGATTTTGCACCACTCTCGACAAGAGTCTCTACAACTCCTTGAGGCGTAACCTTTTTGCGACGACGGTTAAAGATCTCTTTTTGCAGTGTGGCGATCAAGGCATCAGCCTTTGCACTGACTTTGATTGTTAGTTGAGACATTAAAAGTAGTTATCTATATTCAACATCTAGCACATTGTTGGTATAACTTACAAATAGTGGCGTAAAAAATTATGAGGCTCTAGGAGCGAGGCTTTAGGGGGATTATTAATTTACGCATACGAAAACGTTGGAAATAAATACCTGCAATCATAATCTTCTCTGAGCTAACTGTTTGCCATCCAAGCTTTAGCAACAACGGCTGGCTAAGTAAACTCGCCTCTGTTACCAAGCATTCCTGACCGTCATTAAAGGCATCAAGTTCTATTTGACGCAAAAGTTTAGTCGCATGACCTCTTCTTGAATATTTATTTAGGGTATACAAAAGAGCTAGGCGATTATTTGGGTATCTAAAAGCAAAAGAGGCAATGTCCTGGTCTTCAAGACTCAACCATCCACTACCCTCGTCAAATATGTTCTTGAACGCATTAGGCAGCAATGCTTTTGAGGACCAAGCTTGAATTTGTTGTGTGGAATAAAGACCGGAACCCTGAAATTCAATAGATTCAACATATACATTTTTAAGGGCATCATGATCTTGTTGAACTATTCGACGAATGGCTAGCTTGCTTGACTTAAGAGAAATTTTTTTAGCCATGAACCAATTTTTCTAAAATTCGAATTGAATAGCTGATCTGAACTAAGTGCTAGCACCTTGTTGAATACCTTTTAGAATAAGAACGCCAAGCTTCATTAGTTGATTGTCTTTTAAGCTCTCTTGAGCACCTGAGAAGAGAGGATAAAGGAATTGAAGCTAAAGCAGAAATAATGCTGACAACGAATCTTGCCATAACAAACAAAGCAACTCTGCAATAGTACATCTGTGCTACCAATCGTCAATGGTAAATTCCTGGGAATAATGAGTGTTTTTTATTAGAAAGTGCCCTCATTTAAAAACCAGCAGGCTAGGTCCTGCAATCATGAAAAGTACAAGACCACCTTGCCGTGAGACCTCAGAGCATCGACCTGGATTAACCAGAAGAGGAGTCAAAGCGAGGTTCCATTTCCAGTTACTAGACTGGTTTACTTCACCGTCACGACAGTCTCCACAAGTCGAAAAAGAGTCAGATCAGAGCACTTAAGGAAGGTCTTCACCAACAAGGTAGTCCAAAGTCAATCTAATTGATATCGGGAACAAAAAAGGGCCAGATTGCTCTTACTTTTTTTAAAATGCTTGTCGCCTTATTAATTCTTGAAGTGGGGTCTAAATCGAGTAAGGGAACTGTTAAATGACCTAATTTTCTTCCAGGCAAGACTTTATCTTTAGAATACCAATGAAGTTTTGCGCCATTTATTTGCTTTAACTTCTCCAATCGTTCATCTAAGGAATTTGCTTTGCCTCGCAAGCCTAACAAATTGATCATGATTGCGCCTGGTACGACTAATTTAACCGGAGGGGCTGGTAGACCGGCAGCTATGCATATTTGTTGGTCAAATTGACTACTACTGCATGCGTCAATTGTAAAATGAGCAGAGTTGTGAGTACGTGGGGCTATTTCATTGACGAGCAATCCCTCATCCCCATAAAAGAATTCAATCGCAAGTACACCTACATAATTTAGCTCTCTCAATAACGAAGCACCTACGTTATAAGCCGTGACAAGGACTGAATGACTTACATTCGCAGGTGCAACAACCCAATCACAGACTTGCTTATGTTGGAAAGTCTCTGTTAAGGGATAAGAGTTTATTCGTCCACAGGTATCTCGACTGACAACAATTGCCAACTCTTTTTGATAGCTAATCCATTTCTCTAAGAACCAATTAGAAACATCAACAGAGAAAAACAGCTCCTTAAGTTCATTGGCATCATTTATAACTCTTGTTCCTTTACCGTCATATCCTCCTTTACCTGCCTTTGCCATTACTGGATATGCCCAACCGTCTGGAAGCTCTAAATCCTTTTTTTTAATACATGCTAGGGGCAGCCATTCTGGACCAGGGATATTCAAATCGTTTAAAAGCTTTCTTTGAGAAAGTTTGTCTACTAATGGCTTAATTGAATTTAAGCTAGGCTGAAATAAGGAGCTATCGTTAGCCAGCGAAGAGAGAGACGTTACATCAATCCATTCATTCTCAAAGGTCAAGCAGCTACATTTGCTTGCAAGTTCTTTTGTTCCATTAATATCGCTTGTATCCGAAAGTACTAATCCCTTAGCATATTGAACGGCAGGGTCACTCCTCAATCCAGTCTGAACAATTAAATCAATCCCTCTCTCTCTGGCAGCTTTAGCCAACATCTGCGCAAGTTGTCCTCCACCAACGACACCAACTGTTGGGCCTACTTTGTTATTTCTTGTTAATGATTCATTTCTCATACATTCAGGTTAATGAGTCAAGCTCAATAAAGTTAGATGAGAAATCTCCAAAATCATCTCTAATATTGTGAACCAAAACTCAATCCGAATAAAAATAAAATTAGCTCACAACCCATATGAAGTTGTAATTAAGAAAAATGGTTTAGCGCGAATAGGCGAAGAGTTAAAAAAAATAGGCTTCAAGAAAGCAACAAAAGTTCTTGTAGTTACCAATAAAGATGTTTCAGTCCACTATGGAAAAGAGTTTATTCACAACCTAAGTGACAATGGCTTCAACCCAACCTTAATTGAGATAAAAGCAGGGGAAGAAAGAAAGAATCTCGCAACCATATCTGATATTCACAATGCTGCTTACACATCAAGACTTGAAAGGGGTTCATTAATGATTGCCCTTGGGGGTGGAGTTATTGGCGATATGACAGGCTTTGCAGCTGCTACCTGGCTAAGAGGAGTTTCTTTTGTACAAGTTCCTACAACTTTACTAGCCATGGTTGATGCCTCTGTTGGAGGCAAAACGGGAGTCAACCATCCCAAAGGGAAGAACCTAATAGGTGCGTTTCATCAGCCAAAACTAGTTCTGATTGATCCAATAACATTAAAAACCCTGCCCGAACGTGAATTCAAAGCTGGGATGGCAGAAGTCATCAAATATGGTGTTATTAGTGACAAAAAGTTATTCCGGAAACTGGAAGATGCACCAAGACTTGACAAGCTAGAAACACTTACTGACAGATTTTTATTGGAGATAATCCAAAGGTCCGTTCAAACTAAAGCACATATCGTAGAACTAGATGAGCGAGAGGGTGGCATACGAGCTGTACTTAATTATGGTCATACATTTGGACATGCGATTGAAGCTTTATGTGGCTATGGTACATGGCTTCACGGTGAAGCTGTTTCTATGGGCATGATCGCCATAGGTCAACTAGCTTTAGAGCGAAACATATGGAATATTAGCGACCTAGAAAGACAACGTAAGGTTCTGTGTCAAGCAGGGTTGCCTACAATTTGGCCAAGGGTTTGTGCTGAAGATGTTATAGAAATACTTAAAAGTGATAAAAAAGTTAAAGATGGTGAGATCAACTTTATCGTTCCAACTGAAATTGGGAAAGTAGAAATTATTAAAAATTTTACCGTCAATGAAATCAAACAAGCACTTCAGAAGTTAGCATCCAAATAAATAGGTTAAGGTTCATATAACAGCCTTGATTTTATGTCAAAATTATATACATTTCTATTTTTATTTAACTCAAAAACCTGCCACCTGAGATCCCCTAAAGCAATAGGGTCAACCAACCTAAGAAGAGCTTCTCTTCTTCTAAGCACAGTAGGCAAGTCAACATTATCGGCCTGTGCTAAAGAACTTAAAATATCAGCCAATCCTAAAGCCAACAGAGCTTGACCTTGCCTTACTATGCCTTTACTAAATAAATTATGCTTACTTGCATAAATTTGCATCGACTCTATACAAAGATGGCTTGTAATGTCACATAGTCCGGCATCTTTTAAGACATTAAAAGTACAGCACTGATTTTTATAAGAGACTATTGAACCTAAATCTCTATTAACATGGTAATAACGTTTTGCTTCTAAAGCATAGTCTATTACTAATACAAGGCCATAATCCAAAGATTTAGAAATTTTCTCGAACCAACTATTTAAATTCGTATGTAATTCTGTAGACCATCCCTCGGCTGCTTTATCAGGAGGAATATTTACCTTGCAATAATCGCTTAGATCTCTTATAAAGTGATTCAGCTTATTCGGTAACGGCAAATCAAAATAGTCTAAAAAGTAATTACCAGAATCTTCAATCAATTTAACTCCTTGCTGATACAACTTATTGTTCTTATAGACAACTCTTTCGACAGGTAATGCATCAAGTATTTCGTGGGCAATGATAACTCCGACTTGTGAAGTCCTAGAGAGTTCTTCTAAGCTAGCCCACCTTATCAATGAAGAGGGGAACTGCTCAAGTTTCTTTTTCTGTCGTAATTTCATTCCCTCATTGATCTCAACTAATATAAACTGAATTCTTCTCAGCATGGATGGCGAGAATTTTTGTAAAGCCGCTATCAAATCAAAAGTCAAATCACCTTCACCCGGGCCAATATCAATTACAACTAACTTTTCTGAGAATTTAGTAGAGGCCATCAATTGATCTAACCATTCAATTAACTGAAATGAAAGCAACTCCCCAAAATCCGGCGTCAAGCTAGGTGATGTAACAAAGTCGCCTTTAATACCTATATTTATCTTGCCAGTGGAATATGCGCCATTAGCAGGGTCATTAAGCGCTAAATTCATATATTTGCAGAAGCTAAGACCACCTCCAGCTTCTGTAAAATGATGAACAAGCCAATCAGGACATTGCGCAAGCTTGCTGTCCATTGGAATGAGTATCCTTAATTAAAAAAATAAAAAATGAAATCACTGCAAAGACTAACTCTATTAACAACCCTTTTAACACTAATATGTTCTTTTATCTTTTGTAATTCTGTATACGCATTTGACAATCCTAATCTTTTACCTAACTATTCAACTCCTGTATTGGATTTAGCAAAATCCTTCAATCCAAATCAAATTGAAAGGTTAGAAAGTTCTATCAACGAATATGAGGCTAATACTGGATGGAAGATAAGAGTGCTTACTCAATTTGAAAATACACCTGGAAAAGCAATAAAAGAATACTGGGATCTGGACGAAAGGACTCTTCTATTAGTGGCGGATCCTAGAGGGGGGAATCTACTGAATTTCAATGTTGGAGACGCATACTTTACCTTAATGCCAAGAACATTTTGGGTTGAATTGCAAACCCGTTTTGGAAATCAATTTTACGTTAGAGATAATGGAGAGGATTTAGCAATAATTGGTGCTGTTAAATCTGTCGAATTTTGCTTAGACAAAGGTGGCTGCCAAAAAGTACCAGGTCTCCCTAAAGAGCAATGGCTTTGGACTTTAGCAGCATCAATATTAGGAGGTTTTATTGCTGGTATTGCAGGATCTCCTAGAAATGAGGATCAGCTTATTGCTTGGAAGTGGTTATTACTAGTCTCCCCGATTTGGATCATTCCATTTGGTGTAATTGGTATAGCACAAGTTGTTACTAGAACAAGTGAATTTCTTCCACTACTAAGGAATATATTGGCATTTATGACATCAGCCATAGCAGCTTATATTTTCGCTAAATCCACCTTAAGTAAAAGTGAGACTGGAGTTAAAAAAAATAAATCCAATGAATAAGCTTATATATTAATTTGATATAAGGTCTCTTGGAATGCAATAGAAGAATCTTCCCTAAACCAACGGTGAGAGACATGGGCAAGTTTCCCATTAATAAATTTAGCCCAAGAGAAATGAGATAACCAATTACCAAATTCATCTTGCTTCCTTCTGGGAACGCAAGCAGCATTTAAATAGGCTGTCCCAAATTGATCAATTACAAAAGTTTTTCTATTTCCCCTACCTCGTTTTAACTGATGATGCATATGACCAAAAACGACAAGATCAATCTTTCTCTTTTTCCTAATCAAATCAATAGCCATGGATAGATCCTGATCACCCCAGTCAATTGCTGGAATCTTCCAATCTCTACCACATAAACTTGAAGCATCTGAACCTAAGCCAGTGGGACCGGCATGAGCTAGCAACACCAAAGGAAATTCTTCAGCCGCTTTTAAAGCAGATTTATATATTCGCGCAACAGATTCCTCCAAAGAGACAGGTCCAAAAACACCTTTAACCTGATTTGACAAATAATAACCACCACCAGGACTGCATGGACGAGCACCTACTACAGATAAAGGTGGCTCCGACCATCCACGCAGCCGCCAAGAGCAATCTCTTTCCCCCAACACAGTCAACTGTTGCTGCAAAAGATAACCAGAAGGTTCTAAACCTCTGTCATGATTACCCAATATCACTGCAGAAGGTATTGGAACAGAATTAATAGCCTTAATTAATCTCAAGTCCCCCCCGTCGGATAGATCCCCTACAAAGAGCACTGCGTCAGGGCATAACTGAATCAAAAGTTCTTTGTCTTTTGCCACCCAAGAGCCATGAAGGTCCCCTGCAATTGCGAGATTAATTACTCTCAAACCAATGATTAGCAAGCCAGACTCTATACTGCCCCAAATTGCCTAAAAGAAACTGCTTTCAAAGGCTCCAAGCAATCAGACGGCTATGCCGGTTCCCAAGCGACGGGAAGTTATCAGAGAAAAGATTGAGCTGCTGTGTAGAGAAAAAAATGCAATTATTCTTGCTCATTACTACCAAGATCCAGAGATTCAGGATTTAGCGCACTTTATTGGGGATTCATTGGATCTATCTCGTAAAGCTGCAAAAACAAATGCTGAAGTAATAGTTTTCTGCGGTGTACATTTCATGGCTGAAACAGCAAAAATCCTAAGTCCTAATAAAACTGTATTAATTCCAGATTTGGATGCTGGTTGTTCGCTGGCAGATGATTGCCCAGAAGATGCATTTAGAAAGTTTTGCAATAAGAGTTCAGACCATTATGTAATTAGTTATATAAATTGTTCCGCCGCTATTAAAGCCCAAAGTGACTTAATATGCACAAGTAGTAATGCAGTTGAATTAGTAAAACAAATTCCTAGAGATGTAAATATTATATTTGCTCCAGACAAAAATCTAGGCCGTTGGGTAGAAAAGCAAAGTGGTAGGAAAATGAACCTATGGGATGGCTCATGCATTGTCCACGAAACATTCAGTGAAGAAGAAGTCCTTAAACTAAAAATTAATCATCCCAATGCAGAAATTATTGCCCATCCAGAATGTCAGCAAAATTTGTTAGACTTATCTAATTTTATTGGTTCAACTAGTAGATTGCTTGATTATATACAAAATAGCAATTCAAGTGAATTTATAGTTTTAACTGAGCCAGGCATATTACATCAAATGAAAATAAAAGAGCCCCAAAAAAAGTTTTTTGATGTACCAGGTATTAATGGATGTAGCTGTAATGAATGCCCATACATGAGACTTAACACAATTGAAAAGCTATTAAGTTGCCTAGAGACTATGCAGCCTGAGATCGAAATAAAAGAAGATATAAGAATACGAGCACTAAAGCCCATAAAAAAAATGTTAGAAATGAGCTAATTTGAATTTATAAATCAAGACAATTGACTAACATAAGTTATAAATCAAGATTGTTTATACTTCTTTAATTTTCAACGAATATTATTCTACTAAAATACTTAAGTTAATAGACTGATTATCAAAAGTTTCATGGAGGTTAGTTACTTAGACAAGTCACTATATATAGTTGTTCTTGGGGGAAGAGCAAAAGGTTTCAACATCGAGCTACATGATGTGAGGTGGGTCATTGGCAAAAATATCGAAGATACATTCTTGCAATTACAACAAGATTGGTTTGGTAAATTACATGGACTCCATATTGATAGCTATATCAAGGTTGAATATATTGATGGTTATATCGTAAGAATTAAAAGTTTAACTAATTTACAGAATAAATCAAAGAGCAGTAGTTCTCCTAAGAGCCTATGGTTCGTAAATCTAGGAGCATATGCGATAAATGACCTCTATGAAAAACATAATTTTAATTTAATTGTAGCTACCAACAAGCAAAAAGCCAAACAAATAGCCAAAGAAAGGTGGGTTGAAAATTTTAAAAATAAGCATTGCGATGACATTCAACTAATAAAAGGGTATTACTCAAAAGGTATAAAAGATGGTTTAAAAGGTAATTGGGAAGTAATATTAGAGCCAGATTTACAAAATAGAAGTCAGCAAATGATTCCAGACTGGATTGGGTATAAAAGGATAGACAAATAGTAGTTTTATTATTTTAGTGCAAAAGAAAGATTTGCTGTATTTTGCTTATAACTTGTACTATTTAGATTAAACATTATTCGTGATAAAGCTGTCTCAGCAACAACATACTGGCTATCCTTAGAAGTACCTAAATCAATGGCAGAGAAAGATTTATTATTATTTAGGTTAAGAGATGCTTTTATGTCGGGCTTAATCCCATTTTTATTAATATCAGTTCCATTAGGTGTTAAATATTTAGCAACTGTGACTGTTATGCCAGATCCATCCACTAAAGGCCTAACTGACTGAACAAGACCTTTCCCAAAGGTTTTAGACCCAACAAGAATACCCCTTTTATTATCCTGAATTGCCCCAGCTAATATTTCACTTGCACTAGCAGATCCTTCATTAACTAAAACTACAAGTGGTTTATTCGTTAATGCATTTCCAGTAGCTCGTCTAAAATCATTTATGCCATCTTTGGTAAGAGTACTTACGATTATTCCAGTATTTAGCCATTGCCTAGCAATATCTATACTTGCTTCAAGCAAACCTCCGGGATTACCTCTTAAATCTAAAATATAACCTTGAGATTTTTGCTCCTCTAACTTAATAATAGCTGATCTCATTTCTGTTGCTGCATTAGCACTAAATTGTTTAAGCCTTATATATCCGATAGTTCCACCATTACTAGTTTCATTTAATCTGCTAATGACAGATCGAATCTCTATTCGACTCCTTATCAAAGGTACCTTTAAGTATTGAGTTCCTCTAATTATTCCCAAGGTAACCTTAGTTCCCTTTTCACCTCGGATTAATTTAACTGCTCCATCAATGCTCATTCCATCTGTATCAGTATCATCTATTGAGACAATGATGTCATTAGGTTGAATACCAGCTTTAAAGGCCGGCGTGTCCTCTATAGGAGCTACAATTACGAGTTCATTAGTCTCTTCATTTAAAGATAATTGAATACCGATACCCATAAGTTCTCCCGAAGTATCTATCCGCATTTCTTTGTAATCCTTAGGATCTAAAAACCTAGTGTATGGATCCTTTAGACTTTTGAGCATAGATACAATTGCTTCATAAGCTTCTGCAGAATCGTAATATTTATTTGACAGTACTTTTTTCCTTAATTTTAGCCAAGATTCATCATTATAATTTCCATTTGAGTCCAAATACTCTCTATATATAATTTGCCAAACTTGGTCTAATACCTCCTTAGGGCTGTCTCTTATAACCAAAGATGTGTTCCTAGGTAATGAGAGAGCTGGGAGAGAAATAGCTGCTAATAGTAATAAACCGTTAAAAAAGGGTAAGGTTTTGCTTAGCTTATTGCCTATAAAAGAAAGAGTGTTTTGATTTGATTTTAATATCATAATTTCGCTTCTTCAGGTTCAAGCCATTTACCATCTTGCTTTATTAAGTCAACTAAAGCACTAACACCATCCTCCTCGGGAACTTTACGAATTTCGTCTCTACCACGATAAAGAGCAATAACTCCCTTCCCCTTTCCTACATAACCATAGTCTGCATCTGCCATCTCTCCAGGACCATTAACAATACATCCCATAACAGCAATATCTAAGCCTGTTAAATGAGAAGTAGCATCTCTAACTTTAGCTACTACTTCTTCAAGATTAAACAATGTTCTTCCACAACTAGGACAGCTTATATATTCAACCATCGTCTTCCTTAAACCGACAGTTTGTAATATTGAATATGCTACTGGTATCTCTTTCTCAGGAGCTTCGGTGAGAGAAACTCTGATCGTATCACCTATACCCTCAGACAAAAGAGTACCTATACCTACTGTACTTTTAATTCTTCCATAATCCCCATCACCTGCTTCAGTTACTCCTAGATGTAATGGATAATTAAAGCCTTCTTTATCCATTCTGTCAGCCATCATTCTATATGCAGCAAGCATTACTGGCGGCCTAGAAGCTTTCATAGATATAACAATATTATGGAAGTCTAAAGAATCACAAATTCGAACAAACTCCATTGCTGATTCAACCATCCCTAAAGGGGTATCGCCATAAGCAAACAACATCCTTTCAGCCAAGGAACCGTGGTTAACTCCTATTCTTAAGGCTTTATTTTGAGCTTTAAGAGTATTTACTATTGGTTCAAATTTAGAAACTATCTTTTCTTTTATTAACTGCATCTCTTCCTCAGAGAATTCTGTTCTATTAGGATCGGGGGTTTCAAAAACAAAAAGGCCAGGGTTAATTCTTACTTTGTCTACATGCTTAGCAACTTCCAGAGCTATTTTCATACCGTTATGGTGAACATCTGCGACCAAAGGGACAGGTTTATAATTTCTTTCTAGTTTCTGCTTGATTTCCCCAACCGCCTTCGCATGAGAAAGTGATGGGACAGTTAATCGAACGATTTCACAGCCAATTTCATGCAATCTGCGAATGGCAGCAGTAGAAGCTTCTATATCTAATGTATCTTCGTTAATCATTGACTGGACACTAACAGGATGCGCACTACCAATAGGTATGTCACCTACCATTACAGTCCTTGTTGGGCGCCGGTGAATCTGAGTGCTGTACCGACGAGAGAGCAATTCGGAGTTCAATTCTAGGGAAGAAACTGAAGTCATAAGTCAATTCTCGATTTGGAAAATGAGAGTGGCATTTCTAAAGAATCTGATAGGTCTCCATTCTTTTTCTGACCTCGAATAAATCTGATCTTGTGAGTTCAAGAGGAGATCCCTTCGCATTCGAGGGATTTCTAAGTAGGTAAGAAGGGTGAAAAATTGGCATAACTGCTATTCCTCTCCAATTTTGCCATGTGCCTCTTAATACAGTGATTTTGGTTTTTATTTCTAAAAATGTTTCTAAAGCAGTAGCTCCAGCTAAAACAATAACAAAGGGTTTTACAAGCTTGATTTGATGGACTAACCAAGGGAGGTGTTTTGCTATCTCGGCCCTAGTAGGCCTTCTATTATTAGGGGGTCTAGACTTCATTACATTACAGATATAAATATCTTTTTGATGATCAATCCCCACCACTTCCAATAAATTATCTAAAACTTTGCCAGATCTTCCAACAAAAGGCTTGCCTAGCAATTCCTCTTTTGCTCCAGGGGCCTCTCCAACAAGCATTAAGTGAGCGGAAGGATTGCCCCTGCCTACAACAACTTTAGAGCAAGGTTCCAGACAATTGCATAGTTGCTCGGAAATATTTGGTTGAGATAAATCGCTTTTTGACAATTTAAGTGAGCTTTATGCTTTCTTATTTTATGAATGATTACAGAGGTTATTGGGAACAAACACCAAAAAGTTATTCCCCTCCGGATCAGTCATCCACATTTCAGAACCAAATTCCTCTTCTCTAGGTCCCTCCAAACGGCTCCCTCCTAAAGGCAAAATCCTTTTGTACCATTCCTTTATTACTAACGATGGATTATCTGAGGGTTCCTCTTGAAAACAAATAGCTACAGATTGAGTCGACCTATGAACAAAAGTTTGAGAGTTAGATGGACGGTAGATGTGTATTTTAAGTCCCCTTTTGAAAGTAATCGAATAATGGTTATTATTGATGCCTTTAGAAACTTTGCCTCCAAAAACTAATCCATAAAACTCAGCAAGCTTTTCAGGCTGGTCAGAAGAAATAATAAAATTAGGCTCAATCTTATTCATTCAAGACTTTATATAACTGATTTAGGTAATTCAGGTCACAGAATCAGGCAAAATGTCTTGATTAAGAGAACTTCTTTGAGAACATACCAGAAAATGAGTAAATCACATCTGATCTCCGAAAGAACACAAGAATTACAGCTCTCATTGACATTAGAGATCAGTGCTCGAGCAAAGTTACTAAAAAAGGAAGGGAAAGATATATGCAGCCTTAGCGCTGGCGAACCAGACTTTGATACACCAAATTACATTGTAAATGCAGCAATAGAAGCTCTAAGAAATGGCATTACAAGATATGGTCCAGCTGCTGGCGATCCAGAACTCAGAGAGGCTATTGCACAAAAACTCACAACCTCGAATAACGTCCCATCAAAAGCAGAAAACATTCTTATAACTAATGGTGGGAAACAAGCCATTTTCAACTTATTTCAGATAATCCTTAACCCAGGGGACGAAGTGTTGATCCCCTCTCCTTACTGGCTGAGTTACCCAGAGATAGCAAAGCTAGCAGGTGCGATACCAGTACCCTTACACACATCACCCAAAGATGGCTTTAAATTAAGTTCTGAAAAACTAGAAGAGAAGATTACAAACAGAACAAAACTCTTAATACTTAATTCTCCTTGCAATCCGACAGGTCGAGTAATTCAAAAAGAAGAGCTTATCTCTATTGCTGAGGTATTACGCAGGAATAAACAACTCCTAGTGATGACTGATGAAATTTATGAATATCTAATATCTGAAAATGAATCGCATCATAGTCTTGCAGCGATTGCTCCAGACTTAAGAGAAAGAATATTTATTGTTAACGGATTCGCCAAAGCATGGGCGATGACAGGTTGGCGAATAGGGTACTTAGCTGGCCCAAAAGAATTTATTAAAACTGCCATCGCATTACAAAGCCAAAGTACGAGTAATGTATGTAGCTTTGCTCAACGTGGTGCCCTTGCTGCACTTCTAGGGCCAAAGGAATCTATAAAAACAATGAGTAGAAGCTATAACGAACGAAGAGAAATACTTACTAAAGGGCTTAATAGTATTAATGGAATTTCGTTAATTCCACAGAAAGGTGCGTTTTATGCATTCCCAGAATTAGCCCCGTCACTTCCAAACTCACTAAGTTTCTGCAAATTAGCCTTGGAGAAAGTAGGGCTAGCAATAATTCCTGGCATTGCCTTTGGAGAAGATCGGTGCGTAAGATTATCTTGTGCAGTTTCAGAAGATACAATCAAAGAAGGTATTGCACGTCTCGAAAAACTGATAACACAACTAATTTGATCACCTACATGATTTCTACATTTTTCCATAAGCGCTTCAAGCGAGCTATTTGGTTTACCTTCTGTCTAATACTTCAACTACAAAATACGTCTCTATCCTCATTTGCAAAAGAGCGATTAATCATTAGCGCAATACCAGACCAAAACCCAGAACACCTAAATCGACTACATACTGTACTAGCAAGAGAGTTGAGCAAAGAGCTAAATGTAGAAGTTAAATATATCCCCGTAATAAATTATCCTGCAGCAGTAAGTGCCTTTAGAACTGAAAGTATTGATCTTGTATGGTTTGGCGGGCTTACTGGTGTACAAGCAAGAATTCAAAAGCCTGGGGCTAGGGTTGTTGCACAAAGAGATATTGATGCAAAGTTTCACAGTGTTTTTATAGCCAATCAAAAAAGCAATCTTCCCTTAATAAAAGATCTTTCGGACTTGAGTTTGCTAAAAGGGAGAAGGTTTACCTTCGGATCAGAGAGTTCTACATCCGGTAGACTTATGCCTCAACATTTCCTACAGAAAGCAGGCGTTAGAATTACAGATTTCAAAGGTGGCAGGCCAGGCTTCAGTGGAAGCCATGATGCAACATTGGCATTAGTACAAAGTGGTTCCTATGAAGTTGGTGCTCTTAACGAAGAAGTATGGAAACAGAACATTGCCACAAATAAAATCGATACTAGTAAAGTCAAAGTAATTTGGCGTACACCTCCTTATTTTGACTATCACTGGCTTACCCAACCAAATATCGATGAGCGTTTTGGAAAAGGTTTTACAAATAAGATAAGAGACACTTTAACAAGCTTTACTAAAGAGTCTAAATCCCAGAAAATTATTCTTGAACTTTTTGGAGCTGAGAAGTTCATACCAGCATATAGCTACCAATATCGAGACATAGAAACAATTGGTAGGCAGCTAGGTAAAATCAAGTGAGAAAGTTACTAGAGCTAATTAATATAAATGTTAAAGATCAAAATAAATATAGGCTTAAACATATAAAGTTAGAGCTATTTTCTGGAGAGAAGGTCGCTGTATTAGGTAAGAGTGGGTCAGGGAAAAGTACACTAATAGCTGTTGCAAATGGGAGCATAGACCCAACAAATGGAGTAGTTAAATTTAAAGGAGAAGATCTAAAGTTATTACCAAGAGAAAGAAAAATAGAGATAGGGACTCTCTGGCAAGACCTAAGGTTAATAGAAGAGCTTTCTGTCGCCCAAAACATAAACTCTGGCGCGCTTGGTAGACATAATCTATTATGGGCTCTCAGAAACTTAATAGGCTCGATAGACATGAAAGCCTGTCATACCTGTATAGAAGCGGCCAACTTAGAACAGAACTTAATTCATTCGCAAGTAATGAGATTGTCAGGTGGTCAGCGACAGAGAGTAGCTATTGCAAGGTTACTTCGACAACAGGCTGAGATAATACTTGTAGATGAGCCACTTTCAAATTTAGACCCTAATATGTCCAGAAAGATACTTAATATTTTACTAAAGCAAACAACAGTCGATTGTCTGCATATAGCTGATACCTGCTTAGTAAGTCTTCATAGGCCAGAATTAATAGATAATTTTACACGTGTTATAGGTATAAAAAAAGGTCAGATTGTCCTTGATAGCCCTAGAGAAAGCTTAGAAGCTAAAGATCTCAATTGGCTTTATAACTAGTCTTGAGACTTTTAAATATTGCAAAACCAATTTTTCTAATAGTGCCAGCCATAGCACTAGTTCCAGTCGGCAAAAGCTTAGTTGAAGGCTTTCATACTGGTGGGGTTAATATTATAGTTAAGTTTCTTCTTGCAGCATTTCAACCATCTATTAATAGATTGGTTATTGAAAGTTCATTCAATAGTCTTAAGACTACTATTTCTATAGCTATAATTGCCTGGGCTATTAGTCTACTAAATGGAATATTCCTGGGAGTTATCACTTCTAATATTTTTACAGAGTTATTCAAGGTTAATCTCTTTTGGTCCAAGATATTAAAGTATTCATTAACAGTGCCTAGAGCAATTCACGAAGTAATCTGGGGACTTCTCCTTTTACAAGTCTTTGGATTAAATCCTTATATTGCAATTATTTCGATATCAATCCCATATTCAGCCTTAATTGCAAGGGTATTTGCAGAGCAAATTAACAGTTTAGATATAAGAAGTCTTGTTGCAAGCAAGCATAGTGGCGCAGGCCCTTTTGAAACACTTGTAACAGCATTAACGCCTAAGATAATACCTATCATAGGAACATATGGTGGTTATCGACTTGAATGTGCACTACGTGGAGCAACATTATTAGGGATATTTGGACTTGGTGGAATTGGTACCGAGTTAACACTTAGTATTCGCTCATTAGAATTCAATGAGATGTGGACTTCTCTTTGGATGCTTGGAATTATATTATTTTTTTTAGAAAAAGTAATTACCTGGATTCAAACGCCAAGTTTATATTTAAATAATATTTTTAACTATACAATTACCGCATCAATCTCAATATTAATATTATTAGTTGTAAGCATCTTATGGCTAAACAGTCTAGATCTTGGAATCTCTAGATCATTAGTCTTTTATCCAATTCAACTCCCTTCTATACAAGAGCTAATATACTCATTCAATAAACTTTCATGGGCAAGCTTAATATCTCAAACTATTTGCCTAACTTTATTTGCAGCTGGAATAGCAATCGGACTTCCGCCAATCCTCTTATCACTTTGGCCTAGTAAATTAGGAGAAGAGGTAATTAGCTTCCTCTGGATAGTTTGCAGACTTATACCAGCGCCTTTATCAGCTCTTATTTTGTTAATGTGTTCAAGCCCTAGTATTGCAGTAGCCTCATTGGCATTAGGGATTCAAAATATGGGCGTTATGGGTAGGATCCTAAAAGAAAGTATTAACAACAAAGATCTTGCTATTTTTAATGCAATAAAGTCACTTGGTGCAGATAAAAGATCAGCTTTTTTCTATGGAAGAATTTGTCCTCAAAGCAACAGTTATTTAGCCTATTCTGCCTATAGAACTGACGTGATACTAAGAGAAACTGTCCTTGTTGGTGTAGTAGGAGGTTCTGGGCTGGGATGGCAATTACGAGAATCAATAAGTTCCTTCAACTGGTCTGAGGTGATACTTCTAACGGCTACTTTCGGGATTATTACGTTGACAGGGGAGTTACTAAGTGATCATCTTCAATATTATCTACTAAAAGAGATAAAACCAAAGCAACCTTTACTCCATCT
The DNA here is from genome assembly GCF_000018585.1 of Prochlorococcus marinus str. MIT 9211. Lineage (NCBI taxonomy): Bacteria > Bacillati > Cyanobacteriota > Cyanophyceae > Synechococcales > Prochlorococcaceae > Prochlorococcus > Prochlorococcus marinus. The sequence goes on along the minus strand of NC_009976.1, from coordinate 689,240 downwards.
CAAGTTACATTCATAGTTGATGAGTAAGTCACCTAAGCAATTAATAGTCATTGGCGACAGTTCAGTCTATGGCTGGGGAGACGTTAATGAAGGTGGTTGGTGTGAACGGCTTAGAAAAAATTGGATGCACCTAGCCGATGCTCCAGTGATATACCCGCTTGGCATCAGAGGTGATGGACTTGAAAAAGTAGCAAAACGATGGCAACAAGAATGGACTTGTCGAGGTGAACTAAGAAGAAAATTTCCTGATGCCTTACTACTTTCAATAGGTCTAAATGACACTGCAAAAATTGGTAGAGAGGATGGCAGGCCCCAACTATCATCTGAAGCATTTAGATTTGGCCTTGGAAGACTTTTAAAGGATATTAAAAAGCAGACACGAGTAATGGTTCTAGGACTTACTCCTGTCAAGGAGGAGCATATGCCATTCTCACAATGTCTGTGGTACTCCAACCAGGCCTGTGCTATTTATGAAAGGCAAATAGAAGAGAGTTGTCTAGAGTTAGATATACCTTTTCTTCCTACTTACAAAGCAATGAGGAATGAACCTTCGTGGCAAAACCTTATAGGGCCAGATGGCATACATCTAAATTCTGATGGCCACAATTGGATATACCAAAAAGTTTCTACTTGGAGCTCACTAGTTAATTGGGCTGAGATAGACTTTAATAAAAACAAATAACCATAATCTCATAATCTTAAAAAAGAAGCCTATATATATTTTCTAGACTACTTAATAAGTTTTGACTGTATAAGCAAGAAGTATTGCTATTGATGCTGCAAAACTAGTTTGGATACTATTGACAAGTTCATTTGTCAGCCATCTGAAACGGAATTGTACTAAGGCGCCCAAGAAACTCTCAGCAATAGTTGCAAGAAAAGCTGATATAACAACAATCAGGAAGCCATATCCGTTGGGAATAAAAGAAAGCAAGCTCATTACAGATGTCATCAACAAGCTACCAACTAGGCTTGCGAATGTGCCTGCAATACTGATGGCTCCATCAGTTCCAGCAGGAACCCGTTTAAAAGTAGTAATTAAGAGAGGTCTGCGTCCCCATCTTTTCCCTATTTCACTACCAAAAGTATCAGCCAATTTTGCTGCAAAGCTAGCGGCAAAGCCAATACATAATAGTTCTAAGTGTGGGCCCGCCCCTTCAAAAATTTTTAATAGCACAGCCAAGAAAGCTCCTGTTGCTGCTGAACCCCAGACATTCTCAGGCCCTCTACTACCACCTCTTGCTTCTGCAATGCCTTTAGATTTCTTGTAAGTGTAGCCAATCTTAGTGACAAGAGAGCCAAGAAAAAGGTAAATAACTACTGACAACCACCCTTTCCAGCCAAGGCATCCCCAAAGGATTGTCCCCAGAGCTCCTGCATGAAACCATCCAAGTTTAGTTAAAATGGGCAGACGCTGCGCGAGCGTTATTAATAGAGTGTTCAAAAATAGTGCAATAAGCCATTCGTTTGGGGAAAGTGTAGAAAAAGCTAGCAAGTAAAAAAACCAATCAATAAGTCTCCTCACGACAACTCTAAAAGCAAAAAGAGTCAAGGTCTAATAATTTAATCTTCTCCAAGAAGCCATAAGCTGTGCAGAACAAATTGCCGCTGTCGAAACTCTAAGTATTGTTTCTCCAAATTGCACATATTGAGCACCATGCTTTAAAGCTAAAGACAACTCTGTAGAGCTCCACCCTCCCTCAGGCCCTATTGCTATCCATACATGGCTTAAATCATTACTCAATTGTGCTAACCAAGTTTCAAGCTCACAATACCTATTCTCTCGAGTGGTTCCAATGGAGACGGCCCCTATCGATGACTCTGTTACCCAATCTTGAAAGCGAATAGGGGGCCTTAGTTCAGGCATCCATAGTCGTTCAGACTGCTCAACGGCTTCATTTATTATGGATTGCCAACGTTTGAGTCGAAGAATGCCAATATCTTGATTAATACTGCGCTCAGATATAAGAGGCTGAAAGATATCAACACCAACTTCGGTGCAAAACCTCAGAATTTCATCAAACCCTTTCTTAGGCAATACAACAGCTAAGCAAATTAAAGGATTAGCTCTCTGATGAAATATTTCTGGATTAGTTAGCGAAGAGAGAAGAGTTAATGAATCTGATTTCTCTAGACATCCTCTCCATAGACTTCCATACCCATTCACTATAAAGATTTCATCTCCTGGTTTTAGTCGTAAAACTCTAGTTAGATAATGAGTCTCATTGGGTTTCAATAATAAAAGCCTATCATTCTTATCAATGTTTTCTATACGATCTTGTCCTATCAATAGGCGTCTCAATTCAGCCACTACTATTCCTTAGGAGAAGTAAAAATTGCATCAGGGTGATCTTCAACCGGCCAATCATCATTTACGCCTCCAATTATAAATTCTTCCAGCTTAATAACGTCACCATTAACCTGCAGAAGAGCATTAATCAACACATCGATTGCAATCGCATCACATGTCCCCAAATCAACCCAGCACCTGGCCCATGCACCCTCGTATTCCATTTGACCTAAATTATGCATCAATGCCGGCATAATGGCAGAAGCATCTTGACTCTCATAAGTCATCCAACTTAATTCATTACCAGCCAAATGGGATTGAAGGTTTTCTGAATTAAATCCCCCCAGTCGACCTAAAACATACCAGCTATCGAAAATTCCATCTAAATAATTTCTCTCTCCTTCACTAGGTACATCTGAAAAATGAAGCCAAAGCCAACAGTTAAAAGGGTCTACTTCACGAAAGCGAACTTCCATTCCTCTTAAAAGTAATTGTTATTTGATATAAAAATAAGATACTATTCTGACAACTGAAATAACTTACTGGGAACTAGACACACACCTGTTAAGTGTTTGCAATGCTAGAGCTGAAAGGAATTAACTATCATCCAGCCACTGCCGAAGGCCCTATACTTAAGGCGATATCCCTAAGCGCTCAAACTGGAGAGCCGACAATCATTTTTGGCCCTAGCGGCAGTGGCAAGACAAGTCTAATTGAAATCATAAGTGGTTTGTCACGACCACAAAGGGGATTGATAACCTGGCATGGTAATCAAGTAAACGAAAGAAGGAGAAGGTCACTCTGCGGAGTTGTCTTTCAGTTCCCAGAAAGACATTTTATAGGGTTGACTATCTTACAAGAGTTAAGACTAGGTCATAGACGATTAGCTATAGATATTCAGGAGAAAGCTCTAAAAAAAGTAGGACTGATGACAGAAAACTATAAACGACCTCCAGAATGGTTGAGTGGAGGTCAGCAAAGGAGATTGGCAATCGCTGTCCAGCTTCTAAGGGAGCCCAAAATACTTTTACTTGATGAGCCTACTGCAGGGCTAGATTGGTCTGTCAGGGATGAGATCGTAGAATTAATCAACCAACTGTCAAAGGAAAGGGTCTTGATAGTTGTCAGTCATGAACCAGAGTTATTTACAAAGAAACAGCATTTGTCTTATGAACTTACAAATGGCAAGCTACACAAAACAGTGCCCTAACCAATCAAAGAACTATGAAATGCCCTAGTCAGGTTAGTATTAAGTTATCTAGAATAAGTCTGGAGTATAATTAAAATAAAAAAAACAAAAGATATTTAAGAACCGACGTAATCAGAAAATGAAACTCTTATCAATAAAGTCATTTAGTGCCACAGATCCTAGATTAGAATTTGTTTGGAAAAGAATAGAATCAGAATGCGAATGTACAGTATTTCAAAGCTATGAATGGTTTCAAAGATGGTATAAGTTTGAATTAAAAAGACAAAAAAAGCTTAAAATCTTCATCTACATAGTCTATAGAAAACAAGATGATCCTTTAGCTCTATTTCCCCTTGAATTAACAAGTCATGGTCCAGCTAATTTAATGAGGTTTGCAGGAAGAGATTTAGCAGAGTATAAATTACCTTTAATCATAGAGAACAAGCTAACTTCAGAAGAAAAAGTTAATTTATGGAAAATCGTTATTAGTGAAATGCCACCACATGATGCATTTCTGATAGAAAGGTATCCTTTAAAGCATCAAAATATTCCCAAACAAATGAGTCTTGAAAAAATAAATGCATTGAAAGCTGGAGAAGTCGAAAGCGTATCTAGCTGTAAACATGAAAATATAGACTTATTCTTTAACAATATTTCTAAACGCATGGTTAAAGATAATAAGCGATACACAAGAAGACTTAAAGAATATGGAAAACTAGAGTATAAGTTTCTATATACAGAAGAAGAGTACACTGAAATTTTTACTAAGATTTCAAATTCATTGGAAAGAAAAGCAAGGTCTCTAGGGATATCATTTACAGAAAAAATCTACTCATTAATAAATTTCTATACATCCTTTAACGACTATTCTGATGCTTCTAATTCAAGTTCATACCTCATAGCTATAACATTAGACAAACAAGTTCTTGCTGCTTGCTGGGCTCTCAAATATAAAGAAGTATTATATTATCTCTATCCAGGATATATGGATACGCCTTATATAAAATATTCTCCAGGGAGACTATTATTAGAACATCTAATTAATATAGCATTTGAAAATGACGTAAAGGCGATAGATTTTACACTTGGTAAAGAGCCATATAAATATAATTGGGCTGGGAAAGATAATTTATTAGTTGATTACGTAAAACCAACTACATTTATAGGATTAATATACTATTTTTATCGAAGACTAGTAAATTCTATAAAGACCAATTTATATATTTTAACTATAGCAAGATTCGCTATTAGAAGGTTGGAATCAGTTCTTAACCTTTTCAAAACCATATCTAAAAAATGAATTATACTAATAAATTGAGACAGTTATATAGCAAACTACTCAACCTGCATTTTGAGAATTGGTCTATTTACTTACTTAGTAGCAATAATTTTATAAGTTCAATAGACAACGGGAAATTCAACATGGAGTCTGCAAAAAATCTTTCATTTTTAAAAATCTCTAGACCTGATAAAAAACATATTATAGCAGCAGATCCTTATTTTCTGACTAACAATATGCTTTTGTTTGAAAGTATATCAACCACTACAGGGCGTGGTTGTATCTTTTCTTATGATTTAATTAGCGGCGAATACAATTCCTTAGACCTAGACCCTTTACATCATTATTCATTTCCTAGAACATTTATAATAGATAGCCGTACTTACCTCACCTTAGAATCTCATACTCAAAAGGGCCTTTCTATTTATCTGATAGAGGATATGAATACACTTTCAATAAAGCGTATTTATACTAATAAATACTCAGCCGAAAGAGACTATACAATAATTGACCCTGTGATTTTAATAGATAAAGAGAGTGTAAGGCTTTTATGCACTTCAATTGAAGGTAAAGATCATGTACGACATATATTTAGGTCTACAAAAGGGTTAAATCAATTTAACTTTACATTAGAAAAAAATATTTATATAGTTCCAAATGTGAATGGAATAGGTAAAACAATGAGAAGTGCTGGCGGTCTCTTTACATACAGAGGATGTGAATACTTTCCTATGCAAATGCGTTCAAAGTCCTACGGGGATGGTATTTGGCTACTAGATAAATCATATAATAATTCCAAAATTTCAGAAACAAATGAACTAGTTAATTTTTCCTCTGAGAGCAGACGGATTGGGCCTCATACATTAAACTACTCTCCAAACAGAGAAATACTAGCTATAGATAGTTACACGAAAGATCTAGCACTATCATATTTAAAAATAAAATGGTTTCTAAAGTCAATATATAATTAAGTAGAGGAGTATCTAAATATAATTAAACTAAATATGATAAATAAATTAACCTTCAGGAGAGCTTATTGTATATTCTTTTGACTGATCTAATACTAATATTATTTAAAGGGATACAAATTATATTTTTCCAATATTCAAGGGCGTCTTTTTTACTAATGATCTGTTCATTCGGCAAACATGGCCAGCTAAAAGCTGCTAATGATCTACTATAGAAAAACTTGATCCAATCATTCCTTTCATTAATATTTTTACAGAAAGCAGGGTAGGCCCAAGGACATAATTGATCTATACTATTTTCAAATATAGGTTTAATACCTAATTTTTTACACATAGATCTTGTCAAATTCCATCCGTTAATCCTAGTTTTCCTGATCATTTTCCAATCTACAAAGTAACGATATTTTTCAGCAATTGGTCCTAAGTAAATATCTCTAGGAGGCTTTTCTCTAAAAGCATATGGGTCATTTTGTTCTATAAAACTTAGCTTTTTTATTCTAAAATTATTCCTAATGCTCTGCAAAAAAATATTATCAATCTTATGCATATGAGTGATTGGTATTTTACTGTAATTTAATTGATTATATGGTTGGTTTTTGAAATCATTTAGCAAAAGATTTTTTGAATTTATTGAAATGACACCTCCAATAGCAGAAGAATAAGATTTTCTAGGTGAACTAATACTTATATCACCTTTCTCTCCTAAGTAGCTTCCTTCAAATTGACCTCCAAATCCATGACTATTATCTTCAATTAATAAAACATCTTTTTCTGTACATAACTTTCTAATCAATTCCACTTTTGCGGGTATACCAAAGTAATTTACATAAATCAAAGCCTTTATGTCAGATGTCTTAGAAAAATGTTTTTCTATAGATTCTACACACGGATTCAATGTAGAATCTATTTTATAGTAAGTAATTTGATATCCTGCTCTAAATAAAACATCTGTTAAGGAATTGCATATTAGCTCTGGCAGAAGAATTACAGTGGATTTTGACGGTGAATTTGCATAAGCAAGAGACCATATAAGGCCAAACCTTGCTTGGTTAAAATAAAATGATTTTGATTTAGTAGTCATTTTAATCTAAAGATTATACGCTTCAAGAGAAGCACTAAAGAGTTTTTAAAAAGTAGGCATATACCATAAAATGATATTAAATATTTCATAATAGATAATTTGGCCAAAGTTCATAAAATATATAGGAAAGTAGATAGCATTAAAAAGTAGCTTTAAATGAATTTAAGTAAATGAACGATACCTTAGTAAGAGCAACAGCCGCAAATGGAGGGATTAGGCTAGTCGCAGCTATTACAACAAATGCTCTAAAAGAGGCCAAAAGCAGGCACAAGCTTTCCTACCTAACATCTGCACTAATGGGCAGGGCGATGTCAGCAAGTCTATTATTAGCAAGCTCTATGAAAGTATTGCATGGAAGAGTTACTCTTAAGATTCAATCAGATGGTCCTATAAAAGGTTTAACAGTAGATGCTTGCAGAGACGGCTCTGTCAGGGGTTTTTTGGGCAACCCATCACTTGAACTAGACCTTGTTAAATCAAAAGAAGGACATCACTGTTTTGACTTTGCAAATGCAACAGGAAAAGGGTATCTACATGTAATTAGGGATATTGGGGAAGGCGACCCCTATAGCAGCACTGTAGAACTAGTTGGAGGGGGAATTGGAGAAGATATTGCATCTTATCTTTTACATTCTGAACAAACCCCATCTGCTGTATTTGTAGGTGAGAAAATAAAGCACAAGGAATTAGTTTGTTCAGGTGGATTAATTGCACAGATCCTTCCAAAAGCATCTCAAGACCGTTCATTAGCAGAACTATTAGAAGAGAATTGCAATACAATAACTTCTTTTAGTGAAAGACTTTTTGAATATAAAGATAACCTCAGTGGGCTTTTAAAAGATCTCTTCTATAACTTAAATCCAGAAATAGTTAAAGGTCCAAGCGCAAGGCAAGAAATAAAGTATCGCTGTAAATGCTCTAGAGATAGAAGTATTTCAGCTCTTAAACTTCTAGGTAATAGCGAAATCAAGAGTATTCTTAATGAGGACAAGAAAGCAGAAATTACTTGTGAATTCTGCAAGAATGTTTATCAAATTGAAGAAGAAGAATTAAGATCTTTAGTTGATATATAAAATATTTTTATTTTATAATTTGATCTATCATAGTACTAAGGATCCTACCCATAAAGCAATTACAGCAGTTACTCCTTCGACTTTGTCGGTAGATAGAGAGTTTGAGTGGTCAGACATATTAGTAACAATACCGCCGGCTACAAGTCCACCAAATATCAAGCCAACTGAAAGGAAGACTACACTCCATCCTAAAGACTGGAAAATTCCACGCCCTCGTCTTACTTGACTAATAAACAAACTAATAGTTGAAAGCGAAAGAATTATCTCGATACTTTCGTTAGGTGAAATTAATATAATTACTAGAGCCAGCAATCCCAATGCTAAACGAATCGTCAGCCCCTGTCCTTCTGGAAAAGTTAAGTTTGGGATAAATCCTTTGGAATCACCTTTCTTCCCAGAAAAGTTAAAGTTAGTTATTCGTGTCAACAAAGAACTTCCAACATTACCTGCTATTTCATTGTTTAATTTTTCTTTATTAGAAGCACTAACTGCTGCAGTACTAACTTTCCCAAGCTGCCTTGCCTTCAGGCTGTTCATCAATAAAGCATCGTAAGAGGACTCGATCTTTGCTTTAAGAATTGGATCATCGCCTATTTCAGAAAGTTTATTAGTCCTCGCTTGCTGAACCTCCTCAAAACTTGCACCAGGCTCTAGGCCCAACATTAAATAGGCATCTTCAGAAGAGCTATTAGGACTTGAGTCTTTTTCAGCCAAAACTCTAAATAACTAAATTTACTCTGAAAAAACACTATATAAGAAAAACATAAAGTTATACCTAAAGACTTATAGGATCTACTCCACTTACAACGGGTGCGACAGTACTCAAAATTAAATTTGGATGATCCTCGGTTAGTTGGTTTAAATTCCATTCATTTTTAAAAAGCAGAACTGGTCTATGCCATGAGTCCTGTACCGTTTTGCAATTAAAAATTCTTCCTATCTCCTCAAGTACAGGCCAACCTCCATCTACCCACCTTGCGACTTGATAACCCAGTGGCTCTAATATTGTCTCTACGCCATATTCATTTTCCAGCCTATGTTGAACAACTTCTAATTGAAGTTGTCCTACCGCTGCCAGGATAGGGTCTCTTTTACTTTGATCATTGTCATAAAGTATTTGTACAGCACCCTCCTCTCTTAGCTCATTTACTCCTTTCCTAAAATTTTTAAATGAGGAGGGATTGGGATTACGTAACCAACTGAATATTTCAGGACTAAAGCATGGGATCCCTTCATATTCAATATGTTGGCCTGTATAAAGAGTATCTCCAATTGAGAACATCCCTGGATTGTTCAATCCAATAACATCCCCTGGATAAGCATCCTCTACTACTGCACGATCTTTCGCAAAGATTTTTTGTGGTCTAGATAATCGAATATTTTTTCCAGTTCTAGCATGACGAACAGTCATATCTTTTTTAAAACGGCCACTACAAACTCGAACAAAAGCAATCCTATCTCTATGACGAGGGTCCATATTTGCCTGAAGTTTAAAAACAAATCCACTAAAAGAATCTGTTGTGGGATCAATAGGACCACTAGCACTATTTCTTGCAACTGGTCCTTGTGCAAGTTCTAAGAAAGTATCAAGGAATGGCTTTACACCAAAATTTGTCATTGCAGAGCCAAAAAAAACAGGTGTTAATTCGCCTGCATGAATTAGCCCTATATCCCTTTGTGCAGAAACCTCATCTAATAAATTGATCTCTTCTAAAGCCTTTTGTAAAAGATCATCTTCAACTAACTCTTTAACCTCAGGAGCATCAAATTTATAACGCTGCTCAATAGACTGCTTGCCTCGTTCTGTTTTTGTATAGATCAAGACATCTCTAGTGCTTCGATCAATAAGACCTCGAAAAAGATCCCCACTGCCAATAGGCCAATTAACTGCCCAGGTTGAAAGCCCTAATTCAGCCTCAATCTCATCCAATAATGAAAGAGGCTCTTGTCCGGGCCTATCCATTTTATTTATAAAAGTAAAAATAGGTATTTTCCTAAGCCTGCACACTTCAAACAACTTCCTTGTTTGCGGCTCCAGACCTTTCGCAGCATCTTCAAGCATTACTGCATTGTCTGCAGCAGCCAGAGTTCGATAAGTGTCTTCAGAGAAGTCTTGGTGGCCAGGAGTATCTAATAAATTAATAGTTATCCCCTTGTACGCAAATTGCAAAACTGTTGAAGTAATAGATATCCCTCTTTGCTTTTCAAGTTCCATCCAATCCGAAGTAACTTTTCTTTGTTCGCCTCTAGCTTTTACTGCACCAGCTTGCTGAATAGCCCCACCATATAGCAGTAATTTTTCAGTAAGAGTTGTCTTGCCGGCATCTGGATGAGAAATAATTGCAAAGTTTCTCCTTTTATCAACTGCATTAAGCAGGTCTATCCCAGATATGTCTTCTGAATTTGATTTCGAGGGATCGTTGGTAGAGGAAAAGGAGTT